>CAYIOP010000014.1:0-2363 GCA_964365185.1 uncultured Candidatus Saccharibacteria bacterium | reverse complement strand
TTCACCGGATTTGAGAACCGATTTGCCCGACGATTCCGGCGTAGGCGTCCTTAAAGGCTACGTCCAGCCATGAAAGTTGACACAAAGTTTATCTTAAGGTAATCTTCAATCATATGGAAAACGCAATTGTGGGGTTAAAAGAATTAAGAGAAAATATGGAGAAGTACGCCTCTCTTATTAAAAAAGGCAAGTCTTTTATAGTTGTAAAAAGATCAAAACCATTGTTTAAAATTTCTTCCATTGATGAGGATGATGGATTATGGGAAACGGTCGTCGATTTTACCAGGCTTAAAAAAGGCGGTATTCCCGCGGAAGAATTACTTAGTAGACTTTAATTATGGATAAAATTGATAAGGCATTAAGTAAACTAACATTCAAAGAAAAAGAAAGAGTAAGAAATATTGTTAAAGCGCTCCAATTGGGGCGTTTTAACAATCTGGATATTAAAAAACTGAAAGGATTTAGTGGTGTTTTTCGAGTACGAAAAGGAGAACTTAGAATTGTTTATCAATTGTTGGGCAGAAGAATCATTATTCTAAAAATAGATAAAAGAAAAGAGGATACTTATAAATTTTAGCGAGTTTGTTATAAATGCTATAGCACGGATAATAGACTATGGCTCATTTAAGCCATACTTTGTCGCATATCACACCGCTATTGACAAACGCCATTGCTATATGGTATACTTAAGGTAGTAAAAATAAAGGTAGTTTTTTGAAAAATCTAAGGTTAGTGGCATACCGGAAAGTCACTCGGGCACCATCCCGTCAAAATTGGTAATAAAAGACAATGGAGGAACAGCCATGAAGAAAGATGGAACCACCTCTCAGGTAACTGGGAATTATGTGGAGTTTCAGGCGGCCATTCTGCGAGCATTGCCACGCGACATTGAAACTAATGTGGCGCATGGGTGGACGCAAAATGGTGAATCGCTTACCCGCGTTCTACGCGAAGCGCTTATGCCAAACAAAGCTATCAACCTCTACACTCTCACCATCAACTACACCCGCAGCGTGGAAGACGGAATCAAAGCCGGAAAGTACGACTGGTCAAACAGCGACATTACATCCAGCCATTTTCCGAGCGATGAGACCGAAACCAAGGAAGTTTCCGTAGAGCTCATCCATTTCGGGCAAGACAAGACAACTGACGAAGTCCTCTCCGAACTGGATAAGAAGGAGTTGCGCCCTGCAACTCTCAAGGAACTTCTCGCTCTCGGCGAAAAGTGTCCCGACCTTCAGAGAGAATTTCCGATCATTGCTCTTGCTTCTGTCTGGCGGGATCCGTTTGGCGACCGCCGCTGCGCGTATCTCTACAGGTTCGGTTCCCGGCGCGACCTGGACTTGTCTTCGATTGGTGGCAGGTGGGATGTCTACTGCCGTTTTGCGGCTGTCCGCAAGTAAGGAACTCGGAATCTTGAATCTTTAGCTCTTTTGGATTCTTGATTCCCTTAAAAAAGGGCGGTTATTAACCGCCCTTTTCAATTTTTTTATATTTTGATAAAATTATTTTAGATAGTAGATTAATAAAAGCTCGCGGTTACGGCTTCGAGCGATCGAATTCTAAAATTAATAATTCAGAGAATGGCATCGGGCACGCCTTATGCCAGAGTTGATTATTAATTTTCAAAAAATAAAGATACTTGGCGCGCGATATTAAGGGGAGTGACCCCGAATAAAATTCAATCCTAAGAGTATTCAAAGGATGGTGGAATAGGCGATATGGCGCGCGATGGTTCTGTCTGGCAGAATCCGAATGGCAACCGCAACTGCGCGTATCTCAACAGGAACGGTTCCAAGCGCAACCTGAACTTGAATTGGATTGATAACAGGTGGGATGACAACTGCCGTTTTGCGGCTGTCCGTAACTTTCTTTGTTTCCCCGCTAAATACGGGGTTTTATTTTACTGCTTGCCTCATCCACCCTCCAAGCATTTGCCCTATTTCGTTTAGATGTTCTGAAAGAATAATATATTTTTTATTATCTAAAGATTTTATTTCCCAGGCGATTTGAAGAAAAAATTTAAGCAAGTCCAACTTGCCACTCGCTTTTCGCAGATAGATAATTTTTTCCGGCTTGCTTAAATAACTCGCAATAAAAAGTAATTCAATAGTATCTAAAAATAAAGAATCAATTTTCGCGCCGAGCGTATGGCGGGATTTCTTATGAAAGTGATTTCTGAATTCGTCCCAAATCTTGTATACTGCCAAAAACTTTTGGATTATAGAAACGAAACTAGTCGGGGGGGGGGTTAATAGAAATATCATTATGAAAATTCAATTGCGCCATGATTTTGAATCTATTATTAGCGTTGATAATTTATTAGAAGCATGGAAGGAATTTATCAGAGGAAAAAGAAACAA
>CAYIOP010000013.1:0-2975 GCA_964365185.1 uncultured Candidatus Saccharibacteria bacterium | reverse complement strand
TTTCTCGATGCCGATGATATTTTTTTGCCCACAAAAATCGAGGAGCAAGTTCGGATTTTGGAGTTAAACCACGATTTTGGTGTTTGCTATTCAAACCTCCTGCACTTTAGCGATACCGAACCGCGTCGCTACTTTCACCATCGTTATCGCTATCCGAGCGGCGATATTTTCGAACCTTTGCTCCACAAACAATTTATTAATCCCTTAACTGTGATGATCCGGCGCCAGATTCTCGAACGGTATGGTTTATTTGACGAGTCGCTCCGGCGCTCCGAAGACTGGGATCTTTGGCTTCGTTGGGCCCGCGCCGGCGTAAAGTTTTATTATTTAGATAAAATTCTTGCCCGCTACCGAATTCGAAGCGCGGAAAATTTGTCGTCGCTTAAAAGTGAACCCCAAATGAAAGAAAAAAATCTTGAAATTTTTAATCGCCTTGGCAAGAAGCTTTCTAATGCCGAGTGGCGGGCTTACAATTTCCCGAAAATTTTGCGGGGTTTAAAACTGAAATGCGCCATTGCCTACTTAATGGTTGGCGATAAACGTTCGGCTTTGCGCTTCGCCGATGTTATGCCTTTCGGGATAAAAACCTTAGTCGAAGTTCTTTCTGCAAGGTTTTGGAGATGGTTTTGGGGCATAGTCCGTCGTCTAAAACACAGATGGCTTTTAAAAAAGACAGAATTAGAGTAATAAGATAGAATTAGAACAATCGAATAATGAAGAAAAATTTGGTTCTAATAAGCGGCGGCGCGGGGTTTATTGGAAGTCATATCGCTGACGCCTTAGCTAAAAAAGGTTATAAAATTAGAATTTTAGACAGTCTAGAACCGCCTGTTCATAGAAGCGGCAAGTGGCCCAAATATGTATTGAATAAGGGATATGAATTGATTAAAGGCGATGTCCGAGAAAAGAACGATTGGCTGCGGGTTTTAAGAAATGTTAACTATGTTTATCATTTAGCTGCTTATATGGATCAAGTTCCTGATTTTAGTAAGTTTTTTCACATTAATACCTTAAGTGCGGCACTCCTTTATGAGTTAATAGTTTCTAAAAAATTTCCAATTAAAAAAGTTATCTTAGCCAGTTCTCAGTTTGTCTATGGCGACGGTGAATATCAATGCATCCATAGCGGCAAAAGCTTCTATCCTGAGCTTAGATCACTCGATCAATTTAAAAAGAAACGATGGGAAATTTTGTGTCAACATAAAAAACCGGCAAATTTTATTCCTTTCAAAGAAAACCAGCCCGTTAAACCCACAAATTCTTACGGCTTATCAAAGCTTGCTTCAGAAAATTTGGCTTTACGATTAGGAAAAACTTATAATATTCCAACAGTTATAATGCGTTATTCAATTGTCCAGGGGCCTCGTCAGTCACCTTATAATATTTATTCGGGTGCTTTAAGAATTTTTGTAGTCCAGGCTTTAAATGGCGAGCCAATAACAGTTTATGAAGACGGTCAGCAAAAACGGGATTTTGTTGATATTAAAGATGTTGTTGGGGCTAATTTACTTGTTTTGAAACAAAGGAAAGCCGACTTTCAAATTTTTAATGTCGGCGGCGGTCGGGGTTATCGGGTGATTGATTTTGCAAAATTAGTCAAAAAAATTACAAATTCAGATTCGAAAATTCTACTGCAAGGAGATTTTCGCCGCACTGATACTCGCCACGCTGTTTCCGACATCAGAAAAATAAAAAAACTTGGTTGGCTTCCTAAATTTAATCCAGAAAAATCTATCCGTGATTATGTCAGCTGGTTTAAAAAAGAGAGATTCAATATTAATACCAAAGGAGTTTATCAAAAAATGAGACGATTAGGGATTATTCATAGCTAACCTTATGATGCTATCTGTTTTTTTAACAGCCAAGCGAATAAGTTTGAGCGCGGCTCTGCGAAGCGAGCGGGCATGGTCTCCGACCGCCAAAGGCGTGTCGGAGGAGCGAGTGAGCAGCGCCAGCGAACGAGCACGCTGGGCGAGTGAGCGGTAGCGAGAACTTATTCGCTTAGCTGTTTCATAGCAACCATATGAATCCCAAAATCACTATTCTCTTAGCCACTTATAACCGCGCTCATTTAGTTGGCAAAGCGATTGAAAGCGCTCGGGCGCAAACATTTCAGGATTGGGAAATGGTGGTGGCAGATGACGGTTCAACTGATAATACTGAGTCGGTTATTAAAGATCGGCAAAAAAAGGATCCCCGAATTATTTATTCCAAATCCGAAGTTAATCAAGGTATTGCTGTAAATTCCAATCGCGGTCTTAAATTGGCTCGGGGCGAATATGTGGCTATTTTGGATGACGATGATTATTGGGCTGATTCGGAGAAATTAAAAATCCAGCTGGAGTTTTTAGAAAAAAACAAGGATTACGTAGGTTGCGGCGGGGGATTGATTATCATTGATAATTACAGCAAAGAACTTTTCCGCTATCTTAAACCAGAAAGAGATGAAGAAATTAGGAAGAAGATGCTCTTTTCAAACCCGATGGCTAATACAACGACTCTTTTTAGAAAATCATCTGCGGAGTTAGTAGGATATTATGACGAATCGACTCGCTATTCGGCTGACCGGGATTTTTGGTTGAAAATGGGGAAAATAGGGAAGCTTTATAATTTTCCGCTTTATTTTGCCTATTACCTGATGTCCAATCAAAATACTTCCATTGCCAAAATTCGTCCGCATTTAAAAGCTTCTTTGCGGTTTATGAAGAGATATAAAAATGATTATCCTAGTTATCGGTTAGCTCTATTGATAAATTATCTTGAGTATGGTTATTCTTTTTTGCCAGCGTTTTTCAGAAATCCAGCCCACAAATTTTTAGCCCGTTTAAGAAGATTAATTTTAGGTTGATATTTTTATCCCGAAACTTGCCTAAATTTTTAATTGTGTTATCATTTTTTTATGATTATTTCTCGGGCGCCATTAAGAATTAGTTTTGTTGGCGGCGGCACTGATCTGCCGGATTTTTATCGTCAAT
>CAYIOP010000012.1:0-7820 GCA_964365185.1 uncultured Candidatus Saccharibacteria bacterium | reverse complement strand
TGAAAAGATATAGCGTTGGCCTGGTTGTTATAAATGGAGTTTATCTAAAAACAGACAATTACAACCAATTTGTAAGCGCTGCCAAAAATAATGGCGCCAGGGTTTTAATCGCGGAGGTTAGCGAGGCGATTCATTTTAGCAAAGATTTAGAATTTGATATTATCGCGGCGCCGGGTAGTGATAGTGGCGTAACAAATGACAATAGTGCCAATGAAACATCAATCGTCGGCAAGTTGATTTATAAAGATTTTTCGATGATGTTTATGGGTGACGCGCCCGCGACGATAGAAAATAAAATTCTGGCTTATGGCGACGGCTTGAAATCCGATATTATAAAAGTTGGCCATCACGGCTCCAAATATTCATCGTTTATAAATTTTTTGAGCGCGGTCGCCCCGAAAGCCGGAATTATTGAGGTGGCCGAAAAAAATATTTACAATCTTCCCTCGCCGGCGGCGTTAAGTAGATTCGCGTTTCTTGGAATAAATGTTTTTGAAACGGGAGAAAGAGGCGATATCAGAGTCCTGAGTGACGGTTTTACCGCAAATATTTTCACGGAACGCTAAATATGAAAACCCCGGTCATTAGGCCGGGGGGCGCAATTTTCTGTTTTATACACTATCTATATAGTAGTCTGTGTTTTTATGCCAAAAAACCATCCATTTTTCCCTTAATTTTCTATTTTGCTATTATAAACTCATTTATTTATCCTGTCAATGTTTTAAATCTACGGGCGCATGGTATAATAAAATACATGTCTGAAGAAATTAAAACAATTAAAAAACAAATTTTGCCGATTTTAAAAAAAGCGGGCGTTTTAAAGTCGTCCCTTTTTGGTTCGGTTGTGCGGGGCGAGGCCAATAAAAAAAGCGACATTGATATCTTGGTGGAACTGCCAAAAGACAAAACAATGTTCGACTTGATGGATTTGGAAGAAAAGCTGGAAACAAAATTAGGCAAGAATGTGGACTTAATAACATATCGTTCCGTCCATCATCTGCTGCGCGATATAATTTTTAAAGAACAAATACAAATTTTATGAGCAAAGACGCAAACATTTTACTGTGGCATATTTTGGAGTCTATTGCGGCGTTAGAGGCTTATTTGGCAGATATCGATAAGGAAGAATATCTGTCCAATATGGAAAAACAAGATTCGGCGGAACGGCGCTTGCAAATAATCGGCGAGGCCGTAGTTCAGTTGCCGCAAGAATTCAAAGATCAACATTCAGCCATAGAATGGGAAAAGATAGCTGGCCTGCGCAACAGATTAGTGCATGAATATTTTGACGTAGATCATTTAATAATTTGGAATACAATAACTCAATCGTTGCCGATTTTTAAAAAGGTGATTCAGCAATTATTAAAATAAAAATAAATTTTATTTTAATGAAAAAAGAAAGGACATTAGTTTTAATTAAGCCCGATGGCGTTCAGCGTTCTCTTATTGGGGAGATTATTAAACGCTATGAACGAAGCGGCTTGAAATTAGCAGGGATGAAAATGGCAGTGCCAACTTCCGAGCATATTGAAAAACACTACACAGTTGATCCGAATTGGCGGCGCGTTACCGGCGAAAAAACTATAAAAAGCTACAAGGAAAAGGGATTAGCTCCGCCATCAGAAGATCCATTGGCAATAACAGCGATAATTCTGGAAAATTTAAAAAAATATATAGCCTCCGGGCCGGTAATAGCCATGATTTGGCAAGGGGTGCATGCGGTTAAAATCGCGCGAAAAATTACCGGCGGCACCGAGCCTTTAACTTCTGATGTTGGGACGATTCGCGGTGATTTCGTTTTAGATTCATATCAGTTATCAGACGCGGATGGCCGCGCGGTGCGTAATTTGATTCACGCTTCCGGTTCGGTGGACGAGGCGGAAAAAGAAATCTTGCTTTGGTTCCGACCGGAGGAAATTATTAATTATCGCTTGGTGCAGGAGCAAATTTTATACGATGTGAATTTGGATGGCATTTTGGAATAGTTATCTTGTGGATTACTTTTTTGCCGTTTCAGATGTTATACTGTGTATGGATGGAGAAAGTTGTTTTATAAGATTTTGGGCTAATCAATATTATTAGGGAGTTCCACATTGTTCCGGTCCGTGGATCGTGAACTGCGAACACCCACTTGGCTTAATGCCAAAATTATCTTAGAGATGGCTTCTCCAGCCACCAAAAAACTCCAGAATTCTGGAGTTTTTTGGTGGGTGTAATTTCGCAATTGCTGAACGAAGCTCGAACCTTTTTTGAACGAAACTCCGACTGATTGCTCCCACTCTCACTTTCCGCCGCCGAATTTCGTGCCAGTGAAACTGGCGCGCCGTCTTTATTCTAACTTTTTAATTTTCCAATCTCCATTTCTTTCAGATTTCCACAAAATCCAAATCTGATAAAAATATTTTTCAAAATGTCCATCTCGATAGAAGGGCGCATGTATCTTAACATAATTTTCAACTTCTTTATCTTGCAATAATGGGTCGTGTAGGTTACATGCCAAAAGAATTTTTCCAGAAAAACCGCCATAATTACCTCTATTTAATTTTGATAGCTTTATTCCAATCTCATTCTGTAAATTATCGAGCGAAAATAGTTTGTAATTGGGTTGTTTACTAACGTCTTTATTGCGAGGTACTGACCACACTTTTTCTGCTTGATAAGAATTATCGTAAACTCCGACTAATTCTATTGCGAAGTCATTACTACAAATACAATCTGGTTCTTTTTTGTTGGGATCTCCAAGCCGTATAATTTCAATATAGCTATTCTCCGTTTCGTTATATATTGATAAAAATCTTTGGCAAGCTACAAATTCATGGGTTTGTTTTAGATTTTTCAAATTACCTATTTTTAATATAGACAATTTCTATTTACCTTTATTCTCAAAAAATGAATATAAAAATCTAATAACAGTTCCAACTATTAAGCCAATAAGCATTGCTAGAGGAACGCCAAGTTCTTGGCGCAAAGTGGCAAATACCGCTAATGGCAAAATGATTGTCAGTGTATTTTTAGTATTAAATTCCGAATGTTTCTTTTTATAAAATTCGTCTTCCTTCGGATCAATAACTTTTCCTTCGCGTTCCATTTTTTTCTTCCAAAACGGATATAAAACAGCTTTAGATTCTGCTTCGCTTTCTTCTGGCGTCAACTCTTTCTCTCGCATATACAAACCATATATAAACAACGCAATTGCCGCCGCTATCAACAGGTACAAAACCCACCGGACATCAAAAACAATATTTGTAATAATAGAAAATACCATTATCCCGATTAAAGTCCAATAAACCCAACCAAGTTTTTTTATTTTAATCCAAAAAGATATTTTTTGTGACTGTCCCGATAAAACAAAATCAGGCTTGTAATTTTTTTCACCACAATTAGGACAAAATTTATCATCCTGTTTAATATCTTTTTTACAATTTCTACAATTCATAGTTTTATCCAATTAACTCATCAACACTAACTCCAAGGGCTTTGGTAATTTTCTTGAGAGTATCAAGCGTTGGGTTCTGATTTTCACCAGCTTCAATTTTAATAATTGTGTTATTAGCGACATCGGCCAATCTTGCTAACTTTTCTTGGGAAAGCCCTTTTGTTTCTCTCATCTTTCGTAGATTTTTGGTTATGTTTGACATGCTAGTATTGTGGTAGTAGAATTAAAATATAAGTGCTATTACCTTTCTATTACTTCAATGCTATGCCAAGAATCGAAAATAGTAAAGATGGTCGGGATGCCGGGAATCGGACCCGGACTGCAAGACCCCCAGCCTTGTGTACTACCATTATACGACATCCCGTTAGCGATTAGATTGTAGTATAATTAGGCTATATGAACAATGGAAAGCGGTACGCGATAGAAACTATAAATAAGGCAAAATCATTAAGAAAACAAGGCAGAACTCACAGAGAAATTGCTAGGGAATTAAAAATCGCCATTGGCACCGCTTATTTGTGGACCAATGGCATCGCTTTGACTAGTGGCCAAAAGAAAGCCATTGAACTGCGAAGAAATAGAGTTTCTTTACATTTCGACATAGATAAAAGACGGGCGTTGGCTCGTGGAAATTTTGCTAAGTTTTGGAAGCCGACTCCAACAAATGGCGAGTTGCTCCAGAGAATAATTGATTTTTATAGACGACATAAAAGAATCCCTCTTAAAAGGGAATTTAATAGTACTTATAGGGAATATAAAAAAAGATTTGGCGGTTGGAACACAGCCATTAGATTAGCGGGATTCAAGCCAAATCCTGTTATATTTTCCTATAAGTTTAAATCCAATGACGGGCACGTTTGTGATTCTTTCGCTGAAAAAATTATTGATGATTGGTTTTATAGTCACAATATTATTCATGAAAAGAATTTTAGATATGGCAATACTAAAATGACGGCAGATTTTATAATTCAGCCAGATATAATAGTAGAATTTTTTGGATTGGCTGGTGCTCAAAAAACTTATGATAAAATAATAGGAATAAAAAGGCAGTATTGTAAGAATTACAGTTTAAGGTTAATTGAGATTTACCCCAAAGATATTATTCCCAAAAATCGATTATCTCGATTTTTTAGATTTAGATAAAGCCTTGATACATTTGGCGCAGGCCTTAACTTTTTTTCCGTTAGGTAAAGTCATCCCCTGAAGATTAGGATATTTTCTTTTCTTTTCCGCCGGGTTATACTTACCGCGAAGTTTATTGCGTGGCGTTAAGAGCATTGAACCCTTGCCGCAAATGGCGCATTTGTTGGACATGATTTTATACTTCTAACACAAATTAGCATGTTAAATCAAGTTTTATTTTTATATATCATTATCGTAATTTCCGCGGTGGTTCATGAATGCGCGCATGGCGCCACTGCATATTATCTGGGCGACTCAACGGCTAAAGACGCGGGAAGATTAACTCTCAATCCACTGGTTCACATGGATTTATTTGGTACAGTTATTCTGCCTGTTTTTTTGTTGCTTACGAGTGGAATTTTTATTGGTTATGCCAAGCCGGTTCCATATAATCCGAGTAATTTAAGAGATAAAAAATACGGTTCGCTAAAAGTGGCGCTGGCTGGCCCGCTTAGTAATTTATTTATCGCTTTGGTGTTTGGGTTGTTTTTAAGATTTTTCTCTCAGTTTATTTTAACAAATAGTGCTATTCCTCAGATTTTTTTATCGCTCATAACAATAATTGTGATTATTAATATCGCATTGGCCTTGTTTAACATGATTCCTTTTCCGCCGCTTGACGGATCCAAGGTACTTTATGATTTATTTCCAAAATTAGGCGCCCGCCTTATGAATTTAGGCGCTTCAGGAATAATTCTGGCGCTTTTGACCGCTTTTTTTATACTGCCAAGTCTTATGAGGCTGATTTTCCGGGTCATTGTCGGTTCTTGACAAATTCACCCGGTTAGAGTAGTATAGTAGTACAAACTAGAGATCTCTGCTAAGGCGGGGATTTTTTGTTTGTCTAAAAAATGCGTACAATACTAAAATATAGCACTTATTGGCTTAATAAAGCCATAATTGCCTTAATTATAATGGTTTTAGCGCTTAACGCGCAGGTAACAGAGGCGGATGCCGCTTGGAGCTTTGAAGATATAGATGCTTTTATGGAGAATAGGATGGAAAACATAGGTGATTTGCCCTTGATTATTGGCAGGGACTCAATTATGGGCATAAACCAAACGCTAGCGCCTAAAATGATGAGCGTTGTTTTAACGGCCTATTCTTCAACGGTTGACCAGACCGATGACACGCCGTTTATTACGGCTTCCAACACGCGAACGCGCGATGGTGTCATAGCAGCGAACTTTTTGGCTTTCGGCACCAAGGTAAAAATTCCTTCAGTTTTTGGCGACAAAGTTTTTACCGTTGAAGACCGGATGGCCAAGAAGCACAATGATAAAATTGATATCTGGTTTCCCGAAAGACACTTGGCGAAAAACTTTGGCGTCCAAAAAGCCGACGTAATCATTTTGGAATAAAATTTTTTTAACAAATTTTGCAACGGAAAAATTGCAACAAAAAACCCCCCCGCAACACGGAGGGATTTTTTGTTGCTGTATTCTTAAAATAGTTCGAACGCATTTCGCCGCCTTCGGCGGCGACGGCAAGCCCCCCAAAATTTGAGCGGCTTCGCCGCGAACTTTGACAATTTCAAGTTTTTCTATGAGTTAATCATAACTCATTACAGTAAATTTTTCAAGAAAAATGAGCTTGAAAAATTTACTGCTTTGGCGGCAAATTCTTTTCGAAAAATAAAAAGGGCTAAGTAGTTTTCACTACAAAGCCCTGTGAATTTAGTCGTCGAGTTTGTTCAGGATAATTCTCGGCGCATGGATTGCAGTTTCCACCGCTACCCATCCAAGTGCTGGCCAGAAGCCAAGCGCCTGCAAGATGCACATCGTGACGTAGGTATCAGGCAAGCCACTCCAAAATGTCCGCGCCATAGCACTTCCGCTCGCACCTTTCTGGAGAAAGGTAAAGAGAATAGCCAGCACGAGCACCCGATAGGGTACATTCGTGATGAACAATCCCAGTAAAGCGTAGATGCCATAGAGCAAACCGATGACGATTGGTATGCCGATGATGTAGCCGATTAGCCCGATGTCTTTATCTGTCTTCTTTTTTCCTGCTTCGCCTCGGTCATACAACAAGAGACCGAAAACGATGACGAAGCTAGCCGACAGGAACACCGAGACTTTAACGTAGTCCCAGAATTCCCACCCCTGCAGACGGAACACTGGATTATCGGCAAACCACGGCAGGACATCAGCGAGCGGTTTCTCCATCAGCGCGTAACTTATGGCGGCGCACAGAACGGCATAGCCGACGATGAGGCCGTCAATCACGTTGATACGCTGAACTTTGTGCGCCGCAAATATTATGGTGTTTGATGCGAAGTGCGCCAGGATCGCCGCGAGCAAACCATACTTCACAAAAACATACGTGAAGAAAGCGCCTGCGACGAACTGTGGCAACACGCGGAGCAACTTGCGGTCTTTTTCTTCTTTGAAGTTGCTCAAGTGAATCAATGCCCAGATACCGTTTCCGATCAGGAACAGCGTGTAGAACGTGACCGTGCCAGACAAGAACGGAATCTTCGTGAGTAACCCGAGAAAGAACCAGCGCGCGAACAGTTCTTCAAGGAGGACGATGATGAAGAAGGTAAAAAAATGGTTTCCTTCTCCCAACTCCTTGAATATATCGGAGAGTGCATGCTTGCCGCTCTTGCCGAGTATCTTCGCTTGAAGAACAGCTGCGCCGACAGTGCAGGGAAGTTCGAGAACTACCACCGCGAGAATGACCGGGAACATCATCAAGAAGGTTGTGTGGTTGCTAGCAACTTCACGAAACCCTCCGGAGATGAACAAGGTTAGCTCGCTAATGACCATTCTGAAAACATCTGCTTTCCATGAGATCAGCGCTAGCAACCCGAAAGTGCCAAGTGCAGAAAAAACACCGAGTGTCTTCTTTCCTTCCATCGTCTTTCCCTCCTTTTTATTCAGTTTTCAATGGGCTATTCGTAGTTTAACGAAAACATTATCTTGTATAAGATAACGCTTTATCTTAGCATAATTGCTTGTTTATGTCAATCTCGCTGGGTTAGAAATTATTAAACTAACAAAAAACAGTCCGCCTTTGGTGGGACTGCAACAAAATGATATGAAAAAATTTTCTTTTACAAAATGTGGTTCGAGCCGATATTTTTATCAGGTTCTTTAGCAGTTTTTAATATTGCGGCGAAGCCGCTCAAATTTTGGGGGGCTGGCCGTCGCCGCCGAAGGCGGCGAAATGCGTTCGAACTATTTTAAGAATACAGCAA
>CAYIOP010000011.1:0-11961 GCA_964365185.1 uncultured Candidatus Saccharibacteria bacterium | reverse complement strand
GGTTTCCCCATTCGGAAATCCCCGGATCAAAGGTTGCTACGCACCTCCCCGAGGCATATCGTTGCTACGCCACGTCCTTCTTCGCCTTTTAGTGTCTAGGCATCCACCATTCGCCCTTATACCCCGTTACACTTCTGAATTCCAGAAAAATTTCTGAAGAATATCTTTTTGTAATAAATATTTCAGAATCACAAAATATTTTTTTCAGAAGTGTAACGGGGTCTACCAACCATCCCAATGCTGACTTTATTCTCCACCTATCAGGAATGCGTACCTGATGTGGAGATCCAATATTGACCCGCCAAAATTTTTCACCCGCCAAAATTTCTCAAAAAGAAATTTAAGAGGGCAAGAAAACTTAGGAGGGTGAATTTTCAAATTTCAATCATCCGGTCATTGACTTATACCCCACACCATTTGGAGTGACGATTTACTTAATTAAATTTTTTTCTAGTAAATCGCCTCACGGCTTTGTTGATACTAAAATTACCGTTTCCACCCCAGATGGTGAGGGGTTATTGTTTTGCTAAACTCGGTTTTTCCTCATAAAGCAAAACTAACAAAAAACCGCTTGAGCGAGCGGTCTATAAAACGCAAGAAAAGGCGCCTTAACCGCTACTCTTTCTAAGGTTTTTTGAAGTCATCATTACGCTGTTTATTATAGAGTCTATAGATAAGTTGTCAACCCCTGACTAATGGTAATTAGTACAGGGGGATCAAGACAGGAAGAGTGTATTTGTCCCCAGGTTTACCCCTGCTCATGTATGAGTACGGGGGTTTATTTGAATTAATTATTTCTTAGATATTTCACCCTTATGACTTGAATTATTTTTAGTTTCAAATATACTCTTTTTCAGTATTTGGCACCGTAGGCGAGTTGGTTCAAGTAGGTTTCCGCCAGAGGCGGATCCCCGCCTGACTTCGAGTTTGACGAAGTCAAAGTCGGGTAGGCGCCTTCGGCAGACAAATCCAGCCGGTGGGGATTTTAATTAATAATCAAGGCAGAGTAGCTCAGTGGTTAGAGCGTCAGCTTGTGGCGCTGAAGATCGTCTGTTCAAATCGGACCTCTGCCTTTTTTCCTTGTTCAATTGAACGGGGAATTTTTTTATTTCATAAAAACAATAAAAAAACCACCTAACGCTTACCCTGATACCAGATCGAGCACATATAATTTTTATTTAATCTTTCATACCTCACATATGAAGATTAAGAACTATACGGATGCTCGATTTAGTATCAGGGCAAAACCAATCAGGCGGTTTTTAATTTCTAAAATTACAGCACAAAACTTAACCTCTATTTTCGGTATTCTCTCGAAGCTTGCCAATTAAGTGAGAGGCATATTCCTTGCCGCCCAAACCAAAGGCGAGACCGCCAGCAATAGCGAGCATGGCGATAAAGCCGGTGATTAAGGTGTCAATAACTTCTCGAGCAATATTTAACTGATGCAACGCGGCAAAAAATCCAAAGATGACCACGGCCCACCAGGTAAGCGAACCTAAGAAGTTCGAGGAATTAAAACCAGCTCCTTTAACAGAGGCCTTAATTAGTTGCCTTAAGAAATTCGCCACAACAACCGCGGCCAACATCACCAAAACAGCCACAATAACATTAGGAACATATGCTAAAACCTGGCTTAGAAAACCAGAGAAAGCATATAATCCGAGAGTGTCGGAAGCCGCTAAAAGAAAAGCGATAACTAAAAACCAATAAGTCAGCCTACCCAAAAAGGCAGATCCGTTTAATTTAAGACCGGCTTTTTCAAAATAAGTCGTCAGTCCGATAGTATTTAAGAATTTGTTAAGTTTTAAGCCATCAAAGATTTTTTGAACTAAGGTGCCTAAAGCCGAAGAAACTATCAAACCAACAATAATAATAATTAAAGCGCCGATAAGATTAGGCAGAAAATCGGTAAAACCGAGCCATAAATTCTGGAGAGATTGGGTAATAACCGCTGACCAAGATTCAACACCAGTTGTATACATTTTTTTATTATTTTATGTTTCTTGAACTAACCGACCTTTGGCTAAGCTGGCCTGAAATTACCAGCTATTAAAATTAGCTTGTATTTACTTACCCTTTAATTTTATCAGAATGCTGTGAAATACCTGTGGAAAACTTTCACTCCTCTTTTTCTTTCGGGAATCGCGGTTCACTCACCTAGAGCTGTGAGCGCCCACTGCTTCTCATCCCGACGGATTTAACCTTTATACCAAAGTATCGGCGAAACTCCGAAAGCTTCCCAAAAGAAAAGACTCGTTCATAAGGAAGGATAAGGAATAACTTCTCTTAAGGCAAAGGCTCGCTCAAGGATAAAATGCTTTCTAGTTGCCGTCTGGAAACATTTCTTCGAAACCAGGCATATTATTTAAATCTTCAGGAGATAAGGTTTGGGTATTCTGATTGCTGTTATTCTCAGCGGCTGGTAAAAATTTAAGAAATTGGCCGACAAAACCGCCTAAAAACAACGAAGCGATCATAGACCAAAAAATCATCATCAGCGCGGTGATAATCAACCAGGCGAAAAACGAAATCTTTCCGGCATGATCCAGGCCCTTCATAAATCCCCCCCTTTCGCCTTCATTTAAATAAACGCCAGTGCTAGCAATCGCTTTTCCTTTAATGCCTAAATAAATTTTGAAGGCGATAAAAAAAATTAAATTAACAAAAGGCACAAACATTAAAAGATACCACCAGAGCATTTTGTATTTTTTGATAGCAATTAGAAAAACTGGGTCAAACATAAATGCTCCCCAAGACCACCCCTCATTTGATCCTGGTTGGGGCGGAGTGTTTGAAATTGATTGATTGGGTAAATTTTGTGTTTCGTTCATGTTTTTAATTTTATTATAGCATATGCCCCGTAGGAAATGGCGAGCCCCGTAGGAAATAAAGCGTTTGCCGTAAAAATACAATAATTAAAAATATTTTATAAAACTTAGTTTTTAATGAAAACATATTTTCATATTTACAAAAACGCTTTTCCGGCAATTTCCTACGAGGCGAGAAAATCCTAAATATTTTTTAACTAATATTATTTCAGTGAGACTGCGAAAAAGTAAGGTAATAATAAAAAAGTTATCTATAAACTGACGAAAAAATATTTATTTCCTCCGGGGTATGAAAAATAGTTTTTATCAACAAAGAAACTCTCAAAGATTTTAAAATTCAAACATTTTTTTAACTTGAACGTTTTTCTGGTCTTTAAAGTTTTTGTGGCGGAATTCGTTGGTTTTTGAATTATAACGATAATCGGATTGCCATTTTTTAAAATTAGAAGCTAACTCTTTGATGGCGTGAGTGATAAATAAAATTTCACGACTGGCCATAACCGGATGAATAGAAAAACGAATAAAGCCCGGCTTAGTAGAGAGATCGCCTTCATCAATCTTGTCGGTTATTTTTTTAGAAAACTTTTCGTCGATATTAAATAAATAGTGACCGTAAGTGCCGGCGCAAGCGCAACCGCCCCGAGTTTGAATGCCATAGCGGTCATTTAAAATTTTGGTGGCTAAATTATAGTGCAAGCCATCGATTATAAAAGAGAAAACCGCCAATCGATTTTTGATTTTACCAGCCAAAATATGAAGGTTGGAAATTTTTTCGAGTTCCTTGAAAACTAATTGAACAATTTCTTTTTCCCGGGCTTCGATTTTTTTTAGGCCCATTTCTTCTTTGAGTCGAATAGCGAGAGCGGCTCTAATAGTTTGAAGAAAGGGCGGAGTGCCGCCGTCTTCGCGGGCCTCGATGTCGGCGTGATAGCGCCGGCCAGCCCAGGGATTAGTCCAAGCAACTGTGCCGCCGCCGGGGTGGTCAGGCACGTGAAGATTGTAGAGAGCGGGGTTGAAAATTAGGATACCAGTACTTCCGGGGCCACCCAAGAATTTATGGGGGGAGAAATAGATGGCATCAAGTTTTTCCGCTTCGTCTTTGGGGTGCATATTAATTTTGAAGTAAGGAGCAGAAGCGGCGCAATCGACAAAACATAAGCCATGCGAGCCATGCATAATTTTGGCGATTTGGTGATAGGGTGTTTTGATGCCGGTTACATTCGAGCAAGCGGTGATGGCCGCAATTTTTATTTTTCGATGAGCGTAGGTTTTAAGCAGATTTTCGAGGTGGTGTAAATCAACCAGGCCTTTGGAGTCGGGGTGAATTAAAACCACATCCGCAATGGTTTCGAGCCAAGAGGTTTGGTTGGAGTGATGCTCCATATGAGTGATAAAAACCACTGGTCGAGATTCTTCGCTGATTTTGAAAGCGGGACTTAGTTTTTCCGGAAGACGAAACCCTAAAATACGCTGCAGTTTATTGACTGCACCAGTCATGCCAGAACCGGTAGCGATTAAAATATCTTTTTGATTGGCGCCGAAATGCTTTTTAATAATCTCGCGCGCCGCGTGATAAGCCGAGGTCATGGTGGTGCCGGTGACGGTGGATTCGGTATGAGTGTTGCCCACCAAGGGCCCGAATTCAGCTGAAATTTTCTTTTCAAGAGGTTCGTAAAGCCGGCCACTGGCAGTCCAGTCGGCGTAAATAATTTTTTTTCGGCCGTAAGGGGTTTTAAAAACTTGATTAGAACCAACTACGCCTTTCCTAAATTTTCCGAAATACTTATCCAGATTCATCCTAACCTATATAGTAAATCAAAAATGACCGAATTATAAGGCAGCGAAGAAAAATGTTTTCTTTTTTATTCAATAAACTTCCACTCGATTTTGTCGCCGGGCTTTAGAGCATAAGAAGAAATCCCCTCTTCGGCATAACGGCCATTAATAAAGTATTGCCAGTATTTTTTATCTTTGCCGTTTTTATAGCCGTTCACGCTTGTAATCATGGCTCCCAAAAGTGGGTATTTTTCGGTTTTGATTTTAAGATTGGTTCTTAAGAGAGCGTCCTCTAATTTTTCTCCATTTTTAAAAACAACCGGCGCGGAAATAATTTTGCCATTGCCAAAATCAAAATAAAAATTAACCAACTCACCGGAATTTTTTGGAGCAGAAACGCTCGCGGGCGGAAAAGATAAATTAGTGGCATCGGCCGGCCAATTTAAAACCGCAAAAGCCGAAAGTAGGATAAAACTGCCGGCTAAAATAGAAATTAAAACTTTTGCTCGCATTAGTTTTTCTCTTTACGTAAAAATTTTTGGAGAATAAAAATGCCAAAAACCAAAATCGCAATAAAGGCCGCGAAACCAACTAAAGAATTTTGATGGGCGCCGAACCAAATAAAAACGCTGGCCGCTAAATTAGTGTTTTTTTCTTGGATGTTTAGGGTGATGGGGATTTTTAAGCCGCCGGCGGCGCTAAGCGAAATTTTAGAGAGTGGACGGGAAATGATCGAAAGATTGGTTTTAAATTGCCCGATCTCATTAAAAGTTAAAATTACGGCAACTTCGCGCGATTCGCCGGATTCAAGAATAAAACTAGAAGGAGAGGTTTTAATTTGGAACTCAAAACTGTCAGGATAAACTTCAAAAACCGAGACCTCGGAAGAAGGGTTAGCAACCGAGAGATGAGTTAAAATTTTTTCTCCTTTGGAACCAGAAAGATTGAATTCCGAGGGCTTAACTTGAAGGCCGAGGGCGAATACCGAAGAAATAGAAAATAGAAAATAGAAAGTAGAAAGTAGAAGCAGAGAGTATTTTCGGAAAATTGTAAGGGGATTTTTAATCATTGATGGGAATAGCCCAGAAGATAAGTTGGCCGTTTTTTTGACCAGAGGCGGAAAAACTCACAGGGATTTTAAGCTCCACGCTGACCGCTGAATTCTTTCCGGACTCAAGTTCCATATTAAAATCCTCCCAGTCCTTGGAGTCAATATCTAGATAACGGGTAAAGGCCTCATCACCTTTAACACTGCCCTCAAGATAAAGTTTTTTCTGGCCTTGGTTTTTTAAAGTAAGGTTCTCTGACTTTGAAGCGCCTGGGGCGATATCGCCAAAGCCCAAGTTGGAGTCGCCATCAGCGGTCGTGATGGTAAAACCCACTGTCTCCCCTCCTGGATTGTCGCTACCGCCAGGCCCGCCCATAATGTTGGCGCTTAAAGTTAAAGTAGTTTGAGTTTTCTCGCCCACGATTAATTTCTCAACTTCGCTTCTTATATAATCATTTTTTTCGGCAAAAACTTGATAAGCGCCGTCTTGAAGCGTGGCTGAAACTTGGCCGGAAGAATTAGTAGTGAATGAATGCAGACCAAAATAGACAGTCGCGCCTTCAAGCGGCAACCAAGCGCCAGAGCTAAAGTGTTTCACCGTAGCTTCGCTGCTGCCGCCGGATGCAATTTCGGACTGACTTAAAATCAGGCGAGTGGGTAGCCAATCATACTCGCCATAATACCAAAGAACATAATCGCCAGAGCTAAGATTATAATCCGCGGCGCCAACAGTGGGAGATAGAAAATTAACATTATAGAGCCAACCCGTTAAACCTTCGGCAACATCCGAATTAATGCTTTCAAGATACGGCCCAAAAGACATTTCTTTAATGTGATAAGTGAAACCGCAATCGGTCGCGACAATTTTAATAAGCTCAAGGGCATTCGGGGCATTGGTTTCGCCGCTGCAGACATTTTTATTTTTGCCTTCAATTCTATAAGAAACGCTAGGAGAGGCCGGCGGAGTGAATTTTGCCACTGGATAAAATTTTCCAGTTAAGGCAATCACCGCGTAAGAAGTAGTGACCGGAGAAAAAGAATCTTCCGAAGAGTTGGCTTGAAATTTATAAAATCCGGAAGCATCGGCTAGGGAATTTAAGTGGTCAACTGGACTTTGGCCGTCTTTTTTCCAATCACCGGGATTTTCGCCGAGTTTATTTAAAGCCGAGATAACCCAAGTATCAGAAGAAGAATCAGAGTCGGTGTTCCACTCACTTTTAGGGTCATAAGGAAAGCCGCCATCGCTGTTTTGCGCGCTTCTTAAATAATCAAGAGCTTTAGTGATTTCTGGATTGGTTTTAGCAATGCCAACATCAGATAATGCCATGATAGCCATAGAGGTCATGTTGGTGTCGCCATTTGCGCCAAGACCATAAGACCAACTGCCGTCAGAATTCTGGTGATTCAAAATAAAATCTTTAGCGCCTTCGATAACCGGATCACTAAGCGGCTCGCCAGAGGCAACGAGCGCTAAAAGACCAAAAATGTCGTCGTTCACTAAGGCCGGATCGCCGATTTGGTTATCAATATAAAAAGATTTGAGTTTAGAAACTAAATTTTCACTTCCAAAAGTACGGGGGTTTTTACCCGCAGCTGACAGGGCTAAAATTGGCGCTTCGAAATCAGCAGCTTTGTTGCCGGAGACGGTTTTTAAGTAATCAACATTTGGGGACTCACCAGAGGCAACGAGCGCCATCGTAATCCAAGGATTCGGGTCTTTGGTTTTAAGATAAGCGACAGCCCCGCTTACATCGCCAGAGGCAAACGAGAAAAAACCAAATGACACGATTGAGGTAAAAACTAATAAAGAAACTATGGATAATTTTTTGTTCATATTTTTTTTGTTTTTTTCGACTTTTTTATAATCGCGATCCTGGAACGCTTAAAAATAAAAAATCCCCGGCTTCGAGCTAAGGGGTTTTGAAAATTGGATTTTGTCCTCCAGAGGAGGATTCGCCTCTGGCGGAAAAATTGATAATTTTCCATTTTTCCCTTGCTCGAGGGTCCCGGGACTTAAAAATAAGTACCGGGATTTTACTGATTGTGTGCACGGTTGGCCATCGGACTTATCTCATCCGCCAAAATGACGAGATGGAAACACCGTAGCGGCACTGTGTAGGAATTCTCGCCCTCCGAAGCTTTATGCGGAGGACGGGTAACCCACTTCCCCAACCGACGAGATTATTTATTTCAGGTGCACGATTTTTAAATAACTGGGATTGCTAAGTAAGATTAGGGTGAACTCAAGGGGGTGTCAATGATGGGCTGTGGAAAAGTAAAACTATCCCATCGCGACATTATTAACTAAAAATCGCCCTTGCTGGGGATCGTCCAAATATAAAAAACTAGAGCAGTGGTCGCGAACCCATTACTAAACTTTTTATGTCGCTTGCTATGAAAATCCTTGAAGGGGCATCAGTTCTGTCAACCATTGCTATGGTAGGTTTTATATCTTTTTTGGGATTTGTTGGATGTGGGATAGAAAAACCAACATATTCAACTTTTTTCCCACGATTTCGAACCCAGTCAATTGCTGGAATTAAGTCGGTATCGGAGCTTACAATAAGAGCAACGTCGTACTGATCGTCCACGGCACCAACAATTAAATCGGTAGCTAATTTAACATCAATACCCTTTTCCCTATATTTCTCAAATGTAAAACTATTTATCCCTTTCTGTAAAAGAATTTTCCAATCCTCTACCTTGTCGTCAACTGAAATCGTTTCGATTTTTTTCTTATGTATACTTGTTTTTACTTCCCACTGTCCATCACGGAATCTAGTGAAAAGTGATGTTTGTCTAGACACCGCTGCCTTTGATTTAAGATCTCCCTCTCTTTCTGGAACGGTACCGACATAGAAGCGTTTTCCATGCGGGATTATATTTCTTCCGTTTGCGAGCATCAAGACGAAATTTTCATAATCAAAATTGGCATCTTGAATGCCTAGGGGTTTTAGTGCAAGAAGATAGAAATTAGCACCATCAATATGTATAGAAACACGATCCATTAGAGAATTATATCCCAAAACTAAAACCCGCACACTCCTTGCGGAGGCGCGGGCGATTTCCACTTAGAAGAATATACCCTGAGCAAAGAAAATGCAATACCCCCTGTGAATAACCGTAAAATTATATAATTTGGCCATGGATAAGAAATCCTTGGAGCTATTTAAGTAAAATTACAAATATAACGATGATGGCGAAAAGGATTAGCCAAGCGAGGGTGGCGAAAAGTAAAGTGAAGCCGTCTTTTTTATGATTATCTAAATAGAGAAGGATGGGTTTGCCTAAAACCAAAAAACCAGTAATAGAGGCGGAAATTACAAAAAATAAAATCATAAAAAGCGGCGCTAAGAAATTATCAGGTTTATTACTATCAAAAATGTTTTCAATATTAGAAAGGAATAACGACACAGCTAAAACATAGATGAAAACTCCGAAGGCGTTTAGGAAACCTTTTAAAATAAGTTTGTTTTGGGACATAGAGATAGTATACAGATATAAATATTTTATTTTGTGGGCTATTCTTGAAATAGTTCGGACGGTTTTCGCCCCGCCAGGGCGGGGCGAGGAAAGCCCCCCGCGAAAATCCGAAATCGCGGCTCCGCCGCGCCGATGACAATTTCAAGTTTTTCTTTGGCGGAGAATTTTTCTATTTTTAGCAATTATTTTTCAATTTTAAAATATCTTTCGAACAATCTTTTTGATTCTTTATACTCCCCACAAAACCAAAGTAAAATTTTCTCTTCTTCTTCAGCTAATTTATTCCTTTCAATCCCTATTCCCAATCTCTTATCTTCAAGTTTTCTTCCACACTTTCTTAACGAAAAGCATTTATTGCGAACTTCAGATAAGTGATCATTGATTTTTGAATCGAAAAGAAAAGATCCTTTATCTATCGCTACGGCAAATTTATTCAATTCTTCGTTATTAATCCTTGCTTCTCTCATAACATATTCAATTAACCTCATTAAAGACTGAAAGGTTTCCATTCTTCTGTCATATAAATCCCACCTAAATTTATCTTTATCGATTTTGTATTGCCTGTAGGCAATGTAGGTTGTGATGCCCGCGATTACGGGCACTAAAAATCCTGATAAAATTGTTAAAAAATTTTCCACAAGAGCACCCATGTTTGTACTTGAAACATTAATGGTCGTCATCCTTTTTATTGTCACTGTCGTTTCCTAAATCACCACCATGCCAAAAAAATTTCAAACCATTTATTACTGGGTTAAGACCTAACACATTCAGAACATAATACCCAACATAAACTAACCCCAACAATAACGCCCAAATAATATTATGAATACCGGTAAGTAGAACAACAAAAAAAGCGATCACAGCCCATATAATCAGAGCGATCCTTATGTGTTTCTTATTTTCTTTAGTAAACTTTTTTAAACCCTTCATGAATCATATTTTCCTACTCTAGGTAAGAGGAAGACCAAGGTGAAAACAAGACCGTTAAGAAGAATAATTTTTTCGAAAGCTATATGATAGCGTAACATCACTTCCAGTCGCGAGATTTCTGGGTACTGATACCACCCATCACCAGATTCAACTATATTGTCCCACCAGACCGCTTTGTACCAAACATAACCAGAAAAACTAAGCGATCCAAGAATAGCTAAAATTGCAACTATTCGAAATAATTTCTTGCGATTCATCATGATTAAAAAATTTTCTTTTCCTAAAATTAAAATGCAGTTCGAGCCGATATTTTTACAGGTTCTTTGGCAGTTTTTATCGGCGCGGCGGAGCCGCGATTTCGGATTTTCGCGGGGGGCTTTCCTCGCCCCGCCCTGGCGGGGCGAAAACCGTCCGAACTATTTCAAGAATAGCCCACTTTTTAGAAAAAGACAAGGAATTGGAAGCCGCCTCGCTTCGCTCGGCGGCCAATTCGTATTGAATTTTGGGCGAAAAAATCAGTTGGCGATTCTGCTCTTGGGAAAAGAAAATTTTTTACGAATATGAGGTACATACTTTACGCAAGAAAATCTACCGAAGACGAAGATCGTCAGATTCTCTCGATTGAAGCGCAACTCTTTGAGTTGCGCCAGTTTGCCGCCAAAGAAAAACTTGAGATTGTCGCTTCCTTTCAGGAAGCAAAAACTGCCAAAGAACCTGGGCGAATTAAATTTGCCGAAATGTTGTCGCTGATTGAAAAGGGCAGGGCCGAAGGAATTTTGAGTTGGAATCCAGATAGATTAGCGAGAAATAGCGTTGATGGCGGGCATATAATCCACATGATAGATCGCGGCTTGATTAAAGCATTGAAATTTCCGACTTTCTGGTTTGAGCCAACACCACAGGGATTATTCATGCTCCAAATTGCTTTCGGGCAAAGTAAATACTATGTGGATTCTTTGCGAGAAAATGTAACTCGTGGAATGAGACAAAAAATCAGAAATGGAGTATGGCCGGTATGGGCACCACTCGGCTATCTCAATAATCCTAAAACAAGAGGGATTGATGTTGATACAGAAAAAGCCTCTGTTGTTAAAAAGATTTTTGAACTCTACGCCACCAGAAATTACAATCTCCGAGAATTAGCCGAGTGGTGCAAGCGAATAAATTTCAAAAGCAATTTGGAGCGCGATATTTCTATATCCCAAGTCCACAAAATACTTCAAAATGTTTTTTACGTTGGTCTTATGAAATACAAAGGCGAAATTCACGAGGCAACTCACAAGCCGCTTGTTTCAAAGAAACTTTTTGATAAGGTTCAAGAAATTATGAGAGAAAAAGGCAAACCGCAAAAAATGAAAACACACAATTTCCCGTTTCTCGGTTTAATGAAATGTCTATGCTCTGCGGCAATTACAGCAGAAAAGAAAATTAAGCCAAGCGGCAAAGAATATGTATATTATCGTTGTACAAAAAAGAAAGGGCCGTGCCTAGAAAAACACTTTTTGCGGCAAGAAGAATTATACGAGCAAATCAAAACTTTTCTCCAAAAAGTTTCTTTGTCGAGCCACGACACGGAATTAGTTTTGGCAGAACTTGAGAAAGAAGAATCGCAGGCAAGAGAACAAGCCAAAACTACTGTTCAAAATCTCAAAGCAGAATTTTTGCAGATTGAGCAGGGGTTGGAAAAATTGCTTGATGTCTATTTGGACGAAACTATTACTGCCGAGGAATACGCCTCTCGCAAGGAAAAACTGGTTAAGTAAAAGGTTGGTTTGCGGGAGAAAATTGTAGATTTTGAACAGAAGGGTTTGTCGTGGCTCGAACCGGCTCGTGAGTTTGTTTTATCCTTAAATCAAGCCGCGAAACTGCTTGAATCAGAAAACAAATCAGAAA
>CAYIOP010000010.1:0-21372 GCA_964365185.1 uncultured Candidatus Saccharibacteria bacterium | reverse complement strand
ATTTGGACTTTATCACCATCATAAACCAAACTTAATCCCCGCTCATCCTTAATAAGTTGTTCACCCAACTGCGCCGTAAGTTCCTTTCCTTCACCATCTTTCAACCCCAATACTTTCTCAATTTTCTCGAAATTAAGCGACTCGCCATAGATAAAAAGTAAGGCCTCGAGCGCCGCCAATTTTTGATTTTCTTCAATCATGTTATTAGATTAAGTTATAGGTTATAGGTTATAGGTTATGGTTTCACACTTTTCGTTTTGCGCTTTAAATCCTTTATCCCTTGATAATTCTCTGATAATTGTAAATTGATAATTTTAAACTAAAACCTATCACCTATCACCTCTAACCTATCTTTTTGTTTCTTCACTATTATATCAGAAAAAAAATCTTCCTGCTCCAACCGAATCAAACCCTCTCTCGCTAAATGAAGCAACGCCAAAAAAATAATAATCACCTCAGACCGGCCCTTGGTTTTTGATAAATTCTTTAAACTATCTTCACTCATCGACTGCAAACGGGCAACAATCTCCTGAATCTTCTCTTCAAGCGACACCACTTTTTCTCTAATAACTTTCTCCTCTAATTTTAAGGTGTCAAAACTCTGAATAATCCGGCCTAAAGCCCCGGCTATCGCCTGAAGATTAAGCTTATCTCCTGGATAAAAAATTCCGACCGAAGCCGCTCCTCCCAAATTTGCACCCAAACTAAGCTCTAAAAGATAGGGTCGACTAAGCTGCCAATTTTCCGCCTTCCATAGTCCCAATAAATTTTTAGCCAAGGGCTTAAGTTCTCGATAAATTTGAAGACGATACTCTAAATCTTTAATCCCCTCCTCTTCTTCCTCTGAAATCTCCAAACTCGGCAAAAGCGATTTTGATTTTATAAGCACCAATCGGCTGGCGACCACGATAAAATCAGCTAAAGCCGACACCTCGATTTTCTCCAAACTCTTAATATACTTCAAAAAATCCTCGGTCACTGCCGCCATGCTGATTTCATTGATTGCCATTTTTTTCTCCTCGATAAGTTCGAGGAGTTTCCCAATCGGTCCCGAAAATTGTTCTAACTTAAGTTCGTATGTCATTTTAAAAAATAATCTACTTCGTAATTCTTTTCTAACCCCCAACACCTAAAAACTAAAACCTATCACCTCGTCCCAATGGCTAATAGTTGCTCCTAACATAATTCAAAATATTCGCGGCGTCTCCCGCCCTATCCTCCGACCCAAGCGCGATTATCACCACCGGCCTTATCTCTAGGCCAATTTTTAACTCAAAAATAGAAAGAATAGTTTGCCTGGCTTCTTTTGTTTCTCCCACCTTGCCGCCAAGAAAATCTGGGTCATCTTTAAAAACATTAAAATTTTCTAAATCAGAAAATGAGCTTTCTCCATAAGCCAAATTATTAATTTTTTCCGAACTGATACGCAAAATAAAACTACGATTATTATAAAGATATTTAGAAAGAGCGAACAAGTCCTCGGCTGAAGAAATATTACCCTCTCCCGAACCAGCCGGGTCAATAAATTTTGTATTCTTCATTCCCAAAGCCACCGCTTTTTTATTCATCAACTCCACAAATCGAATTGGCCCAAGATAGCTCGCTAAAGTTATTGCCGCCTCATTAGATGATTCCAAAAGCAAAAGATGAAGCAAATCAAAAACAGAAACTTCTTGACCCGCTTTAAGCCGCGACTTAGAAGTAAAAACCGACGCCGCTTTCGGCACTTCTAATTTTTTCTCTAAATTAATGTATTCTGTAGCCACTACCGCTGTCACTAATTTGGTGAGCGAGGCAATCGGCACAATCTCATTCGATTCTTTTTCCATAAAAACAAAGTTGTTTTTTAAATCCGCGGCTAAATAATTTTTGGCTAAAACTAAAGGAATCTTTGGCTGATAAACAAAATTATCATTCCCGAATCCATCGTCATAAACCAAAACCGGCATCCCTTGTTGAGCTAAATCAAAAACTTCCTTTGCGTCTTCAGTCGAAAGTCGAATACAGCCACCCGAATAAGTCGAATCAACTTCTGTTCCATCTGGATAGTACGGCCAGCCATGAATGAAAAAGTTGCCTTGAAACGGCATACTCCATGGCATATATACCTTCCCAAAGGACGAAAAATGACTCTTTTCTTTACCCTCTATTTTATAAAGTCCGGCTGGCGTCTCCCACCAAGACCCTTCTTTTCCTTTAGACAAAATCTTAACTTCTTTTTTCACTTCTCCGCCCACATAAACCCTTAAAACCATCTTTGAAAGATCACTCTCGATAAAATCAACTTTCTCCTTAACAAACTTATCCCTCACCTGATTAAAAAAATCGGTATTTTGAAGCGCCGGCCAAGAACCATAATTAAACTGCTCCTTTTGCTCGCTCAAAAACCCGACAAAAAAATTATAATCGTAAGGAACTTTTTTAAAATAATTCAAAAAAAATGTGCCGCTCAAAATTACTAAAGCGACTATCGCTAAAATTACCCAAGAAGGAATCGGAGTTCTAAAAATCTTATTAAACATAGTATTAGTTAAGCGCTTCTCTTGTATAATTATTCTTTGGGTCCCACAACATCCAACCGCCCTCGCTTAATTCTTCAACCGCTCGAATCTGCGCGCGAACCATCGGAGCTGTGTAATCCGCGCCTAAATCAAAATCTTGAAGCCACGGCCGAAACTTTGGCCACTCCGGCATTTTTATTTTAACTGTGGAAGTCGTAGTAGAGGAATTTAATTGAACCGGATTGCCGTAATTTAAAAGCCGACCTTGAGCTTTTTCCAAAGAATATTTTACGATTTCATAAGGATACGCCGCCGGATTTTTATAACCAAAAGATCCAGCCGCGTAATGAGAAGGATAAACCATCGGCGCGATGTAATCAAAATAAGGAAAAGCTGTCTCAAGGGATTGACCAATGCCTAAATCGGTCTCATCCACAGTCACTAAACCAAAAAGGTCGGCTGAAATTTTAACGCCCTTCAAATTATTTCTAAGATAACGAAAAAAAGTTCCAATAACATCTCTCATCGCCGTCTTCTCGTTCCAAAAAGGATAACGCATATCATTTAAATTTCCGTCGGAAGGAAATCGAATATAATCAAAATTTATCTCATCAAACCCGCGACTCAAAGCATCCTTGGCAATCGCCAAATCATAAGCCCAGACCTCACGGGAACTCGGATCCATCCAAGACAAACCCTTACGGTCTTTCCAAATCGCTCCGGTTGAACTACTCTTAATCGCCCACTCCGGATGCGCCAAAGCTAAAATCGGGTCCTGAAAAACCGAGATTCTCCCAATCACATAAATTCCTTTATCGTGCAATTTTTTAATCAGCGTGTTGGGTTTTAAAATCCTAAGTTCCCCGAAAGCGCCGCTCTCGCGCGCCAACGGATAATCAAAACGATACGAAATGAAACCGGAATAATCTTTAACATCAACGACCAGTGCGTTCAATTCGGTCTCATCAATCAATTTAATTAAACTTTCGAGTTTTAAAGAAGACCCGGCTGACCAACCTGTCGCGTAAATCGCTTTCACTGTCGCTGGCGGATTTTGAAGCGAAGATTGAATAGCAATGTCGCCTACCCCTCCTTTTGGCTGAATTTCCTCTTGCACCCAGTCCGGTTTTGACGCCTCTTTAGAAGGTAAATCCGTTAATTTCAAAGACCCACTACTTACGGAATTTTCATCAGGCCGAACTTCCCAAATTGCCCCACCTCTAAATAAAAAAACGCCTCCAGCCACTAAAACCAGAACCACAAAAATCAAAGCCAAAACCTTGCTATTCATTAGAAAAATCGGAGTTTTATAGATAAAATTATGACACAATCAAACCGTAAATCAAAATAAAGAAGTATCACTAAAATTTGTCAAAATTTCAAAACCAAATAAAAAAACTTGATAATTGATAATTGATAATTGATAATTGATACTTAATATCATGTCTTTAGCTCTATATCGTAAATACCGACCTAAAAAACTGGGCGACTTAATTGGACAAGAAGTTATTGCCCAAGTCCTGGGCAATGCCGCGAAAGCGGATAAAATCGGTCACGCTTATTTATTTTACGGCCCTCGCGGCACCGGCAAAACTTCAACCGCTCGCCTAATCGCCAAAATCTTAAACTGCGAAAAAAGACGCGCTGACGAAAAATTTAAAGCCTTAGGCGAACCCTGCGGAGAATGCCATCATTGCGATGAAATCGAGAATGGTTTTTCGTTGGATGTCACCGAAATTGACGCCGCCTCTAATCGCGGTATCGATGAAATCAGAAACCTAAAGGAAAATCTAGGCGCTGCTCCAGTAAAAGGCGAATACAAAATTTACATTATCGACGAGGTGCATATGTTAACCGGCCCGGCTTTTAATGCGCTTCTAAAAACCTTAGAGGAACCGCCCGCTCACGTCGTCTTTATTTTAGCCACCACTGAATACGAAAAAATTCCGGCCACTATCGCCTCTCGCGCTCAACGATTTATTTTCAAAAAAATTCCTAAAATAAAAATAGTCGAAAAGCTTAAAACTATCACTGCACTTGAAAAGATATCGATAAGCGACGATGCCTTAGAATTAATTGCCGCCATCGCTGACGGTTCTTTTAGAGATGCGGAATCCTTAATTGATCAACTTAATTCCACTACTCACAAAATAGATCTTCAAGTCGTCGAAAACTTAACCGGCCGCACAAGTTTAAAAAAAATCCACGAACTCTCTGAATTGATAATAAAAAAAGATGCCGAAAAATGTCTAGATCTAATCGCTAAACTAAGTGAGGAAGGAATTAATTTAACTCAATTTACTAAAGATTTAATCCACTACTTTAGAAAAATTTTATCCATTAAAACCAACCCTAACTTAGAAAAATTTTTCCTGTTTGAAATGACCACCGAAGAAATCAACCACCTAAAAGGTTTATCAGAGTCCGCCTCAACTGATTTTATGATTCAATTTTTAAAATCCTTAATCCACGCCTACACCGAAATCCGCTATTCTCCTTTCGCCATTGTCCCTTTAGAAATTACTCTAATCGAAAATCTCAAATCCTAAATCCTACTCTCTATATTCTACATTTTGCCCAAAAGCGCTATAATCAAAATCCCTAAAGAATTAAAAATAAAAGACAGCGGCACAAAAGCCGCGGTTTTTAATTTTGAGACGCCAATAATAGCAATCCCCAGTTCATCCGGTAAAGGCGAAGCAATCACGAACGCCCCCAAAACTGCGGCTAGCCACCTGAAGTATTTACTTTTAAAAATAGAAAAAAATCCCTGATTCTGAATTTTTTCAATCATTAAATTAACATCGTCTGTTAATCGTTCTTTTAAAAAATGAAAAATTATCAAATCCCCTAAAAGCGCTCCAATACCTCCCAAAACTACGAGCTCAAAAATCGGCATTTCATGAGAAAGTTCCAAAATAAAAGCTATCGCCGGAGCTGTTGTAAAAATTGAGACAAAAAACACTCCTGCCAAAATCGCCCCTAAAAAAATAAAATCTTTTGAAAAATCCAGTAATTCTTGAACAATTCCAAATTTCACCAGTAGAAAAGCTAAAAGAACACTCACTCCAACCGTGACTAAGTTTTTCAAAAAATGATTTTGATGCATTAATTAATTCACCACCGAAATCACTTTGCCAAGTTCAGCGTATGGAGCTGAAACCGTAATCTCGCCGCTGGAAGCATTTTTAACAATGTTATAACCAGTATTATAATCGTTCAAACTAGTAAAATAAGAACTGGAAGCTGATGGATCGAAAGGCAAAATTTGAAGATAATTAGGCACAATACAAGAACCCAAATTATAATTTCCCGCTCCAGTGGCCATTAACTTGGTGCTGGTGGGAATATCTCCAGTCGCGCAGGTAAAAATCCCAGTTCGAGTGTCCGCGATATTAGCTCTAACCGCATTTAAAATTGCGCTAATATGCAAACTCCGCTGGGAATTCCTGGCTCTTTTTATTTGCCCCACTGGATTTAAAGCCCACAAAGCCACCGCCGTAAGAACAACTAAAATAGTAATCGCGATCAAAAGTTCCATCATTGTAAGCCCCTTCTTCATTTCCTAATCTTATCATAAAACAGAAGCCACCTACAAAGGTGGCTTTCTTTTTTTGTTTTTCTTCTTTTTTTCTATCAGAAGCGTCCAAGCCACTTCTTTTATTTTCCCGCGGCCGTCTTCAATAAAAAAACTATCTCCTTTTTTTAGATGCCCGACGACAAAATCAAAAAGCGCCAATGCTGACTTAAAAAGTTCAGCTTTTGTGCTGGCCCCAATAATTTCACACAACTGCTCTATGTGCCCCTGAGATGACCTAGAAAAATCCAGGGTTACCCGGTACACATCTTTTTTACCTATCTTAGCCAAAATCCTCTCCTTTCAAAAAACCAAAGACATCATAATTAAAATCAATCAACTCGTCAAACAGCGACTTTTTATAAGTGTTTTATTTTGAGTTTAATAGGAGCTATCGGAATCCCGACGAGATTGGTGTCTCGCCTCGGCGGGACTCGTCGGGATGAGATGCAGGCGCGCGATTACCGCTGGAGTAATCGCGACGCCGGTCATCTTAAACTAAAAATAAAACACTACTTCGTCTCTTCCCACGAAAGCAAGCTATATTGATCGCCCGCCAAAGGAAAGCTCGGCGGCGGAGCGTAAAGCAAATTACCGTCATAAATATAGACCCTCTCTTGATAACCATTAGTAGTAGAATAATAAAGTCCGGGCCGCTGATTCGAACCCAACATCCCATAAGACGTAAACTTGGCTCGAGTTCTAGTTGCGCCGCAATTAGAACCGCCATAAGAAAATCTACCCACTCTTCCATTTTGAGCAATTAAAGCTCCGTCCACCCTTAAATCATCTTCGCTAACTAATCCTATGTTGATATTATTTTGAGATAAAAGCGCAATCACGTCTCCACCGGTATAATTAGTATAGAGCAAATCATTATTCACGATAATATTACTCCGCGTTGAAGCGCTGTCTGGAAATCTTCCCGAAGCCACTGTTACGCGCTTACCATTAATTTGACCGCTAACCCAAAGATTATCTTCAACGAAAATATTACCGTTTGCAGGAATCGTGCCGGTGGCAAACAACGTCTCCGACTGAATACTCCAGCTTCCCCAACCTGTTGCCGAACTAGTGCAATTTCCAGTTGGTAAAACAAGCGCCGTGACTTTATAAAGACTAAAAAGACCGCTGGTGGCAAACTTCAAGTCATAGCCCAAGACCGTTGAGCTGGGAAAATAAGTGCTGCTCGCAATCGCCTTTGTTCTAATATCAGCTAAATCCTGGATCATACCGGCAAAATTTAAAGCCGGCACCCCCACTTGTCGCCCGGCTAAAAATACATCCGGCCGAGGAGGCATGGCGGTCGGGGGTAAAGGATCAACTGTGGTCCGATGAGTGTGTACTGCCCACTCGAGCGGATCAGTTCCTGCTTCATTATGGTCTGGGTCATCATAAGAAGTAAGAGCGCTAGTTACTAAATTATGCGCCAAACCGTCAAAATGAATACCGCCATTAGAATGAACTAAACCGAAAACCTCAGCCGCGGCTCCAAAAGTCACCTCACTATTAATTGCCCAAGCATATTTGGCAAAAGAGGGAATACCCATAGTCACTTCAATCACTTTTTCAATCGAACTATCCGCCATCGCCTTGCCCGTGCTTTTAATTCCGGTAATAGTTGACCCGGCTGGCGGCTGGGTAATTTCCAAAATAAACTGGCCAATTACAGTTCCATTTTTATCATAATAATTATGAGTATATGGTCCGGGCTGGCTTGTCCCATCTTGGTAATCAATCTGATTATGCGCCAAATGCCACCTATAATACTCAATACCCGCCTCCGCGATAGTAAAGGCCTGGAATTTATTAAACGACCGAACTGATAATTTCAAAAATGAAAGAGCCGCAAACGTAAATCCGCTGATAAAAATCACCACGATCGCCGTAAAAAAAACTATCTGCAACGTCAACTGTCCCTCTTTTTTATTTTCTATTTGTATCATTCGCATGTCATTTGTAGATTAGTATTGCATTTTAAATTTTATGCTACATGTTTCGTGTTACATGTCCTCTAATTGTTTTTAAAATTCCGAATCGTGATTGTCTCACTAAAAAAAGTCGGCTTCGGCGTCTTGCCAGGATTAGTATCAACTTTTATCGAAACCCTAACCATTCTAATTTGAGTCAAATCAATTGGTGAAGGTAAGGATGCTCCTGAACCGCTATAAGCATTATCAAAGTATTGAAAAAAATCCGTACTGGTTGAAAAAATTACGTTTCTAATCACCGTCTTTACTGACTCAGTTGAAGTTGGATATGTCATGGGCTGTCCGCTCGGCTCCACCACGCCCCGTAAAACCGTGCTGGTCGAGATTATATATCGCACCCGCTCAAAAATTCCGTCTTGATCAATATCGCTAAAAAAAACCAAGCTACTACTTGAAGCCGCTTCAATTCCATAAGCGCCATTGCTCGCTGGCCCAATCGATCGAATCTCGGAAACCAACATCTGAAATGTCTCTTCAATCCCGCTTCTCGCTTGAAGTTTTTGCTTGATGAAATTTTCAACATTGGCAACATTGCCCGTTAAACTAGAAACCGCCAACACTAAAATAGAAGCAATCGCCACAAAAATAATCACCTCAATCAGCGAAAACCCTCTCTTAAACTTGTAACCTATAACACGTAGCATATAACAATTTTATAATTTATTTATTGTATCTTCTCTACCACCTATCATCTATAACCTATAACCTAAATTTCTAATTCGGCATTAACGAAATCTCAACTTGCTGCCAATCGCCGGTAATTGAAACCGGAGTTGGACTTCCTAGATAGCCTGGAGCGCTCGCTGTTAAAGTATAGCTACCCAAAGATAAATTATTAAATAAAACCTGATATGGCGGCACACATACCGAATTAAACTCAACGCTCAAATCCTCTAAGCGAGGAGTAAAATTTTCCTCTAAAGTCGAGAGGAAAACTTTATATCTTAAGTATCGATTACTATTCTGACCGCTCCAAATTGTTGAACTAGAAACTGTGTAATGAGTATTTTCAGTTCCATCAGGACCTGCAAAATTCCAAGTACTCGAATTATTATTAGTTGAGAGTTGAATCTTAACGCTGGTCTGAAACGGTTGAATCGTCGGATTCCATTTTAAAACATAAAAAGTCGAACTGCTGCCGCCTAAATCTATTGTTTTTGAAATCAACCAACTCTCAGTCGAAATATTGTAAGTCGAAGAAGGGGTCATCAAAAGTTTAAGCGCTCCTGGCTCACTCTCCGCGTCGATTCCGCCATCCTGACTGCTATATTCTACCCCCGACCAACTGGTTTCTTTAACTAAGCTACGTCCCGTGACCTTCGTTTCACTAAAACCGATTTTAGATAAAGTCACGCTAGCTCCAGTAATACTCCCACCACTTACACTATCTTTAACCTTCACCAAAAGTGAAGAAGGCAAAGACGACTTAAGCACAAAACGGAAATTATAAGTTGAACTTGGATTAACAATTATCGGCGTAAAAGGCATGGTCCCTAAAATATCGTAAGCCGCTTCAGTCATTAAAAAAGAATAAGTGTCCGCTTCAATATTGCTAAAAACCTCAAGCCCGCTTCCGTCAGTCGCCGAACTAGTGGAAAATTTATAAACATCCGGCGTCGTACCAATTAATTCGTCTCCAGTTAAAGAAAACTCAACATTTGGTATCGCCTGACATCTCTCGTCCGAAGAATAAACGTTAATCTTACTCACTCGATCAATTTGAAAACCAATACTAGTCACCGTTTGGGCGGCGACTGTGGCATGCGGTTTGGTCGGATTAGGATTTAAAGGGTCGCCAATCGGGTAAGTTTTCTCCGAAGAATACCCGGGTTTAGTTACCTCAATGCTATATTTTTGAGTGCTCGTGGGCACACCCACCAACTGTAAAACTCCGATAGCATTTGTGGCATCCGCTAAATCAATAGAAGGTGTTACGCTCGCATTCACCACATGCACATTGGCTCCGCCCACATCCACCCCAGAGTCATCAAAAACATTAATAAAAATAGACCCGTTTTGGCTAGCACTCTCTAAATCTTTTGGCGCCACTGTGGTGGTAAAAATTAAAGGCACAAACTTAATACAGCTCGAACAACCCACCTCCATCTCCACTAATTTATAATCCGCCGGGGCCGTATCATTAGGATTTCCGCCTAAAGTGCCGTCAAAAGGGTCGTCAATATTTCTAACCGTGGTCTTAATATTAAAATTAAAATCTCCGAAAGCAACTAGTTGATTTTGAGGAATAATACCGGCAGGAATCCCGCCTTGCGTTCCAACGCTGTCATAAGGCAAATTTCTCACCACTTCGATTTGCTGATTTAAAACTGAAGTGGCCGCCGACCTAATCTCTAAATTATTAACCACGTCCAAAATAGAAAAATAAATCAAATAAATTCCTCCAAAAAGAAGCGCGATGATTCCAATACTAATTACCACATCGATAAGCGAAAACCCTCTTCGCTCCCTAAATTTTAATCTTTTAAACATTAATTTAAATTTTCCTAAAACCTATCACCTATAACCTATCACCGATTATTGACTCAGTCCTTGAGAAATTGAATAAATCGGCATAATAATCGATATCGCCACAAATCCCACGAAAAGTCCCATAATCAAAAGCAGAACCGGCTCTAGTAAGGTGGTTAAATTATGAATTTTATTGTCAATTTCATCGGAATAATACTCCGCCAGATAAAAAAGATTATCCTCCAAGTTGCCGGTATTCTCGCCGATTTTAATCATCCCGGATAAAAGCAAGGGAAAAAATTTTTCATGTTCTCCCAAGTATTCCGCCAACTGCTCCCCTTTTTTAATCTGATCCGTTGATTGAGCAAGCGCCCGCTGATACACCGAATTACTAAAAGTATTGCTGGTAATGGTCACCGCCTCCACAATTCTAATTCCGCTTTTGAGAAGCAACCCCAAAACCCGGGTAAAATTAGCCATATTGATATAAATCACCAAGCTCGATAAAACTGGCACAAAAAAAACCGTCCGATCAAAAAAATATTTAACTACCGGCAATTTAATTAAAAACTTAAAACCTATTAAAACTGCGGCTATCCCCGCCAAAAGCTGCCAGCCATAGTCACGCGTAAAACCCAGAACCCCAATTAAAATCTTGGTGGTCGTCGGCAACTCGACATTCAACCCCGAAAAAACCGGCAAAATTTTCGGGAAAACCACAAAAGTCAAAAAGGCGGTAATCGCAATCGTCGCCACTAGTATCACGATTGGATAAACCATCGCTGACTTAATCTTCGACTTCAGCGCTTTTGATTTCTTAAGTTCGTCGGAAAGATAAAGAAGATTTTGAGCTAAGGTGCCGCTCGTCTCTCCCACCCGAATAATATTAATAAAAAAATCACCGAAAATATGCCGGTGAGAAACCAAACCATCCGCCAAGGACTGCCCTTTCTCAATGTCTAAAATAAGTTCATCTAAAACTTCCGAAAGAACTTTGGAAGTCACTTGATTCTTAATAATTCTGAGCCCCTCCATCAAAGGTAACCCGGCTTTAATCACAATCGCCAAATGCCTCGCAAAATCGATTTTGTCTTGAACCGATAACCTCTCAAAAAATATTCTAAAAGCCCTATGAGCTGGCTTGTGATCTATCGGCATTTTTAATTACTCAAAATTACTATTGTATCTCCACCTTATTACCATTGTATCTCTATCCTCTAAAACCTATCACCTATCACCTATCACCTTGTTTCTCTTACTCATGTATTATGCGGAGCACCTCCTCCAAACTGGTAATTCCGGCTAGGGCCTTTTGCAGCCCGTCTTGAAGCATGGTCTTCATTCCGTTTTTAACCGCTATTTCCTTAATTTCCGAGGCATTGGCTCTGGCCATAATCGCGTCTCGAATTTTACCGTTTATTTCAAGCACTTCTCTAATTCCGGTCCGGCTTTGATAACCGGTGCCATTGCATTTGGAACATCCCTCGCCAGTGTAAAAAATCGGCTTCGATATTTTAAAATCTGGAATCAACTCTTTCAAACTTTCCATCTCGCTTTCGCTAAGCACCCGCTCTTTTTTGCAACCCGCGCAAATCATCCTAATTAAACGCTGACCCATCGCAATATTGATAGTCGAAGCAATTAAAAACGGCGGCACGCCCATATCCATCAGCCGCGGAAAAGTCGTGGCCGAATCATTAGTATGTAAAGTGGACAAAAGCAAGTGGCCGGTCAAAGCCGCGTTAACCGCAATGCTCGCGGTCTCTTGGTCCCGAATCTCACCCACCATAATCACATTCGGGTCTTGCCGCAAAATTGAACGCAGACCATTGGCAAATGTTAGTCCCACTCGGCTATCCGCCTGCACTTGCGTAATACCATCAAGTGAGTACTCGATCGGGTCTTCCACGGTAATAATCGAGGTCTCCGGCACATTTAATTTTTTTAAAATCGTGTAGAGCGTAGTGCTCTTCCCAGATCCGGTCGGCCCATTCGCCAAAATCATACCGTAGGGTTTTCTAATCGCTTTTTGCACTTTCTCAAGTTCCTCCGGAGAAAAACCCAAGTCCTCAAGGTTAAAAGCGTGGGTCTCGGCCAGCAACCGCAAAACCGCGTTTTCACCATAATAAGTCGGCATTATCGAAACCCGCACATCAATCGCTCCCACTCCGTCCGGGTCTGTTTTAAATCTTCCGTCCTGCGGCAAAAAATGTTCGTCCGTCCGGAGTCCCGACATCACTTTAATTCGGCTGATAATTTCTTGATGCAATGATTTTGTGATAAAAATCTTATCAAAAATATCTTGAAGCAACCCGTCGATCCTAAACCGCACCCGGATCTTGTCCGGCATTGGGTCTAAGTGTACATCCGAAGCCCTCGCCACATAAGCGTATTTAACAAACAAATTTACCAAATTCACAATCGACACCTCTTCGATAGGTTTGGTAATCTGCCGCTCAATTTCTAATTTTAATGACTTAACATCAACTAATTCTTTAACTTCTTTTGAAACAACTCCAGATTTGATTTTAGCCATACAGCTATTATAACATAGAAAACATTATTACTTATAAGCAAATGGTCTTCTACTAAGGCAGATAAACTTTAATCCAAAAACCACCTTAACCGCGATTTTTGGATTGTTCCACTAGACCGACTTCTTTATCAAAAACCCGAGCTATCTTATGGAGGGTAGTAATCGAAAAACTGTGAGTGCCGGATTCGATTCGAGCAATAACTGATTGAGTCATTTCGGCTTTAGTCGCCACTTCTTTTTGAGTCATTTTTCTTTCCTGACGCAAAATTTTTACTTGATGAGCAAGTTTTAAACTTCCTAATTCTTCAGAAAATGATTTGTGAAATTTTACGCCTTTAAGTTTTTTATTAATTACCTTATTTAGTGGGATAAATTTATACTTACCCACTCCCTTTTCATTTTTTTTCATTCTTCGGACAAATCATTGAGAAAATCATTTACTTCACTTAATATCTGCAAATTCATGTAGTTTTAATACAATCGACCTTTAACAAATTATATGCTTAGTATAGCAAATTTGCTATATGAGTCAAGAAAAGTTTTGTGCATAACTTTTATATCCCAAAGTTTCCCAACTTCAATTTTTTTTGATGGAAAACCTAAACCATTTTTTGCGCCAACTGAATTATTTCCCTAAAATCCGAAGTACTAACATCCACCCCGTCAATTTTTTCCTTAGAGTAAAGAATAAATTTCATTCCAGCCACTCGAGCGGCTTTAATATCATTTTCCACATCCCCCACATAAACACACTCCGCTGGCGCCACGCCCAATTTTTGAGCCGCCAAAAGCAATGGGTCAGGATGCGGCTTATGATTATCCGTGTCATCATATGAAACCGCCACCTGAAAATAATCTTTAAGCGCCTCAAGTTTTGGAGCCTCATAGACGGTATTTTTTACTCGGCTGGTTACAATACCTAAAAGATATTTTTTATTTAATTCTCTTATTGTTTCTGCCGCCCCATCCGGCATATTTAAAAGTTCGATCGGATAATCAACCGAGCGGCTTTCGCCAAGTTTAAAAACTCTCATAATCTCTTCCTCGGACTTAGCTCCAGTCAATTTTCTAACAACATCCATCATTGTTAAATGAAACAACGCCGGAAATTCCTCTCGCGTAGGCGGTCGATATCCGGTAGTTATCATTAAATTTTGAAAAAACTTTAAATTTGCCTCAAACGAATCGAGAAGAACACCATCAATATCAAAAATAATTGCTTTAATCATAATTAGTTAATTTATTTTGTCTTTTCCAACTTTTGATTTCTAATTCGCTCGTACGCGGAAAGTTATGAGATAACTTTCCGGCTCTAGCGCCAAACCAGCAATACGCGAAGGTTTGATGTTTTCAATAGAAATTTTAAATGAATCAAACGCGACCGAAGCAACGTTCGAAGCAATATCCCTGGTTTCGTTATCGGTATCGCTCCGAAGAGTAACATTAGCGGTCACCCATCCGGCCTGAATGCATTGAACATCAACCGGGCAACGGCTATCCTGAACTATTTTATTGAGCGTTACGCGAACGCCATTTATAAAAACACTTTTGCCAACACCGACTTCTCCCAATGTTGGGTCGCCAGCATCTCCCCGCAGTTCTTCTAATCGGTCCACAGAAAGCGTAACGCCGTCGACAAAAACTCCGGACACGCGGACTTTTTGCCCCACGAGTTGCCCTGCGACATTGCTGTCTTTAAGAATCAACGGCATCGCGTATGCCACGCCTCCATCTCCACTAGTTTCTGGCGAGTCGAAGATAAGGAAAAAACCGCTGTTATTTTGTCTTAGTATTCCGGTAAACGATAGCTGGTTTGGGCACGCCCTGAATTTGCATTCCGGACCGGATCGAGCAACGTATGACCCATCAGGACAAAGCAACGCCTCTTGAGTGCAAACAATTCCTTGAGAAACATCGGGTTTTCTATTCGCAAATCGATAACCTGCATAAGCAAAACCCCCAACCGCCACAACTGCGAGAATGATAAAAAATATTTTTGTCCTGTTTTGCATATAGGAATTATATCAAAACAACCCCACATCACCCCCCAAACTTACTAGTCCGCAGCTTTCTTGACCTCCATAGCTTTAGCGGAGGAGGTAACGAAGGATAGCTGACCTCTTCAAGCTAGAATCGTAACAGATCAAACAATAAAGATATTCATTTATATTTGATAATAAAATCACCGACTATCTTATTCACCTCCTCAATGACTTCAGGGAAGTATCTGTAGTCATGAGTACAGTGTAATCTCTTAATCACCTTTGGTTCTGGGATTTCCTCAAATAACTTTTTAACAACCTCAATGGGCGTAAACTCATCCTGGTCACCATAAATCAAAAGTTTTGGTTTTGTGCATTTCTTTAGCTCTTCAGTCACATTATATCGCTTGCCGTCTTCCCAATATGCCATTGGCAAGACAAATTCTTTTTGCTCTTTCGTTTCATGGGTCCCAGGCGGCAAATCTCGATAAGAAAGTTCAAAACCTTTTTCAACAGATTCTGCCTTCGGCTGAGTTGGCACCCCATAGTTTGCCATCACTAGCACAATCCCTTCAATAATCGCATTTTTCATACTTACGAGTATTGAAACCGCAGCCCCTCGACTGTGGCCCAAAAGCAATGTTGGTTTATTACCAAAATATTCAATAAGCTCGTGGATCGCTTTTATGTAGTTAGTTGTAGTATATAAACTTATATCTCCGGGACTATCCCACGTCCCCGGCGGATCAAAAGCCACAGCGAAATATCCGCGACTTGCTAGATAATCAGCATGGCTTACAAAATTAGCGTAGTCCTTAGTATCTAGTCGTCCCGGAACAAGGAGAGCCAATTTTCCAGCGCTTTGATCACCTTTTATATAAATTGCGAGTTTAAAACTCAATGTTTCGATCAATTCTTTCATATCAAGATTTTACCTCACCTAATTAAAGCAAGTTTCTTTTCCCTGCGCCAACTTTTAATTTCAGCTTCGCGTTTTAACGCCGCGCTTCTGGTTTTAAATTTTTCCGTATGCACTATTTTGACTATCGGGTGCGCTTGCGTGTAAGCCCCTCCTTTTTTATTTTTGTGCTGCCTTAATCTCCGTTTTAAATCAGTAGTGATGCCGGTATAAATACTGCCATCTTCGCACTGTATTAAATAAAGGTAATACATTTGAATCAGTCCTTCGACTTCGCTCAGGACACTTCGATGATTTCAATATAAAAATTTATAACTAAAAACTGCTCTCCATAAATTCCTTGATTCTCGGATCGGTAAATATATGGTGATGTTCTAATGAGCTTTTAAGGAATAACCCTGCCAACGATTTACACCTACTCAAAGCTACATATGCTTGCCCCGAAGCGAAAGTTCCGCTTCCAAAATCAATATTAGCGCTTTCAAAAGTTTTACCTTGTCCCTTATGAATAGTTACTGCCCAAGCAAGTCTTACGGGAATCTGAGTAAAGGATCCAACAATTTCTGATTCTATTTTATTCTCCTGTTCGTCATAAACAAATTTGACAGTTTCCCATTTATAAAAACCGACATCATCAAAAGTATTGTCTTCAAAAAGCACTCTGATACTTGAATCTTCTAAGCGTACCACTTTAGCAAGGTCACCGTTTATCCAGCGTTTTTGAGGATCATTATTTAACAACATAACTTGAGCTCCCTCTTTAAGAATAAGCTCTTGTTCTGTAGGAAGATTTTTATCCTTGATTTCTCCGCTAATAATACCGTGATAAGTCTTAGAATCTCCAGTTAAACTCGCAAGCTTAGTAGTATTTATATCATTAGCAAGCGCGTTGGTTGTCACCAAAGAAATCACAAACCCATCTAAGTTAGTATTCGATCCCTTCATGAACCTCTGGTTGATTTTTGCGATCTGAGCATCTGTTACTACAGAGACTCTAACGGCGTCTAGAATTTCAATAAAATCTTGATCAGATTGTCTATATACATGGCTTAATTCAATTTTCTTAAATTCAGAGTTGTTATAACTTTTTGCATCGAAGAAAAATTGACTACGGTAATGATTTTTGAAAATATGCTTTTCTTCTTCTTTGGCAATAGGGGGTAATTGGTAAAGATCACCGATTAAAATTATCTGGACACCCCCAAACTTCTCACTAGGAACTGGACCATTCAAGCGTAAAAACTTCTCAATGCAATCAAAAAAGTCCGCGCGAACCATGGAAACTTCGTCGATGACAAGAACTTCTAGTTTACGATAAACTTCCGCTTCCTTGCCGCTCAATTTACGCACTCTATCTTCTGTGATACTTGGTCCAAATTTTAAAAACGAGTGAATAGTCTGCCCTTGAATATTCACTGCGGCAACTCCAGTGTAAGCCACTACGGCTATATTTTTATTTGTGGTGGCTCGAAAAAACTTTAAGAGTGTAGATTTTCCAGTCCCCGCTCGACCAGTCAGAAATATATTATTTTTAGTATTTTCGATTAGGTCTAATGCGCTCTTTGCCTCTTCAGAAAATGTTACGTCCGGTTTTTCAATACTTAAATACTTCCGACTTTCACGACGTTTTCCAATGCCATTTTTTGCTAATACCCCTAGAGAAGTATTAGATTTCTTTCTAAATATCTTTTTGACTATATTCCAACCTATTATACCAACTACGACCCAAAAGATGGTTTCCATATTTCTAAATAACTCAAGAAGAAAACTATAAGCTCAATACTACTCCATATATCTTCCATTTCCTAGACTCTCTAATACTCCCCGCAAATTAACTATGGCAATCCTTATCCATCGACTCAGCGAGATCGGTTTCAACGAGCACTCAAAACCGCGTCCAGCCATCAACGGGACTCGCTTAGGACAGTTGATTTTGCGAGCATCGAAGATAGTCCTCTATATTCGTTCGGGACACGTGATTTTGCAACTCACTTTGTTCGTGCAAAATCTACGTGTCGTATTCTTCGGTCTAGTGTCATAACCGTTCAGCCCTCACAAAACTTATTTTGGGTCGGTTTTAAATGTATCGTGATCCATCTCGGTCTTTGGTTTTTTAGATAAGATATTGAATCTAGTTATAAAAGTTAGTGCTCTAAAAATTGGCTTTAACCACTTACTCAAGGAATCAGTAAATATGAAGTAAAAAGTTAATAATAGTCCTAGTAGTAAATATTGGATTGGAAGATAATATTCTAAGATAGAAAGAAAAATTAATGTTGTGCCAACAACAAATAAAAATACGGCTATTTCTCCATTGAATTCTAACAAAACTTTGTTTTTGCGGCGATCCTCTCTTTCTCTTTGACCCTTCTCGACATCTTCTTTTATTTTTTTAGCATATGTTAAATTTTTTAAGCCATCAAAATACTCTTTCAATTTATTCTGAGTATTATTTGGATTATTAGCAAAGTCTGAAAATGTTTTTCGTACAAATTCTATTTTTTCCTCCATAGCTCCAATATAATGATCTTGTAATTTTAGTAATCCCTCATTATCTTGATCAATATGTTCTCGAAGATATATAACGACAAAACAAATTAAAAACAGGTGAGAACCAATTCCCATGGTAAAATACGGATGATCAATCCTTTCTTTTCCTATTACAGAAAACGCAGAAATTAATCCAAGCAATGTAACGGATGCGATAACGAGGTTTTGCAAGAACACTTTCCGCTCCTTAAATCCAGAGATTCTCTTCTCGCTTAAATCCCTCGTTACTGCATCGCGAAGATTTGTGGAACTTTCTATTTCTTTCTGAAGAAACTCAATAAATTGATTCGGAGTCTGTGGCGGTGTATCCATTTTATCTATTCTTTATTATTCGAAGATTTATAAAGCGACGTTTTTAATGGCTGCGGGACCAGGGCTCGAACCTGGATTACATGATTCAGAGTCATGCGTCCTACCATTAGACGATCCCGCAATTTTACGACTAAAAGCAATCAATAAAATTACCCATACAATTTAGCGATTTTTGCTTTGTTTGGCAAACACTATAATAATAAAAATTCACCATCGCCACCGCCTCAAAAGACGGCTCGCCTTGGAACACTCCGTTCTAATTTTTATACAATAACTAAAGTTTCAACTTATAAATCCAATCATGAGGACCAACAGTAAGAAATAAAACCTTATTTTGTTCCAGGAACCGAAAAAAAATTCTATACTTTTGATCAATACGAAAACTCCACACCTGCCTCCCTTTTGGTTCTAATTTCTCTGTATGTAATGACGGATAAAAAGGATTTTCCCGAAAAAGCGTTTCCTGTTTTAATGCCTTCTCCTGAATAAAAACTGGAAGTTTTTTATATTTTTCTTCAAACTCATTAGTCGTAAAAATTTCAAGCATCAGTTATTTTAAATCTTTTAAAGATTTAATCTTACGATACTTCCCGGCCTCGAAATCTTTCTCTGCCCTATTCAAACTTTTAACAAAATCGGGATTTAAGAATCCAAAACTAGCAACCAGCCGCTCAAGCTTATCGGCGTCCATTTGAACAGTGACTTTCTTTCCTTTTAAATTTTGCTTTATGGTTAAATCAATACTCATAATTCTAGTATAGCAATTACCAAAAAAATATCAACCAAAAATATACATCAAAATACACCTACAATTTAGCGATTTTTGCTTTGTTTGGCAAACACTATAATAATATGGTTAAATCCAATCTCAACTACAAAATGCCAGAAAACCAAAATTTAGTCACCCGCGCCAAAGAAATTATCGCGAAGATAATTTACATCACCATTGCCACTGCCTCAAAAGACGGCTCGCCCTGGAACTCTCCGGTCTATGCCGCCTATGACGAACGCTATAATTTTTTCTGGACTTCTTCGCCCGAAGCCAGACATTCAAAAAATATCGCCGCCAATCCAAACGTTGCGATTGTTATCTATGACACTAACGACCCCGAAGGCACTGGCGAAGGAGTATATATTGAAGCCCAGGCCTCTGAATTAAACGACGAACAAGAAATCACCGAGGCCTTAAAATTTTTCTACGGCCGCAAAAATAAAGAAACCCGTCCCGCCTCAACGTTTCTTGGTAACAGCCCCCGCCGGCTCTACAAAGCCGTTCCAGAAAAGGTCTGGATGAATACTTACCAAAAAATCCACGGCCAAGGAATCGACGGCAAAATTGAAATAAATTTACTGTAATCATCATAAATATTAGTCATAAATTCATTTATGCTCATCGACGACATCAAAATTAAAATCACTGCTGGCTCTGGCGGCAAAGGCGCCGTCACTTTCAACACCAACCTAAAAAGTTTAGGTCCATCTGGCACCTCGGGCGGCAAAGGCGGCAATATCTTCGGCCTGGGCGTCTCCGACATCAACGCCTTGGGGCAATTTCGTTTCAAAAAAGAATTTGAAGCGGAAAATGGCGAAGGTGGCCAAGGGCAATTTCGCGACGGCAAAGACGGCAAAGACATCACGCTTAAACTTCCAGTCGGCACCGTCATTCATAATTTAACCACTGGCGCTGAAACCGAAATCCAAAAAGTCAGCGAACGGGTACTTTTAGCCAAAGGCGGCATCGGAGGCAAAGGCAACTTCCACTTCCGTTCATCTCGCAACACTTCTCCTAAACAATTCCAAGGCGGCCGTCCTGGTGAAACCTTTGAACTGCGGCTTGAACTCAAACTCATCGCGGATGTGGGTTTTGTGGGACTCCCGAACGCCGGCAAATCCAGCATGTTAAACCGCCTCACTAATGCCAAAACCAAAGTCGCCAATTATCCCTTCACCACCCTCGAACCCAACCTCGGCGCCTACTACGAAATTATTTTAGCCGACATCCCAGGGCTTATCGAAGGATCTTCAACCGGCCGCGGCTTGGGAATAAAATTTCTCCGCCACATTGAACGCACCCGCATCCTCTTCCACTTCATCTCCACCGAATCCATTGACCCCAAAAAAGATTATAAAATTATCCGCGAGGAACTCGGCGCCTATAATCAGCAACTCCTCAAAAAACCCGAATACCTCTTTCTCTCAAAAAGTGATCTTCTCTCACCTAAAGAACTAAAAGAAAAATTATCAACAATTAAAAAATTAAATTCTAAGACATTGGCTATCTCCATCCATAATCCCGAAAGTATCAAAAAACTGGAAAAGATTTTAAACGGCATCAAGGCCTAGAAAGATTTTGTAAGTAATTTTCTGACTTAGGCCTTTTAGCTAGGAAGAAAATTGCTTACAAAATCTTAATTTTTAGGAACAGCCTCACCCAGATTGGACTTTTAGAATAGCTTCTATTATAATTATATCTTACATCTGGCCCCCAGAAAGGCCAATTTTTTATCTAAAATGGAAATCAGGAACATCGCCATC
>CAYIOP010000009.1:0-36161 GCA_964365185.1 uncultured Candidatus Saccharibacteria bacterium | reverse complement strand
GACCGATGCCTTAATGCGCCAAACCGGCGCTTTTAAAGAAGGCGTCTCCATGGACTCAAACGCGCTCGAACTCGAACGCGGCATTACCATTTATTCCAAAAACGCCTCTATCACTTATAAAAACACCAAAATCAATCTGGTGGACACTCCCGGCCACGCTGATTTCGGCTCTGAGGTGGAGCGCGTCCTACGTTCCATCGATTCTGTTCTTTTAGTGGTGGACGCCCAAGAAGGTCCCATGCCGCAAACCCGTTTTGTTCTAAAAAAATCTTTGGAGTTGGGAATTAAACCTATCGTGGTAATAAATAAAATTGATAAATCCGCCGCCAACCCCGAGCGCACCGAAGAACAAGTGCTTGAACTTTTTTTAGAACTCGGCGCCAATGAAGACCAGGCCTATTTTCCGGTTGTCTACTCCATCGGCCGCGAAGGCATCGCCAAACTCAAACTCGAAGATAAATCCCACGACCTCACTCCCCTACTAGATACAATTTTAAAACACGTCCCCTGCGCCTCATCCGACGCGCTCGCGGAAAAACCCCTCCGCTTTCAACCATTTAATCTAGCTTACGACAATTTTATGGGCCGTATGGCTGTGGGCCGTGTCTACGAAGGCACGCTTAAATCCGGCGACAACGTCTTTATTAAAAAACCCGCCTCGCCGTCGGGCGGGCCTGCCTCGCCAATGGGCGGGACGGACGGCGCCACCCGCTCTGGTAAACTCGCCAAAATCTTTACCTTCAGCGGACTCGAACGCGTGGACTCTGTGGAGGTTGGCCCAGGCGACATCGCGCTTGTCGCCGGCATTCCAGACATCGATATCGGCGAGACCATCACCACTGACGAGAATGCCGTGCCGCTTCCGGCCATCGCCATTGATGAGCCTACCATCACCCTTAATTTTCTAATCAACAACTCGCCGTTTATGGGCCGCGAAGGCAAGCATGTCACCTCCCGCGAACTCAAAGAATATTTAGAACGTGAACTCGAAGTTAACGTTGGCCTCAAAGTGGACTTCCTCACCTCCGACACTTTTCAGGTGTATGGCCGCGGCGAACTGCACATCGCCATCCTACTTGAAAACATGCGCCGCGCGGGCTATGAAGTTCAGGTCTCCCAGCCCCAAGTCATTTTTCACCAAGAAAAAAATGGCGCGGTCACCGAACCTTTTGAGGAAGTCATCATCGACGCGCCGAAAAGTTATCAAGGCGCGATTATCGAACGGCTGGGCTCGCGCGCTTTTGTCCTTACTAATATATTAGAACACGGCGATATCCTGCGGCTCACTTTCGAAGGCCCGACTCGCGGACTTTTGGGCTACCGCAACCAATTTGTGGTGGACACTAAAGGCGAAGGCATTCTCTCGGCCCGTGTTTTGGGCTTCCGTCCCAAAGCCGGAGAAATCCGCAAGCGCACCGTGGGCTCTATGGTCTCTATGGCCAGTGGCAAAGCTCTGGGCTATTCCTTGTGGAATCTTCAGGAACGCGGCGTGCTCTACATTGACCCAGGCATCGAGGTCTATGCCGGCATGGTTATCGGCAACTCCTCTAAGGGCCACGACTTGGATGTAAACCCCACCAAAGGCAAACAACTTAGCAATATGCGGGCCTCGGGTTCAGATGAAGCCATCGAACTGGTCCCAGCTTTTAAACTCACCATCGAACGCGGACTCGAAATCATGGCTGAAGATGAATACCTCGAAATCACCCCTAAAAGCGTACGCCTAAGAAAACAATATCTAACCAAACTCGACCGCTCCAAAGCTAAATAAAGTTTCGCCTAGCTTCACCTAGTTTTCCTAATTTCCCCAATTTCTCCAATTTCCTTATATCCCTAATTCGCGCGAATTAGGGATATAAGTAAAAAACGCAATCGTCGCTTGATTTTTGAAAATGATTAGAGGAAGATAAAGTAAATAAAGTGCCAGAGAATCTAATCAATCAGGCCAAAGAAATTATCTCCAATCATTAATAAAATAATTTATGTGGTTTTACTTAGCACTTCTAGCATCTCTCATTTCTGGACTCTCTGTTGTTTTAAGTAAACAAACCCTAAATAAAGTAAGCCCATCGATTCTCTACTGGGCAACTCTTGTAATTTCCACGCCCCTTATTACTTTCTTCGCCTTAAAAGATGGTGTCCCAAAATTGGGTGTGTATTTTTTTATCGGAGTTGGAGGGTCTGTTATTTTTTACACATTCTCTAGAATTCTACACTTCCGCGTAATTCGTGATGCGCCCCTGTCTCATGTCTATCCATTAATCGCTCTTAGCCCAATATTTACTCTTGTCGCCGCCTCTCTTCTCCGCTTTCTGAAAAGCCACCTCTATTTGCTCTTTTGGGAGCATTAATTTCAATAGTTGGCGGTTATGTTTTAAATATAAGTTCTATGCGTGAAGGACTATTAGAACCTTTCAAAATTTTATTTAGAAACCGGCTCGCGCTACTTATGCTTATATCCGTAGCAGTACTTGGCTTCGTCTCCGCTTTCGATAAAATCGCAATCGGCGGAACAAATCCACAAAACACAATTTTTGCGTTGTTTATCGAAAATGTCATAATTATATTTGGTATGCTGCCTTATTTATTTTTCAAACGCAAAAATCTTGCTTTAGAAATATTTACAAATAAGAGTTCTTTATTATTACTTGGGATATTCGCGGCTATCAGCAATTCACTTGGGTTTATCGCAATCGGGAGCGGGAACGTCGGCATTATTTCCGCAATTTTCAGAACTCAAATTCTTTTCGCCCTGCTCTTTAGTTTCTTTATGTTTAAAGATAAACCAAAGTTAGAAACCATATTTGGAACTATGCTGATGATTGCTGGACTTATTATAATTAAATTTTTGTCATAACAATTTCTTCTGAATCTTATACAATTCCACCAAAACCAATCCCCATGCTCGACAAAAAACGCCTAGTCCTCTGGATTCTATACGACTTCGCCAAATCTTTATCTCCAATAGCATTCTAATGTTCTTAAGAACATTAGAATGCTATTACTAAACACAATAAAACCTATCTTTAAAGTTTTCCCCAAAATACTTGACAAACTAAACGACTCGACATAGTATTAACAAGATATGCTCACTGCTCCTGCCTTCCGGCAAGGGCAGTTTTGTTTTTCTATGTTATAATCCGCATAATGACTGACGAAAAAGTATGTATTTACATCGATGGGAGCAACTTTTATGGCTATCTCAAAGATAAAGAAATTTCTTTTCCAAAAGGAACCAAATTTAATTTTAAAAAATTTGTTGATTTTTTGGTAAATAATAGAACGTGTATCTCGAAAAGATACTACACTGGCATTTTCAGAAATATTGATGGAACCCCAAAAAGCGCTGAACTTGTAAGGGGGCAGCAAAAATTTCTATCTAAGCTTGAAAGCCATGAAGGATTTACGATAAAACGCGGACGAATTTTATACGACAGTGGCCGCATTCGAGAAAAAGGAACTGACGTTAAGATTGCTGCCGATTTAATTATTGGAGCAGTAGATAATATATACGATACTGCAATTTTAGTAAGTTCAGACACCGACTTAATTCCCGCTATTAAATACGTAAAATATCTAAAAAAGAAATTGGAATACGTTGGATTTTCTCATGCCCCCTCGCTTGGAATCCAAAAATATGCTCATCTCACAAGATTATTATTGCCATCCGATATAGAAAAATTTAAAGAATAGTAATTTCCAACCACTCCCATGCTCACCAAAAAACGCCTCATCCTCTGGATTTTATACGACTTCGCTAATTCATTATCCATAAAACTATTCTAATGTTCTTAAGAACATTAGAATAGTTTTATTAAACATAATAAAATCTATCCTCACCAGAAAACTCATCGAAAAAAGTCCTTCAGTTATTAGTTATTAGTTATTTGTCAAAATCGACCTCCTCAAAATTTCCTATCTCCGCCTTTTATTGTAATTAAATTTATGCTGCCCAGAATTTGAACTAGTTCTCGAAGAACCAAACTGCGAACGTGAATGTGAAAATTTAGATCTTTGAGGGCGCCCAGGGGCATAAGGCAAAAACGATCGCTCACGCTCAAATGGTTGCGGCGCAATGGATGGCGGCAACGCCGGCAGTCGAGACACAGGGAGAGTAGAGCGCATCATTCGCTCAATGGCCTGCACGTCTCGTCTTTGATCCGGCCTGGCAAAAGAAATAGCGTGACCTTTTCCACCAGCTCGGCCAGTACGTCCAATGCGATGAATATAGTCCTCCGCCACTGACGGCAAATCATAATTAATCACTAATTCAATATTTTTTACATCAATACCACGAGAAGCAATATCGGTCGCTGCCACCACGCGATATTTACCGTTTTTAAAACCCTCCAAGGCCTCCTGCCTTTGGCCTTGGGAACGATTGGAATGAAACTCAACTGCCGCATATCCAAGCACGCGGATATGAGCCGCAATTTTTTTAGCGCTAAACTTGGTTCTTGAAAATACCAGCACCGAACCACGGTACTCCTGTAAAATCTTCGCGAGTAGCCGTGGTTTTTCCGCTTGAGTCACAAAAAATAATTCCTGTGTAATATCTTTAGCCGCTGTGCCAGATCGGTCAATCTCTACTCGCACCGGCAGTTTAAGATACGCCCGCGCCATAAAAACAATGTTTTCCGGTATGGTAGCCGAGAAAAGCAGGGTTTGTCTCTCGTGGGGAAGAAACGCGAGTATCCTCTTTAACTGCGGCGCAAATCCCATGTCTAGCATCCGGTCGGCCTCATCGAGCACCACCACGCTTACATCTTTTAAACTCACTGTCTTTTGAGTTAAATGATCAATTAATCGCCCGGGGGTTGATAAAATAATCTGCGGCCGACGAGCGAGCGCGTGAAATTGCTTCCGTATGGACTCGCCGCCGATTAAAACCGCTGTCTTTATACCAAGCGGCCCGCCGATTTTTCTAAGCGCTTCATCTACTTGCACTGCCAATTCCCGTGTTGGCAAAAGAATTAATGCCCGGCGGCGAGAATCTTTTAAAATGTTTTGAATCAGCGGAATGCCAAACGCCAGCGTCTTTCCAGTGCCGGTCTGCGCAATGCCCATCATATCTTTTCCTTCAATCGCCTGTGGAATGGATTTCTCTTGAATTGGTGTCGGCGTAGTAAAACGAAGCTTATCAAGAATACTAAGGATACTCGGAGCAATGCCGAGGCCGCGGAAACCGGATTGGTTAGGCATGTGAATAATTTTAATTTTTTCCTTTGGGTTCAGAAAGATAGGCGCTTAATCGCTCGTAAACTGTATTTGAAAGTTTCCGAGATAATTCTCTTTTTTTCCAGAACGAATTGCTTTCCGAAAATTCATTGTTCTTAATTCGACTAAGTTCTTGAATAGCCATATACCGCTCATGTCCTAAATCACTATTTGATTGCATATTAATATCCTCCAGTCCCTGATAAATCTTTCTAAGATATCCAAATTTACCCGTCATATCCAATTCTCGATTCACTTTAATGCGATCCGATAAACCCTTAAAAAGAACTGGGTCTAATTCAATATGTTTGATAAAACCATGAATCGCCGTAAAAAAATCAAAACTCGCCGGTGCCGAGAGCACTTTTTGAAACTTCTTATCCAAATCACTCTTAGTTTTCTCTAATGTCGTCATTTACCTACATCCTACCATGATTAGATAAAAATAGCTAATAAAAAGCCGCGAAACCTAATTTGGTCTCACGGCGTATTTGGCGCGAACTTGCGTTACTGTCAACAGCAACAAATACCAAGATTAACAGGATTCGGCGCCTCGGGATGATTCTCTTCTCCATTATTCTCCGGCTCAACTTTCAACTTTTCCGATAGACATAGAATGGCCGCTTGAGAAAGAAAATGTATGGCCGTTATAACTGTTTCATCAGATTCTGCTACGCCGACTTCTTTTAAAAGCCCCACAAAGCGAATGAGTTCACTCCTTTCTCCTTTCCCACTCATCAGAATTAAACGCGCCAGCAAAAAACCAACGTCTCTTATTTGATAATTCTCTTTGTTTAATTCCTGAATCCTAACGCTCTTCTCAACCACCTCCTCAAAAAGACGTCCCCTCTCTTCTCCTAACTCCTGAACCTTACTAGTCGACTCATCGAGATCTTCGGAAAGGCCGTCCCTTTCTCGCCTAAGATTGTCAACCTGATTTTCAAGATCGTCCTTTGAAGTCAAAAATCCTTTATTTTCTTGTTGGAGATCTTGATTTGCTTCCCTGAGAGCTTTGAGCAACTTCCCTAACTCTCTGTTTTTGTCTTGAACTACCTTCAATTTTTCCGCAACGCTTAACCTTTTAGTCATCCTAATTCTCCTTATGTTCTCCGCCGTTATTGACGAAGTGGCTAGCTGGAATAGTAAATAAATTAAACCAAAAAGTCGATTATAAAAAATCTTTTTATTCGGTCTTAAAAATACTATACTGATGTAAATATACTAACCTAAATGGATTCAATTCTTGAAGTCAAAAATCTTTCTAAAAAATACGACGATTTGGTTGCGGTTGATAATATTTCATTTCAAATTAAACCCGGCGAAATTGTCGGCCTTTTAGGACCAAACGGCGCTGGCAAAACCACCACCATCAGTATTTTAATGGGGATTCTTGAGGCCTCAAGCGGAGAAATCCTTGTTTCAGGCCAAAACCTCGCCACTCAACGCTCGGAGATAATGACCCGAGTTAACTTTGCCGCTGTCTACGCCCAACTACCGGGCAATATGACGGTTTATCAAAATCTCTATTTCTTTGGGCTACTCTACAGCGTTTCAAACCTAAAAAACCGTATTTCAGAAATAGCCGCCGCTTTCAACCTAAAAGAGTTTCTTCACACTAAATGTGGTCTTTTATCTTCCGGAGAAAACACCCGCGTCACTCTAGCTAAAGCCCTGCTTAACTCACCCAATCTTTTACTTTTAGATGAACCCACCGCTTCTCTTGACCCCTCAAGCGCCCATCTCATTCGCGAACAAATTATTAACTACGCCAAAGAACAAAATGCCGCCATCCTCTGGACCTCTCACAACATGCACGAAGTCGAAGCTGTCTGTAATCGAGTTCTTTTTCTCTCACGAGGAAAAATCCTTCTTGAAGGCGACCCCAAAAATCTGCCCCAGCAACACCATAAAAATAATTTAGAAGAACTTTTCATCGCCGTCGCCCGCGAACCGCTCTCATTTGAACTTTCATGAACCTAAAAAGAATCTACGCTATTATTATTCGCCAGCTTTTCTTGCTGCGAAAAAATTTTACTCGCTTTGTAAACATTTTCCTTTGGATTGCGCTCGACGTTATCCTTTGGGGATTTATTACCCAATACCTGAATAACGTGTCTAAAGCGGAATTTAGTTTTGTTCCTGCCATCTTAGGCGCCGTTATCCTTTGGGGTTTTCTCGTCCGCGTCCAACAAGGAGTTATCCTTTCGTTCTTTGAAGATATGTGGTCTCAAAACTTCCTTAACCTTTTTGCCTCCCCTATCAAAACCACTGAATATATTCTCGGATTAATTGGCGCGAGCATCATCACAAGTGTCGCCGGGCTTTCTTTTATCACCGTCATTGCCAGCGTCGCTTTTAACTACAATCTACTGGCTATCGGCCTACCTTTACTGCTTTTTCTCTTAGTAATGTTTATCTTTGGTTTAGCTTTAGGGATTATCACCATCTCCTTTACCTTGCGCTTCGGTCCTGCCGGCGAATGGCTGGCTTGGATTTTTCCCTTTCTCCTTGGGCCATTATCCGGAATTATTTACCCTATCTCTATCCTACCCAATATTCTTCAGATTATTTCCAAAATTATCCCTCCATCTTATGTTTTTGAAGGCCTAAGAGAAATTGTCTTTAAGAAAACTTTCTCGCCCGAGCTGCTTATAACCGGAGCTTTAATTGCCTTTATCTATCTTTTTCTCTCCTACCTAATCTTTGTCTACACCTTTAAAATTGTGAAACGAAAAGGACTCCTGGCCCGCTTCTCATCTGAAGGATAAAATGAAATTTCTCTCTTTTAAAAATAAACGAGAGATCTATCGAGTTTAAATAATCTCCGCAAAAAAATAAGTTTTTTATAAAATAACAAAGGGACCATGAATTTACATGAGTCCCTATTTACATTGTGAACATCTTCTCGCCACTGATAATTTCTTGCAACATCTTGATTGTCTTCTCTGCCGGAGAATACATCAGATCGTGCGTGTTGTAGGTCATTTTGATCATGTCCCGCTTGAACTCAAGAGCATTCTTTCCCTTGGCGCCAGGTAATCGCTGTTTCTTTTTGTGAAGCAGATTATACTGACGCTGATATTCTTTGGCTTTTTCCCGATGCGCCAAATAGTACTCTCGCTGATACTCCTGCCGCTGTTGTTTTGCTTCTTCCGGAGAAAGAGATCCCTTGCGTCTCCGTCTTCTTGTCTTGGTTAATACGATTGGCATCCCTTTTCCATTCCGAATCTTTTTTAAAGAAATCGATATCTCTTCAGATTCAACAACTTTCGCCATAAATCCTTCATTTATACTGATTATTCATTAATCTTTCTTTGTAAAAATATCTAACTATCTTATAATCTATCTATAAAAATTCGTCAATTAAAAACCGCTAAAACCATATCCCCAAAAACATTCTAACATTCTGCCTTGTCCGTCCGTAGTCCCGCTAAGCGGGACGTAGGTGGAAGAATGTTAGAATGTTGATATTAAAAATAAATAGTATGCCTCAAAACAATGTCATCTTACGCTTCAATAAGGTCTCCTTTGAATACGGGAATAAGCCCATCTTGAACGAAGCGGATTTTTCCGTGCGAGAAGGATCAAAAATCACTCTCATGGGGCAAAATGGCGCTGGCAAAAGCACCATTCTTCGGTTAATCATGGGCGACTTAAAATCCGAATCTGGCGCCGTAATAGTCACAAAAAACCTCTCACTGGCGACCGCGCGCCAAGTTATTCCACGAAATGAAATGGAACTCACAGTCAAAGAATTTTTTGAGAAAGTATTTGTAGAAAAAATCTACGATATTGATCCTCGCATCAAAAAAGTTTTAGACGTAGTGCATCTCACGGTCCCCGACAACAAAATATTAAAAAAACTTTCCGGCGGCCAGCAGGCACGACTACTGCTCGCGCAGGCCTTAATCCAGGACCCCGACATACTTTTACTCGATGAACCGACGAATAATCTAGATAAGCATGGCATCTCCCACCTTACCCAATTCTTGATCGACTATCCTAAAACATGCATCGTCATCTCCCACGATGCGGATTTTTTGAATTCCTTCACGCATGGTGTTCTTTACCTTGATGTCTTCACTAAAAAAATCGAGCAATATCAGGGAGATTATCTTGCGGTCGTTGAAGAAATTAAGGCGCGACTCGAACGCGAGCGCATGAAAAACGTTCAACTCGAAAAGGACATCCAGAATCGAAAAGAACAAGCCAGCTTCTTTGAACAAAAAGGCGGCCACATGCGCGACGTCGCCAGAAAAATGAATGAAAAAATCAAAGAACTCGAAGGTGATATCGTCGAAGTGCGGCGAGAAGACAAAATTATCAGAAATTTCTCAATCCCCTGCCAAGAAGACATAAACGGTCTCATTCTTGAATTAAAATCTGTTTCTATTATGAAAAACCATAAGCCCACGACAAAAAAGGTGAATGTGGCACTGAAAAAAAATGAACACCTACTCCTATCAGGGCCGAACGGCATCGGGAAAACTACTCTTCTCGAAATGCTCGCGAGCGGCCATGCCAAAGGCGAACATATCACTCCGGGCATCCACATCGGTTATTACCGTCAGGATTTTTCCACATTGGACTTTGAGGAAATAGTATATAAAACACTCTCCAATTCAATGAAAAGAGGAACAGAACAAGAACTCCGTTCCTGCGCCGCCGGTTTCCTCCTTGATTCCGAGATACTCAAAGCAAAAATCGGTTCTCTCTCCGAGGGCCAGAAAGGACTCGTCGCCTTCGCGAAATTATCCCTAGAACAACCAGGATTACTCATCCTCGATGAACCGACGAACCACATCAACTTCCGCCATATCCCCGTAATCGCGCGCGCGCTTGACCGCTACGAAGGAGCTATGATTCTCGTCAGCCACGTTCCCGATTTCGTAAAACAAATAAGAATTGATCAGGTGCTCGATCTTGAAACTCTTTAGAAAAACTTATATATGAGCAAGGTTTCTACCTTTAATCAAGTTAAAATCCCCGAACTCATCCGAGACATAAAAAATCTATAACGTGTTAAAATAAATCTTCCAATGGCCAAACGAATCATAGTGAATGATAAAGATGAAATCATCGGTTATAAAGAGAGAAATAAACGAACTAAAGATGACATAGTCCGAGTTGCTGGCTTGTGGATTTTTAATGACAAAAAAGAAACTCTTATCGCCAAACGGACAGATAACAAAGCCCATGACCCAAACAAATGGGGGCCGTCAGCGGCTGGCAGTGTCGAGAAAGACGAAACCTATGTTTCAAATATTATTAAAGAAGCTAAAGAAGAAATCAGTATCACTCTAAAAGAAAAAGATTTAATTTTAGGTCCTCATCGGTTTGTAACAGCTGGACATCAATTTTTTTCCCAATCTTTTTTCGCTAAAATGAATCTTCCAATCAAAGCGTTCAAAATTCAAAAAGAAGAGGTGGCCGAAATCCGCTGGATAGGAATAAACAAACTTCTGGAATGGGTCCACGAAAAACCCGATGACTTTATTGAATCATTTAGATCTCCTGAATCCTCACTCTATGACTTTGCCAAATTCCTGTCCTCAAAACCATTCTAATGTTCTCAAGAACACTAGAATATCAAAAAACCATGAAAATCTTCGTAACCGCCAAACCCAACTCGAAAACAACCAACATAGAAAAAATTGATGAAACACATTTTATTGTCTCTGTAAAAGAACCGCCGGTTCAAGGCCGAGCCAATAGCGCCGTCATCAAAGCCCTGGCCGAACACTTCAGCACCGCTCAATCCAACATCCAACTTATCTCCGGCTTCTCCTCAAAACAAAAAACCTTCGAAATATCCTTGCCATAACATCTACTCCATTATTCCCACTCATTAACATTATATACGCTTAAGCGTATATAATGTTAATGATTCTTACTTAATATAAAAACAAAATTTGGGCAATTTAAACTCCAAAAAATTTTCTAGCTTCCTGTTCGCGAGGTATTTCTTTAGTTATTATGTGAAATATATTGCTATTTATATCAATTTCAAAAACCGAGGTCAAAAATTCTATCTCCGACATACAATCATACGGAAAAACCCAAACACTTTTCTGGATTTTAAAAAGTCCAATTTGTTTTATCTTATATCTAAAAGCGTCGCTAGCTTTCTTTTTAGAAGAAGGAATGTCGTAGCTGTAAACATGCCATCTGCCGTCCCATTTTTTGGGTTTCTTAAATTTAAGGTTTTCTAGATCATATTCCCTAACTAAAATCTTTCCCTTATGAGCCAACTTAATTTCCACCCTTCCATCCCCTAGTTCTTTAAAACTAATAAGTTTTTTACGCTGAAGCTCTCTAATCTTTCTGGCGCGGGCATAAACTGCTTTCCTGGATTTATCGTGAAAATAAGTCCGCGCCAAATTAACAAAGGCAACAGGCGAAATAACCGCGATCATGGTAATAACGCCAGCTGTTGCAATAATCAATAAAGTGTCCTTGGTTAAATTTTTATTATCCCAAAATCCTTTAGCCATCAATATTTACTAATTTTGTTAAAAAAATTATTTTTTCCGCAATCTCTTCTATTTTTATTCTCCTCCTCTTATCCATTTGCATTATATACGCTTAAGCGTATATAATGCAAATGGATAACGCATACCAATACTAACAAGCTCACCTCATTTCACCCCATTGAGAATTTCTCAAAATGGATTCTCCTCTCCGGCACGCCTAAACTTTTAAGTATCTGGATTATCGCTTCCATCATCGGCGGCGGCCCGCAAAGATAAATTTCTCGTTCAGCCACATCCGGCGTTAGCCGCCTAATCTTCTCCTCATCCAGCCGCCCTCGCTCACCCTTAAATTCCGGCTCATCGCTTATCACATTCACTACCTTGGCTCGCCCGTCAATCACTTCCTGAATCTCATGCCCAAAAACAATGTCTTTCTCGCTCCGATTGGAATACAAAAGCACTACGTCCCTCCCCCTTTGAACCATCTCCTCCATAAGCGACCTCACTGGCGTAATTCCGATGCCTCCAGCAATAAACAAAACTTTATTTGAAATTCCAAATAAATCCATAAACACTCCGTAGGGCCCATCAATTAAAATTTTTGTTCCCACTGCAATCTCTTGAATCCGAGAGGTAAAATCGCCAACATTTTTAACCGTGATTCTCAAATTTTTTCCATCCGGCATCATTGAAAGAGAAAACGGATGAGCTTGTAACCAATAACCTTTTTTCAAAAATCGAAAAATCATAAACTGGCCGGAATGGATTTTAAACTTTTCCAAATTCCGGCCGCCAATATAAATAGAAACCGTATTGTAGTTTTCCCGCACGACTCGCTCCGCAAAAAACCGGTGATTAAAATAAAGATAAACCGGTCGAAAAAACCTAAAAACCAAATGATTGGCAAACACAAATATGTAAAGCGCTATCCAATACCCGTAAAAAATCTTACTCGCCAAAATATCTGTGCCAATCGCAATCTGATGCCAAAAAGAACCAAAAACCGCCAAGTAAGCCACTAAGTGCACAAAATACCAACTCTCATATTTAAAACGCTTCTGAACAATAATCAGCGAACTTATAACCACAATAATAAATAAAAATAGACCGCCAGCCGCCAACCACATCTCATCCGATCCACTAATCATCAACCAAAGTTGCTCCCAAAAATCGGAATTAGTAAAACTTTTATATCCCAAAGCCAGCAAAATTGGATGAATAAGTAAAAATATAATTCCCCACCTGCCATTTTTATGATGAACCTGAGAAAGTTTATCTAAGCCAAACACCCGCTCTAAATACGACGTTCGACCCATAAAGAAAAACTGGAGGAGAATCATATAAGCCGCCACTAGTCCCGCTAATCTCCCGAACGCCACCAAAAATCCAGTTATCTCGCCGGCTTTTAAAAGCTCGCCCGACCCATTCCACCAAAATCCAAAAATTATAACCCAATTCACCCAAAATAAAATTTTCCAAATTCCTTTCATTCTCTTCTAATTATAAAGTACTTGAATAAAAAATCTGCATTGTCTAAAAAACTCACATTGAAAAACGGGCGGAGTAAAATGATTCTTATAATCAACTAATTATTTTAAAGATGCCTCATTGTTATTTTCAGGAAGCTCTCGGAGGAGCGATGCGCTTGGTATCCTTAAAGGATGCATCACTCCGAGAGGCAGTGGACAGTTATCGCTGGAATAACTGGACCACGGTTACTGAAAATAACAATAAGGCATCAAAAACCTACTCAACAATCAAACTCCCCTTCATTCCCATCTTTCTATGTTCACCCACCGAACAATAATATTCAAAGGTGCCTGTCTTATCTGCCACAAATTCAATCGTCTCTTGCTCCCCAACTTTCAATTGTTTAGTTTTAGCACCAAATTCATCAATCACAAAATCATGCAAACCTTCTTTATTATTCAGAGTAATTTTCACTGTCTCGCCTTTCTTAATTTTAATTTCAGTTAATGAAAATTTAAAATTTGAAGCATCAATAATAAATTCTTGAACTTGAGCTTTATTTTGGTCATCTTCACCAACTAAAGGAGGAATATTTGAATTATCCTCATTCACCGCAGATTCCGTCTCGTTTTGAGAACTATCCTTTCCTCCGATCAGAAAATATCCGCCTACCAAAACCACCGCAATTACTAACACAAAAACTAAAGTTTTATTCATTTGATTTAATTCATTAAGAATGTATCTGTTTTTAAAATCAAGAGTTAAATCATCCTGATCCGCTCCATTAAAGCGAAGAAGGACTACATTCTTATTTTTTATTTTTTTCGACTTTTAGTATTCTTAATTATAACATCTTTTTTGACCAACAAAAAACACCGAAGTACTTGATTATCTTCCTACCCCCTCCTTATTTTTATCCAAACTCTATCTGGTTATAGTAATCGTGGCCCCTTGTTCCGCGAGCGGCGCGCACACTGTTATTCTCCCGTTGGCGCTTTTAGCGATGAAATAACCCGCTCCATTATAACCAGTGCTCGTTGCTGAAGGATCAGCCGGCATCGATACCAAATACTTTTCTTGAAAAGTCGTTGAGGCCAAATCCACAAAACCCGTACAACTAATAGCTCCAGTTCGGCAAATTTCATTAGTGGCTGGCGTGACGCAAGTTGCCGAAGTGGGAATTGTGGGTGGCACCTTACCACTATTATCAAGCGCAAACTGATAAGTTCCGTTTAAAATAGTATTCACATCCACTCGCCTCTGGGCATTACGAGTGTCTCCTAATTGCTTTCCTGGGTTAATCGCTAAAATAACAATCCCCGCTAAAATGGAAATTGCCGCCACCACCAACAAAACCTCAAGTAACGTAAACCCTCTCTTCTTTAAGTTATTTTTCATATCTTCATTCTAAACCTAAATTAAAAAAATCGTTGTGGATAACTAAAAATCTCCAACTTCTTCCCAATTTGATATCGAAATCACTGAACCAGTCAGTCCTAAATTTATCTCTACTTTTCTTACTACCAAATTGAACGTTCCCGAGGCCTGAACCAATCGATTTGACCCCCCTAGATTTAAAACCAAATAACTACAGTTGCCATCGCCGAGTGTCAAGTTGCCGCTGCCGGTAAAAGCCGGTGACGACCTAACTTGCTCAAGCGCCTCTTCGGCGCAAGCATTAGCCATTGAACGTGCAAGTGCTGATTCCTCAATATTAAAACTGCTCCTCGAAGAACTAAGTCCCAAAATTAAAAGCGATACCGCCGCGCCTAAACCCAAAATCCCCGCCACGACCACACTCATCAAAGTAATAAATCCTTGCCGATGAATTAAATTATTTGGCATTAATTTTTTAAAATCGCAAACTCGCCGACCCATAAAATGTCTTACTATAGTCATATTCATTCTGGCCCGATGGATTAAAATGATTTAAATCAAACTGAACTCGCATATTGCCAGCAGTGCCCACCCGAGAAAGATTAAAAAATAAAAGATTAGCCGCCATCACTCGGTCATTATTTAAAACTACCACTTGCCCTGCGCCCTCTTTAATTCTAATCGTACCGGAAGCTAAATTAAAAACCGTGGGATCGTTCGCAACTAAAATCACATCTAAGGATAGAGTAGAACTAGCAACTCCTGAAACGGGAAAATTAATTCCGGCTGCATTCCTAATGGTTTGATTAATAAGCTGAATTATCATCATCCCTTGTTGTTCCACTTCAGCCACGGTTCGATTTTTAATTTCCGAAGTAAAAACCAATGATATAAAAATAGCCACTGAAACCAAAACCACAGCGGAAATCCCTACGTATAAAATCACTTCTACCAAAGTCATCCCCTTAACCCAAAATTTTTTCTTTTTTCTAAATTTCATAATTCTTCTAATAATTTATTTTCTTCTCTGCCACCTACCACCAATAACCTGCAACCTAATTCCCATCCCACGCAAAATCAAACCAAAAATCCGTGTCTTGAGTACCGCTTATGCCGTGCTCCACCTGACCCCGACCTCCGGTCGAATAAAACTGGTCTCCACTCCCGTCCCACACCGCTGTCCAAACATCATTATCCGTAGTTCCTAAAATCACTAAAATATCATCTCCAAGTGGATCAGGAATAAGCTCTGCCACTTCCAAAGAAGCTCCAGCTCCGCCCAAATCAGCCAAAGAAAATTCCACGCTCAAAGAATTGGCCGCTGGGTTAAAAGTTCTATATTTAGGAATTGCTTGCGCTGCCGCGCTCGCTCCATTTGAATAAACCACTAAACCCAAATTTCCCGACTGCGCTTCATAATCCAACGAAAAACTCCGTTGTGTTCCAATATCAGTATTTGCAGCTATTTCTCCATTAGTAAGAGTTGACCATAAAGGCACAGTACTGCCCTCTAAACAATTAATATCATTCACGCTGTCTTTAAAACAGCCCCAAAATTCACTGGCGTTTGGCCTTACTTTGATTTGACTGGCTCTTGCCACACCGCCGATATTGATGTTTTCCACGTTCGCGCTCCAAGCCGAGCCATTCCAAATTCTAATATTCGGATTATTGTCCGAGGCCTCATTAAAAATTAAAGCTCCACTTGCACCACCAAACACCCAAGTAAAATCAACGCCTTCAAATTGGGACCCAGCCGCGGCTGCTCCATGCTCCAGCAAACCGCCCCAACTAGAACCATTCCAATACAAAGTATTAGTGTCTCTGACGGCATCAAAGGTCGCCACCATCGCCTCACTAGTTCCTGGCCTTGACCTCACAACAATCCAATCTGGGTTACCACCCACATTCAATGTCGCTCCCTGAGCTGACCAACTTATTCCATTCCAAATACGATATTTGGGAATATTAGTATTATCTTCATAAACCAACATGAAATTACCGTTCGCTAAATAAGCGCCGTCAAAATCTCGGACATCCGGCCGAGTAGCATTCGCCCAAAACGAAAGTTGTATCGCATTGCCCCAAACCGAACCATTCCAAATTTGAGCGTATAAATACTGGTTAATACTTAAGACGGAGTCAAAATGCTTAGTAATCATAATTTTCTCATTCCGAACCGGCGAAGAATAAATCTCAATCCTTCGAGTGGCTCGATTACCCGGAACCCCGAAAGCAGGCACAGTTTGTTCCCCTCCCCAGTTACTACTACCATCTAAAATTTTATAGCGAATCACGTCATCGTTGCCTGAAAAATCCGCGTAAACCAACATTCCTCCGCGACCTCCGACTCGAGCCCAATTAGTTAAACGAGTGCTTAAAACCACTCGACCATTTCGACTCTCGGTCTGCTGCCAAGTAATAGTTGAAGTTACAATTTTCGTCTGCGTATTAATCGAAGCCACTTCAACTTGCCTTGTAAAAATATCAGTCGCATCTTGAACACCAGAAAAAACCCACCCACTAGGTGAAGTGGCTAGTCCATGCGCGCCAACGGCTAAATTGCCAAAACCACTATCCCGAATATTGCGGGACGCCTCAATACCTTCCTCAGCCAAAAAAACCGCCCGCGATCTAGTTCCTGAAAGAGCCGTACTTTGCCGACCGTAAATCAAAGCTCCAATTATCGCCGCCACTAAAATCCCGAAAATCGAAACCGCTAGAATTACTTCTATAATTGAAAAACCAAATTTTTCAAAACTTTTAGAAATTTTTACCATTTAAAATTAATTCTCAATAAAACACGGTCCCTTTGGAATTTACTTCTAAAGTCGACGACTCGCCGGAAAGATTAGTGAAAGTAGTGGTCCCTAAACTCAATGCCCGTCCCGAAAATTTTTCGAAAACAAATTCCAAAGTTCCAGTAACGCTCAATTCCGATGAAAAATTAATTGTCTCATCAAAACTTGGATCTCTTAAGATGAAACTTAATCCTCGAAAAATAACAACGGTTGAGGTTTGAAATCGTACGCCCCAACTCTCGTCACCCATAACCGCCTGTGATAAAATTTGTGCTCGCCTTAAACTCTGCGCCCCAGAAGAAACCACTGTTTGCAAATCACTGCGCAAAGTAAAAGAATTATAAATCGGAGGCGTCATCAAGGCCAAAATCAAAATAATTGCCACCACCAAAATCAATTCTGTTAAAGTAAAACCTTTTCTAAACATATAATCTGTAACACATAGCATATAAAAACTATTGCGACCGAAAAATCAGTAAGAATTAAACCGTGAGTCCTCCAATTAAACTGTAAATCGGCAAAATAACCGCGAGCGCCACCAAAACCACCCCAATCCAAACAATCACCAGTAAAACGGGCTCAAGAATAACAGCCATATTTTTAGTGGTTAATTCAATTTTTCTCCCGAAGATCTCCCCTATCTTAAGTAATGATTCAGCCAATCTCCCTGAATCTTCTCCAGCCACAATCATCTGCTGCATCGGTAGAGGAATTAATTTTGAAGAATTTTTATAGCCATCAAAACTCTCCCTAAAAGAATTGCCTTCTTCAACTCCACTCCTAAGATGAGTGTAAAAAACCTGATAAACCCTAAGACCCGTGGCCTCCTTAATCGAATCCAGAGCATAAGTCATCTCCACTCCTGATTTAAGCAAAGTTCCCAGAACATAGCCCATGCGAGACAACTCCACGTCTCTGATTAAATTTCCTATTCCCGGCAATTTCCAAAGAGTAGCTTGGCCTAAGTGTTTAGTTTTCGAAAAGAAAAAAAGAAAATAGAAGACCAACGAACCTAAAATTATCAAAATTGGCACCACCACCGATCCATAATTTCCCAAAAAATTTCCAACCCCAATCACTACCTCTGTCAAAAAAGGCAACTTTACTTTTAATTCCCGGAAAACCTGCGCCAATCTTGGCAAAACAAACCAAGTAATTCCCAAGCCCACCACTAATGTCAGAAAAAAAACAATTGCCGGATAAATCATTGCGGAACGCAATCGCGACTTAATCTCTCTATCTTTTTGTTGTTGAATAGCAATCACCGAAAGATTCTCCGGCAATTTACCGGTCTCTTCTCCTAATTTAATTAAAAAAACGATATGGCTCGGTAAAAGATTAGTCCTCTGAAACGCTTTCCAAAGAAACGAACCGCTCTCAATATCTTCCTTAAGTTCATAAATGGCCTCTTTCATTTTTTTGGTCTTAATCTCGGTTTCAATGGCTGAAATCGCCGAAACAATATCAATTCCTGAATCCATTAAAGCCGATAAATTCTCGACAAAATACTCACGCTCGCGAGCCGCCCTAAAACCCCAAAAAAGCTTGGATGTCAAAAATTCCTGAATACTTTTCCTGACCCTTTTATTTTTCATCACGAAAATAATTTATCCGACTCTCTCTCCTTTGCCTATTTAGAAAAAACCTAGGTTCTAATTGATGCTACCCTTAAGAGTTCTTCAATTGCCGTTACTCCAGATCTTACTTTTTCGAGACCATCTTCAAAAAGAGAATGAAAACCAGGTTGAGTTCTTGACAATTCTAAAACCTGCCTGGTTGAAGGATTTTTTAAAATCAACTCTTGCATCGCCTGATCAACTCTAATAAATTCAAAAATTGCGGTTCGTCCCCGATAACCCAAACCCCCGCAAACCTCACAACCCTTCCCTCTATAAAAAACCGCTGACCCGTTCGGAAAATAATTAGTCAAAATCGGCGACAATTTTTTCAAATCCTCTAATTTTAAATTCACGCTCTCTCTGCAATTTTCACAAATCTTGCGGACTAATCTTTGAGCCACAATTAATTCAAGCGTCGAAGCCACTAAAAATGGCTCTATCCCCATATCAATCAAACGCGGTATAGCAGTGGCCGCGTCATTGGCATGAAAAGTAGAAAGTAATAGATGTCCAGTTAAAGCCGCATTCACTGCCACTGTGGCGGTGTCAGGTCCTCTTATTTCTCCCACCAAAACAATATCCGGGTCCTGCCTTAAAATAGAAGGTAATCCTTTAGAAAAAGTTAAGTCGGTCTGGCGATTCACTTGAATTTGATTTATTCCTAAAATTTTATATTCGACCGGATCTTCAATCGTCATAATATTCACCTCTGGCCGGTTTAATATTTTGATTAAAGAATAAAGAGTGGTTGTTTTGCCAGACCCAGTCGGCCCAGTCACCAAAATCATGCCGAACGGTCTTTTAATCGACTCGGAAATTAATTTCTGATCAACTTGAGCTAAACCCAAATCACCTAAAGTAAAACCTCTAACATACTCCGCTAAAACCCGAATCGCGATTTTTTCTCCGTCCAAAGTCGGCACCACCGAAATCCGCAAATCCACCGCCTTCCCCTTCCTTAAATACCTAATCGCTCCGTCTTGAGCCGAAAAATGTTCATCAATCCGCAAGTGCGCCTGAACTTTAACCCGATTTAAAATATTGCCGTAGTAATCTTTGGGGATTCGTCCAACTTCCCTTAAAACTCCATCTACCCGAAAACGAACGTTCACGTCCTTCTCGGTCGGGTCAAAATGAATATCTGAAGCCCTAAACGCCAAAGCATCTTCCAGAATTTCCTCGATAATGCCCGGCGCCACTTTTTTCTTGGCGTGAATAATTTTGATAAATCTGGTCTCAAGATTTTGCCGATAATTCAAAAAGGCCTCCTCAATATCATCTTTAAATGCGAAAGCAAAAATAATTTTTTTCTCGGGAAAAATCTTCTTAAGCGCTTGAGTACTACCTTCGATCGTAGGGTCGTCTGTCGCCAACACCACGCTTTTGTCGTCTTCCTTAAAAAGCGCCACGCGATATTTTTTGGCTGTCGCCTCATCAATTTTTAAAACCTGATTTTTGGATGTCTGGTTAGATCCCAAATCCGCAAAAGGCACCCCAAGTGTTTCAGCCACTGACTGTCCCAAAAGCTGGCGAGAAACCACTCCTTTATTAAGTAAATAATCGAGCAAAGACAATTTCTCGGCTTGGGCTGATTTCTCAGCTTTTAAAATTTCTTCCCGCGTCAAATACTTGGCTTTGAACAACCCTTCTTTTATTTTTGTATTATCAATTTTAACCACTTTAAAAATTAGTTAGTTAAGCTGGCTAATTTTTAAGATATTTCCTGACCGCCAAAAAACTAGATAGGGTTCCAATGCCCGCTCCGAGTAAAACTTGCCATCCTAAAAATGAAATCAAATTGCTGTAAAAATATGCCGATATATTAAGTCCCGGAATAAATTTATTTAGATAAGGAGAAACAACGCTTAGCGCTGGCGCCGCCACTATTAAACTGCAAATCGCCGCTAAAACCCCCACCACAATTCCATCCACCATAAACGGCCCCCTCACCAAGGCATTTGAAGCCCCCACCGCTCTCATGATTCCAATTTCATCCCGATTGGAATAAATCGCTAAACGAATCGTGTTAAAAACGATGAGTCCCGCAATTATTGTTAAAAGTATAGTCAGCGCCAAGCCGCCACGGTTAATATATTCAATAATCGCCGACAACCGATCAATCGCCACCTTGCTTTTATCATAACTAACCTCGCTGATAAATCCCTTGAAGGTCTGATTATTTAAACTCTCGGCAATAATCGCGTATTGATTCGGCTCAAAGGCCTTAATATTTAAAGACGCCTCAAGCGGATTTTCACCCACAATATCGATCGCCCTTGAGATGGACTGCTCATCTTGATGCCGGTTTTTAAAAACTTGAAGCGCCTGTTCCCTTGAAACATATTCCACATTTTTAACTTCCGACAAACTCTCAACTGATTGTTTAATGCTTAAAATCTGATCTTCAGGAGTATTGGTGTTAAAATAAACAATAATATCAATTTTGTCCTGCAGGGAAGTAATAGATTTCTCGGTCACCTCATCAAACATAATTAAACCCAAAGATACCAAAAGCGCCAAAACCATCACCGCCACTGTCGCAGTTGAAAGCAATCCATTTCGCCAGAAATTTTTTAGCCCGAAATGAATAATTCTTGTAAGCGTTGTGAACATGGAATTAGGTTATAGTTTTTGATTCGAAACTTTACGCTTTTAGTTTTGGTTTTTACGATTTGCGTTTTTATTTTTTGTCTTTACTTTCACGCTTTTCGCTTTACGCTTTACATTTTACACCTTTATACAAGTATGTACTTCCCCTTCTCTTCATCCCGAATGACTCTCCCTTTATCTAATGTTATCACTCTTTTCCCTAAATTATTAACAATATCTTTATTATGGGTCGCCAAAATTAAAGTTGTTCCAAGCTCGTTAATTTTAACCAGTAAATTAATAATTTCAGCGGTGTGTAAAGGATCAAGATTCCCAGTGGGCTCATCCGCAATAATCACCTCGGGCCGATGCACCATCGCTCGCGCAATCGCCACTCTTTGCTTCTCTCCGCCTGAAAGCTCGTGAGGAAAATTATGAAGCTTATCGCCGAGTCCCACCATATCCAAAACTTGCGGCACCAATTCATCAATCTCTCTTTGTAATCGGCCGGCCACCTCCAAAGCAAACGCCACATTTTCGTAAGCGTCTTTTGTCGGCAACAACCGAAAATCCTGAAAAACCACTCCTACGTGACGCCTGAAAGCCGGCAATTCTTTATCTCTTAGTTTATTCACTTCGTATTGGCCGAAAAAAACTCGCCCTCGAGTTGGTTTTTCTTCTCCAATTAAAAGACGGATCACGGTGGATTTTCCAGCTCCCGATCTACCTACTAAAGAAACGAATTCTCCGGGATTCACTTGAAAACTAATTTCTTCAAGCGCCGCTGAATGAGAATTATAAATTTTTGAAACGTTTTGAAAAGCAATCATCTTATTAGATTATAGGTGTTAGGTGTTAGGTGTTAGAAAAAATAAAAATCCAAAACCCACCAACTAAAACCTAATTCTGGTTACTTAATAATTCTACCTCAGATTCGATAAATATATCAATGTCGCCTTCTAAAACCTTTTCCGCATTTGATGTTTCAACTTCAGTCCTGTGATCTTTAATTAATTTATAAGGATTTAAAACATAAGATCGAATTTGATTTCCCCATTCCGGTTTAATTTTAGTTCTAAGTTCCGAAATTTCTTTAACTTGCGATTTTTGAAGCAAATCAAAAAGCCTAGCTTTCAAAACTTTAAGCGCTTTTTCCCGATTGGAAATCTGTGAACGTTCCACTTGCGAAGAAGCGACAAGTCCTGTGGGTAAATGAATTACTCGCACAGCTGTCTCCACTTTATTGACATTCTGTCCACCCGGGCCCGAGGACCTGAAAAATTCAAATTTTAAATCTCTCTCTGGAATTTGAAGCTTCGATTCTTCTATTTCCGGCAAATCCGGCAAAACTTCCACTAGCGCAAAAGAAGTGTGCCGCAGTTGTTTAGCGGAAAAAGGCGAGATTCTCACTAACCGATGCACACCGGCTTCTCTTTTTAAATATCCATAAACATAATCCCCTAAAATTTCCATTGATCTCCGATTGGGACTCTCGTCTAAAATATTCACCCGCCAGCCTTTTTTCTCGGCATATTTCATATATATAAAAAGAATCATCCGAGCCCAATCTTCCGCGTCTTCTCCTCCAGCTCCCGGATAAACCGAAAGAATCACCGCCCGTTTATCATAAGCACCTTTAAATAATTCGCGCAGTTCAAGCTCACGAAATTTTCGCTTGATCTCATAAAACTTATCCTCATTAAAACTATTCTCTAAATCTTTAATTCCAACTTCCACCGCGTCAAAACGAGAAATCAAATCATTTAATTCTCCAAGTTCCTTAATTTTTAAATCCGCCCGTCCGCGATCCTTCCATAAGTCGGGGTCGCTCATTTCGTATTCCAGTTCCTTACTCCGATTCCGCTTTATACTGAGGTCAAAGCCGCCCCGCCAAGCGGGGCAAAAATTCCTTTAACTCTTCAAATTTTTCGTTTAGATTTTCTTTCATTTATTATAGGTATAATACTACAACATTTATAACATTAAAACAATTACTTTGAGCCGGAGGCGAGATTCGAACTCGCGACTTGCTGTTTACGAAACAGCTACTCTACCCCTGAGTTACTCCGGCCAAATTACAATCTCAATTCTTCCCAAAAAGAGATTAAAACAGCGCTCTTTATTAGTCAATTTAAAGAAATAACAAATTAACTATCGCATCTCTACTACATCTCCACCGCATTACAACTATATCTCACTCTATCAATATTAATTCACTGTCACTGAAACATCATCAAAATAACCAGTACCAACACCGGCCGCAGTAATTAAATTAAGATAAACTGTCTGATCACTACTTGGAATATAATTGCAAGTAAGTAAAGTAAAGCTAGGAGCTGCTCCAGTCGCTTGAGTACAATAAGTTGTTCCTCCTCCTGCCGCCGATGAAACTAAAAGTGTATTGGTATTTGAAGAAACCTTAGCCCATACCGAGAAACTATAATTAAATCCGGCTTTAAGATTTAAAGTTTGATAAACATACGCACTAAAAACGGAAACCGACCAACCTGGTGGGTTATGAACATTAGCCCCAGTATTATTGCATCCCGTTGCTGCAGCGCTACTTACAGTCCATCCCGGCGGGTCATTACCAACCACGGTGCAACTCTCAAAATTCGCATTAGCCACCGTCGGCACAACTCCAATCCGATCATTAATTTGCGTTGGAATATTAGTTAATCTATCCCCGGCTTCAAAAAGTAAAGATGTGTCTCCACCGTCAGCGGAAGCTTTATCTTTGTTACCGCCCGGACCGTATTTATTTGATTCTAATCTCGCGTTAAGCTCAAAAGATCCAGGAGAGTAAGTGTAATACAAACCCGAATTATTGCTATTGCTATTAACCGGATCAATCGGCAATTTAGATAAAACTTTAAGCGGCAACTGATCAAAATTAACTGGAATCCAACCATTACCATTAGTTAATTGATACTGACTTGAATTCGCGCACTGATATGTTTTGCCGCTTCCTGTAAGTGAAGGCAAATTATGACTGGGACAAGTTGAAGTTGGCGAAGAATCGTCCGGCAAAGAAACGTAAACTTTGCTGGTGTCGCCTAAATCCAACGGCGGAATCTGAACAATTGCGAGCGAAAGTCCATCTTTAATGGTTTTAAGTTCAGTCACGCGCTTGCCATCTCTGGCCTCCCGAAGAAGTTGAGTTGGATTTAAAACCAAAACCACAGTTGTCGCCAAAATCGCTATAATCCCAATCACAATCAAAAGCTCAATTAAAGTGAAACCGCCTCTCCCTTTTTTTAATTCTCTTAACTTCATATTCATAATTTTACCTCATTTTCAATAAAAGTTCCAAGTTCACAAAAAGCTGTTTGGAAACTTTGATTCTCTATAAGGTTTTATAAGTAATTTTATGACTTAGACCTTTTGGCTAGGAAGAAAATTACTTATAAAACCTTAATTATTTTTTTAAACACCACCATTCAAGATTTACGGACTCAAAGTCAAAGTTATGGCTTTTACAGCATCCATAGTAACCACGCTCACAGCTGAACTACCCCCAAAAGTGGCTGTCATAGTATAAGGATTATATTGGGTCGTCACCGGAGGCGGCGCTGGGTCTGTTGGCGCCTGCCGCCAGTAATATTCGGAAAGGGGCGTAATTACTTTCCCGTTAACATCAGTACTGCCGGTAAAAACAACATTATTATCTTTATCTTTTATTTCCACTTGCGCTCCAGAAACAATTTGGCCAGAAGAATTTCTAACGGTTACATCCAGCGTCCACTTAACATAAAAACTCCGGTCTCCTCTTGGTTCAGCTGGAGGACTTCCCATCCACGACTGCAAGACGTCGGTAAAATCAACTCCGGAGCCGAAAACGCTGTCTAAGAAAACAACATCAGTGGCGTCGCCGAAATTGGCGTATTCTAAGGGCTTAAAATTAGTAGGATTAGTTCCTTTTTGGAAATTATTAGCTTCAAATTGAATGCCGCTGCCACCACTCCACTGCGATTTAATCAAATGATTATCGCTAATAATAGTGTTATTGCGGAAAATAGTGCCGACAGGCGTAGGATGACCTTCAAAACCAATGGCTATGCCGTAGTTATTCGAACTTAAAACTTGATTAATAATAGTATTATCATGGAAAATGTTCGGCTGCTCACCGGCTGGGATTTGGTTTTTCAGAGTTATTCTAATACTGATGCCATTCCCCTGCTCGGTAAAATTAGGACCATTATAATAAGAAGTGGTTTTAAAGGTATTGCCGTAAAATTCATTATTAAAGAATTTGGTCTCCGGAATCATATAATCCGGGTCGCGCATGCGAAGCCCATGACTAACAGTGGTTTGATCTACCGCGTATTGAGTCGCGTAACCATGATCTTTAATATCAATAATGTTGTCATAAATTTTAGCGCCATCAATGCCTTCAGCCGAAGAATCAATACCCTCAAGGATTATGCCGCGATTATACACATTGCCTAAGGACTCAATCCGATTGTTAAATATGAGTGGCGTAATTCCCTGTTGTTTCTTGCTAAAGCCATGAACAATCAACTGATAAGAATTGGCGGTAATGCCGTTAATGCGCATAATATTTCCTGAAATCTCAAGGCCTTGAACATTCTGACTTTTCTTGCTTGAAACATTGATACCAAATTGACCGTTGCCATAAACAGTATTATTACGAACATAGACGGAATTGACAGTGCTACTTCCCACGGTCACGGATATCGCGGCTTTGGCTTGCATACGGTTCGTAATTAACGCCAAATCAGCTTGAATGATGTTATCATGAATATTTATATTGGTGCCGTTTAGTTGAATAATCCCTTGAGAATCAGTGCCCTGATAATAGCCAGTAATATTCGCTACTTCACTCATACGCGCTCCTTCATGGGCGAAAATCACCATGTTTTCTGTGCCGGCCGCGCCTTGAATCAAAGAACCATTTTTAATAATCGTTCTATCTGCTCCTCTAAAGTAGGTTGATGGAATATCAGCTGGGTCAAAGATTAATGGATTAGGCGTATAATCGGGCGGGATCGCCACTCCGTAGCGATAAAGCCCCGCGTCTGTGCCAAAAGTGGCGACCCTACCATTCAAGTCAAAAGTTATATCATTGGCAGTCACCACAAAACAACTGCCCGTACAGGTAAGATTATTGGCCAAAACATAAGTCGCGTTAGCTTGATCAAGAACAATCGGACTCGTTACTGAAGTTTGATTTAAAGTAATAATCGTATTATTAACTGTTACATTAATAATATCTGTTTGAATGTTACCCGAAGTATCTGTTGCCCGGGCGGTAATTGTGTGCGCTCCATCAAGCAAAGTTTGGGTATTAAGCGAATAAGACCAATTGGTAGTTCCCGCGGCCATACTATAGACGCCGCTATCAACTCTAACTTCAACCTTAGTTAATCCCCTGTTGTCGCTGGCTGTTCCGGAAATCGCCACTATACCGTTCAAACTCGCGCCTGTTGCAGGATTAACAATGGCAACATTAGGATTTTCAATGTCTGGTCCTAAGTTTGTAGTCGTAAAAGTAAAATCAATCGAAGTCCCAAGATTATTATTCAAATCTTTGGATTTAATTCTATAATGATAAAGTGTGTCGCGGCTAAGTCCGATTAAATTAATTGAATGACCAGTAACATAGCTTCCATTCGAAACATTACTCCCGTAGCCGATGGTTGTTCCATAATCAACTAACGAGTCCGCGATCTCATTAGTATTCCAAGTAATAACCGCCGAGTCATCAGTTATATTACTAACTGATACCGCTGAAATTATCGGCGAAGTAGTATCTCCCTGATCAACAGCGTAATAAGCAATCCCAAAAATTCCAAAACGCATTGTTGGATGAACCGGAGAAATGGGAGCATTGACATTTAATCCTCCTGCAACCGCGACATAAATTGATCCATTTCCGCTGCTAGTCGGAGGATATTCCTGGCAGTCCGCATTATCATCCACCGCTATGTTATAAGTTCCAATTTTGGGGCCGATTCCAAAAATATAGGTCTGGCCCAAATTAATCACAATCGGAGTGGATAAACTTCCCCACACCCAACCCGCGCTTCCGCTTCCATAAATCGTCACTATCTCTGAAAGTTTATTATATGGACTTGAACCATTATAAATCGCCATCTCCACCGCTTCAGTCGGACCCAAAGTCGCATTCGTCTGCCAAAACCTAAATTTGGTTAAAAGAACAGTCCCAGAACCCGGAATAGTCCATTTATTATAAAATTCCTGAGCATTACCTCCGCCATAATCACTATTCCTACAACTCTCGGGAATCTGAACTATGTTTTCTTGAGTTGATTGCGTCGTCGATAAACTTGGTATGTTGGAAATAATGGATGTATTCGGCACTTCATCCACGGTTTTAATGGCAAAATAATATAAGGTTGATTCATTAAGACCGCTTACCGCGATCGTCTGTAACGTCCCGGCTACCGCCGGAGTCGGTTCGCCTAAAACTTGATTAGTTAAATTCCAATTAGAATCATTAATCGGTGAAGTTGAATAACGCAGATCATAACTCGTGGCTGTGCCCAAATCAGCATCATCGCCCGGCGCAGTCCAAGATACAAAAATAGAGTTAGGCGATGGATTGCCGGTGGTTAAATCAAGAATTGCGTCCGGCGGTGTTATGTCCGCCGCCCCACCACTGCCACCGGAACGATCGTCCACTGGCGATAAAGCTAAATCACTGCCAAATTCATAAAGCGAAACCGAGGTGCCGCCATCATTACTTTCGGTATCATTATTGCCGCCGCTTTTATAAGCCGCGGATTCCATATTTGCGTTAATCTCCCAACGGTTTTTAGCAATATTATAAACATAACTATAATAAAGCTCATCCTCGGCCTTATTTATCGGATCAGTCGGTAATCTCGAAAATGGCGAAGAAGACAAAGAACTAAAATTAATCGGCACCCAGCCCGCGCCATCCACTTTTTGAAAATTAGTCGGACTCGCGCAAGCATAAAACCAACCCAACGGAAGCGCCGGCAAAACATAACTGGAACAATCAGGATTGTTATCGGGCAACGATAAATAAATTTTAATCGGATCGCCCAACGCCTGACTACTTTTCTCAACCGCGAAAAGAGACACGCCGACATTAAGAACTCTCGCTTCAGCCAACCGTTGCGCGTCCCGACCCTTTTTACGAACTTCGGAAGGATTTAAAACTAAAACTACGACGGTAGATAAAATCGCCACAATGCCAATAACAATTAAAAGCTCAATTAAAGTGAATCCAAATCTAGAATCAGATTTTATTCTTTTATTCTCACCGCCAAAAAAAAATTTTCCAAATAACATAAAAATAAAAATTAATTTCCAACCCCAGAAATAACACGATTATTTATCTGTGGAGGAATAACCACTAAATCCGACCCAAATTCATAAAGTAAGGGCGCGTCACCTCCATCGCTTTCAGCCATTGCAACATATTTATCCGACTCAAACAAACCATTAAACTCCCAACTGCCAACTGTATAGCTGTAATAAAGCCCGCCTTCGACTTTATTGATTGGGTCAATCGGCAATTTAGAAAAAGGACGGAAAGATAAAGAATCAAATGCAATCGGCACCCAGCCCGTGCCATCAACTTTCTGAAGATTATCTTGAATTACGCAACCGTAAGTCCAACCCGAAGGAAGCACCGGCAAAATATAGCTGGAACAATTTAAATTTGTGTCAGGTAAGGAAATATAAACCTTGCCCGGTGTTCCGAAAAATAAATTTGGATTATCGGCCGCCGCCAAACCAGCAGCTCCGCTTAAAGTTCTAAGCTCAATACTTCTTACCACATCTCTTGCTTCTCTCTTAAACTCACTCGGATTTAAAACTAAAATAATCATGGTGGTGAGCACCGTCACAATGCCTATCACAATCAAAAGCTCAAGAAGAGTGAACCCTCCTAAGTTTTTCTTTATCCTCCTAAATTTCATAGAAATTTTACGTGAAAAATTTTGGAGGGTGAACCCCCCGCGATTTTTCATATTGTTATTATTATACCAAATTCAATGATAAAATAAGATAATGCTAAAAATAGAATCCAATCTTTCATATCTTGCCCTTGAATTCGTCCGCGTTACGGACCAAGCCGCTATTGCCGCTTCCAAATGGATTGGCAAGGGAGAGAAAAAACTAGCCGACAAAGCCGCGGTTGAAGCCATGCGCGAGTGTTTTAACCAAATTGACTTCGCCGGCGAAATTGTAATCGGCGAAGGCGGCAAAGACGAAGCCCCGGAACTCTATATCGGCGAGAAAATCGGCGCCGGCCAGAATCCAGTTTTAGATATCGCCGTTGACCCGCTCGAATGCACCAGTTCGGTGGCTTACGGCCGCCCAAATGCTTTAACCGTAATTGCCGCCGGTCCCAAAAACACGCTCTACCATGCCATTGATTCTTATATGGAAAAAATTGCGGTTGGCCCCGAGGCCAGCAAAGTTATCGACATTGACGCGCCAATTCACGAAAACCTAAAAAACATCGCCCAAGCCCTAAATAAAAAAATCGAAGATATCACTGTCGCTGTCTTAGATCGCCCTCGTCATGAAGAATTAATCAAAAAAATCCGCGCTTCTGGCGCTCGAGTTCAAATTTTCTCTGACGGTGACATTGCCATGGCCATCGCCACTTGCCTGCCTGATTCCCCTATTGATCTCTTAATTGGAATTGGTGGCAGCACTGAAGCGGTCTTATCTGCTGCCGCGCTTAAATGTCTAGGCGGAACCATATTTTGCCACTGGTACCCAAAAGACGAAAAAGTTGTCGCCCGCTTAAACCAAGCTGGTATCACTGATTTTAAAAAAATCTACTCGCTCGATGACTTAGCCAAAGGCGATAATTTAATCTTTATTGCCACCGGCGTCATCTCCGGCCCACTATTAAAGGGTGTTATAATAAAAGAAAGCAAAACCATCACACATTCGGTTATAATGTCATCAAATCCCAAAACAATCAGATTTATAAAAACTCTTCACAAAAAATAGCAACTTCGATTTTATTACCACCGTATTTCTATTGTATTGCTATAGTATCTCATTTATTTATATTATATTTTAAAAAAATTATTTAATACATCTCTAATGCAAGACATAATCCAAAAAATCTTCTCTGATAATCGCGGCATCTTAGCTGCTGACGAAAGCATCCCCACTGCGGGCAAACGCCTCGCCTCAATCGGTGTTGAATCCACGCCCGAGACCCGTCGTAAATATCGCGAAATTTTTTTAACCGCGCCAGAAATAGAAAAATATTTAGGTGGCGTGATTTTCTTTGATGAAACCTTTCGCCAAAACGATCCCGCCGACAATCCCTTTCCTAAACTTCTTGAAGAACAAAATATTGTTCCCGGCATAAAAGTAGATAAAAGCACGGTTGATTTCGAAAGCCACCCTGGCGAAAAAATCACCGAAGGATTAGATGGTCTCCCTAAACGCTTATCCGAATATTTTTCCCTCGGTGCTCGCTTTGCCAAATGGCGCGCGGTCATTACTATTGGTGAAGGAATTCCAAGTGATGATTGCTTAAATAAAAACGCTGAAATTCTCGCCCAATACTCAAAAAACTGTATTGACGCAAATATTGTGCCGATTATTGAACCCGAAGTACTCCTTGAAGGCTCACACTCTTTAGAAAAAAGCGAAGAAGTTACCGCCAAAACCCTACAAATTGTTTTTCAAGCTATTCAAAAACAATCGCTCACTATAGAAAACATAATTTTAAAAACCAGTATGGTTGTACCCGGCAGCCAGTCCGGCGAAATAATGGACCCTAAGAAAATCGCCAAAGCCACTGCCCGAGTACTTAAAAATTCCGTACCCGAAAATCTAGGCGCTGTAGTTTTCCTCTCTGGCGGCCAAACTCCTATTCAAGCCACCGAGAACTTAAACGCCATCCAAAAACTCGGGCCCTACCCTTGGCCAGTCAGTTTCTCCTACGCTCGTGCGCTTCAAGAACCCTCGCTTAAAATCTGGCGTGGTCTTGACGAAAATATTCCTGAAGCCCAAAAAAATTTCTTAAAACGATTAAAGCTAAACTGCCTAGCTAATCAAGGCCAATATGAACCCTCGCTTGAATTAAACTAATTGATCTTTTAAATTTAGTTTTTTAATATTTAATTAAGCTTGAAGCCTATCGAGCCCAGTGCGCTCAAAGCGCACGACAGTAGTAAAGGGATGGCTCGCCAAACAATACCCCGCAACGAGCCATCCTTATTTATAATTAAACTCAAATTAATAAAAAATTAAATTTGACTTTAAAATCCTAGCCTCATAAACTAATAATGCCACAAAGACCTCCGTCTGAGTGTGGTGAACGCTTTTTCGCACAGGAGTAGCTCTATCGCCATTAAACGCGAGTCAGAGCTACTCCTCTTTTTGACAATCACAATAAATTCTAATATCTTAATCTTAGGTGATTGCTGGTCTCAACAACCAGTTAAGGAGTAATTTGCCATGAAGAAGAGAAATATCATAGACAAATGGTTGAAAATCTTGAGGTCAGCCCTTAAAGAAATTCGACCAAAGAAATGAGGTTCTCCCTTCTTGGCAGGTGAAGAAAGCTAGCTTTGAGCTAGCGCGTTCCTTTCTCTGTACATATTTCATCCTTTCTCGTGTTTTGACATCCAAATGATCCGCAATCACTCCAAGGCAGAGAGAAATCTCTGCCTTTCTTTATTTCAGCGCTGCAATTTGCAAAAATTTACCAATTTAATACACTTAAACAAGCTGGCGGAACGCTTCTGATGGAAGGAAGTAATCATGCACTCTGACTCCGAAGTTATCAAAAAATGGATGAAGATTCTAAAGGAAGTATTTCTTGAAGAATCTAATTCCTCCTTTCTTGATTGATTATTCGGAGGAAGCCAAGATTACTCGGTGGGGTTTTCTGCGACACATTTCACATTTTACTTATGGAAGTGTCTCCACCAACGCTCACGCAAGGAGTTTTCTCTTTGCGTGATTTTTTATTTTTACTTTCAATTTATTTTGATAATTTTTAGTACCCTATTCGCGTCATTCGTGTGCATTCGCAATATTCGTGTCGCGATTCTTCTCCAACTCCAAACACACCGAATTAATGCAATATCTTTTTCCACCTTTATTCTTTGGTCCATCGTCAAAAACGTGCCCCAAGTGCGCCCCGCATTTCTTGCATAAAACCTCGGTTCGCCGCATCCCACCCCTCAAGTCCTCTTTTAGTTCGATGTGGCTTAAATTCATCGGGTCGGTAAAACTGGGCCATCCCGTGTCAGAATCAAACTTCGTCTCCGAAGAAAAAAGTTCACTCCCGCAAATAACACACTTATACCGGCCCTGCTCGTGATTGTTCCAATACTTTCCAGTGTAAGGCGCCTCTGTTCCCCCGCCCCTCGCCACCTTGTGCAATTCCCTTGATAATTCGCTATCTTTCTTCATTTTTTCTTCCATATTCAAAATAATCAGTCGTAGATCATTCCGTCGTCTTCCCATCAAAATGTTCTTCTTCTGCCTCACTTTTAGTTTTATGAACTGTCCCGTCCTTATGCTCTGGCGGAGAATAAATCGTGTAGAGTTTTAAATCTGTCGCGCCGGTGTTTATTACATTGTGCTTCGCCCCCTGCGGCACCACCACTCCGCTGCCATCCGTAACCGCGTGCTCCACTCCATCAATCACCACCTTGCCCTCGCCACTCTCAAACCTGAAAAACTGGTCAAGCTCATGCACCTCCTCGCCGATTTCTTCGCCCGCTTTAAGCGACATCAAAACCACCTGACTGTTTCGAGCGGTATAAACCACCCGCCTAAAATCAGTATTCTCCAAAGTCGCCTTTTCTAAATTATCAAAATATCCCTTCATGCCCCGTAAGAAATTAATATTTTTTCGTTTTTATGATATTCGACTTTATTAAAATTAGTAATTTTAAATCAAATAAAAAATCCATTACTCAAACCCAAAAATATTTAACATTTTTCTTATGGGGTCATGCATTTTATTATATAACCTTCTCCCTCCTCATCAAAATTATTATACAAAATGAGAATATCAACGGCACTTAAAATGAACAGCATCTGAATTGTTTTAAGGAAACTCTCGGAGGTGTAAAAAAGCTTGGTGTCGCCAAGGCGACTTTTTACACCGAGAGGTAGCGGGCGCGAGCCGCTGGAGCGAGCGAACCGCAGTTCTGAAAAACAATTCGGATGATGTAAAAAGTTATCCTATATCTCATTTTTTACATTTATTTCAAACTCATCAGTATCGCTCCAAAAGTTATAAGCGCCGCCCCAATTCCGGACTTCCAAGTTAAACTCTCCCCTAAAAACAAAATCGCCAAAATAAGCACAAAGACCACACTTAACCGGTCCAAGGCCGCCACCCCCGAGGCCGGCCCAAGTTTAATCGCAAAAAAATAAAAGAGCCAAGACATTGCTCCGGCAATGCCTGAAAAAATTATAAAAACAAATGCCCTATTCTCAATCGTGCCCAAAAGTTTCGCCTTGCCTAAAATAAGCGACACTATAACCAAGAAAGTCGCCATAATAACCGCCCGCACCGTGGTGGCGAGCGTTGTGTCTAAATTCTTAATTCCAATCTTCCCAAATATCGCGACCAAAGCCGCCGCCACCGCTGAAAGCAAAGCCATCAAAATCCAGGTAGGCATATATTCCAAATTATAAACCTCCGCCTCTTTTATTCCAACCACCCTCTAAAAACAAAAAGAGCGACTCTAAAGTCGCTCTTTTTCTATTGTCTAAAACTCTTACGAAAGATGCTTAAAAACATACTTCGCCATCTGCATCATATCGAGTGAACTCTTACCATCAAACACTTTCTTCAAATTCTCATCAGCGAGGATATTACGCCGATTTTTAGGGTCTTGAAGATCGTGTTTTTTAATATAGACCCAAAGTTGCTTAATAACCTCTGACTGGGGCATCGGACCTTTACCCACAACCGCCGCCAGCTCTGGGCTAACATTCTTTGGCTTCATAAACGCGGAATTAGCTTTCGCCATGTTTTTTATAAAATTGGTTTATTTTTGACCTTTATTAATTCTATCTTAATCCTCAAAAATAGCAAATTACCCAAAAACTAAGTTTTCTATGCCATAATACTACATTATTATATCGCAATAAACCATTTCCTAACTGGCGGAGGGTAGAGGATTCTTCCCTCTCGGTATGAATCTTCGATTCGTCAACCAATAACAATCCCGCTCTAGCGGGAGAACTCTCCTTGGCTGTTTTTCCCGTACAAAGCGGAAGGTGGAGGATTCGAACCTCCGATGCCATTTCGGGCATACCGCATTTCAAGTGCGGCGCATTCGTCCACTCTGCCAACCTTCCGCTTTGTACGGGATTGCGATTTGTTTGTGAGAATTGTTTACTAAACTATAATTCTCGCACAAATCGGGAACAAGACCAGCGCCATAGACCAACTCGGCCAACCCTCCTTAAACCCTAATTTAACTGGAATAACGATTATTTTCAACCGCTAGCTTTTTTCTTAAAATATCTAAGTGATGAAAAAATAATCGTCTCAATCAGTTTAGGAAAATCTAACCCAGCCACTCTGGCTGATTTTGGCAGAAGCGAATTTTGAGTAAGCCCAGGCAAAGTATTAAGTTCCAAAGTATAGAGTTTATTTTTATGCCAGATAAAATCGCTGCGCGAATAAACTCGGCATTTTAAAGCTCTATGAATTTTAAGCGCCAGTCGTTGAATTTCTCGGCTCAATTTAACGGAAATTGGCGCCGGCACAATTTCATCCGTGGCTCCAGTTTTATATTTGGCCTCGTAATCAAAAAATTCGTATTTTTCTTTGGGCCGAATTTCAATCACCGGCAAAGCTTTAAGTTTCCCTTTAATTTCTAAAACCCCGCAGGTAAATTCTCGACCAACTAAATACTTTTCAACCACTACTTCGCTATCGTATCGAAAGGTTTCTTTAATTTTTTTTAGTAATTCCTTTTTAGATTTCACGATTGAAACCCCGACCGAAGAACCGCCATTTCTGGGTTTCAAAACCGCCGGCAAATTAATTTTAGAAATTTCGCCAGGCGCTAAAATCAATTTTCCTAAAGGAATTCTGATTTTCGATTTTCTAAAAACCTCTCGGCTCGCCCATTTATCCATCGCTAAACTCGAAGCCACCGCCCCAGCACCAGTGAAAGGAACATTTATTTTGTCTAAAATCGCCTGAATTTGACCATCCTCACCAAACTGACCATGCATAGCGTTAAAAACAATATCAAAACTTTTCAAATCCTCCGGAAATTTAGCCGCTTGATTATTGATTTTAAGTTTTAAACTTTTAGAGAGCACCGCTAAACTCGAAATAAATTTTGCAGGGTTTATGGCCTTAAAAACATTTTTGCCGGAATTTAATGAAACCTCGTACTCAGTCGAAGGCCCACCCACTAAAACCGCCACTTTAATTTTTTTCATAAGGAAATTAGTGTCCCCACCAGGAATTGAACCTGGATTTAGAACTTAGGAGGTTCTCGTTCTATCCGTTGAACTATGAGGACAGGTTGCGCAAAAACGCTTCCGTCAGTATAATTAAATTTCCAAATTTTTAAAAGGCGGGCCTATAGTATAGCGGTAGAACGGTTCCATGGCATGGAACAGGTCGGGGTTCG
>CAYIOP010000008.1:0-44635 GCA_964365185.1 uncultured Candidatus Saccharibacteria bacterium | reverse complement strand
AACAATAATTGAAAAATTATTTATTGCCAGTTGAGCCGAAACCGCCACGGGTTTTATTGGGCATTGTTTCTACTTCTTCCCACTCGGCGCGGTCGATATTTACAAAAATCCCCTGCGCGATTCGCTCTCCTTTTTCCACTATAACAGGGCTTGAGGAAAAATTAAAACAGGCGGCTTTAACCTCATCTTCGTCACCAGAATAATCAGGGTCAATAATGCCAATACCATTGGCCATCATTAATCCTTTTTTATGGAGAGAGCTGCGGCTGGCAAGTAGAAAAAAATGACCCAAAGGAGTTACAATGGCGACATTTAGAGAAACATAGCCAACTTTGCCGGCTGGAATTTCAACTTTCTCGCGGGCGGCTAAATCAAAAGCGGCGGCGCCTTGGGTTTTATATTCAGGAAGGGGTAGAGATTTATCTAGGCGTTTAATTTTGATTTTCATTTTTTAACTGTTTAATAAAATCAAAGATAGCGGAAACTGTAAAGATAATCTGGAGAATTATAAAGATTAAATCATTAATATAAATACTGTAAATTTCTAAACAAATACCTCCGCCAATGTAAAAGATATTCTGTTTTTTTCTGTTTTTAAGAAGAATGCCGAAGGAAATAAGTATAATACCTAATGCTCCAATGATTTTAAAAATATCCATATTTTACTTAACGTAATACTTCTTTTTGATTTCTTCTTCGATCCCCTTTTCGGCCTCATTCTTTTTGGCTTTAGCTTGCTTCATCATCTCCGTGAGTTTTTTGTCGGACAGCACCCCAAGTTTTTTGATTTCGGATTCAAGGTGTTCGCGGATGTTTAATTTGGGATCGTCTAAAACTTCTTCTAAAAGAATATTTAAAATTTGACCAACCTTTGGGCCGGGTGGGGTGGCCAAAATTTTCATCACGTCCTCGCCATTGACTTTAAGCATCTTGGGTGAGAGCGGGTCGTGGCGGACTTTTTCTATCATAAAAAGCAGGTGGCGGAGTTTATAGGGCACGGCTTTGGGCACGCCGGAGCCAATGCGGTCGGCTTCGCGGACTTTGATAAGGTCGTCAATATTTTCCGGTCCCACGCGAGCCAGAAAGCGACGCACGCCGGCGGCTGAGACCTCGCCGACGTTGTAGTAGAAAAGATGCTGACGGACGAGATGAGTGACTTGTTCGGAGAGGTCTTTAGGGAATCGCAGGCGATCCATAATTTTCAGCGTCATTTTGGCGCCAATCATCTCATGGTTATAGAAAGTTGAATCCGGACCGTCGCCGGCTTTAGAGCGGGGCTTGCCGATGTCGTGCAAAAGTGAGGCGAGACGAATGGCGAGTGGATATTTTTTCTTCACCGTATAGTCCAGGGCGCGGACGTTATGTTCAAAAACCGTGTAGACGTGGTGCTTGTTTTGGCCGCAGCCAATCCCCTCCCTAAGTTCAGGCAAAATGTTTTTTAGAAGATTCAATTCTTCTAAAAGAATCACACCGCGAGCGGCAGAGTCCGACATAATGAGTTTCACAAATTCGTCGCGGACGCGTTCTTTGGCGATCATTTCCAAAAGTCCGGCGTGTTTTTCGATAGCGCGGCGGGTGTTAAATTCTATTTCCCAATCGAGTTCGGTAGCAAAACGAACCGCGCGCAGAAGCCGCAAGGCGTCTTCGTTAAAACGCTCGTCAGGATTGCCAACCGTGCGAATGATTTTTTTCTTAATGTCGGCTTGGCCGGAGAAGGGGTCGATGAGTTCAAAGTGCTCGATCGCTTCGCTTGATAGATCGCTTCGCTTGATAGATCGCTTCGCTGATTGAAATGCTTTTTTATCATCTCGTCCGCCAGAGGCGGATCCGCCTTCGGCGGAAACAATTCCAACACGCAATGCCATGGCGTTCACTGTAAAATCGCGGCGGGAGAGGTCTTCTTCAATGGTCTTGGCGAATTTGATTTCGTCGGGATGACGTTTGTCGGTGTATTTACCCTCCTTGCGGTAGGTGGTGACTTCAATAGAACTAGGTGATAGGTTATAGGTTTTTCCTCCAAGGGAGGATCCGCCTTTGGCGGAAGGTGCTAGGTTATTTTTTGAAGGAGAGGAATTGGTTTTGACTAAAACGGTGCCGAAGGCGTTTTCGTAGACGCTGTCGGCAAATAATTTCTGAACTTGTTCGGGCTTGGCGTTCGTGGCTACGTCCCAGTCCCTGGGTTCTCTTTCAAGCAAAATATCACGAACGCAACCGCCGACCAGGTACGCCTCAAAACCGGTTCCTTCGAGCTTTTCGACGACTGATTTTACTTCTTCGGGGATGGAAAGAATCATGCCTTATAACTTGAATTTTAACCGAATTTGAAGATTTTGATAATAATCCCGGAAGGGAGGAAGTTTGACATTATTAATGTGTACATTAAAATGTACACAAAGGTCATAATGAATATAATAAAAATATGAGCGTTAAAACTACTTTGCCAATATCAGAGGCACGAAAAAAAATTTTTAAAATTGCGGAAGAAGTGCAGAAACCCAATAGGTACTACACTCTCACTGAAAAAGGGCGAGCAAAAGCGGTGATAGTTTCGGCTGAGGAGTTTGAGTCATTGATGGAAACAATCGAAATTATAACTAATCCCCTTTTAATGAAGGAGATAAAAGAATCCCGGGAAGATTATAAAAAAGGCAATTATGTGGGCCTGGAACAAGTTCTAAAGAATGTATCAAGTTCTACTAAAAAAATCGGCTCAAAAAGATTTAGAAAAGGTAGATAAGCGCTATAAACCGAGAATCATTAAGGCGCTTTTAAATTTGAGAGGTGATCCTTTGTTAGGAAAGCCGCTCGTGGGAGAACTAAATGGGTTTTATTCTTTGCGAGTTTGGCCATACCGAATAATTTATACTATCTACAAAAACGATTTAGTGGTTTTTGTAATTAGTATTGGACACAGGCAGAGCGCTTATTAAATTTAGTAGAAATTAAAATTTTCATAAAATCGCCGCTTAAATTTTTCGCGGCTTCACCAATAATTTCAAACTCGCGAATAACCGCGTCAATAGTTTTATTGTCTTTAAGAAATGAATCAAAATCTAAATTTTTAACGTAGTCCTCGATTTTCCCGATTGCTTCCTGAATGTGTTTTATATACGCAGAATCATTTTTCATAAATCACTTCAGCTTCCTTTAAAACCCGGTCTCGAAAGTATCGACTAAGCGCTCCGTAAGTAAGTAAATCAACTTTTTTGCCCAGACGCTCGCTTAAAATTCGTTCCATCGCCACAAATTTAAAAAGGCCGACGCGAATTTCGGGATTAAGCTCAACTAGAATATCAACATCACTATTACTTTTCTCCTTGCCTTTTAAATAAGAACCGAAAAGCGCGGCTTTTTTGATAGCCGATTTTAAGGGCTCGCTTTTAAGAGCTTCGAGTATTTGATTGATAATTTGTTCTTTTTCGTTCATCTTTTTCGATAGAAATATAACATAATCCAAGGGCTTATTCAATATTTACCGGACTTCGGCGGCAAATTGCTTTTTAGTTTCTTCTGTAATTTTTGCTTGGAGGGGCTCGATTTCTTCAGTGGTTAAGGTACGTTCATTTGAACGGTAGATAATGCGGTAGGTGTAGCTTACTTTGCCAGCTTCAAATTTTTCGGGGTTCTCGTATTTATCTAGGAGTGAAACTTCTTCGACTAAATCGCCGCCGATGTCTCGGATAAGATCAAAATAATTATTAGGGGCGAAATCAGCAGACACCACAAAAGAGATGTCGCGGGTGATGGCTGGATATTTACTGACTTCTTTATAAGTGTTGCCCAGTTTGAGTTGACGCTTAACTCGTTCGTCCTTGGACCAGAGCAGACGAATATCAGGCAGGTCCATACTCGCAATCGCTAGCCGCTCTAAACCAAAACCAAAAGCCCAGCCATTGTAGCCGGTTAAACCGAAGTTGGCTAAAACTGCTTTGCGAGGCAGGCCGCAGCCGACCATCTCAATCCATTCCCCTTTTTTCTCGATTTCCATCTCTAAACTCGGGTCGGTATAAGGAAAAACATCAGGATTAAAACGATTTTTTACATCAGCGCCAAAAATTTTTTGCGCGATTTCGGTTAAAACATTTTTTAGGTCATCAAGAACAATAGTTTTTTGGCTGTCCGGAACTAGATAGACCGCGCCCAGTTGGTGAAAAACATTCATATGATGGCGGTCAATCTCGTCTTTGCGATACACCTTGCCGTAACAGATGACGCCCAAAGATTCATTATTTTTGATTCTCTCTTTAATGGAGGGATGGTTTAAGTAGTAGTACCACATCACGGTGTCGTGGGTGCGCAAAATATTGTCAGTGTTTATATAGTAGGTATCGGACTTACTTCGCGCAGGATGGCCCGGAGGCATATTGAAAAGATCAAAGGTAACTTGAGCCGGAACGATTTCGGGGATTTTAATAATATCGAAGTTAGCTAAACTTTTGGCCTGCAAAGTAAGATTGACCATTTCCGCCAAGGGACTCCCCGGCGTTCGCGAGAGATCGGGCATTTTTAGAAAGCGCTTCATTCGCAGACCTTCGGCGTCGGTGCGTTTTTCTAACTCTTCAAGGAGTTGTTTTTCTTCTTTTGAATCAATAATGATTTTATGGTTCATGATGAAAATATCTTACCTAAGTGATTTAAGATTGGCAAAAAGAACGAGATTTTTTAATTGTGTCAGGGGTGGGGATCGAACCCACGACCTTAGCGTTATGAGTGCTACGCTCTAACCAACTGAGCTACCCTGACCTAAATCTATATTAATATAATTATTTATATTTGATTAAGCAAGAAAACGCTGATATAATCAAATTTCTCTTAGCGCGGTTGGGTTGGGAATGGTTTTCCGGGGAGCCCCATAAGCTCCTGAAGGGGGTTCGATCCCCCCCGCCGCAAAAGTATTAATGAAATCTAATTCTAAAATCAAACCGCTTAAAATTGCGATTTTGGGTTTTGGCAGAGAAGGGCAATCGGTGTTTAGATATCTTAAAAAATCTTCCCATTTTAAAAAATCAAAGATTGAAATTTTAGACAGAAAACGCAGCCGGAATTATCTTAAAAACCTAAACCGGTTTGATTTGATTTTCAGATCGCCGGGCATCCCTTATAATCTGCCGGAGCTTAAAAAAGCCCGAAAAGAAGGGGTTTATTTTTCGAGTGTCACTCGGCTTTTTTTTGAAAATTATCAAGGGAAAATTATTGGTGTCACCGGTACCAAAGGCAAAGGCACGGTTTCAACACTGATTTATGAGATGTTTAGGGCCGCGGGCAAAAAAGTTTTTTTGTCGGGCAATATTGGGAAGTCCGCCGTGGATTCGCTTTCAAAACACAAAAATTTTCCGCTCGCGGTTTTAGAGTTTTCGAGCTTTCAACTTCAAGATTTAAACATTTCGCCGCCAGTGGCAGTGGTTTTAGATATTTTTCCGGATCATCAGGATTCCCATAAAAACTTTAAAGAATATTACGAAGCCAAAGCTAATATCGGTCGGTTCCAGTCCGGCGACCGCCGGAAAAACGACAAGATTTTCTTTTTTACTGATAGCGCTTTGAGTAAAAAATTGGCTATGAAAAGTCCGGCACAAAAATTTCCGGTTGATTACCGAAAGTTTAAAATTTTTAAAGCCACTGATCTTAAAATTCGGGGCTTACATAACTTTCGAAATGCAGTGATGGCAGGGGTGGTGGCGAAAAATTTGGGCGTGGACTGGGCAATCATCAGAAAAATAGTTAAAAAATTCAAAGGGCTTGAACACAGATTGGAATTTGTGCGAGAAATCAAACGCGACACTAAAAATCCGAATGCACACGAATTACGCGAAGTTAAAAATGGATTCGGGTTATTCGGGTCTAATTCGAGTCGTTCGGGTCGGGTCGTAAGATTTTATAATGACTCGGCCTCAACTAATCCAACAACTTCAGCTGTGGCGCTTCAAGCATTTGGCAAAGAGAAAAAGATTTTGATTTGCGGCGGGCAGGATAAAAACCTGGATTATGCCCCGCTTCGAAAAGCAATTAGAAAATATGGCGTTCTTACAGTTATTCTTTTTGGGGAAAATAAAAATAAAATTCGGGCGGCAATAAAAAATGCAGCCAAAATTAAAATAGTTAAGAATCTTGAGACGGCAGTGAAGATGGCTTATATGATCGCCAAAGGGACTGAAGCCTGCAACATTATTTTTTCGCCCGGAGCGGCGAGTTTTGATAATTTTGAGGATTATGCGGAGAGGGGAGAAAAGTTTAAAAAAATAGTTAAAGGATTGACAAAGAAGTAGTTGGGTTTTATTGTGAGACCAGTTATTTGTTGATTTTAGATAAAGGAGAATAAAGAGTGGAAAAAAGAAAATCGAGTTGTACGGAGGCGGAAGATAGCGAATTTAGGAGGATATTGGGCAAGATAGAGAAAGATGGTGGCTATTTTCGCACCACGGAAACGCTTCATGCTTTTAATCGGTTTAGTTCAAGATGGGCTCTAGAGATAGTGATAACAAGACACTTAATCAAGAGACAACCTGAGATTTTGCTAACTATCTATTCCGGGGGAGAGGAAACGTTTAAGGGAAGGTGGCATATTCCCGGCGGCTATTATCTTGACCAGGATAATAGCTATGAAGAAGTTGTCTGGAGAAAATCTGAGGAAGAAATCGGATTACGAGCCCGTGCCATTGACGGAATTGGTCTGCCTTATTTTTGGAAAAGAGGAGAGCACCCAAATGGTCGCCCTCTTTCAATTTTTACTTTCTGCCAACCAATAGGGCTAATCAAGGAAAATGAACAACTAAAATTCTTTCCGATATTTAAGTTACCGGACAAAATGGTTGCCATACATAAGAGATGGCTAGAGAAGAATGGGCCTCTGATAGTAAGTAAGTTGGAACAAGCTAAGAATGGGTGTCTCTGAGAAATCCGACTTACCAAAAAAGCCCGCGAGTAAAACCGCGGGCTTTGAAATTTGCTAATAAAATTTTTGAACGCTAAAATACTTTTATAGAAAATGCCATCACTTATCAACAAAAAACTGCTTCAACATCTAACCGAATTGGCTAGATTAGAACTAATGAATAGAGAAGAAGAAAGATTGCTTAAGGACCTGCAGGAAATACTCTCTCATTTTGAGGAATTGCAAAAACTAGACACCGCAGATATAAAACCGGTGTCTGGAGGAACAAACCTAAAAAATATCTTCAGAGAAGATGAGCTAAGGGTTAATAAGTACGCAGGGGCGGGAGCAGAAGCGTTTCCCGATAATGAAGACGGATTTTTGAAGATACCGCCTGTTTTTGAAAATGACTAATTTCTGATTATTCTCCGCCAAAGACGGACGAGTAATTGTTCTAATCAAATCCCAATGCCTAAAATTTTAGAATAATTAGTTAATTAGAGTAATTAGAAATTTTATTCATATGTATTCTTTAAGAAATTTAACAATTAAGTCCTTTCACGAGGGTTTAATGAATAAGAAATTTTCGGCGCTAGAAATCGTTCAAGCGTTTTTTAAACACATTAAAGAAGCCGACCGAAGAATTGGCGCTTATCTTAGTTTAAATGAAGAAGGCGCGATTAAAACCGCCGAAGGAGTGGATATTGCGCTCGCTCAAAACCAAGATTTAAGTTATTTGGCTGGAGTGCCTTTGGCTATTAAGGACAATATTTTAATTAAGGCATTGCCGGCCACGGCTGGATCAAAAAGTTTGGAAAATTATATCGCCAGCTATAGCGCCGGAGTTATTCAAAAATTAAAAAAGGAGAAATCAATTTTTTTGGGCAAAACGAATTTGGATGAATTTGCGATGGGCACCTCAACTGAAAATTCCGGATTTCATTTAACCCATAACCCGCACGATTTAGAACGAGTGCCGGGCGGATCATCGGGTGGATCAGCAGCGGCAGTGGCGGCACACATGGCAGTGGCGGCCCTAGGGTCAGACACCGGAGGATCGGTGAGACAGCCAGCTGGATTTTGCGGCGTGGTGGGGCTAAAGCCAACTTATGGCGCGGTCTCGCGTTCGGGACTAATTGCAATGGCTTCGAGCTTAGACCAGATTGGACCGATTGCTAAAACAGTGGAGGACGCGGCCATACTTTTTAAAACAATCGCCGGAGAAGATATCTACGACGCCACCAGCGTTAAAAACCAATACGGAGAAGAACTTTGGAATCCAAAATTGGAAAAAGTTAGGAGTTTAACAATTGGATTGCCGAATGAATATTTCCCGAAAGAATTGGATGACGCGGTTCAGAAAGCATTGGATAAGGTGGTTTTGGATTTGGAGAGTTTGAAAATAAAATTCAAAAAAATTTCCCTGCCGCACACAAAATACGCGCTCCCCTGCTACTACATTATTGTGCCAGCGGAGATAAGCGCTAACTTGGCTCGTTTTGACGGCATTCGCTATTCTCGAATCGACGAAAAAAAATTAAAAGCCAAATCCTTAAAAGACATTTATCGGCGGCACCGAGGAGAAGGTTTTGGCGCGGAGACAAAAAGACGCATTATTTTGGGAACTTTTGTTTTATCTTCTGGATATTATGATTCCTATTACCAAAAAGCCCAGCAAGTGAGGTCTTTGATTCGGGAAGATTTTGATAAGGCGTTCAAGCAGGTGGATGTGATTTTAACGCCGGTGAGTCCAACGCCAGCTTTTAAAATCGGCGAGAAGATTTCAGACCCCTACGAGATGTATTTGGCGGATGTTTTTACTTTGCCGATTAATTTGGCGGGGTTACCAGCTATTTCTATCCCGGCTAAAGAAACAGTGCCTTTTGGTCCAGAAGATAAAAAACTGCCGATTGGTTTTCAACTTATCGGTCGGCATTTTAGAGAAGAAGATATTCTTTCAATCGGGCAGTTTTATGAGAAGATTAAGAAATGAACAGTATCATGTATTAAGTGTCAGGCGTCAGGCGTATGGAGCGTAATAGAATATACGAATGCGCGCGTCCTCCAGAGGAGGATCCTCCCCAGGAGGAAATGCTACAAAAAGAGTAAGTGTTCTAGATGTTTAATGATAGGACTAGTGGAGAGATATCCACAGACGAGGCCTTGTGGGAAGCAAAGATAGGTTATAATGAAGTTAGATCATCCTTATTAATATATTTGACAGAGAAAATCGAAAGCGAAAACTACTCAGCCAGCCACTGGTGGCTGGTACAAATAAATGGGCTCTCAAAGATCTAAATTTCATTTAATCTTAGGAGCCCTATTTTTTATCTTATAATCAATTTCCTGCAACGAGGACAAGAAATTTTTCAGGTGAGAGGTTTTGCCAATCGAAACCCGGAAAGATTTTTTATCCACCCATCTCCAAATAATTACTGTTTCATTTTTTCGGCTACGCTTAAAACGGCGAAGAGCTTGAGGACTTAGCTCAACCAGCGTGAAATTACCGGAGGAGTCGTAAGCGCGAAAATTTTTAAGTAAGTTGACTTGATTTATAAACCAATCCCGATCTTGGCAAATTTTCTTGGCAATTTTTTTATAGAAAACTTCGGAGTTAAGGGCGGCGACGGCAACTTCTTCCAACACGCGACTAAAACCCAAAAAGCGGTCATCATAACCCATCATTTTTTTGAAACTTTTCCCGCAAAAACCAAAACCAACGCGAAGACCCGCCAGGCCATAAAATTTTGAGAAGGTTCTTAAAAAAACAAGGTTGGGATATTTTTCTAAAAACTGCTTAAATTTCTTTTCTTCATAGTTCGGATAGAAGCCGCAATAGGTTTCATCAACCAGGAAAAATGAATCGCGGGGGGTGTTTTTAATGATTCTTTCGAGATCTAAAAAAGATATTCGATGGCCGGTAGGGTTGTTGGGATTGCTAATAATAACAACGCGGGGACGATATTTTTTTATTTTTTTTAGACAGTCATCGATATTAAAAGAAAAGGTGTGATTTTCTTGGTCAAGTTTGAATAAGTGAAGTTTAATTTTTCTAAAAGAAGCGAAAATCTCAAAATAAGAAAAACATTTTTCATTGGTTAAGACGCAATCCTTTTTGGGGTCAAGCTGGCTAAATAAATTGCGAATAAAATCCTCGATGCCATAATAAAGAATAATTCTATTCTTCTCTATTCCAAAATGTCTGGAGATTTTAGGTATTAGTAAAGAGTTATAATAGTCCTCGAGGTACATAAAAGCATGGCTTCGACGAAATTGACGGAGCGCTTTTAGGGCTAGCGGCGATGGGCCATAAGGATTTTCGTTGCGATTGAGCTCTATAGTTTTGGGCATATTAAAATGTATTGGCGTAGGGTAGTGGATGATGTTAGAACCTGCTTGGTATATGTTATTTATAAATCCTAGTAAAATACCCTCGTCCCAAATTTGGTGCCTCTCTACAATATTTTTTAGTTTCTTCGCGGGAAAAAGAATCGCAAGTGGCACAACCATAATCATTAATATATTCTTGCCCTTCTTGGCACTGGCAAAAATCTGGTATCCCCCATTCTTGGACAAAAGAGTCAGTTCTAAGCGGAGTACCTCCTGAAGCCTTACAAAGCCATACCTGATTAAGCTTGCAACTTATTTCGATAGGACAACCTCCAACATCACTCCCCCCGCCTCCACAGCTAACTGTTTTAATGCACTGGGGTTCCCCGCAACTATCATTAGTGCAACGCTCATATTCAACTTTTAGATTCTGTTGCAACTCAGTTTCAGCTATACACCTGTAACGATAATTATCTGCTAACTCACAATAGCTGTAATTTCCGGATAGCTGAGCCCTGGGTATTACAGCAACTCCTCTTTCTTTTATGTCTACAGGTAAATTAGCAGTTCATGGCTCGATGAATTTGAAGGTAGAGAAAATAGACTCAACAAGATTGATTTCCTCTGGCGTAATAAAATTTTTAGCATTGAGACCAGTCATATACATATGAAACGCTGGGTACTTGTTGTTTGACAGCACATATATGCCAACCTGAAAAACATCTTCGTCATCTTTAAATTCTCGTTTTAGTGCTTTAATACCCCCCAAGATTAACTCCTCTTCTTCAGCTAAATATTTCTCATCGCAACAAGAATATTTACCGAGTGGATCTATAAATAATGCTAGGAAACCATACGATAATCTAATCTCTTCACTATTAAAAACCTCCAAATTCCAGGATTCAGGGTGCTTAACTTCAAACCCATACTCCGTATTCCGATACGTTTTCCACTCCGAAATATCTACAGCCACCGTCGAGGTTTCATTTTTAACCACGGGCGAAACATCATTGGGATTTTCTCCCGGCTTCAACCACAAAACCAAATACGTAAGTCCCACCAAAATCACTACTCCCCCGACCACCGCCAAAATTTTCTTCCAGTTGATGGTCATAACTCAATTCTACCACTTTCAGTTCTCGCGTCAACGAGGGTGTAAAAATTAAGCTAGATTTTATAAGGATAAACACGGTGCGCGGGCGATGGGATTTTCACGTCGTCCCTCAACTACTTTCGGGACTCCCACGAACCCAGCGGTTCGTGAGCTCCGCTACGGGAAAACTCCCGTTTTCCCGACCCCTTTCCCGTTCAAATCCCATCTCAACCATATAGAGCTAAAACGAGATACTTAAATAAGTATCTTGTTTTAGTTATGCGCAGCCGACCGGACTCGAACCGGCAACCTTCCGCGTGACAGGCGGGTGATCTAACCAATTGATCTACGGCTGCAATTTTAAAATTTTAAAAGCTTTGATAAAAATTCTATACTTTCTTTTAAGAAATAATTCTGCCGCAACATTATTATACATCAATTTAAACAAAGCAAGGCTGTCATATTGAGAAAAAACTAATTCATAGCCACCTTCTTTTTTCTCACTAAGTCCGCCGCCAGAAATATGGTTTTTAAGCACCTTTTTTAATCCTATTAAAAAAGATTTACTGCCGGAAATAAAAGCCGTAGAAAATTGCCAATACCAGCGTTTTCTACTTTTTCGCCAATATCTACCAATGCCCACATAGCCATCGCCATCAAAATATCCTCTTACAAAATCGCCCAAGTATCGTTTCGGAATTTCAGGAAATTTAATGGTTTTACTTTTATTAGGAATCATACCCAATTTTTCCAAATCAGAAAATATTTTTTTGCTGCCAATTTGTAGGCGGTATGATAACTTATAATTTTCGCCACGATGCCTAGCAGTTATTTTATGATTTGAACCGAGCGCTTTTCTAATTGAATAGAGTAAGTCTCTATCTGTAATTTGAAATTAAATAAAATGAGCGTCTCTCTTGTTTTTTAGCATATTGCCGTCAGCGGCAAAAAATCCTAGAACATAAGCCATTTTTGGCGACCATTTTTTGAAAAAATCTACATTTATTTTTCGGTAAATTGGCATCTTTAAATATTATAAGCGAAAAAAACACTGTGGATAAACAACATTAAACCTTAAGCGGCAAAAGGGGTAAAATTAAGTTATGAAAAACTATAAAATGTTTAGTAGTAAAAATTTAGTCGTAGCGCTTTTGATCGGTTTAATAACTGCTTTTTTGCCAGGCTTGACGTTGGCGCAGGAAGTGACTGGAGCGCCAGAAAATTTAACGCCAGCAGAATGTTTTGATTACTACCAATTTCAGAGCGTGATGGTGGATATCACGCCGGCCCTAACCCAGACCGTCTCTGGAGCGCAAATGAAATTTGATCTTGTTGCCACCAATCAAAACGATTATCCGATTGTGGACGGATCAATCTACGTTAAAATTTTTCAAAAACAGATAGATGCCAAAGCCGCGCAATCTAACGGCAATTTTTTGGTGGATCAATTTTTTGTAAAAGAAGGAATTACTTTAGACGCCAAGGAAACAAAAACTTTTGAGTTTATGTGGACTGTGCCGGCTTGGGCGCCAGAGGGTGATTACTTGACCTTTACGTATTTTGAGTCAGCTAAGAAATTCAATCTTTTGGGGCTTTCATTCACGGACGATATAACTGGCGGCCGGGGGAATTTTAAAGTTAAGAGTGATTTTAAGAATTCGGTGATGATTGATAAAAATAACGTGAAAGTTGGAGGTAAAAAACTTCTCTTTGCCACGCCTTCACCCAGATTTACTAAAGATGAAGCAATAGCGATTGAGTTACCAATTAAAAACCCGACTAAAACCGCTCAGGAAGCGACAATAACTTATGACCTTTATTATTGGGATAGTTTAAATAACAGCCAAAAAATCGACACTAAAAAAGAAACGATTAATTTAAAAGCTGGCGAGACAAAGAAATTGGCGTATCAGATTACCGACACCAAATATCCAGTTTATTATTTAGTGGCAACAACCAAATGGCACGATTTTTCTTCGATTGCGGACATCCGAGTTATTAGGGAAGGATTGGATAGAGGGAGAATCAATTTCCCGGGGATTAAATCCTTTCCGATTAAAAAAGGTGAGGCCAACACTTTGTTTGTTTGCGCTCATAGCATGGGAACAATACCCGGAAACTCCACTAGTACAGATGAAATTGGAGTAAGCGCGCCAATTCAGGGCAAATTGGAAATTAGTTTAGTGGATGGCCAAAATAACCAAATTAAAAAATACGCGTGGAGCGGCGAGATTACCAGCGAGATGATGGGTTTTAAAGCCGATTTTACGCCGGATAAAAATTACAGCAGTTTCCAAATCAAGGCCGCGCTTTATGATGCCTCCAACCAAATTATGGATGAGGCAACCTTAAAATATGATTGCAATGAGATTAATAAAACAAAGTGCCTTCAAGACGAAGTAGCGCCAGGCGTAGATAAAAAATCAATCCCCTACAAATATATTGGCGGAGGAGTATTATTATTGCTGATAATAGCAATGGTGATTTTCTTTATGAAAAGGCGGGGGGGACATAATGAAGAGCCGCCAACTAGCGGACCTGATTTTCCGGTTACAACTACCACCAGCGGAATGATGATTTTGATGATTCTACTTGGAGCGGGAATGATGTTTTTGCCTTCAAATTCAGTTCAGGCCAAAAGTGTGCTTTTTGAAAAATATATTGATTATTTGTTTTATCAAAATCAATCTACTATTGCCGCACGGAATTCTTTCTACACCATAACCTATAACGCTTATGCGACTGATGATATGGGAAATAATTTAAGCGATGGCGACAGAATACCTAAGAACGCAAAAATAACTTTTGGTTATGACGCTAATGATTTTAAGACAACTGGATCAGATACAGCTTTTTGGTTTGCAACAGGAGGAACTGCCGATAGTCCTTATGGCCACTGGAAATCAGAAGCGGTATATCCTTATTCAAACACTGCCACTTGTTCCGCAGATGATTATTACGAAAATAGATCGGGGAATCTCTATAGACCCCTGTCAGTTAGCCCTCCAAGCATTACAATTAATACCCAAGCATCCGAGGCCGACGGCACTTTAGGAAATTGCGTGACTGGAACCACAAATAAAACCTGCGAAGTAATGAAAGATGCGGGATCGATTAGGGCCTCAATTAGTTTCGGAGAAACATTTGGATATCATTACGCAAATCGCTATAACAGATATCGCTCACTCTGTGAATACGGTGGAAAACTGAGAAAATCCGCGACGGCCAATGATTTTTTTAAGCTGGAAATTCCTGGACAGGCGATTAATTTTCAATTTAGCGCTATTGGAACATCTCCTCAACCAGGAATTAACTTGGAAGCTCCGACCATAACCGGACCAAGTATGGGCACGCCCGAAGTGCAGTATTCTTTTGAAGTTAAGTCCAATTCAACTGGCGTTAGCAATATCACATATCAAGTTGATTGGGATAATGATACATTCATTGATGCTTTAGCCGAGAATATTCCTTTTGACCAGACCGGAGTAGTTCAAAAAACATGGGCAGCTCCGGGTTCTTATACTTTTAAAGTTAAATCAATCGGATTTGATGCAAGCGGCAATCCAGTGGCGGAGAGCGAATGGGCTTCTCATACGATTAATATCAGTACTTCAGCTAGTTGTGAAGTAAGAGAATATTGGACAGCGTGTTCAGCGTCTTGCGGAGGCGGGAGTAGAGACAAAATCCGAATTACCAACACTTGTTCGGTTGAAGTTTTAGAGACGAATACCTGCAATCCTCAACCCTGCGGCAAAAAGATTATCGAAGTGCCGCCAGGACCGTAATCTAGAAATTAGCCATTAGGGTTTAGCCACTAGACCAAAAAAACCGCAGAGACGCGGTTTTTTGGTGAGTTATTTTTGAACGATCAAATTCAAAAAATCGGTTTCAGAAAGGATTTTTACGCCTATCTTTTTAGCTTTTTCTAATTTTGAGCCGGGGTTTTTCCCAGTAATGACATAGTCAGTTTCTTTACTTACGGATTCGGAAATTTCCCCACCATGGGCGCGGATTTTTTCTTTGGCATCGTTACGGGACATGGCCGATAAACTGCCTGTCAGGACAAAAATTTTGCCACTAATTGAGGTGTTAGGTTTTAGGTTATAGGTGTTAGGGATTTCGATATTGATACCGACTTTATAGAGTTTTTTTAGGAACGCGATGTTTTTAGAATCATGGAACCAATCATAAATACTCTTTGCTACTTTGGGACCAATGTCCTTTATCTTCTGAAAATCTTCGGATGAATAATTTTGAAGAATTTTCAGAAGATGTTCGATGTTTCCTCCGGAGGAGGATCCGCCTTCGGCGGAAAACTTAGCAATTATTTGCTTTGCGAGTAATTGCGATGTTTCTTCGCCGATATGAAGAATGCCTAAAGCATAAATAAAACGCGGGAGGGTGATTTTTTTTCTTAGTTCAATTTCGCCAATTATATTTTCAGCGGATTTTTCGCCAAACCTATCAAGAATTTCGATATCTTCTTTTTTAAGGGTAAAGATATCGGCAGCATCGGAAATTAATCCTTCGTCCAAAAAACGATCAATGATTTTTGGCCCCAGACCTTCCATATTAAAAGCGCCGCGAGAGACAAAATGATAGAGGGATTCGCGAAGTTTCGCCACGCAATTTTTATTGGAACAGCGAGTAATGGCGCCTTCCTTAATGACTTTGGAGCCATCAACGGGGCAGGTATTCGGCATTTCAAATTTTTTCTCCCTGCCGGTGCGCAAATTTTTTAAAACTTGGGTGATTTGTGGAATAACATCACCAGCACGACTCACAATCACCGTATCCCCCACTCTTAAATCCAACCGTTTGATTTCGTCTTCATTATGGAGAGATGCGTGAGTGATGGTGATGCCGCCCACCCCAACCGGTTCAAGCACGGCGACCGGAGTCAAGGCGCCAGTACGGCCGACTTGAACTTTTATTTTTTTAACTTGAGTGGTGGCCTCACGGGGAGAAAACTTGAAAGCCACGGCGGCGCGAGGAGCTTTGCCGATAATGCCAGCCTCTTTAAAAACTAGATTGTCATTGACACTTATAACGACGCCATCAATTTCATAGGGCAATTTTTCTCTTTCTTTGGACCATTTTTTTTGGAACTCAATAATCTCTTCAAGAGATTTAAAAGCTTGGCCGAAAGGATTGGTTTTAAAACCAAACTCGTTTAGGGCTTTATATTCTAATTCTTTAGTGGGATATTTTTGGATGACCTCATTTGAGTCACCGACGATATCATAGGCAAAAAAATCGAGTTTTCTAGAAGCGGTAATTTTGGGATCGAGTTGGCGCAGAGAACCAGCGGCCACGTTTCTGGGGTTAGAATAGGGCTTATCCCCTATTTTTGCCTGTTCACGATTGATGCGGGCAAATTCTTTTTTAGTCAAAAAAACTTCGCCCCGAACAACTAAATTAGGTTGTAGGTTGTAGGTTGTAGGTTGTAGGTTTAATTTGAGTGGGATGGCGTCAATGGTTTTTAAGTTCAGAGTAATATCTTCGCCGATTAAGCCGTCGCCACGAGTGGAGCCCTGAATAAAAATTCCATTTTCATACACCAGTTCGACGGCGAGGCCGTCCATTTTTAAGTCGCAGTAGAATTCAGGTTTTAGGTGATAGATTTTAGGTGATAGATTATGGCCAAGATAATTTTTAAGTCGCTCTAGCCAATCTAAAAGATCTTCTTCGGAAAAAGCATCATTTAAAGATGTCATTCGCGGCTCACGATGAGTAACTTTTTTAAATTCTCTTAGAGGTTCACCGCCGACACGTTGAGTGGGAGAATCGAGAGTGATAAATTCCGGAAACTGATTTTCTAAATCAAAAAGTTCTTTTTTTAAGGAATCGAGAGTTTCATCGGAAATAATTGACTTATCTAAAACGTGGTAGGTATACCGATATTTATTGATTTCGGTTTTAAGTTTTTCGATGCGGATTTTAGCTTCATTTTTATCCATTGTTTAAATTTAGAGGCAAGAATTAGTAATACCGGAGAATACCTCATTATTAAGAACATCTCTAAGATTTATAAAATCAGAAGCATCGAAGTAATGGTCGTTGGTGCTGGTGGTGGCAATATCATTAATCAAAAAATTCTTAAGGTCTAGATCGGTGATATCTACTCCGACCACAAAGATTTCGACGCCCTTAGCTTTGGCATTATCGGCTGCCGTCTTAGTGTTGCGATATGTATTACCAACAGGAATAGTCGGATCGTGAGCGATAACAATCACAAGAAAATCAGGAGCTTCGCTGTCTGGTTCGCGGTCAAGGGGGCCGGAAGGACTAGAATCGTTTAAAACATCATCGGACTTGTTGATAGCATCTCTAAGATTAATACCTAGATCTCCTCTACCGATAGAATCAATGGTCGCAAGAATGGCTGATAAAGTGCTGGTAGGAGGCGAAATATCAGGATTGCCGTCACTGTGAAAACTTACTAAACCCATGATAATTGCCGGATTGGCATTTAAAGAAAAAGTGGCGAATTCTTTAAGAGATTCTTTGTTATTATTCCAGTCAGCAAGATTAATGCGGCGGCTTTTTTCAAAAGCCAGAATAATATCTGGTTTACAAAAGCCGCCGAGATTTTGAAAAAGCAGGGCGCGCTTGGAATTGCCGGCTTGACCAATAACCTTTACCCCATTGGGAGGAACTTCAATAATTTCAAAGCTGGCTTTATTAGTGAAGGTGCTGTTCACGGTAGAAGAAGTAATAGTCGGCAGGGGGTCTTTGTCATAAATCCACCAATTAACTCCGGTGTCCGCGGCAAAAATGGCTTTGGCAGAATTAGAAAAGTCGCCGGCTTGACGCAGTTGGTAAATCATTAAAATACCGGCAATAACCGCGAGTCCCATTAAAGTGCCACTGATAACAATCACAGTTAAAATCATAGTTTGACCAGTACTCTTAAAACGTGAATCGTGAAACTTGGAACGTAAATTTTGAAGCATAATAATTAAGTATTAAAAATTGCGGCCGCTGACTGTTGTTTGAAGATGGACGACTCCGGAATTCGAACTGGAGGATTGAGTGCGAACACCTAAATTAATAATAATTCGAGGCGGATAACTGGCAATTTGAAGATATTCAAAATTTAAATATTCAACAATCACGTTGGTGTCGGTAATGGCTTCGGGCGGAGAACTGGCGCTTCTTATCACGCTGCCCCCGGCAAGATCATAAGTAACGGCTTCATTTAAAGCGTTATCGAAATTCAAAGAAGAAGCGAGGATGTTAAAATCAGTGCCGGTTCTAATTTCCCGGGCCATTTGTTCGATTACGGCGCTGGCGTTGCTGTTGACCGCTGTTAAAGCCAAAGCTTGGCGGTGATAATAAAGAGCTCTCACGAATCCCCCAACAGCCACAGTGGTAATCACCAAGAAAACGCCCATAGCGACTAAGGTTTCAACGATAGTATAGCCACGCGATTTATAGCATGTAGCAGGTAGCAGGTAGCGCTTATGGAAAAATTTCATTTTGAAAAATATTAAAAACTAGGGCGCGAAAAATGATTCCTCTAGTTTAACTTCGCTATTGCCGCCGCCTTTATTCTCCCAATTAACAATCGCAATGGCATGAAGTTGATTTACATTGGGTTGACTGATTTGAATGGTTCGATAAAAACGAGTGGGGGCGCCAATAGAATAGTTATAGCGACCAGAAGCCACATCAAAAAGCAGGGGGATGTCACTTAGAGTACCGGGGGGGCCAATGTAATCGCCCGGATTACTAGCGTCCAACTGGGTATCAAAAGAAATTTCATAACTGCCAATTGGAAAATTATCATTGAAAGGCAGACCCTGAATTTTATTGGCATCGATTAAATTGCGGGTTACCTCCAGACCTTCAGAAGCAAGATAAATGGCGATATTCTGGTCAGAAATCAAAGTGCTTTGAGCTAAAGATTTATTTAAGAGTGCCAGAATGGCCAAATAGCCAATAGTTAAAACCGAAAGAGCCACGATCGCTTCAATAATTACTTGGCCTCCCCTAGAATTTAGAATTGAGGATTTAGGATTTAGGAACATGGAATTGGGATGGGATTTAGAGATATTATAACTTATTAGAAGCGGATAGGCGCGGATACATAAAATTATCGATTATCTTTAAGAAGCCGAAGTGCTGGTCGTTAAAAGCTAAGCTGGCCGGTTTGATGGTTAATGTTGATTTTGGTTTTAAGTGAACCATCTTGAGTTTTAAGATAAATTGCCATCGGATTAAAATATAAGGTGCCGGTTTCATCAAAAACTAATACATCAGGGTCTGGTGGAATGAAAATAACATATCCCAAGCGATCTACACCAAGATCAAAAGCTAAATTTTTCGGCAAAGAATCGGTTGAGAATAGGCGGAAATCCGGACTAGCTTTATCGATGAAAGAAGTATTTAAAATATCAGCGCAATTAGAAGGAGTGTATTCAAATAAAGAATAGGCACTTTTGGAGTAGTCAATGAAAAAGCCGTAGGAGCAAGGAGGAGGAAAAGAAGGCGGGTCGGTAAAACCGGCTAGAGCCAAAGATTTTGACCGCAAAATAGTTTGGGCAACTTTGGCTTTTTCGCTGTTTAAAAGAATTTGGCTACGGCTTTGATTGCTATAAATAATTAAAATGCCGGTTAAAAGAGTGGTGATGCCGACAACCACAATCATCTCAAGGAGAGTGAAACCAAATTTAGGTTTTAGGTTTAACATTTTATTTAACTTACCTAAAAATTCTATCATATATTTACAGAGTCAGATAACTTATTTTTTAATTCGTAAAAAGACCAAAATAAAATTTTACCAGATCGTGGCCAAAGAAAAATACGACCAACGAGGCCAGAGCTAGAAAAGGCCCGAAAGGTAGGAAACTTTTAAGGCGGCGTTTTTTTAAAATCAACCCGGGCAAACTAAAGAGAGACCCTAAAATAAAGGCGAGGGCGGTAATTAGAATAATATCCGGCCAGCCGAAAACAAAACCGAGGGCAAAGGCGAATTTTAAATCGCCCAAACCCATTCCTCGGCCTAAAGTTATTAAAAATAAAATCAAGAAAAAGGCGGCGCCGAAAAAAGCGGCTAAAGAGTGGTTAACCCAAATATTGCCCCTGAAACCAAAAAGCGCGGCGTAAGAACCAAGAAATGACCCGCTCGTAAAATCAAAATTTTGCGCGGAGAGTAAAATAATAAAAATTCCCAAAATGACAAGTAAAATGTTGGCCTCGTCGGGAATAAGTTTGAGGCGAATGTCGATGAGGGTAACGAGGAGCAGGATTTCAAAGATCAGAATAAAGCCAATAGCCAATAGCCAATAGCCAATAGGGTTTTGAATTTGAAAATTAAGGTAGTAGGTTGTAGGTTTTAGAAAAATTGGAACTAAAATAAAAATTAGACCGGAAATAATTTCAACTATCGGATATTGCCAGCTGATTTTGGCGCGGCAGTTTCGGCAACGGCCGCGCAAAAAAATAAAGCTCAACAAAGGAACAAGCTCAAACCAGTTGAGCTTGTTCTTGCAATCGGGGCAGTAAGACCGGCCACCGATTGTTTGTTTGTTCAAAATAAATCTGTCCGGGTCGTAGCGGAGAGCAATTACATTTAGAAAACTGCCCGCAGCTAAACCAATCAAAAATAACCAGAGTTGCATTCTTGGATTATATTTATACCTAAACTAAAGCGTTACGCAATATACTGCATCATCTGCCGCAGCGCCACAATTATCATCTAAACCATCAGGGTCGTTGGGAATAGTGCCAGCATCAACATCGCCCTTTAGAGCTGCATTATTGGTGTCATCAAGATCGGCTCCTAAAACATATTGATTCCCATTACTCAGATAGTGATAGGTTTTGGCAGGATCATTGGGATCAGAAGGGACATTAGATATCCCAATATCATCGCCCTTGAGGGTACTTACTAAGGTGGACCAAAAGGCGAGCCAATCAGTGCTTACGGGATAGGCGCCGTTTTTGGTAAAGTATAGCTCAAGACCAGCTTGAACTTGCTTCATATCTGAAATTCGGCGAGCATCCCGACCCTGCCTTTGAAGAGGCCCTAAGCCAATCAAGACCACGGAAGCCAAAATACCAATAATGGCCACAACAATTAAAACTTCAATTAAAGTAAAACCTTTCTTATTAATCATTTTTTTATCAATAACTTCCGACCTTTAGAACTATTGTTCTATTATAACAGATTTAAACTAGACCTTGTGGAAAATAGCATCTTATCGACTTATTGCCCGAATGTAGCGGTTAACTGATAAAGAGGCAGAAGCACGGAGGCAAAAAGTAAGGCCACTAAAATACCCATGCCGATCATCAGCAGGGGTTGGATTAAATCGACAATGTTGTTAATGATAGTATCTGATTCTCGATTGTAAAAATTAGAGATACGCATAAAAATTTTATCAAGTTGCCCAGTGGACTCCCCCACCACAATCATTTGAGAAACTAACGGAGGAAAATAATAAGGATACTTAGAAATCGCTTCAGAGAGAGGCGTGCCCTGACGAACAGAGTCGGCCACTTCGCGCAGCATGTCTTGATAAACAATATTGTCTAAAGTTTGACTGATAATTTCAATTGATTGGGCCAGAGGCACACCGCCTTTTAAAAGCATCATGCCGGCGTTTGCAAAACGAGCGATAGTGATGGGAACAAAAATTTTTTTAAGGATGGGAAGTCGAACTTTAAGCTCATCGAGAAAAGCCCGTCCTTCGTGGCTTCTAAAATAATCAATAAGCACAAAAATAAAAATTACAAAAGCGACTAAGAGAGCCGGCCACCAATTAGTGACAAAATTGCCGGTGCCGATTAAAAGCCGGGTTAAGATAGGCAACTTGACGCCGGACTGTTCAAAAACCGGAGCCAGTTGCGGGAAAACAAAAATAACTAAAATAGCGGCGACCACGCCAAAAAGTGTGAGAACAATGGCTGGGTAAATCATGGCGGAGCGGGCTTTAGTGACTAAGATATCTTCTTTTTCTATGTAATCCGCCAAAAAACTCATGGTTTCATTCAGGTTACCGGTAACTTCCGCGGTACGCACCATACTCACGAAAAAATTGGAAAAAATTTGTTCTTGCCTTTCGAGAGATTGGGAAAAAGACAAACCAGCATCGATGTCTTCGGTAATTTGATAGACAGCTTCTTTGAGGGTAGGCTGACTAGTTTGTTCGTAAAGGGTCTTGAGGGCGGTGTTTAATGGAAGGTGGGCTTCAAGAAGAGTAGCGAGCTGGCGCGTGAAGATAACCATATCTTTACGCCTAACTTTGGCAAAATAACTGGAAAATTGGCCGATAATACTACTCTTCTCGGCTGACTCCAAAGTTAAAATGAAGAGATTGTGGCTAGATAAGATATTCACTGCCATATCTTTGGTCGAGGCCTCAACATAGCCCACCTGAATCTCTCCGTTTTTATTTTTGGCTTGGTAACTGTATTTCATCTATCTTTGAAGGGTGAGGGATTATATCCTCTCCAATAAAATTCTGAGTTCGCCGGGGTTTAATGAGTAAAGTTCAGCGGTTTCAAGAGAAATTTCTTTATCTTTTACTAGTCGGGCCAAACAACGATTTAAACTAATCATTCCTTCTTGCAAGCTGGTCTCAATAACCAAATCAATCTGATAAACTTTGTGCTCGCGAATAAGATTGCGAATCGCGGGATTCACAATCATAATTTCGTAAGCGGGAATTCGGCCGCCGCCTAAACGAGGAATTAATCTAAGAGAAACAATCGCCACTAAAGTGGCTGAGAGTTGAGAAATAATCTGACCTTGCTGTTCTGGTGGAAAAGAGTCGATGATGCGATCAATGGTTTGAGCGGCAGAATTGGTGTGCAAAGTTGAAAAAACCAGGTGGCCAGTTTCAGAAGCGGTCATAGAGGTGCTAATAGAAGTTGGGTCTCTCATCTCGCCGATCATAATTACATCCGGATCCTGACGAAGAATAGTGCGAAGAGCAGAGTTAAAATCTTGAGTATCGCTGCCAACTTCTCTTTGGGAAACGATGGAGCGGTCTTGCGTAAAAAGATATTCGATAGGATCTTCAATGCTAATAATATGCTCGGTGCGAATATGATTAACTTCGTCTAAAAGAGCGGCGAGAGTGGTAGATTTACCGTGACCAGCCGGGCCGACAATTAAAATAAATCCTTGAGAAAGTTTGGCAAAATCGTGCAAGATGGGCGGAAGACGCAATTCTTCAATGGTTCGAATTCTGGCGGGAATAAGACGGAGGGCGGCGGCATGATAACCACGTTGCATGTAAACATTGACTCGAAACCGGGCTTTATCTTCATAGCTGTAAGCGAAGTCGATTTGACGGTCAATGGCAAATTTCGCTTTTTGCTCATCACTCAACATGGCCATAACTAGTCCTTCGGCAATTTCCGGGGTGATAACCGGTTCTTTTTGAAGGGAAACCAAGACGCCGTCAACTCGCAAACTAGGGCGACGACCAACCGCAATATGAAGGTCAGAAGCGTTTTGTTTGGCGGTAGTAATTAATAGTTCGTTTAATTTTTCTAAATAGTTATTCATTTAAAGATGTTATTTTTTATTTTAAAACATTTTTATCTTTCTCCCAAGGAATTAATATTCGCTGGTTTCTCTTACGACTTCTTCGATTGAAACGTAGCCATCGAGAGCTTTTAAAATGCCGTCTTGACGCAAACTAATCATCCCCTGTTTTTTGGCTTCTTCAAGAATTTTATCAGGAGTAACATCTCGCATAATAATCCCCTCGAGATTAGGCGTCATCTCTAAAACCTCCATAATAGATATTCGACCAATAAATCCTTTGTTATTGCATTTTTCACAACCCGGAGCGTGATAAACACGATAAGGTTCTTTGTACTTAGAGATTAAATCGGAAGAATCTTTAAAAGAATCTTTGATTACTTTTTGAATGGGAGCTGGGGCCTCAATTTGAGTTTTACAATTAGAACAAAGAGTGGAAATAAGGCGCTGAGAAATCATAAGATTAATGGCTGAAGGAAGAAGGAAGGGTTCCACTTTCATATCAACGAGACGAGGAATAACACCAACGGCGTTATTGGTGTGAAGGGTAGATAAAACGATGTGCCCGGTTAGGGCGGCGTGAATGGCTAAGCCAGCGGTTTCATTATCGCGAATCTCACCGACCATAATGATGTCGGGGTCTTGACGCAAGATTTGCCTAAGCCCAGAGGCAAAATCGTAGCCGATTTCTGGCCGAACTTGGGATTGATTGATGCCAGAAATAAAATATTCAACCGGATCTTCCAAGCTCACAATATTAACTTTTTCATCGTTTAAACTCTGGAGAATGGCGTAAAGAGTAGTTGACTTACCAGAACCAGTCGGACCGCTTATTATAATCATACCGTAGGGCTCCGAGAGGCCATGTTTAACTATCTCAAAATTGCGGCCGGATAATCCGAGTTGGTCAAAATTTTTGAGTCCCACGGTCGGATCTAAAATACGAATAGCGACTTTTTCGCCGTGGGGAGTAGGAAAAGTCGCAACCCTGAAATCAATGTCTCGATCTATAATGCGACTCCGAAACCGACCGTCTTGAGGAATTCTGGTTTCGTCAATTTTTAAATTGGAAATAACTTTGACTCTTGAAACAACTGAGTGAGAAACTTCGGCGGGCAGAGAAAGGGCTTCTTTAAGTTCGCCGTCGATACGAAATCTAATACGTAAGTAATTATCTTGGGGCTCGATATGAACATCGGAAGCTCGACTCTCAACGGCTTCTTTTAGGGTATCGGCAACGATGCGGATAATCGGAGCTTCATCATTTGAAGAAGCGCTATCTTCAAGCCGCACCACTCCTTTGTTTTCATCGCTTTTGATATTTAAAGATTGGATAGCCGCTTGAATTTGGCTTTTGTAAGGAGAATATTTACGCATCATGTCCTGCCAATCGCCGTAAGAAATTAAATAAATTCCCAAACTTAAGCGCTGGCGACGAGCAATAAAACGAAGCGCGTCTTCGGCTTTCTGATCATCGGGATGAAGCATGCCCGCAACCAAAAGATTTTCTTCTTTGGAGATTGGAACAATACCATAAGTTCTGACGGTTTCTTCGGGAATAATAGTTAAAATCGTTTCATCAAAATTATCAAAATTAATTTTTTGAAAAGGAACTCCCAAAATTTGGCTTTTTAAATTTGCCAATTTAATGTCGTCGACTAAATGACGTTCATGGATTATTTCTTCAGCCGACCGACCCGACAAAAGAGCTTCTCTTTTAAGTTTGCTGGCGGCAGCTTCTTCTAGAACTTTATTTTTTATTAAAACTTCAATAAATTGATCGTCTCTCATATAAATAAAAGCTTTGGTATTTAAGATTATTATACTATTTTCTCGGTAAACCGCCACACCAATTAAGGAATTTTTTTGAGAACCCAGTTTTTTGCTGGGGTAATAAATTTAAAGTTGAATAATTTTACTAGAGTGATGTAAACACGATCAGTAATTAACGTCTTCCTTAATTGGTAGGGTGGTAAACTTTTTTGGGAAGCTCAAAATAATGGGTGTCGCAAAGACGACTTCTTCCTGGGTTACAAGCCCTAGATTGCTCTATACACCCAAAAAGAGAGTTAGAAAGGCAAGAAGGGATTGAGGCGGCCCGACCTACCTGATTCGGGAAGATCAATATAGGTAGTAAGAGCTTCAAAAGCGGGATTTTTAATGATGTCGGGATTTAAGGTAATTTTTGATAAGTAATCAATGTTATCAAAAGTATCTTTGGAGGGAATGACAAAATCGGCAATTTCAGGTTGTTTGAAAAAAATAAGATAAGTAGAAAAGAGAATAACGCCAAGAATAAGGACCCAGATAAAAAGATTTAGAAAATTAACTCCTTTTTTATTATTGTCGTTAATAATTATGGCCATGTTTCAAATTTTCTGTTTTTTATTCTCGGCCTTGGTAGTAAGCGGTTATTTTAAGCGAGAAATTATAAAGATTGGGATTTTTTTGGGAAAAAGGGCTAAGGGAAATTTGTTCAATGTCGAAAATTCGAATATTAGTTTCTAAATTCTCGAGAAAACTTTTAAAATTACTATAACTGCCCATTAAAGAAAGAGTGAAGCTGACTTTATTCACGGGTTTAACAAAATTCTTTGAGGTAGCCGCGGAGGAAGCGGCAGTTCGCTGACTTTTAGAAGCGACAACCTCGGCGATACCAATGGATTCAATAGTCAGGTCATTTAAGTTAAGAAGGCCTGAAATTTGGGTAAGGGCGTATTCGACATTTTGGTCGATTGGAAAAGAAAGATTAACAGCCGCTTGAGTGCTTTTAAGTTCAGCGTCATCTTTAAAGGACTTAATTAGATTTTGGACTTGTTTGATGACGGCCTGTTTAGAATCAACGAAGGCCTGACGACCAATTTTCTCGCCTCGCATGATTTGAACATCTTTATAAGCGGGCTGGGTAAAGTTAAAGAAAATAACAAAAGCAACGATGACGAGAATCAACACCATAACCATACTAGATAATCTTTTAGCGGATTGTTTCATAAATTTATTCTTGATTTTCGGAAAGTGAGGGGTGAAAAATTAATTTGGGATTAATAGAAACTTTTAAATTAAACTGCCACAATTTGTTGGGATTCGCGCTGACATTAGTTAAAGTGATTTTTTTAACTTCAGGAAGTTGATTTAAAATCAAAAGTTGTTCGCTGATATCTTCAATACTCCGAGCATTACCGGTTAGAACTATCTCGCTTTTTGTAATATCGAAACGGAAATTCTGATAGAAAATATTAACTTGAGTATTTTTTTCGAACCATTCAAAAAACAAAGAAGGAAGAGCGTGGTTAGAGAGAAGAGTTTCAAGATTAGAAAGCTGGGAATAGAAGTTCACTATTTCAATTTGCTCGGAAGGCGGAATTTGTTTGGCAAAATTTTCGATATCTTTACTTAAGCTATCAAGCTGGCCGGTTAAATAAGGTTTGTAACCATACTCTAACCCTAAATAAGAAGCGAAGCTGATTGCAAAAATCAAACTGGCCAACATCAAAATCCGGCCGGAGATGCCGGGAGTGCGAGTGGGAACTCGGTTTAGTTGCTCATTTATATTTTGAGGAAGAGCCATGTTTCAAGTTTAAAATTCAAAATGTAAAGTTTAAAATTGCGGGGCTGATAATTTTTTTTTAAAAATTATCCGCTTCATTAAAATTTAGGTGAATTCTTTGAGAGTAAGGCCTAAGGCAATACTCAGAGTGGGGTTAAGCTCGTTTATCAAGGGTTCGATCTCGGGGGGATGCTCAAATTTTAAACAGGGCGAGGCCTTAATCACGGGAAAATTAAACTCTTTTTCAAAATATTTTTCGATGCCGGCCAAATTAGCCCCGCCACCAGCCAAAATCAACCTCTCGGTTTTATGTGGAGCCAAAAACTGGCTCTGATAGTTAAACTGCGCCTTCTTGACTTCATTAATTATAACATCTAAAAACGGCATCATTATTGTGGATAATTCGTAATTGGAACCAACGTTGATAATACCATGCTCTTTTTTTAATTCCTCGGCTCTTAAGGGATTAATGCTTAAGCTTGAGGATAGGGCTTGAGTTAAAGAAGCTCCGGCATAGTCGCTTTGAAGATTAAATTTAAGCCGGCTGTTTTCAAAAAAAGAAATACTAGTGGACCTGCTACCAATATCAACAACAATAGCAGGAGTATGGTCATTGCCAATCAAGCTTCGACCCAAACTTAAACCCTCAATTTCCAAAAGACGAAGATTTAAACCAACGCTTTTAAAAATCAATTGATATTTTCTGATTAATTCTTGTGGAACAGAGATAAGAAGAACCTGCTGGAACTTTAGGCCTCTTTCATCCTCTCTTTCGCCGACTCTCATCCAATCAATGGCCACTTCAGAAACGGGAAGTGGAATATATTGGCGAGCTTGATAAGTTAAATTTTTCTCAAGATCGCCTTCGGACATTTCCGGAAATTCAAAAACGCTCATAAAAACCGAAAAGGCCGGCAATGAGGCCATGGCCTCGTTGGTCTTCGGCTTCATTTTTTTAAGCAGAATAGTTAAAAGCTCGATGATATTTTCAGAAAATAATTTTAAACTGGATGTTTGAAGAACATCGTTGGAACGAAGCAGGTAGCCGCTTGATTGAAGTAAACCATAATTAGTAATAGCCGGGATGTTCTTTCCTTGTTTGACTTCAACCACTTTAATCGAAGTGGTGCCGATATCAACGCCAAGATACGAAGGAAAAACTTTCTGCCTGAACGACTTGAATAAACTCATTATTTCTGATTAATTATAACATAAGAATAAAAAACTAAATCAGTGCTTATAAAGCTAAAAAACTTTCTACTTAGCGCGCTATTTCCTTATAGATGCATTAATTGCCGTTTGAATTTAGAGATGGAAGCAGTGATCTGCGAGAAGTGCTATGGCGAAATTGTGATTAACCAAACTCTTTTTTGCGGCGAGTGCGCGGCGCGACTCCCGAATAACAAAAAAATCTGTCATCAAAATTTTCTGTTTTTACTCGGCGCGGCCAGTAGCTATCAGGATGAAAAAATTAAAAATCTGATCGGGTTGCTTAAATTTAGCGGAATTCAGAACGCGTCGAAGCCGCTCGGAAAACTTATAATCAGATATGCAGAGGCGACAAACTTGCCGTGGCGGGAATTTGTTGTTCTACCAATCCCTCTTGGCCGTAATAGGTTGCTGGAGCGAGGTTTTAATCAATCAGAATTAGTGGCTAGAATTTTTTCGAGCCATTTTAATATTCCGATTGAAACCGAAAATTTGATCCGAGTTAAAAATACAAAAGCTCAAAGCCAAGTTCGAGGATTAGATGAAAGAATAAAAAATGTAGCGGGAGCTTTTGAAGTAAAGAATATGGAAGCCCTGGAGGGTAAAGATATAATTCTTATAGATGACGTAACCACTTCAGGAGCTACTCTTAGGGAAGCGGCGAGAGTTCTTAAAAATTGCGGAGTTAAAAAAATAGTGGCGATGGTGGCGGCGAGGGCATAGAAACGGCGCATCTTATTATTTTTTAGAACCGCGGTTAAGTTTGTTCCGGCGACAAACTTCCCGCTACATCTCCCCGTCCGCACCCTTCGTCAAGCTCAGGGACCGAGCTGCGGACGGGTCCGATAGTTTCCAAAAAACAATAAGATGCGCCTCGTATGCTATAATTAAATAATGGATTCAGAGATTAGTTGGCAGGCGCCGGAATTTGAATATCACAAAAAATCGGTGACTTGGTATTGGATAACGATTATTGTGGCGGTTTTGCTTTTGGCAATAGTTATTTGGCAAAAAAATTTTTTATTCGGTGTTTTTATAATTATTGCGGAGGTGCTTCTAATTATTTGGGGAAGTAAGGAACCGGAAATGATTGATTTTAAATTAACTGCCGAGCGTTTTTTAATTGGAAAATCCAAATCGTATAGTTACCAAGAAATTGAAAATTACGCGTTTGATTCCCCTGACCACAAAGAGTGGGCGATTTTAGTTTTAAAATTAAAAAAAACATTCAGGGCAAAAATAAAAATCAGATTACCAAAAACGGATTTAGAAAAAATCAGAGTTGCTTTTCAAGAAAGAGCGTCGGAAGCGTTGGAGGTGGATTTTGAACATAGCTTTTGGGATTATCTCGAGGATTTAGTTGGGTTTTAAAAGAAAGGATAACGGTTGAGTTTTTTAAAATTTATCTTTAAGATACGGACGGCTAGGCCCTCATAGTTTAATGGACCCTGAATAAAATTTTTAGTAAAATTTTACGGGGCTAGTAGAACAGCAAGATTGTTTACCCCGTAGATGCGCTCGTAGCTCAACTGGACAGAGCATCAGCTTGCGGAGCTGGAGGTTACAGGTTCGAGTCCTGTCGGGCGCACATAAGCATTGTACGGGGTGGATATTATAATAGGGGGGTTCTCCGCCAGGGGCGGACAGGGATTCCTCGTAGGGGCACATTGATTTTTATGACTGGGGATAATTATTTGGAAATTTAGATAATAAGGTATAATATATAAATATGATTACAGGAGGTCATTAAAAAAAGCCCCGCTTCGGCGGGGTTTTTTGTTTGGGGGTTTAGGCGGTTTTTAACTTTTCGGGCGACTGGCCAGATTCAGGAAAAATCATATCCCAGATATTGCCGGCAACATTCCTAACTTCTCCGGTATAAGGAAAGTGGTGATTGCCGATAAGCGGCAAACTATTGCATTCAATCACGCCGCATCTTTTTTGCTTACGCCAGGACTCACTTATATCTTGAATCATAAAATCAAGACCAAAGATATCGTCTTTAAGATAACGGGCAATATCTTCAAAAAGTTTTAAATTTTCCGGATGGACTAGAGAGGTGGCATCCCTTGAGGTGCCGCCCACGCCCCAGTTAACTTTAAAATGAAACAACACCACCTCGCCTACGGCTGGCACGCTACTTTCTTTTAATCCGCGTAAATCCAGTTCACGCTTGGCATAAGAATTAGCCAGTGAAATTTTGGCAAAAACCGGACCTTGTCGCAGAGGATTTTTATTTTCTTTTTCAACTAGTTCTTGAATAGTGGAGTGGCCATCCCCTATCACCTGCGGCGGATCACGGCGCAGCACGCCGGCTAATTTCTGATTTACAAAAGTAATTCGAAAAACCGGGCCTAAAAGTTCTTCTTCGACAATCACAAAAGGCGATACCTCGCAGGCATTATTAAAACCCTTAATAAGTTCGCTTTCGGAATTGATATGAACCGAAGTGTGGCGGCCGCCAGAACCTTCGAAGGGCTTAGCAATTAACGGCGGGTTTAAATTCTTAAAGGCCTGGAGCGCTTGAGCTTGAGTGCGGCAGAGAAACCCGGCGGCGACTGGAAAGCCGACTTTTTGAAAACGCTTTTTAACTTCGGCTTTATTATCAATCCAAAAAAGAGAGGGTTGACTACGAGCTGGCCGCGGCAAACCCTCAAAAGCCCAAATCCTGTTTTTATATCGAGCGATAAAAAACCGACGAGGCAAACCCAAAGGCCGAATTTCAGACATTGCTATTTTCCTCTTTTTGGCTTCTGACCAGAGCGCTTGGGCGGTTTCAGTGGAATAGCGATCGGGCTCGGTGATTTTGAGAGCTAAACCTAGAGTCGAAAGTCCGGAACTAATCGCGGGAGCGGCGCGATTTAACAAAGAATCAGTGATGGGAGTAAGTGGTTTAAATATTAAATCCAAAAAGCGATGGATGGGATTTAAAAAATAATCCAACCAAAGCGAGAATCGTTCAGCTCTATGATAAACAGCCTCTTGGCCGCATTCCTCGCAGGACTTGGGTTTTAGACCACGGATGATAAGGGGCATTTTTTTATTTTAGTATAGCTAGAGATAGGAGAATGTAAAAATAGTAACTTCTGGTTTTAATTTGACAATAGAATTTTTGTATGATATAATAAATAAGAAATAAAGGAGCATGGATTTTAGCCCGTAAAATAATGATTATTGGTTAAAATCCGAGCTTCCTCAAAAGAAGGCGGCCGGAAGAAAGAGGAGGGGTGAAAGAGACCCTCCCGCACAAGTTCTTTTACATTTTTATTAAGGAGGTTAGTGATGAGACGCATCACAACCACGATTGTGGCGGTAATTATTTTGCTAGCCATGACAGTAACGAACGTTTATGGGTACTACGTGCCCAACACACCAGCAATGGCCGCTCCCGCAGTGGTCCAAGGCAGGACGATTCAAGCTATGGTTGATGAGATTATGGCGATGAATCCTGGGATCAAGGACCCCAATCTAGTTCATGTTGGAGACACGATTCTGATTCTTGCGGGCAATGATTTGACTGGGAAGGACAGGAATGTTTTCTACGTAGTTGAACCATGGATGGCCGAAGAGGGCCGGCTGAGTAGAAATGGATGCCTTTGGAAAATCGCGGAGACATACCTAAAAGGAGAACTCCGCACTGGGACGGTTACTATGAGTAATCTAACAGTGCACTCTGTGGTGCCTGAGGATTCAGTGAAGAGCTCGACTACTAAACTAGAAGATTCATGGATTCCTTTTATCTTTGGTTGTATTGCATTTCTTGCTATTCTGGGAATCGTAACAATGTTGCTGGCAATGAGAAGGAGAGAGAATCGGAGAAAAAATAATCTGGATCCTTTTTCTGGTCAACCGATTGTGCAAGGTGGACTCTCAGATAATCCAAGAGTGGCGGCTCAGCAAATCGAGCGCGCCCATCAGCAGGTGTACTCACATGATCCTAATCGGATTGTGAGAAGAGTAACGAGGGGTAAAGTCGAGCGAAGGACGGGACAAAATGACTTTATCGTCCCGGTCCGCAATGGAGATGGTTGGCATACCGCCAATATTCCTAGTGGCACGGCTTGTTATCAAGTCGTGGTTGGGAGACGGGATCAACAAGATGCCGAAGATCGGGTGGAGTATTACCTATCCCACTGCGGTAATCCGGTGGGCGAAATCCGGAGGGGTCGTTTTGAACTCCCTGGGGGCTGGGAATTTGTAGGGGACAGCAACTCGGATCAAAGTCCGGTTGTATTTACCCCGCCGCAAAAACAGGAGGAGACAACTTCTCGACCGGAACCGGAGTACCGCTACAGTAAGTTGATTGTGCGAACACTTCTGGAAGGCGGAGTTGAGATTGATGGAGCGAGCGATCGCTTCGTTTCGAAAATCGAATCTCAAGGCGACAGGGTGACAGTTCACTTTTAAATGAACTGACCCGAAGTTATAAGGCGTGAATTTTCATTCACGCCTTTTTTATTTTTACAGAGGATTGATTTGCTAAGTAGAAACTTGTAATATTTTGATTGGTTATTTCGAGTGATGATGCGCGGGTATCGTATAGTGGTAATATGTGACCTTGCCAAGGTCAAGCCAGGGGTCCGATTCCCCTTACCCGCTCAGTAAAATAGAATGTAGAATATAGGATTTAGAATTAAGGACTAAAGATAGATTAAGTATTTAGGGGGTGATTTGATTATAAATATTTTTTTCTTCTTGAGTTCGCTCGTCTAGTTGATTTTTTAATTCTTTGGCTTTTTTCTCAGCATCAATCCCCTGCTCAATAATTGTTTTTTGGTTATCGAGGTTTTTTAAATAAAGTCCGCCGCCAACCAAAATAGAGAGAATCGTAATTACAATAATAGTTTCAATTAAACCAAAACCGGAGCGAGACATACAAATATTATAAAGGAATTTTCAATTATTCCGCCAGAGGCGTCCTTCGAAGGTCGATCCTCCTTTGGAGGACAATTTTCAATAACAGAAAGCAAATTATTTCGCTGGAGGCAAACAATTGGTTTTGACGAAAAGGCAAAAAAATACTATAGTAGAACTCTTAGATTTTACCTGTTTTGCCTTTCAAATTGGTTTATAAATGAAAGTAACTAATTACCTACTTTTTCGTTATCTATGTTAGATGGTGAGGAAAAAATCGTTTCAGATGCCATCAGGGGTGAGGCCTCGGCTTTTGGCCTCCTTTATGATTATTATCAATCGAGAATTTATCGGTTTGTAATCCTAAAAGTAGGCCAGCGTGAGGAAGCCGAGGACCTCACTCATCAAGTTTTTTTAAGCGCTTGGCAGAATATTAAAAACTACAAACATCAGGGATTTCCTTTCTCGAGTTGGCTTTATCGAATAGCCAGGAACCAAGTGATTGATTATTACCGCACTTCAAAAGAAAAAGTGGCGATAGAACAGGTTGATCCGAATTATTTCGCGGTGCCAGCGAACATGAACTTCCAGATAGATAATAATCTGGCTTTAGAAAAAGTGGTTCAAGGAATTGGACAACTGAAGCCGGAATACCAAGATATTATTATTTTGAGATTTGTGGAAGAACTATCACTTAAAGAAACAGCGGAATTACTCCAAAAAACAGAAGGAGCGATAAAATTAATTCAACACCGAGCTATTAAAAAATTAAAGGAATTATTATTAAGTTAAAAATGGACTTATTGCAGATATTAAAACAACTAAAAAAGATAGAGCCGGACCAAAATTATAGCCGGACTTCAAAAATGGCGATATTGGGCCATCAAATAACGCCGAAGAAAACCTGGCAAGATTTGGTTTGGCCCACCGTGCGTTTTGGCGCAGGAGCGGCTCTGACCACGATTTTAATTATTTTGATTTTCGTAGGCTTCTCGAAATTTTCACCGATGGAGGATATTGATATGCTCACCCTTCGAGCCGAGGCCGAAGCCATTGATATTCAAATTCAACTCACTGGTTTGGCTTACGATCGACCACTCGAACTTATCAATCAAACGACAACTCGGGCCTTAAGTGAATCTAAAACAACCAGCAAAACTAAAACTGACGTGAGTAACCCGGATAATAAACCGAAGGAAGACGCTAAAACAGAAGAGGTTCTTGAGCAAGTGAGTATTAATCAGGCGCTTCAGGAATTAATAAAATAAAGTGAACTATAAAAGGAAAAAATTGGCGTTGTCGGCTTTGGCTATAAGCGCCTTATTTTTTTTAAGCGCTGGAGTGACTTTAGCGGCGGAGAACAAGAAAACCGAGCCAACTGAATGTAATTTTGGAGATAAAATTCAGTCCTTGGAATTGATTCAAAACAATGCGAAACTCGGAGAGTCGGAGAAAATTAAAGCTGAACTCCAAATCCGGAAACAAATTTTAAGGCAAATAATTTCTTGTTCGAGCGAAGAAGCCCGGCTTTTAAAATTGAAACTCACAGATACTTCAATTGTCGACAGGTTGGTGGAAAAGTTGAAATTGAATTTAATTACCGAAATAAACCAAGCAGTAGATTACTATCAAAACAAAAACAGTCAAATCGATAATTTAGGAATTTGGGGCAGTAAAAATATGGCCCAGCAAATTTTAGATTGGAGGAGGGGCAATTATGCCCAACTGATCGAAAGAACGGCTAATTTAGTGGCGTGGAATAATAATCAAGGAATGATCGGGGTGGCTGAAATTCGCTTAGCAGAAACTAAAAAAGATCTGGAGGTAGAAATTGATAATCAGAAAATTCAGGAAGTGATGGATGAGGCCGAAACTAACTTAACTAAAGCTAAAACATTGAATCAGCGAGCTAGAGAGGCGCTACTAAATTCAAATAATAATTCAATAAATTATCTAGAAATTATAAAACAAAGCTTAGAATCGCTAGGTAAGATGTACGATAATTTTTTTGAGATCAAGGAATTGGCTACTGACACATAACTAACTAATCGAGTATTGGAATTTATTATTTCTGCTGCCGCGCAGAAAAAATAAATTCCAATACTCTATAAAAGAAGAGGTAAAATTTAAAATCCCCTCGCCTTAATGAGGGGATTTTAATTATTTAGATATTTCAGATTATTTGACAGCTTCTTTTAGAAGTTTGCCGGCTCTAAATTTAGGCTTAGTGGCGGCGGGAATATGAAGCTTCTCGCCGGTTTTTGGATTGCGGCCTTCTCGGGCGGCTCTTTTTACAATTCGAAAAGTTCCAAAACCAGTAATAGTGACGTCTTCTCCTCTGCCTAAGGTTTTGGTAATAGTATCAAAAACTGCCTCAACAGACCTTTGGGATTGGGCCTTGGTTTCAATACCAGCTATTTTCATTACAGATTCTACTAATCCTTCTTTTGTCATATTTACAAATTAATAATCAATTCTTCGACCTTTTCCTTTGATGTAAGAAAGTATAGCAAAAATAAGGGTTAATGTCTAATTCTATCTACTTTAAACAAGAGAATGGGGAAATAATGAGGCTAGGTGATAAAGACGCCGGCCGCAAACACGGTGGTCCAAAGTCCATCTTTATGACCAATAGCGGATTGAGTGGTGTTGGAGGTGCGGAAAATTTTACCCGAGGCCTTATAGATTTGCTCGCGTTCATCCCAAGCAGTATTAGAATCAAATTCAATACCTAGGGTGGTGGCGAGCATACTAGCGGCTAAATCCTCGGCGTAATCCCCAGCTTTGCCATCGGTCTCGCCAAAAGCATGGTGCTCGGAAAGATAGCCGTATTGGGTTTCATCTGAAGGAATGGCGACGCCAACAGAGGCGGCGATTAAACGGTTGGGTTCGTTGGTTTGTAGACGGTCATAGACACAAAAAATAACTTCGCCGGGCTGAATAAGCTTTAAACCTTCTTCTCTATTAATTTTCTTACACCCGGGCGGGAAGATGCTTGAAACCAAAATCAGATTAAGGTGAGCAATACCGGCAGAGCGAAGAGCCATCTCAAAAGAAGCTAGGCGTTCTTTATGAACTCCAACGCCTTTAGTGAAGAAAATTTTCTTAGGAAGGACGACGGTATTCCGACCTGAAATTTCTATTCCATTTTGAGAGTTTGAGGGTAATAAGTTTTGTTCGTCTAACATTGGAGTAATCGCTAATAATGCGAATAAACCAATTTTATAAAAGAAAACAAAATAATGCAATAACGAAATTTGTTAAAGCAAAAAACTCTGCTCTCTTATAAAAACGGATGAGTGGAAAAGTGGTTTTAAATAATCTGATGTTGATTAGAAGCAAAGGTGATGGCTTTTTTGATATCATCAGTGCCGGCAATCCAGCGCAAGATGCGAGACATGCCAAAACCGCAGCCAGCATGCGGGACCATCTTTTCTTTGGATTTATTGATATACCAAGCGAAATCGTCGATATTCCCGCCCATACCTAAAAGGCGTTGATACATCCGAGAATTAGTCAGGCGATAAACTAGGGTCTCCGGATCATCCACTCGAGCAGCCGAGCCCACGGCTTCACCGGCGATTGGCAGGATTAAGTCGGCCGAGAGCACTAACCCTGGATTTTCTTTGTCGGGCAACATATTGAAGAATTTTTCAACTTCAATTTCTTTTTTGTGATCCCATATTGGGTCAGGATAGCGGGTGATAAAAATCGGGTGACCGTCATACATGTCCACTAGTTCGGCTTCTTTTTTGGAATTAATATCATCACCCCAATTTAAACCTAATTTTTGCACCGCCTCAGTGTAGGTGACTTTCGGAAAGATGGATTTAGTTTTAGCGAGACGAGAAATTGTAAATTCGTCTAGACCCATTGATTTTTGTTTTTCGATGGGGAGTTTCACTAGGTCCTGGGAAATATTATAGACAAAACCCTCTATGTTTTTTAGGAGTTGATCAAAGTTGCCGGCAAATTCAATTTCCATCATTTGAAATTCAGTGAGGTGGCGGTTATCGCTGCCTGGTTCAGCTCGGAAAGATGGACCGACGCAATAAACTTTACTTAAATACGGCACAAAGGCCTCGAGATAAAGTTGGCCGGTTTGAGCCAGATAGGCCTGATGTTTTTGAGGGTGGCCAAACCATTTAAAGTCCTTATTAGAGCTGACTTCAAATAAGGTGTTGACGTTTTCGCAGGCGCCTGAAGCGCGCACGACTCGAGGAGGGAAAATTTCGATGAACCCTTCTCTCTCCAAGTAATTGCGACCGGATTTAAACACTTGCGCTTCCAAAAGCGCGGTTGGTAATTTATCTTTCATTTTGTTTTTTATTTATGGACCTTTTTTATTTTTATATTCTGGCGGTTCCTCTCTCGCTACCCTTCTTCGCCAAGGCTACGGAAGGGTTAATCGCTTAAGCGATTAAAAAAAATCCCCTTAACGGGGAATTTTAAAGTCAAAATAGAAAAGCTGGCAGGCCCTTTGTGGACCATCTCCAAAGCGACCAATTTCTTGCCAAAACGCCATTAGGGTAAATAGTACTAGATGGCTAAAGTGAGTCAATGTGGATAAGTACGCTCGCTTTTGCCTCGAGAGAACCGGGGTTATTTAATTTCCAGCGAATTAAATCCCCCTGCTTCTCCTTCGCCGTACCCTCGGCTAAGGCCTCGGGACCAAGCTACGGCTCAGTCCGAAAGCTTCTCTTAAAGCAAAAACTCGCTTCGAGCGATAAACCCAGCTATCTTTTGAACGCATAATTTAAAAGGCCGAAAAACTACTTATTTAAGCGAAGAAGAGCTATTTTGATTTTTTGAATCAAGGCAGAATTGGGAGGCAATTTTTTCTATATCGTCTATATCTTTATTAAGCTGAAAAGATTCGAGAATTTTGCTGACTTCGGTTTCTTTACTAACTAATTCATCTAAAGAAAAAGTACTCCTAAAATCAAAGCAGAATTGATTATTCGAAGAACAAATCTTAAACTTTAATGAGCTTGGACATTCGCTAGTAGGATTTTCCCCACAGTTTATATATTCTTCTTTTCTAAAATCATAAACCGGGATTTGAGAATTAATTAAACTAATCGACCCCACTTCTTCGGATTTTAGATATTCTGAATATGGTTTTTGAATCTGCAATACTCCATCTTCACAACTTCCAAGATTGATTTTTAAGTAATTTATTTTTTCGTTAATAGATGTATTTAGGCTAATGTGCGGCAAAAGAAATGTTTTCTGGTCTTCGTTTCCGGCATTATGAACTTCAGCTGGAAGAAGAACGCCTTCATCTTCAAAATTAAAATTCCAAGTTTTGGGATATTTAAACTCAAATCCATATTTTTCATTGTTATAGGTTTGTAAATTGTTAGTACTGATGTCAATATTGTTTCTGGAAAGCGAAACACCAATCGCAACAACGATAACAATAACTATTAACCAAACTACAATTTTTACGGTTTTTGACATTTTATTTTTAGTGCTAGATTCGACTGTTTAATTTTTATATAACTCAAAGTTCTAATTAGTACAGGGGCGACCTTTTGGAGGTATTATAGAGAACTAAAACTAGGAGTCAAATCCTTCACTCTTTCGGCAAAGGGTGAGGGACAAATTGCAAATAAAGAAATAAAAGATTAGTTGCGGGGCAGACGGTTTAGTTGCTCAGTAAGCATTTGGACTTGTTGCAGTAAGGTGTTGAGCAGGGCTTGAAGAGCCGCGGGGTCAGAAGGCAGGCCCGGAACTTGGGCGCCGGCGGCGGAATCAATTCTTAATTTTTCATAACTATCATTGAGCGCCTTGCGGGTTTTAGGTCCAACCAGTCCGGCGGAGGAATCAGTCAAAGACGGCACAATGCCTTTTTGAACTTGATATTTGGCCACCGCGGTTTTGGTTTTTAATCCATAGTAGATAGTTTCATTACCAAAAGATCCGGGTCCGGTTGGAGAAACTGAAATCCCAAGATAATTTAACATCTGCTGGAGAGATTTAACTTGAGCATCGTTAATTCTTGGATAAAGAGGTTTAGTGAGCTTAAAAACCGGTAAGTTGGCATATTTAGGCGTTGAGGTTGTTGTCGGAGTTGTGCCTGATGGGCCGGTGGGGCCAGGAGCTGGCGGAATATCTCCGCCACCGCCAGATGGGGTACCTCCACCGCCGGTTGGACCTGGAGTTTGAGGGCCGCTCGACTGCGCACTTACATTTACGCCATCACGCGCCTCGACAGCCGTGCCATTTTTCTGAACAATAACTTTTGGCGTGTAAGTTCCGGCTGACGCATAAGAACATTGAGTGCTTTGTGAACTAAGGAAAGTGCTAACGCTAAATATATGCCCGGGCAAAATATTAGTGCCGCTGTCAACTCGGTTGCAGTAGAAAGTATAAGTATAGGGTCCGGGCAGACCAGAAACCGAAGCAGTGAGACTAATATTATTTAAGGGCGCAGTGCCGGTTTTAGGCGAGACAACAAATACTAAATTCAAACTGGAAGTGGGGGCTGGACCAGCGCCACCATTGGCCACAGTCACTAAAATAGCGGAGGAGTTACTGATATTGCCGGCCACATCTCTGGCCACCGCGGTTAAAGTATGGCTGCCATTGGAACTGCCAGTGGTATTCCAAGTAATTGAATAGGGCGAGGTAGTGTCTTCAGCCCCGAGATTAACGCCGCCTAGTTTGAACTGCACGCCAGCGACTCCACTAGAAGGGCCAGACGCTCCAACATCCGAAGCATTGGCCGAAACAGTAACAGTTCCGTTTAACGTGGCTCCAGATGTCGGCGAAGTAATACTCACGCTCGGTGACGTGGTGTCGGTTGGCGCGCTTGTGTATTTATCCAAAAAGTCCTCCGCGGCCCAACCATCCGAGCCAATATCAAAATTTATATTCCACCACCAAAAAGAGCCAGCAAAGGTTGGGCCACCTGTGACTGTACCTAAACTACCTAATGATTGCTGGCCAAGGAAAGTGCCGTTGGGAGTTAAACGGATATTCAAGTTGTTAGTATTGGCTCGAACTCGGTCATTGATTACAAACTTGGTACTCGGTGCGCCGGCATTGTTCACCGCCACACTCACGTAAGGTGAAATACCGGTGTTGCCGGCCGCGTCTCTGGCCGTAGCAGTTAAAGCATGGCTACTATTTGTAGTTTGAGTAGTATCCCATGGAATGCTGTAGGGGAAAGTAGTATCTTCAGCACCGAGATTTATTACATCATCGAGTTTGAACTGCACACCAACCACGGCCACATTGTCCGAGGCATTCGCCGAAACAGTCACTGTTCCGTTTAGCGTTGCGCCGGCAGCCGGCGCGGTTATCAAAGCCGTGGGAGAGGTGGTGTCGCCGGAACCGGCATTATTCACTGTCACACTTACATTAGGAGAGGTGGCGGTAATGCCGGAAGTATCTCTCGCGGTCGCGGTCAAAACATGATTGCCATTTGTGGTCTGAGTCGTGTTCCAAATAATCGAATAGGGGAAAGTAGTATCCTCTATTCCTAAGTTTATGCCGTCAAGTTTGAATTGGACTCCGGCGACAGCAACATTATCAGTGGCGTTGGCTGAGACATTCACACTACCCGACACCGTTGAACCGGGAGTCGGCGCAGTCATACTCACGACTGGCGGAATAAAATCGGAACTGCCCGCGACATTAAGCAACATCGTAATTGTTTTTCGCGCGTCCATGGTCACTGCTTGGGTTTGGCTCTGACCGGATTTTAAGACCGTAACGGAGTAAGGATTGTAGGTGGTTGTAGTTGGCGGTGGCGTGGGATAGGTTGGAGCTTGACGCCAGAAATATTCTGAAAGCGGCGCCAAAACTTTTCCGCCCCCGTCGGTTGACCCAGTGAAGACAAGCACATTATTTTTATCTCTAATATCCACTTGAGCGCCCCCCACGGCCTGGCCCAAATTATTTTTAACGCTTAAATCGAGCGACCACTTTACATAGAAGTTTCGGTCGCCTCGGGGTTCAGCCGGAGGACTTCCCGGCCACTGATACATATTTAGTAAATCTACCCCAGAACCGAAAGTGCTGTCCTGAAACACAACTCCTGTCGAATTGCCAACATTGTTATAATATAACGTCTTGAAATTAACAGGGTTCATTCCCTTGCTAAAAGTATTGCCGTCAAAAATCAATCCTCCTCCTCCAACAAAGTGAAATTTAATTAACTTATTATTACTCGAAATAACATTATTTCTAAAAACTGTTCCCAATGCCTCATTATTACCTTCAATATAGATAGCTAACGCCTCAACAGAAGAATTTAATGTTTCTGATATAATCGTGTTGTCGTGAAACACGTTTGGCAATTCACCAGCTGGCGCTAAACTATAGAATGAAGTTCTTATACTTACCCCATCTCCATTATCGGTAGCGCTATTATAATAACCGGTACTCTTAAATGTATTCCCATAAAATTCATTATTGAAAAACTTGGCTTCGGGTATCGGATAATCTGGTTCTCTCATACGAAGGGCGTGCGTCCAGCCGGCCTCGCCGTATTCCACGTTGCCGTGTTCTTTGACGTCGATATAGTTATTGTAAATTTTGGCGCCATCGATGCCGTCAGCCGAGCTATCGATTCCTTCGAGTATTAATCCGCGATTACTCACGTTCCCCGGTGACTCAATCCGATTGTTGAAAATCAGAGGAGTAATGCCTTGTTGCCTTTTGCTAAAACCAAAGACCACTAACTGGTAGGGATTGGTGGTGATGCCGTTGATGCGCATAGTGTTGCCGGAAATCTCAAGGTCAGTTACGGGGATGGCCTTCTTAGAACTAACTTTTATTCCAAACTGACCATCACCATAAACCAGGTTATTACGCACATAAATATTCCCTCGTCCGCCATTGATCGAAATCGCGGCTTTGGCATTGTGGCGATTAGTAATTCTGGTTAATGCCGCCTGAATCACATTGTCATGAATGTTTAAATTCCCACCGTTTATCGCAACAATACCCTGCGAATCAGTACCTTGATATAACCCTGTGATATTGGCCACTTCTTGAAGTCGCGCTCCCTCATGAGCAAAAATAATCATATTCTCCGCCCCCGCCGCGCCTTGAATTAAAGAACCGTTTTTAATAATCGTCCTATCTGCTCCCCTAAATAACGAGGAAGGGATATCTAGGGGATCAAAAGGATTAAGGTTGGGAACATAATCCGGGGGGATAGCCACGCCGTATCGGTATAGCCCTGCATCCATACCGAAAGTGGCGGTCTTACCGTTTAAATCCAGGGTTACGTCATTGGCTGTCACCACAAAACACGATTTAGTACAATTTAAATTATTGACCAACCGGTAGGTTTTTCCCATTTGATCTAAAACAATCGGGCTAGTCACCGAGGTTTGGGTGATGTCAATAACCGGCCCGGATGATCCGGCCAGAGTAGTAAAAGTAAAATCACCAGAGGCGCCTTGATTGCCGGCGGCATCGCGAGATCTAGTTTGATAATGATAAAGAGTGCTGGGTTGCAGGCCACTTAAACTTTGAGCGTGAGAGGTTAAAAGGGTTGAGTTAAGCGCGGTCTGACTGCCGTAACTAGCAGTGGTGCCATAATAAATTTGGCTGTCGGATAATTCATTAGTCATCCAAGTAATGGTGGCGCCGGAGGAAGTGATGCCGGAGGCGACGACGGAGGAGATAATCGGCGCGGTGGTATCAGAAGAAGGAGATACAACCATAAAGCTAATGAGATAATCGGTGGGGTTCATATTACCGGCTTGGTCTTGGCACCGCACGTAATAGTTATAGGTCTGACCGTTTTGAAGACCAGTCAGGCCGCGAGAATGAGTGGTACCGCCAGTGATGGTAAAAGTATTAATCATGGAACCGTAGGGAGTGTTGGGAGTGTTAGAGTACTTACAGGTGGCGTTTTCATTTGTGGCTAAAGAAAGAGTGGCCGAGGTGGTGCCGGCCGGAAGAGTGCCGGTGGGCTGGCCGTTACTCCGAGTGGGTGGAGTGGTGTCGCCTGAGCCAGCTTGAGTTGTGAAAGTGAAATTAGAACTAGATTGAAGATTCCCAGCGGCATCACGAGATTTAACGCGGTAGTTATAAGTGGTGGCGGAAATAAGTCCGGTTAAGTTGAAAGAGTGAGAAGTTATAAGAGAAGTGTTGATGCTGGTTGAGAAAGGATAGGGGGTGGCGCCGCCTACGGGGCCGTATTCCACTTGGCCGTTGGCTGGTTCGTTAGTGAGCCAAGTGATAGTGGCGGCGGAGGAAGTAATGCCGCTCGCCGCAACGGATGAGATAACCGGCGCAGTGGTATCAGGCGCTGAACCACCGCTGGCCGTAATTGAGGCATCGTCAAAACGACTGCCGGGATCATTGAAGCCTCCGATTAAATTAAAATAAACCGATACATTATTCGCCGGAGTGTAATTGCAACTTAATAAAGTCCAGTTTAACGAGGTGGTGTTGTTAGAACAATAAACTATTCCCCCGCCCCCAATAATAGAAGAAATAATGAGACGGGAGTTATTGGCGACAGGCGAGGCGGAAGAAAAATTTTTCGCGTAAGCGCTGAAGGTGTAGGTGGTGCCGGCAGTTAGTTGGAGGGATTGATAAAGATAGGCGCTTTGCACGGCGTAAGCGCGCCAAGACCCGGTGTAGGGCTCGAGCGGAGTGCAGCCAACCAGCGAGGTCTGATTAGTTGACCAGCCCGGCGGCACAGCGGTGTTGGTGATACAACTTTCAAAATTACCGTTTGTAAGCGTTGGGGCTTGCTGAGCTTGGCTAGGCAAAACTGAAATGCCGAGAATTATGATAATAAAAGCGACTAAAAATAAGCCGGATATTTTTTTATTCATGATTAAATCTTAACATTTTTCGCTTGAATTAAGAATTATTCCCAGGATATTATATAGTAGGCAGACTTTACTTTTTAACTGGCAGTATTAGTATAAACAATGGAAAATTGGCAAAGGAGGAAAAATGCCTTGTTATGTACTCTGCAATAAACACGGACAGCCTATAAGCGGTTTTCAAAGTCCAGCGATTCATACTTCAAGAAAGATCGGCTATGCTAGGCAAAGAGAATTGTTTAGAAATAATTTCAGGAGAATCACGGACGACGAGAGGATTTGCGAAAATCCAAGATGTAAGAGTGAAGGGAGTTGCAACTACAACCTTAGAAAGTAAATAAAATCAAACGGCTGCCCGTTTGATTTTTTTGTTAGATTAAATTAACTTAACTAAGGTAGGTCCTCATAGTTCAACGGATAGAAT
>CAYIOP010000007.1:0-44805 GCA_964365185.1 uncultured Candidatus Saccharibacteria bacterium | reverse complement strand
TAGAACGGTTCCATGGCATGGAACAGGTCGGGGTTCGACTCCCCGTAGGTCCACACGGGCCCGTAGTTCAGTGGTAGAACGCCTCATTTGCAATGAGGAGATCAGCGGTTCGATCCCGCTCGGGTCCACTGGTCAATTGGAGGGTTCGCATAGTGGTCAAATAGTGATGGACAGGGCGGAGGAGTGCCGGAGTGGCCGAACGGGCCGTACTCGAAATGCGGTAAACCCGAAAGGGTTTCGTGAGTTCGAATCTCACCTCCTCCGCCCTGTCCCAGCACTCGTCCGCCGAAGGCGGATCCGCCAACTGGCAGAAAATGCTATACCCATCAGACGACCAACGAAGGAATACCTATTTTATAGGATTCGAAACAATAATATAATTAAAGCAATGAAAAAAATTCCTGCTTTATTTTTAAATACTCTGCCTATCTTAATAATGATTGCGCTGATACCACTTATCCAAAACGACTACCTCCTCTCTTTAATCTACCTCGCAATTATTGTTATCGCTTTTTATTTTAAAAAAACCAAAAATGATTTATTAATCCTCTTCTTTGGATTTTTCATTATGATTGCCTCGGAATATTTTTTTATCAGCACCGGAGTTGAAACCTTTCAAAGAAACACTCTTTTTGGATTAATGCCACTATGGCTACCGATTTTATGGAGCTATGGATTTGTCGCTATTAAAAGATGCATTGAAATTCTTAACCGATAACCCATGCCAAAAATCAAAATTCTAAAAGACGAGATAATCTGGAACGGCCGCTTTATTAGATTAATCAAAAGGCACTATTTAGGCCTAAAAGGCGAAAAAAAATACTGGGAAATGATAAAAAGAAGCCCCGAACGCCACAAAATTGTGAGCATCATTGGCATCACCCCTAAAAAAGAAATTATCCTCATTAAAATCTATCGCATTCCCATCAAGTCCTATGTCTTAGAAACCGTGATGGGCCTAACCGACCAAAAAGGAGAAAGTCCGGCCGAAGCCGCCAAACGCGAACTTTTGGAAGAAACCGGCTATCTGGCCAAAAAAGTCGTTCGCCTTATCGAAAGCCCGCACAACAGCGGCCTCTCGGCCTGGCCAGTCATTTTCTACGCCGGCTTGGACGCCAAAAAAATCAAAGAGCCAAAACTAGAAACCAGCGAAGATATTAAAGTGGTTAAAATTCCCGCGCGCAAAATCATTTCCTATTTATTAAACCCCAAAATCAAAGTTGATATTAAAATTTTCGGCGTCCTCCTCTTACTTGCTCAAAAAGGTATGATAAAATTATAAAAATGATATAATTAAACTATGCCTGAAGAAAAAGTTATTTCCATTATCAAAAAAATAATGCCCGCGGTCGTCTCGATTGTAATTACCAAACATCTTGAGGACCTCGAAAAAGAAATCCCCAAAGAACTCTACCCCTTTTTACCTATGGGCCCGCATGGCCCTGAGCTTAAAATTCCAGAAGAAATGATTGATCGCCACGGTATGGTGCAAATCGGCGGCGGCTCTGGATTTATCGTGGAACCCAACGGCATTGTCCTAACCAATAAACATGTGGTCAGCGACCCCAAGGCAGAATACACTGTTATCGTCGACGACGGCCGTAAATTCGGAGCAGAAATCCTAACTCGCGACCCGATAAATGATGTGGCAATTTTAAAAATCAAAACCCAAAATCTCCCGACTATAAAATTAGTTGAATCAATCCAAATGGATTTAGGCCAAACCGTAATTGCCATCGGCAACGCCTTAGGTATTTTCAAAAATACTGTTTCGCTAGGCATTATTTCCGGCCTCTCTCGCTCCATCACTGCCCAAGCTGACCCCAACTCCCCTCCTCAAGAAATGAGAGGATTAATTCAAACCGACGCCGCCATCAATCACGGCAATTCCGGCGGACCATTAGTTAATCTCGAAGGCATGGCTATTGGCATCAACGCCGCGATTGTCTTTGGCGCGCAAAACATCAGCTTTGCCATCCCGATTAGCGCGGCCAAAAGAGATCTCGCTGACCTTAAAAAATTCGGCCATATTCGCCGACCACTTCTAGGTGTCCGCTATATTGTGATTGACGAAAACTTAAAAGAAAAAATGAGTTTGCCGGTCGACTATGGCGCTCTAGTTGTTAAGGAAACTCAACAAGATCACGGCGTTGTGCCTAAAAGTCCGGCCGAGAAAGCCGGCCTTCATGAACTGGATATTATTCTCTCTCTAAACAACAAAAAAATTAACCGCGACCATCCCATTCAAGATTATCTGGAAAATTTAAATGTAGGCGACAAAATTGAACTTCTGGTTTTAAGAAGCAAAAAAGAAATCAAAATTCACCTGACTCTCGCTGAAAGAAAATAAAAAGGACTCGATTTTTTTAAAAAACCGAGCCCTGAATCTTTGCTAATTACTAACTACCTCAAACGGTTTTCGACAAAGTGGACATACTCCAGCTGTCATAGAATTAATCACCCGATGTTCCAAACAAGTAAAGTAAACGTAAGTATATCCCTTACTTCTCCTCCTTAAATTCCGCCGTTTTACTAAAAGAAAAATCCCCACCGCAACCAAAGCTAAAAGTACTATCGCGCCCAACTGCTGAAGTAACCCGTAAAACTCCGGCCACCCTCTCGGTTCTATCGAAACAAAAGCAACGATATACAACGCCGCAGCCAATGCCAATCCAGTAAAAACTAGTGGCATCACCGCTAATCTTTTGTTTGTATTCACAAAAATCACCTCTCTTTCTTTAAAAAGCTACCAACTTTATATCACCCCAACCCCAAAAAATCAACCTACCTTCAATTTCTAGCCCCAGCCTTGAACTGATGTTCTGAATTTTTTTTCGGAAACTATCGGACCCGACCACAGCTTGGTCCCCCGCCAAAGCGGGAGTGTGGTCGGGGAGATGTAGCGGGCAATTTACCGCTGGAGCAAATTGAACCGCGGTTCCGAAAAACAATTCAGAACACCTAATACTCATACTCATCCACCAGCAACCCCCTATTATCAAAAAGCAGAACCCGGTCATGCCGAATATCCAAAAACCGCGAGCCCGTCCAAACCCGCCACTCCGAACTTAAAAAATTTTTATCAGTTGAGTGCCTCTCAAAACAACCTCGGTAATTTACCTGATCCAAAATCGATCGACAGGCAAATTCATTCGAATTTTGAAGCCATAATTGATTGGTTTTGGAAAGCGCGCAAGTTTGAAGTGAATCCAGGTAATCCTCGCACTGTGAAGACAAATTATAATTGCCAAAATCATCCAGCACATCCGGACAACTCCGAGGCAAAGCCGGAGTAAATTTATTTACATTTTCTAAATATCCCATGCATTTATTAAGTCGAAAATTTATGCCGATCGCGCTGGTATTGCTGTAAATATTTATAAATTCCCGGTTTTTAAGCACTATATCGCTTGGCGAATCAACCCCCGCCGGCCCATAATTCGCCACTGCTTGAGGAATATACAAAATCGCCCTTTTCCCTTGAATCTGCCAACCCCTCATACTCACGGCTTCACCCTCTAATAACTTAATTGCTTCCACTCTGATTCTCCCGTAAGAACTAGCAGAACCCGGCGAAACAGAACGTAATTCTATTTTTTGAAAAAAAGGTGAAAGCTGCTCCAACACGAACCCCTCTGGAATATTTTTTGGATTAATAGTTGAAGTTGATTTTGGCGAAGCAATGGTCTTAATAGGAATCGATCTTGAATTTTTGGGTTCGGGTTTTTTAATCGTTCCGCCACTTTTGGCCGATGTACCTGAAGAATTATTCTTAAAAATAGAAAAATCCACCTTATCTATACCGATTTTTTCTAAAGATCCGCTGGTTGATAAAAATATCACCCCCACAAAGACCAAAATCAGAAGAATAAAAACAAAGCCGCCTTTCATATTTTAAATTAATAAATCCTAATTATATTCTAACCGCTTTAGACAAATTCCTGGGTTTATCGACATTATAGCCCCTTAAAACTCCACTGGAATAAGCCAAAAACTGTAAAACAAGGGTCGCCAAAAACGGATACAACAACTCCTCGGTCTTAGGAATATAAATGACATCTTTTATTATTTTATCCAAATCTTTATTCCCTTCGGTAGTAATAGCCACGACTGGCCCGCCATTTTTCTTAATTTCTAAAAGCAGCGACAAATTTTCCCAATATCGTAAATCCTTAGGCATAATCAATAAAGATGCCGAAGATTTATCCACCAAGGTTATGGGGCCATGTTTCAATTCCCCAGCCAACATTCCCTCTGCCAAAATCCCAGCCGCCTCCTTAAATTTCAACGCTCCCTCAAGCGCCACCGGAAAATTAAACCCGGCCCCCAAAATAAAAAATTTATCAAAACTCTTGTATTTCTCCGCCACCGCTCGAATTTTTTCCTGACGCTCTAAAATTTTCTCCATTAAATTGGGGAGTTTTTTAAAACTTTCATGGAGCGACGCATTTTTTTTATTTCCCATCAATGCCAACTGCAACAAAATCGCCACTTGAGAAATAAAGGTTTTAGTGGCTGGAATGCTTTTTTCAAGACCGACATTTTGATAAATATTAAAGTCCGCCAATCGAGACAGCAACGAATTTTTACTATTACTAATGCCGATTGTAAAAATCTTTTTTGGCTTAATTTTCCGCAAAAATTCTAGAACATCTTTGGTCTCCCCGGATTGAGAAACAACCACAACTAAATCGTAATTAAGATTTTGATGACTGGCTTCCGAAGCCGACACAACCCTAACCGGCTTACCGCTTAATTCCTCGAAAAAGATGGCTCCTAAAAGCCCGGCGTGATAAGAAGTGCCACAGCCCACAATTAAAATTCGCTTAGCCAATTTTATTTTTCGAAGAGCAGTCGCGTCAAAAACAAAAGGAGATTTTATAAACTCTCGCAATATTCGAGGAATCTCCAAAATTTCCTTGATCATAAAATAATCCACCATAGATTAAGAATACCGAAATCTTGAATTTCTAGCAAAAATTAGGAGAATTCTAATATCAGCGGCAAATGGTCTGAAATTTCCACCTTAGGCACCTTAAATGAAATAACCTTAATATCTTTTGACACAAAAGCATAATTAGCGAATTTTTGAACCGGTTGCTCGCCAAGATATTTTCTGGCGCTAATCGCGCCGCGAGTATCAGTAATTCTAAAATCCTTAATCAAATTCTTCATATTTTCCTCTAATATTTTCACACTTTCGGTCTCGGGCATCAAATTAAAATCGCCGCAAATAATTTTCTGTCCTTTAAAATCTTTAACAAAATCCTTGATTTTTCTTGATTGCGCTAAACGCTCCGGCGTATCTAATTTATCACCCGGAAAAGGTTGACCATGAACATTAATAACCATCAAAGGCCTCTCCTTATTTTTGGTCTCCAAATATTGAAAGCTTATTCCCAAAGTTCCAAAATCATCATTTTTAAAAGTATTAAATCCGTTAGAAAGGAATTTATAACCTTTGCTTTGAAATTCCAAACCCTGCCGCGCAAAAATCGCTTTTCCTGATTTACTTGGAATTTCAATCTCGCCTTCGGTATCAATATTGTCCTGAACTAAAGTAAAAAATACCTGATGACCAGGAAGAATTTCTTGTAACTTTTCTAAAATATTAAGCCTCGTCTCTCGACTAACTATCGGCTCTTTATAAGAAAATACTTCTTGAAAGCAAAAAATATCCGTCTCTTCGGAATATTGCTTTATAAAATTAATGAACGGTTCGTAAATTCTGCCGCCCCAGATATTAAGCGAAATAAGCTTCATTCCTAAATTACAAAATTTATAAGTTTATCTTTTACAAAAATTATCTTCTTAATCTTGGCATCTCCTAAAAATTTTTTTACCTTTCCGCTCTTTAGAGCTAACTCTTTTGCCGCCGCCTCATCAATCCCGATCGCCACTTCAAAGTTGTCTCGCGCCCTCCCATTAATCTGCACCACCAAAACAAAAGTGTCGCCTTGAATTAATTTAACGTCGTATTCCGGCCACTTTTCTTCATGTAAATATGTTTTCTTACCTAAAACCTCATGCCAGATTTCTTCAGCCAAATGAGGAGCGAAAGGGTAAAGAAGTTTAACAAAATCTTGACACCTGACACCTGCCTGCCCGCCAGAGCTTTTGCGACGGAGGGACACCTGATTCTGTTGCTCCATTTCATTTAATAAAATCATCAGCGCCGAAATCGCGGTATTGAAATTTAAACTCTCAATATCTTCTCCGATTTTTTTAATAGTTTGGTGCATTAACCTATCAAATTTTTCACTATTTTTTAATTTTACACTGTCATTTTGATTTTTTCCGCCGAAGGCGGATCCGCCTCTGGCGGAGATTTTTACATTTTGCATTAGACGCCATACCCGCGCTAAGAACCGCTCTGCCCCTAGTACTCCTTGCGAGTCCCATGGTTGGCCCTGTTCAAACGGCCCCATAAACATCTCGTAGACCCGCACTGCGTCCACGCCCACTTTAGCCACCAAATCATCGGGGTTAACCACATTACCCCGGCTTTTAGACATCTTCTGACCATCCGCGCCCTGAATTAAGCCCACGTGCCGAAGTTTTAAAAACGGTTCTTGGAATTTTACATATCCCTCATTATATAAAAATTTAGTGATGAATCGTGCGTATAAAAGATGCAAAACCGTGTGCTCCGCGCCAATGATATACAAATCCACTGGCATCCAGTGATTCACTTTTTTCTTGTCAAAAATTGCCTTCTCATTTTTGGAATCAGTGTAACGCAGATAATACCAGGAAGAATCCACAAAGGTGTCTAATGTTTCGGTCTCCCGCCTCGCCTCACCACCGCACTTCGGACATTCAACTTTCCAAAATTTTTCGGAGCTTCCAAGCGGCGGAGTTCCTTTAGGACGATAATCTTTTAACTCCGGCAACTCCACCGGTAATTCTTCATTTGACACTGCCACCCACCCGGGATTCTCCAACTCTCCCTTGTTAAAACTTTTATTTGCGCTTTGCGATTTGCGCTTTGCGATTTGCTCCGCGCAGTTTTCGCAAAAAACAAGCGGAATAGGCACTCCCCAATATCTCTGCCTTCCCACTGACCAATCCCGAATTTTGTATTGAACTTTTCTTTCTCCACCCACAAATTCCGCAATTTTCCACTTCGCTTCCTCCGAATCCATGCCGTTAAATTTATCGGAATTTATAAGTAGATCCGCTTCAACATCGAAACCTCCGACGTATGCGCTCTTATTTAAAAGAAGCATTTCAAGAACTAATTTGCTGTTTTTAAACGTAACCAATTCAATCGCCTTATTCGGCTCAACCCACATATATTCATGTTTCGCTTTTTCTTCGTCAGCCACCGCTCTGGGCACATCTTCAATTAACTCCAGAAGAACCGGATAATCCAAACGCGACCGCCACTCTTTTTTATGATCAGCATAAAAATGAGATTCAATACCAATATCTAATACCCTGACTGCGCGGGTTTTGAAACCAGTTTCCTCAAGGGCTTCCCGTATTGCTGCATCGCCAACTGCTTCATTTTCTTCGATACCACCAATAATCGGCGTCACCCAATCAAATTCCTTCCATTTTAAAATCAATATTTTCCCCTCCTTATTTCTAATGATTGCGCTTATAGTATTCCGATGGACCGCATCTTTCCTTCTATTTTCAAGCCCGAATACTGGGCAAACCACCTGTCGAATCGGCAAATTAAATTTTTTCGCAAATTCAAAATCCCGCTCATCGTGCGCCGGCACGGCCATAATCGCGCCAGTGCCGTAGCTGGCTAAAACATAATCCGCCACCCAAATCGAAATTTCTTCCTTATTACCTGGATTAATCGCTTTGATTCCTTTTAGTTCTATTCCGGTTTTATTTTTTGTCTCTGTAATTCGATCTAATTCTTTTTTATTTTTCGCCGCCTCAACATATTTTTCAACTTCCTCCCAATTTGCTATTTGCGATTTTCCTCCGAAGGAGGATCCGCCTCCGGCGGAGCGATTTGCGATAAACTCATGTTCCGGACTCAATACCAAATACGTCGCGCCAAAAAGCGTATCCGGTCGCGTGGTAAAAACTTCAATAAATGTTGGAGTTGTTCGATCTCCGCCAGCTGGTGAATTGTTCGATGATCGATCGGTTTGAACATTTCGAACCTCGAACTTAAGGAGTGCTCCTTCCGAGCGACCGATCCAATCTTCCTGACGCTTAATTGTTGCCCCCGGCCAATCCAATCCTTTTAAATCTTCAAGTAGTCGTTCCGCATAATCTGTAATTTTTAAAAACCACTGTTCCATTTCTTTCTGTTCCACTTCTGTTCCGCACCGTTCGCATACATTCACCGCGCTTTGCAATTTGCCATTTGCTCTTTGCTCTTTCTGTTTCACCTGCTCGTTGGCCAACACTGTTTTACAACTTGGACACCAATTCACCAACGCTTTTTTCCGATAGGCCAATCCTTTTTTAAAAAGTTGGGTAAAAAGCCACTGTGTCCATTTGTAATATTCTGGTGAAGAAGTGTTAATTTCTCTTTCCCAATCATAAGAGAGGCCAAACATCTGCACTTGACGCTTAAAATTCGTGATATTGCTCTCCGCCACCTCCTTAGGCGCTTGGCCGACTTTAATGGCATAATTTTCGGTCGGCAATCCAAAAGCGTCCCAACCCATCGTGTAGAGCACTTCATACCCTTTCATCCGCATATGACGAGCGTGGATGTCTTCGGCAATGTAGCCTTTAGGGTGGCCTACGTGGAGACCTTCGGCCGAAGGATAGGGAAAAGTTTCTAGTTGATAAAATTTGGGTTTTTTGGACTTATCATCCGCGCGGAAAACTTTTTCCTTTAACCATCTCTCCTGCCATTTTTTCTCAATTGCCTTGAAATCGTATTCTTTTGACATAAAACCGGTATAATATAGAAGAATTCTAGCCCAAAAAACAGCTAAAAACAACGCTGAATAAATAAATCCGCATTTTATAACCTATCACCTAAAACCTAATACCTAGAACCTCTCTCACATTTTCCATAATTTTATCCGCCATCTCTTCGGTTGAGACACCTTTAATCTCGGCTAGTTTTTTAACCACTTCAACCACATAAAGCGGTTCATTCCGTTTTCCACGATAGGGTTCTGGTGTTACATAAGGCGCATCGGTTTCGCTTAAAATCCGATCAATCGGAATCATTTTTATAACTTCATTATATGTGCCAGACGGAGGCTGATCCGCCTTTGGCGGGAAAGTAACAACTCCGCCAAAGGTAAAATAAAAACCTAGATCAAGAAGTTTTTTAGCGTCGTTGGAAGTGCCGGTGAAAAAATGGACAATGCCTGCCGCACGAGAATTTAGGATTGAAAATTTAGAATTAAGGACATCGATCAAATCGCTGAATGCTTCTCGGCAGTGAATCATCAGCGGCTTTTTAACGTCATTCGCCAGCTCAATTTGTTTAATAAACGCTTCTTTTTGCTTCTCGATTTGCGATTTTCCTCCGAGGGAGGATCCGCCTTTGGCGGAGCTATTTGCGCTTTGCAAAAGACGATAATAGTCCAACCCACACTCCCCAATCGCCACCACCCTTGGGTCGAGCGCCAGTTTTTTGTAATAATTGTAATCAAAATCCTCTCCACGGGTAGTGAATCCTTTGCCATCCGGAAGATCGCCTAATTCTTCAACGTCATAAAAAGATTTGCCACTGTGAATCGGATGCAATCCCACGCACGCATAAACTCCACTTTCAAATTCGTGAGCCACTTCCACTGCCCGCCTTGAAGTATCCTTCTGCGTGCCGACGTTTACCACCGCCACCCCTGCCTCAAGCGCCCGGCTGATTACCTCTCGCCAATCATCTTTAAAAGCCGCAAAATGCGCGTGGGTATGGGCATCAATATATCGCATTGCTTGTAAAAATAACACATTTCCCTATAATGAAGAAAGTTTTTTGACTAACACCTTAAGAGGTAAGTATGAAACTGGCAATTTTCGACTGGAACGGAACACTCTGTAATGACCGCGACATAACCTATTTTGGGGTAGTTAAAATATTTAACTACTTCCAAATTACTCCGCCCTCGGCTAAAACCTATTTTAGAGAAATAACGGCTGACTATATGCCCTTCTACTACCAACATGGAATTCCCGAAACTGCCTCCACCCAAAAACTCAACGAAATCTGGACTGATCATTTCAAAAATCATTCCGTAGGACCTACACTCCATAAGGGCGCCACCTCGCTCCTCTTTAGCTTAAAAAGAAATTGGTGGCGATTAGCAATAGTCAGCGCTCAAACAGAGGCATTGCTCAGCCATCAAATCAAAAATTTAGGTCTTTCTGACTGTTTTGATTTCATTCGCGGCGATTCAAAAAATAAAAAAATTGCTCTGGCTGAAACTCTACAGCAACTTGAAGTAAAGGCGGAGAAAACTTTCTATGTTGACGACAACGATAAAGGCATTCAAGATGCCAATGGACTCGGCATTCACACCATCGGTTTTGGTGGGGGTTGGCAATCAACAAAACAGATCAAAGCAGCTAAGCCAAAATTTTTTGTTGATCAACTCGAAAAAATCAATTCTATCGCCAAACAACTAGAATAATCAGATGCGCTATCTATTCCAAGAGGCGAGGAAATAAAACCTCGCCCTTTTTTATTTCAAGATTTTTCTCGTTGAGCCAATGAATATTTTTCTCTATTTTTCCGGCTGTCTCTGGTAAAAACGGCTTAAGAAGCGAAGAAACGTTATCTAAAATCACCGCTAAATTCAAAACTTTATCTTTTTTATTTTCCGTATCTTTCCAAACTTCATGCTCGTTCACGTATTTATCGCCAAAAGAAATAAGCTCAGGTATGGCGCCGATTGCCTCGTGCAACCGAAACGCATGAATCTTCTCCTCAACTAATTTTTTCGCTGACTCGATTTTCTCCTTGACCACAACCTCAACTTCCGAAAAATCCGCTTCAAATTTTCCAAATTTTGAGGCCAACCCCAAAACTCGGGAAACAAAATTTCCTAGCCCATTGGCGAGTTCCCCGTTATAAACTTGTTCCAGTTTCGAGAAACTAAAATCGCCGTCCTCATGAGATGGAATTTCTTTAAGCAGATAATACCGCACCGCATCCACTCCGTATTTCCTTACCAATTCAAATGGATTAATAACATTACCTAAAGTTTTTGAAATTTTCTGGCCATCAACCGTAATAAACCCATGCACCAAAATTTGCTTGGGCAATTCCAGGCCAGCTGACAAAAGCATACCCGGCCAAATAGCAGCATGAAAACGCAAAATATCTTTGCCAATTACTTGCGCCTCGGCCGGCCACCAATTTTTATAATCATCGTTCCGACCATAACCAATCGTCGAAATATAGTTAGTTAAGGCGTCAGCCCAAACATACATGGTATGTTCCGAATCACCGGGCACCGGAATCCCCCACTCTAAATCCTTCCGTGGTCTTGAAAAACTCACATCTTCCAACCCTTCCCTTGCTAAAGACAAAATTTCATTGGCTCTTCCATTAGGCAATATTTTTAATTCTTTATTTTTAATTCTTGACTCTATCTCTTTAGAATATTTTGACAATCGGAAAAAATAATTCTCCTCTTCAATTACTTCCGGCTCCTTTTGGTGGTCAATACATTTCCCATCTTTCAAATCCTTCTCAGTGATAAATTTCTCGCACCCCACGCAATAAAGCCCTTTATAATTTTTTTTATAAATATCGCCGGCGACAACCAGTTTTTTCCAAATTAATTCCGCCCCAGGCCAATGTCGCTCTTTGTCGCTCGTCCGGATAAAATCATCGGAACTCAAATTGAACACGCCCTTCAAAGCCCTGAACTCTTCCGCAATCCTGTCCGCAAAAACCTGCGGCTCCTCTCCCGCTTCTTTAGCTTTACGCAAAACTTTAACGCCATGCTCATCTGTGCCGGTTAAAAAAAATGTGTTGAACCCTTTTCCCCTATGATACCGCGCCAAAACATCCGCCTGCACCTTTTCAAGCGCGTGGCCCACATGTGGACTGGCATTCACATAATCAATAGAGGTTGTAATATAATACTTCTTTTCCATATTCTACTACTCTACCCTCAACTCGCCTTAAGTTCAAGAAAGAAATTTCCTTAAAAAACTATCTCGTAAACCCAACAAATAAAGTTTTAATAAAATAAAGATAGGGATTTAGAATTTTATTTTTGAAACCAGAAACGGGAGATGAGCTAAAAATTACCGGATGAATAGCAAAGTTTTTAGCTATTAAATTAATAAGTCGGATTTCATAAAGAAAACTGTCTCACAGGCCTAAGCGGGCATGGTTCGAATTAAATGAGAGAGTGAGGCCGAGAGCAAGCGCAATTTTCTCGCCGGGAAAATTGATAGCGTGTTTTCGTGTAAAATCCGACCGACTAAAACCTCAAAATTTTCTTAAACCCCTCGCTATCTTTATATGGCCCAATCACCGCCAAATTCAACTTCGCATCTTCAAAAATAAACCTCGCCGCCGCCCGAATCTCCGCCGCTCTCACTGCTTTTACTCGCTTAATAATTTCCTTCGGCTGAGTAATTTTCCGCGTAATAATTTCTTGCCCGCCGTAAAAACTAGCCAACTCATCCGACGACTCAAGCCCTAAAATAAAATTGCCAATTAAATGATCTTTAGATTTTTTAAGCTCTACCTCGTCCACTAATTCTTGAGTCATTTTTTTCATCTCCTCCAAAATCGCGCTCATCACTATCTCAATTTTAGTGTGATCTACTCCAGCCGCCACTGATAAATAACCGTGGTCCAAAGTAAGTTCCGACTCCGCCCGCACATAATACGCCGCACCCAACTCTTGTCTTACCCGGTGGAATAACCTAGAACTCATCCCACCGCCTAAAACATCCGCCAAAACCTGAAGCGCGTATCGCCTCTTATCAAAAATATCAAAAGCCCTAACTCCTAAAACCAAATGACTCTGATCTGACTCCTTAAACTTAACTGTTAATTCCGGCTGACTCTGACTTTCTTTTGTCTTAGGCTTTTGAATCGCCTCCTCTTTTTTCAAAGAACCAAAAGTTGCTTTAATCTGGGTCATGATTTTCTTAGCGTCAAAATTCCCAGCCACCACCACCAATGTTTTTGGCGCCACATAGTGTTTTTCGCGATACTCCTTAAACTGTTCTTGACGGAGAATTCTAATCACCTCTTTCTGGCCTGCAATATCCCACCCAGCCGGCTGATCACCATATAAAAGAGAACCAAAAAGTTCGTGCACCCTTCTCATTGGCGTATCTTCATACATATTAATCTCCTCAATAATAACTCCCCTTTCTTTTTCAATTTCTTCAGGGATAAAAATCGGGTTTAAATATAAATCCGAAACCAACTCCACTGCTTTCCCGATTTTCGCCTTCTCCACCTTGGCGTAATAACCCGTGTATTGCCCGCCGGTAAAAGCATTATATTCAGCCCCTAAACTATCTAACTCATGCGCAATCATGCCCGGTTTTGGCCGATTTTTGGTGCCTTTAAACATCAAATGTTCCAAAAAATGGGAGAGGCCGTTAATTTCTTTGGTCTCATATTCCGAACCGGCTTCAACCAAAATTAAAACCGTCGCCGCCAAGTTAGACGGCTGCGGCACCAAAATCACCCGTAAACCATTTTTTAATACTGTCTTTTTAGATACCATAATTTTAAATTTTTATTTTACGCTTCTCTCTTTAAACTTTAAGTTTCTTCCTACCCCGTAATCAACTCAATATCCTCTCTAAATTTAATGGCTTTGGTGATTGTCGCCTCGCCATAAGTCCAAAGATGCCTTTTCCAATTGCCTCCGGCATAATACCTGGCCGCCGCGCACCGCTCCTGGCTGGTCTTATTGGAATAACTATTACTACACTGATTTTGAGCTTCTTTAAGATAAAGCGCTGTGGCTACAAAAGCATCGGCATTGTTCCAGGGCGAAGGCGGATCATTACCCGTCACCTTAGCCACTCCTTCTTTATAAAGCTGCCAAGTCGAAGGGATAAACTGCGCCGGCCCCATGGCCCCACCATACGCTCCATCGCTATTAGCACAAGAAACCATCACCGAATTAGGGTCAATCTTAAGCTCAGCGACAATTTCCAAAAAAGCCGGGGTATCCCTTTTAGGATGCATCGCTTTTTGATAACTGCATCGGCCCACATTCTTGCCTAAAGCTGATTCCCTGTCTAAAACCGCCAAAATCATAGCCACGTCAACTCCGGTTGACTGACTGGCCAGTTTAGCGAATTTAAACGCCTCTTCAAAAGTAAGTTCTCCGCCACCTAAAAGTTTGAAAATCCGACTTCTAATCTCGGCGGCCTTTTTTTTGTTTTCTTGAAGCAAGCTTTGATATTTTGATTCTTGATTTTTGGTAACTCCCAGTAAATTATTCTTCTGACTTTTAATCACTTCGGCATCTCCTTTTTTTGTTTCTTGATACATCTTCAAGGTCTCTTGATCGGACTTAGCGATTGAAAGTTGACTCTTTTCTTCTTCTAGCCGGTCTTGCAAGTCAGCGATTTTTTGGATCGATCCTTGAAGATTATTTTGAAGTAAAGTTAAATCGTTTAAATCATTGAAAAAATCAGAAATTTTAGAACTCTTAAGAAAAAGCTCGATTAAACTAGAGCTTTCGTTTTGATAAAGATTGAGCAGAGTATTTGAAAGCGCTTTCTTATTGGTCTCGATATTTTGCCGAGTTGTATCAATTTGATATTCGGTTTCCCCAATTTTATGATCAATTTGATTCATGTTTAATTTAATGGCTTTAATCTGAAGATTAATTTTTTTAATATTATTATCAAGATTACCAATTTCATTTTTCAAGGTTTTACCTTGTTTTTGATAATTAACAATCTGATCTTCATATTCATCGATTTGACCCTCGAGTCGATGCAATTCTTCTTCTAAGACCTGCCGCTCATTATCGCTAACTGCCTCATCATTAGCTGCCAAAATCGATAAAGTTGGAGCAGTCACTGATCCAAAAACCAAAGAAACAACTGCTAAAAAAGAAATTAGTAATTTAAAAAAACCAACTCCCGGCCAGCGTCTAGTTTTTTGATAACTCAAATTAAGAAGTTTTGGCAAACTATCAAAATTATCCCGCGTGTTACCTAAATTCCTAGAGTTAATATCTCTTAATATCTCGGGCTTTAATCGAGGCATGTTACATACCTATTCTAACATATCCAAAAAGAATATAACGACACCTACCCCTATTTTGTTACCACATCTCATTAAATTTTTAAACTACCAAGTCGATAGGTCGGATTTCATAAAGAAAACTGTCTCGCAGGCCAAAGTGGGCATGGTTCGAATGAAATGAGAGAGCGAGGCCGAGAGCAAGCGCAATTTTATCGCTGGGAAAATTGATAGCGTGTTTTCGTTTAAAATCCGACCAACTAAACCTTCTTATCTCCTTCTGTTTCTTTCTTTTTCATTTCTCGCTCAGCTTTCTTTTCTTCTCCTTCAACTTTCACCTCTGAAACCTCCGTCACTGGTTCAACTTTCTCTTCTTCTTTCTGCGCCACCACAGTCGCCACCACTGTTTCGGCATCAATCAAAACTTTAACTCCGGCTGGAATTTTTAAGTCCTTAATATGAATACTTTTTCCAAGTTCGGTTAGAACGCTCAAATCAACTTCAATTTTATTTGGCAAGTCATTCGGCAAGGCCTCAATCTCAATTTCAGAAACTGATTTATTTAAAATCCCCAACTTATCTTTAACCACCGGCGCCTCGCCCTTAAATTCCAATTGCACGTGAACTTTAATTTTTTCGCCCATTTTCACTTTGTAAAAATCAACGTGAATCACTTCGCTCGATAAATGATCCCGTTGAACATCGTGAATTAAAACCGGCCATTTCTCTTTATCTAAAATCAAATTAATTACCGTACTCTCTCCGGCCTTGCTTAAAACATTTTTTAAATCGCGAAGAGCCACCGCCACATGGCGATTCACAAAATCCTTGCCATAAACTTCAGCTGGCACTAAATCGCTTTTTTTTAAAATTCGGCTGGCTTTACCCAATTTTTCCCTGTTTTGAACTGTTAGTTCCATAAGCCATCTAATATAACAAATCTTAGAATTTAAAGCAATAAAAAAACACCTGGTCGTAATTGTATTACTATCACATCTCTACCCCTATCACCTAAAACCTACCGCGTCCGTCCGCAGCTTCAGGCGAAGGCGGAATACCTATACCTCAAAATACCCCTGCAAGATATACTGACTCGATTTCCTGTATAAATCTTCATAACCAAAATAAGCCAAATAAATCTGATTCCACAGGGCCTCTTGATGATGGTAAAGATATTTAACCATGTCTTTTTGTTTGACGAGCGACATCACTGTATCCACCAAATTAAAACTTACTAAAATATCAATACCAATTTCATTTTTAAAATAAGTTCCCACCCAGTCCAAATTCTCCCAGAAAAGCAGTTCCGGCCCAAACCCGTTTAATTCCGCGCCGATATTCGCCAAACTCGCCTCGGCTCTGGTCCAATGAATGGCCTCGGGGTTAATGTGCGGCACAAAAAGCCGCCAGTCATTCTCGTCGTCTTTAGCCAAATATCTCTGAACCACCAACCACAGCGATCGCTCGCTATCTGGAAAGTGCCGCTCAATCACATCTCCCCGAAGCAAAGAAGTTAAGTTGCTCGAAAAAGTCAGCCGATTAGCCACAATCTCCCTGAAAATTCTGGAATAAAACGGTACCTCGTAGAGATAATGCAAAATCAAAACAAACATCCTTAAAAGCTCTCCGGAAATCCCGACAAGCGCCGGGATAATAAATACTACGCCCAGTTCTTTAAGATGGCTGATATTATGCTTTTTCTTTTTTAAAAACTCCGCGGCCACCCCACCCCACTTATCGCTTAAAGCCTTAACCACAATTTCTCTCTCTTCAAAATCATCGGGTGTGAGCGTCTCATATTGCTTAAAAAAAACTTCATTCAACCACTCGCTTCCCTCCACAAATCTAAGCGCGCTATAGACCTCGAGCAAATCTTCTGTCTGCAGCATTTTTTCGACTGAATCATAACCCAAAGCCGCCATAATTTTTAGAGGCGGTTGATTGATCAAAAATTCCCTGGCTTTATCCAATTTCATAAAAAACCCTTTGGGCGGTTTAACCACGCGCTTGGCGATCTCACCAATATTCTGACAATCCCCGTCAACCTTACAGTTGGGCTCACCGAGCGCCTTAAAAATATGTCTATCATCTGACTCAATCTTAGAAATCAAAGCGTCATAAACATCCTTGGCATCCGCGTCTTGCGCCACCCCCAACTTTAACATCCGGTCTTTAACCAGAATTTCATTTTCCTCAACGAGCGCGTCTAAAACATTTTTTTTGCCAGTCGCCGCTTCAAATTTCCGGCTAATTTCAGCAATATAATCTTTATCCGCCCGCAAAATCCTCGCAATTTTTTCGTAGGGTTCCATGTTAAAAATTATCTAAAAAACTCATCAACACTCTCAATAATTTTCCAAAGATTAATTCTTAAAGAATCTATCAAGGAAGCAGAGGTTCCCTGGATCTTCGGCTTAATAGATTTATTCTGAAGATTCTTAAGATAATCCATAGTTTGGTTATAATTCCATCCATCTCCGATTTTCTTATATTCCGCTCTCGGCTGACACGGCGCTGGCCCACCTGCAAAAATATATTGCGCTAAATAAACAGCGTCAGAAACATCAACTGCTCCACTTCCATCAGCATCACCAGCAAGAAGAGGATTTGGCGCTGACCCGCCTGTAAAAATATACTGAATCAAATATACAGCATCCGAAATATCCACTGCCCCAGAACCATCAGCGTCGCCGCAAAGATACGGCCTTCCGTATGACTGAATTTCCAAAACCGGTCGCTTGCTTGCGTCAGAATACTCGGAAGTGTAATAGAGTACGTTGGATCCAGGCGGTTGAAGCGAATGCCTTATATTGAAAGCGGTAGTTGTAGAGGAAATAAAATTTTTGACATCAAGTTCTATATAATTACTGTTAGTGGAAACCCGTTTAATAAAGATTTTATTATTTTCGTTAGTGTCTTCGGGGCCTAAGGTGCCGTAGTCAGGCATACTGTAAAAATCGTGGCTTTGAGCTGAAGAGTCCTTGTATAATCTCAATTTAGCGCTTATAACGCTTGAAGAATTTATTGGTGTATTAAACTTCAGGAATGCCTGACTTGTTTCCGCTGAATACCCAACCTTCATGGTCGGTCCAACACTATCGACTCCAAATGAAGTCACTTGGCCGTCGTGGATTGGAAGAAAATTTGCGATGTATAATAAAGAATTAATGGCCTTCAGCGCGTCCACCCTTCCAGCACCCTGCGTATAAGCATCATAACTAATATCTTTTGCTCCATTTTTTAAAGCTTGCTTTATTTGTTCTGGCATTAAAATCGAATTTGCTTGTTTTAATAAAGCAGCCACACCAGCAACAATTGGTGCCGCCATACTTGTACCTGAAATTGCTACATGACTCTGATCTACACATTTATAACTCTCCCAAGCATAGTCCCATTTGGCAGCACAAATAGAAATTCCTGGAGCAGTGATGTCTGGTTTTTGTACTCCATTGATGGTTGGACCCCTTGAACTAAAACCGGCAATTACATCATTTTTACTTGAAGCTGCGACTGTTATCGCCTTTCTTGCAGTTCCTGGCGAGCAAATAGAATAAGAAGCTCCGGTTAAATCTTCTGGGTGCTTACAAAAAAAATTTCCAGAAGGGCCAGAATTTCCTGCCGCAATAACTACGACAACACCCAAGTCAACGGCATTATCAACAGCCTGCGACATTGGATCGTTGGAATCACCATAACCTCCTAAACTAATACTTATAATATCTAAATGATCAGAGAAATCTCCGTCTTGATTTGGATCTACACTATAATCTATTGCTTTTATAACTAAATTGCTGTCGGGAGGAAAAGTTTTTAAAGCATAAATTTTTACATCGGGGGCAATTCCATTTAAAACTCCATTTCCTCCAAGTGTAGAAGCAACATGAGTTCCATGGCCCAATTCATCTCTTATGTCCATATTAAAACTATTAAAATTCCATCCTCCAATAATCTTAGAATTAAATACTGTAGAAGGCAGGGGATAGCCGTAGCTGGAATCGTATTGATGACAATATACTCGTGCGTCGTTAGCATAAAAACAAACCCCGTCTTCATTAGAATCAAAATAATTTGCTTGTTTCAAAAGATTAATCCTTACAAAGCGATCGAGAAGTTTATCGTAAACCCAAATATCTTTTCCATTAACTCTACTTGATAAAAAAACTAAATTTGATTCTATGCGTCCCTGAAAACGTCCACGATAACTATTTCCCTCTTCCGGAATAATTAAAGTTCTATAGCTTCCATTAGAAAAGTTATAAAGATAAAATTTTCTAACATCATCTCCTCCAAGCCAACAAGCACTATAAAGTATTTCATCATCACTAACATCTAATATGGGACCAATACTTGGAGGATAAATTATAAACTCATTTTCTGAAATAATATTATAAAAGGTGATGCTATCGTTACAATAACCGCCAGTGTCAGGTTTAGTATTGCCTGTGATAATTAAATCTTTGAATAATAAACCAGCTTTGTTTTTAACGGTGAGAATATTGGAGTTTAAATCATATACATAAGTATTTAATGAAGAACTATTATTATATCCACTATAAATTATTTTGTTGTTATAAATATTTAAAGAATAAGGAGAAACAACTGAACTATCATTAATTATACTACGAATACCGGAAATGAGATTATATAAATAAACAGAGTAACCCTCTTGATTAGGACTACTTCCGAAATAAGCAATTAAATCATTTTTTTCTGTAACTCGTGTTAATGCCCATGCACTTTGTGAATCTATTTCTTGGGTAATGCCTGTATTTAAAGAACGGGTAAAAATCTTAAACCTAGATGCGTAAGTTAAACGATTAGAATTAAGTGTTATCATTCCATCCATTGGAATAGGCAGATTATAAGAAGGATCTCCAAATAAGTCTAAATTATTACTGGTATATTGAAATTCTCTTTCTTGTATAAGACTTTGCCCTAAATCGGGATGGGTATAATCAATACCTGAATCAATAATTCCCACTGTAACGCCCTGTCCCCTTAAATTATTTCCATTGACTTGAAGATTCCAAACATCATCAGCGTTAATTAAGGAGACAGAATCCATCAGCATGGGATAAACCTCATAATTTGGGTAAATAGATTTAACGCCTTCAATATTTTTTATTTTTTCCATTTCTGCCTCAGATATACCTAAAACAGTAAATCCATTAAGAATATTTCGATAGGAAGAATCAAATTTAGCGCTTGGCAAAATTGACTTTATTTGACTTTTTAAATAATCTTGCTTGATTAATAAATTATTTATATAACCTTGTAATGAATTCTTATTTACACTTTTTCCGAGTTTTTCTTGATTCAATTTATAAACTCCGATAGAATCATCTTCTAATTTAATTATATATCCATTAAATTTTAGCTGATTTATTTTATTTATTAATGGAAATTCGGAACCCCTGGGAATAAATTTATCCAGTAATTTCTGAACCTGAAGTTTTAAACCATTGATTGTGGTCTGAAATGATTGCGCTTCTTTAGAATTATCCAAAACCGGCGCGCTTTCTTTGGGTTGTATCGGCTGGGTTTCTTTCATGCCGCCGCCGTCAACTGGATTATTAATAAAAGGATGGGTTGCTTTTGAATCAACTGGCTTACTGGAGGTGGCGGGCGAAGATCTGGCTAAACCAAAGACCGGTAATATTAAAATGATTGCGCAAGCAAACGCGACCGCGAGAATAATTTTTTTCATCGTATTTTATTATATATATATTATATTTCCTCAACCTTTATTTTTAAATCTCCCCACCGCGTCTCATTCTTAAATTGCTTCTGAGTTAAAATCCCGGGCTCCGCGCCAATCGCTTCCACCACAGAGGTCGCATTCGCGCTCCCCAGTCGAATGGCATATTCAATTGCCTCAGTATTAAATTTAAATTGATTCCGATTACTTGATACTTGATACTTGCCTGCCCCGTTAGAAATCTTTGATTTCTTTTCGAGGATACTTGATACTTGCCGCAGTAAACCTGCGGCAAATCCTGAGCCAAACGCATCGCCGGCTCCAGTGCGGTCCACTATTTTTTTCTCCTTATAAATTCCGGCTTGATATATTTTTTGGCCATCCGAGACCATTACTCCTTTAGGCCCATCCGTCATCACTGCGAGCCCTCGAACTAACTTATCGAATTTTTTGAAAATCCCCCGCTCATCTTCATATTTTGCGCCGGTTAAATATGCGCCTTCTTCCCGGTTCACTAAAATCAAATCCAGATTGTCAAAAATCGGTTTTAACTTTTTCGCTCCCATCTCCAGATAATATTTTGAAGGATTCATGGCCACAAAAGCTCCGTTCACGCGAAGTTTTTGAACTATTTTTTTAATAACCTCAAAAGGAATTCTGCCGGGTACAATGTATCCAACTTGAACCTTGAAGGTATTCGTTGAAAAATCATTTAATCTCAAATCCTCTGAAGCTCCCCGGTAATTTAAAATCGTCCGCTCCCCTCCTGGCGAAAGCAAAATCGCTGAATAAGCCGTACCCGCTTTGCTATCTAAAACCGCCCTGACTCCCACTTTTTCGTCTTTAAGATGACTTATCACATCCCGGCCACTTGGGTCTCTCCCAATTTTTATAAGCGCCTCCGCCTTAAATCCTTGCCGGCTAAAAGTTACGGCCGCGTTCGCCGCTCCTCCGCCAATTGTAAACGCTGGCCGACCCACCTCAATTTTCCCTCCTAAAGCAAAACACTGCGCCTCACCAGTTGGAAACCCTAATTTTTCCAAGTGCGTCGGATCATGCACCACTTTAAATAGCTGGCTTTGAATAAAAACATCCCGCGTGGCTGTCCCGACTGTAAGCGCTTTAATCATTAAAACTTATTATAACAAAAATCCGCCCTCTTGGTAATTGCCAAAAGGGCGGCATATCCTATCTCCATCGTCTTATTAATAGTATCTCCGTTGTTTCTTAGCTAATTCTTACCTAAGTAGTTTCAAAAGCTGAGCTGTTAAACTGTCAATCACGCTTTTAATCTCGCTCACTGAAGCCGCGTTTTGATTAGGCAAAGGCGTCTCAGTCGGTGTTGCCACGCATTTCGGAGCTGGGCCACCGTTATTTATATGCTGAATCAAATAAACCGCGTCGGATATATCAATACTGCCACTCCCATCCACATCTCCCCGGCCAGGTGGCAAACCACCGCCGTTAAAGATATAGTCCTGAATCCGGGTGGCATCTGCCAAATCCACTTTACTGTCATTGGTTACATCCGCGCACATATAATAAGCTGACGGCGAAGTTGTAGTGCATTTTGGCGCTGGCCCGCTATTTTGCAAGTATTGATTTAAATAAACCACGTCCGAAATATCCACCATGCCACTACCATCCGCATCACCTCGGCCAGCCGCAAGCCCTAATCCATTAAAGATATAATCTTGAATTCTAGTAGCATCGCTTAAATTTATCGCTCCATCATTATTTGTATCAACACAAGCAAAATAAGCCGTTGGAATCGAACCACCCGGTCCACCACCACTACCACCTCCTCCGGGCGTCGACTGAGAACACTTCGGCGCCGGACCATTATTTTGAACATATTGAATCAAGTAAACCGCATCTGAGATATCAATAATACCACTCCCATCAATATCTCCCTTACCAGCCGGCAAAGTACCGCCACTAAAAATGTAATTCTGAATCACGGTCGCATCCACTAAATTAACTACTCCATCACCATTTATATCCGCGCAGCTAAAGAAAGGTGTACTCTCTGAAGTTGATTTCTTAAGCCACGATTCAGCCGACCAACCGGAAGTATTCTCATACTTAATATTCCACCACCAATCCCCTACAATAGACCAAGTCGGCCCGCCAATTATCGTACCCTTAGCGCCTGCAGGAACCGTTGTTATTACGATACCATTTGGAGCGCTTCTAACGTTTACATAATCAGTAGCTTCAATTATATCTCCTTTAGAAAACTTCGTACTCGGCGTTAAACTCTGCGACGACAAAACTTCCACTGTAATCGTTCTTGAAGTTCTACCGCTAGCGGAACCAGAAACCTTAAGCCATGCTTTATATGTTCCAGCAGTGGCGTACACATGGTCAGCGCGACCCGCCACTCCACTCTTTAAGTTATAAGTATTATAAGTTCCATCACCCCAATCCACCGAATAAGTTAAGTCACTACCCATTGGATCAGTTGCCTCGAGTCGCCACCAATTATTATGGCCCACTCCTACGCTAGTCGGACTTACAAAAGCATTCTCGGCCAATTTAGGAGACAGATTATTAGTTCCAGATCTATCAGATTCTTCAAGCCAGTTCTCTACAGACCAACCGTCTGGTCCACTTTCATAATCAACCTGATACCATCTATAACCATTGACTGAAACCGGACCACCCACAATCGTTCCTCGCGCGCCAACCAACTGCTTACCCAAAGATCCTCCTCCAGCCGTTGCTCGCACATTTAAAACATCATTCGTCTGCACTTTTGTGCCAGTTGAAAACAATTTTTGATAACCTCCTGGATAAGGCGTGGGAATTGTCTGACTGCACTTTGGCGCTGGACCGCTATTTTGAACATACTGAATTAAATAAACCGCGTCGGATATATCAATACTGCCACTACCATCGGCGTCGCCTCGGCCAGCCGGTAAACCAACGCCACTAAAAATATAATCTTGAATTCTAATAGCATCGCTTAAATTTAATACTCCATCACTGTTTGTATCAGCGCAACTAAAATATGCAACTTGAGTAGCCGCAGAGCATTTTGGCGCTGGGCCATTATTATTTAAATATTGAATAATATAAACCGCATCGGAAATATCCACTAAACCACTGCCGTCCGCGTCACTTATTGCTGTTCCTGCCGCAAGCGTCCCATTACTAAAAATATAACTGTTAATAGCGGTTGCGTCTTCCAAACTCACCCTACCATCCAAATTCACATCCCCACAAACTGACATCGTTTCTTGAGGAATCGGTGTTATAACAACTGGAGCTGTTGCCTGCAGACCCGACAATCTCTGAACCAAACTATTAAGCTGAATCTGTAGTGTCTTAACCTGCGCCTGAAGCTCAGAAACAGTGCCTGAATCCATCGCCGCCCAAATCGACTGCGGCATAATTAAACTTGAAACTAAAACTAATACTAACGTGTATTTTTTTAACACTTTATAATTTTTTTATTTTTTTATATGACCTTTTTGAGCTAAAAATAGCCCGATTTAATTAAAATTATACGATTAATAAAGCAAAAAGTAAACCAAGCCCAGATATCCCCAGAAACCCTGATTTTAAAATTATTCTAAAGCAAAAACTCGCCTATCCCTAAGCGAGTTTTTATGATATTGCCCACAATTATTAATCCTTAAGTAACAACTCTGAAAGTAATTCCATACTAGCTTTCAGATCCGACCTCTTTCCCAAGAAACTCTGCCATTTTTGAGCATCAGCTTCTATATTTTTGATTGATCCAAGATGATCTCTGAGGGCGCTGGAAATTTCCCTAAGCTCATCGCTAGTTTGTGATTTACCAAGAGAAGATTCAAGCTTTAACACTATCCCGTCTAATTTCTCTACTGCGACCAGAAGAATGTTTTCCTCGGGAATAAATTGCCTGATCAATTCGAGCGCTTGGTTAATTTCTTGAGTACCCACAAAAACATGCGCTGATTTTCCCTCAAAAAGCTTACTAATCGAAGTATAGGTGGGATTAGTAGTCCCTCTTAAAAAAATAACAGCGCCAATCCCCAAAGTTAAATCGCCTCCATTATGATTTTTGTCCGACGAATCAAAATAGATCCTTATTCTCCGACGGCTAGAAATATCATCCGGCGTAGAAAAAGTTTTTGGCACCACCAAAAGTACCTCTAAACGCGGATTTTCAATAAATTCGGATCGAAGCCGTTCAAAAATTTCTTTATCTTCCATCTCATTCCTCCAATGTTAAATCAAAAAACTACCCGAATCTTAAACGGATATCGCGAAAAAGTCAAAACTCCGGCTGAAAATCGCTGTTAATTTTTATGGGTATGGGTTCCACCTCCTTAATCTCCCCGTTTTTAACCTTAATTTGGACTACTAGTCCTCCCATGGTCTCCTCGGAAAAATTTTGATCAAAAACAAAATTGCCTAAACTGTAAATAATCCAACCATCTTTATATTGCTCGATTTCCTCTGGCACGTGCGGGTGATGACCAATAATTAAATCCGCGCCCGCTTCAATCAGCTCTCGGCCGATTTTTTTCTGTTCCTCATTAGCTTCCTTTTTATATTCCACTCCCCAATGTAAAGAAATAATAATCAAATCCGCTTTATTTTTTAAATCAGAAATCTTATCCTTAATTTTTAAAAGATCGAAATCACTCACTCCAGCTCCCTTCGCGGTAGCCATCAAACCCTTAGGATAAAGATTAGTATAAGCTAAATAGGCCACTTTTTGCGCTTTAACATCAAAGATTGCTTCTTTGTTAGCTGCCTCATAATTTTCTCCGGCGCCAACAGAAACAACTCCACTGTCTCGCAAAATCTGAATCGTATCCAAAAGCGCATCTCGGCCATAATCCATAATATGATTGTTGGCAACCGACATCACGTCAAAACCAGCAAACTTAATACCTTCCATCACTCTCGGATCAAATCGAAACGAATAAACACTTCCCTGACTTTTACCTCGTTTAGAAACTGGTCCTTCTAAATTCCCAAAAGTGATGTCAGCTGAATTTAAAAACTCCGCCACTTTTAAAAATGGAAATTTAAAATCATTATTTTTCAAAATCTTCGCCTTCACTCCCCGCTCAAACATCACGTCTCCAATAAAAATTAACGTCAATTCTTTCTGTTTGGAAAAATTTTCAAAAATCTCCGGCCCAAATTTTCCCAAAGCCACCGCATTATAAAAAGAATGTTCAAGTTGGTCGGAAGTTTTTTTAAACTCATAAAACCATTCTCCGATATTCCAACCCGAATAAAAAACACCGAAAGAAAAAACCAGGCCCACTAAAATCCAACCGAAAATTCTCATTACATAAATTTTACTTGATAAAAAATAATTAAACAAAAAATCCCGCTCTCAAAGAACAGAATTTTTTGCATCTCTACTGTATCTCTATCGTATTACTATTGTATTTCTCTATCACCTATAACCTAACACCTAATCTATTGCCCCAACTGATTCATAATCAAAAGCAGCTGCTCCATAATCCTGCCCAATTCTGCTTTCATGGATTGTAAGCTATCCTGAGCGCTCGCCGCTTCTTGATAAGTTGTTGGAGTGCCATAAGGTTTTGGTTCTATTCCTTTAATTACTGAAACAAAAGTATTGATATTAGCCCATAAATTAGAAGGATCGTACACTTTTAAATTTAAGGTATAATTTCCCAAAACAGGATAGCTACGATTTAAAGCAACGCTACTCCCGCTCGAGAAATAGCCGGAAGAACTGGTAGGACTCGAACTGTTACCCCAAGTTAAAACATAGAACAACTGGCCTCCCTCTGGATCGATTGCCGAAAATTTCCATGTATTGCTCTGATTTTGATACAAACTACTCGGGCCCGTAAAATCGTTAATCACTGGTGGCTGATTAGCTGGCGTTGAAACAATATTAAAATATGGGCTGTAAAAAACCAAATAATATGGATCCGTGAGAAGGCCCACTGTAAACTTAATCCTATAAGAACCAGGGGTTATATTTGAAGGTATCGTCCACCAGTAATATCCATTCCAAGGCGAAGCTCCGCCCGGATTCGGATTTGAAAAATAGTATATCTGCACCGACGAACTCACACTTGGTGGCGTCTCCGCCGATAAGTTCAAATACTTCAAACCTGTTCCGGGAGTAGCGCTCCATTGAATCAAGTAAGTGTTCCCTCTAGACCACTGCTCGCCTCCAACCGGCTTAACAATACTCAATTCTACCGGTGCGCGCGAAGGCGAACTAGGCAAAGCTCCTGAGGCAGGGTTAGTCGGCGTCGTGATTGTCAACGGAACAGCGGAAGAAGTTGGAGTTGGAGGAGACGAGGGTGCGCGCGAAGAATAAGGTGTTTCATTGGGATAAGCCACGGAATTAAGAATTAACGGCTTATAGTAGTTACTAAATAATCTTACGATACCATTTTGATCTTTATAGCTTGATAGTGAATTAGGTCCAGCTTCTTCAACTGTAAAAAACACTGGAAAAAATGGATTGCCACCCCCTAAAAATGGGTAATGAGAATTGATAAGTAACCTAAATCGAATATTACTATTTTGGGGTATTAAAGAATCAAAAAGTGGTGGTTTATAAGGTGGATAAAAATAAAATGAGGCACTACAATTACCCCTAGCATCAGGGCAATTCTTTTCTGAAACCTGCATTGAATGACCCATAGGATCCAAAAGCCTTACTCCATCTAAAAAAGTACTTAAAGATGAAGAAGGGCCTGCCGGTCCTGGTCCAAACCCCTCTCCCCTAAACATAAGTTGAATTTTATTTAAGGAATTTGCTTGACCAGATGATTTGAAGTATAAACTTGCAATTTCATCAGAATAAGACGTGGGACGCATACCAGTTCCACCTATAGGCATAGAAGTAAAACTAAGAGAACCGAGCGGCCCGCCATAAGCTGGACAGTTAGGACTCGGCCCTCCTCCAAAAATATATTGAATCAAATAAACAGCGTCGGAAACATCCACTGCTCCATTTCCATTCGCATCACCTACCCAGTATGGAGCCCAACCCGGACCCCCCGCAAAAATAAAATTAATAAGACGCGTAGTGTCACTTACATCCACACCTCCACTTGCATCAACGTCGCCGCATATCGGAGTTGTAGTAATTTTTCTAAGAAAAGAATGACTGGCAACAAAAATGTGATGGGAACCTGGTACATTTGCTGGTTGATTTTCATCTCTATATATATAATAAGAAGGATTCGAGGGATTACTAAGATCATAAAGAGAATGTACTGTTCCCCGAACCCCTGCGTTAATAAATACCGGATCATCTCCGGGTACGTTGTAATAAAATCCTGTTGATACTTCAACCCTATCTCCACTTGCAAACTGCGCGCTCGCCTGTGCCAGTCCGACCGTAAAAAATCCGACCAAAACCAAACCCCCTAAAAACAATAGTTTTCTATTCATCGATTAGATTTTATTTACCCTCCTAAGTTTCTCCTTGAGAAAGTTTGGCGGGTTAATTTTTTAGCGACTTTTATTCCCTTCAATTATTTAAACGAAGGAAATTTTATCTTCTTATTCTACCACCTTTAACCCCCCCCCACTCAAACCCTCTTGTGGACAACTAAAAATCAATAATTCTTGCTATGTCTTTACTACTTACCCCGCACTTAAGTTTGGATTTTTAAGTTTTATTGATAATTGGTAATTGTCCGCCGAAGGCGGATCCGCCTCTGGCGGAAAAATTGATAATTTAGCAACTATTTTCTTCTAACAACCTTCTTAACCGCCTTTTTAATGTCCTCGACCCCCATCCCGTATTTTTCAATCAACTCCCCGGCCTTGCCGGACTCGCCAAAAACATCCTGCATACCGATAAATTCCATTGGCACTGGCGCCCTTTTCACTAAAACTTCCGCCACTGCCCCGCCTAATCCCCCTAAAACCTGATGTTCTTCCACTGTCACCACGGCTCCGGTCTTTCGCGCGAGCTCAACAATCTGTTTTTCATCTAACGGCTTAACCGTATGAACGTTTAAAACCACAACCGCAATCTTATCTTTTTCTAATTCCTGAGCCGCGAGTAAACTATTATATAGAAGCTGACCGCAACCGATAATTACTGCCTGCGCTTTCATTCCCGTCTTTGGCAGCCACAAAATCTCGGCCCGGCCCGGCACAAACGGCGTGGCCTCGGTGGTAAAAACCGGACTCTTTTCTCGTCCCACTCGAAGATAAACCGGACCCCAGGTTTTAGCAGCCGCGAGCGTCGCCTTCTTGGCCTCAATTGAATCAGCCGGCACCAACACTTTCATATTCGCCATCACTCTCATTGTGGCAATATCTTCAATTGCCTGATGGGTGGCTCCGTCCGGCCCCACCGAAACTCCCGCGTGCGCCCCCACGATTTTTACGTTGGAATTATTATAAGAGATGGTTGTCCTAATCTGTTCCCAATTCCGGCCCGGGCTAAAAGTCGCATAAGACGCAATAAACGGAATCTTGCCGGAAATCCCGAGTCCCGCCGCAATCGTCGCCATATTCTGCTCAGCCACACCTACTTCAAAAAATCGGTTGGGAAATTTTTTGGCAAATGCCTCAACTCGCGTTGACTCAACCAAATCCGCGGACAGAGCCACCACGTCTTCATTTTTTTCTCCAGCCATGACTAACCCCTCGCCAAACCCGTCGCGCGTGGCCGCCATTTTTATTTTTTCCCTATCAAACAAATCTGGATTAAGTTTTGCGCTTGGATTTAACATTTTTAAAAATATATATGAATAAAAATTTTAGTTTACGAAACCCCGCAGCCGGCAAGCTTGGTGTCGCCTAAGGTGACTTGCCGAGCGAGGACAAGGATTATCCGCCGCTGGAGCGGATAATCCGGGTTGAGTAAATTAAAATTTTTATTCATAAACCACTATGAATTTTACGACCCCTAATCTCAAGTTCCTTAAGCGCCGCCTTGGCCTGACTCTCGTTCGGCGGCACTCCGTGCCAACGATAATCATTTTCCATAAATTTCACGCCTTTTCCCGGAATTGTATAAGCCAAAATCAAAGTCGGCCGCTCATGCACGGCTTTAGCTTCAGAGACCGCGTCAACAATATCTTCAAAATCATGGCCATTAATCTCAATCACGTGCCAATTAAACGCTTCGTACTTCGCCTTAAGCGGCTCAAGCGGCATCACATCTTCGGTGTAGCCATCAATCTGAATGTTATTTCTATCCACGACCGCGGTTAAATTATCCAAGCGATACTTGCCAGCAAACATCACTGCTTCCCAAGTATTTCCCTCTTGATGCTCGCCGTCCGACATCAAACAGTAAATTCGATACTTTCTATAATTAAGCCGAGCAGCAAGCGCCATGCCAATCGCTTGCGAAAGCCCAGAACCCAATGGCCCAGATGTGGTCTCTACTCCCGGCAAAGACCCACGATGCGGATGCCCTTGCAGTCGCGTGCCCAATTTCCTTAAAGTCGCGAGTTCCGTAATCGGAAAATACCCCGCGTGCGCCATAGTCGCGTATTGCACCGGACAAATATGGCCATTGGATAAAACCAGCCGATCCCTCTCCGGCCATCCTGGTTTCTTTGGGTTGTGGTTTAAAATATGGAAATAAAAAGCCGTAAAAATATCCGTCATTCCCAGCGGCCCAGCCGAATGCCCTGACCCGGCCGCAAGCAACATTTTAATAATATCCTGCCGAATCTGATTCGCTTTGGTTTCCAAGAATTTTATTTTTTTATCGTCTAATCCAGTCATAAAAAATGTAAAGTGTAAATCTCAAAATGAAAAATTTATGTATTTCTTAAAAATAATTTTAATAATTTTTTAAATAAAGCTAATAATTTCTTAAAAATTATTAGCTACCAGAATTTTAAACTTTGCATTTTTAATTTTAAATTTTTAAGAGTTCCTCGTATTTATTTTTTGGGTCACTGCTGTCAAAAATGTAGCTCGCCACCACAATCTCATCTGCTCCCGCTTCTTTTGCTAATTTGCCGATTTCTAAATTAATGCCACCATCCACTTCAATTTTAGCATTTGAAAATTGTTCACGCAAAAATTTAATTTTTTCTATCACCGAAGGCAAAAACTTCTGTCCAGCCAGTCCCGGCCTCACCGCCAAAACCTGAAAAGCGAAAAAGTAATCAAGATAATCTTTGTAATTTTCTAGTTTTGTTTCAGGATTTGTCGAAAGCATCACTTCGGCGCCACTCGAAGAGGTCGCGCTAAAAATCTTGGCAATCACAATCTTAGGATCAAAATCTTTTCCTCGCGCCTTAGAATCAATCAAGGATTCAAGATGAACAATAATTCTCTTGGCTCCGGCTTTAATCCACTCCCCAATTTCTTTCTCCGGCTCCTCTACCATCAAATGAACTTCTAAATTAAATTTAAATTCCGGATGTTTCAAAAAAAGCTGAGTGAGCTCTTGAGGATTATTCCAAGTTTTATTGTAAGTAAACCTGGCATCCGCAATATCGATATGCAGCCAACCATCTTTTGGCAAAAATTTACTGGCCTCTAAAAACTTATGACTGACACAGGAAAAATCAATGCAATTAATCGCCGGAATAATTTTCATTTAAAAATTATCGGTTTTTTTCTACCTCGCTGATTTTTAAAATTCGGCGGCGATACTTGGCTTCGGTTTTAAAATCCGTCTCCAAAAAAACTTTCAGCATTTTGATTGCCTCCTCTCTATTTATAAAATCAGCCGCGATGCTCAAAACATTCACGTCATCATCCTCTCTGGCTGATTTAACCTGGGCTTCAGAAATTCCCAAAACCGACCGCGCGCCAATAAATTTATTCGCCGCGATATCCACTCCCACGCCAGAGCCGCAAATCAAAACTCCTCGGCTTTTATCGGGAGCTAAACTTACTTTCTTTCCCACTTTAATCGCAAAATCAGGATAATCGTCATCTTCTTCAAAATGTTCATTTCCTAAATCTTCCACTTTATAACCCCACTCTTCCGCCACTCGTTTAAGCGTTTCTTTTAAATTAAATCCCCGATGGTCCGCGCCAAAATAAATCTTCACCCCTCTATTATAACATAAAACCTCCGCTTCAGCGGAGGTTTTATGTTTCATCCATCTACCATACATCAATCGTATATCAACTGTATTTCAATAGTATATCTATAGTGCCTCTATTGAATTACCGCGCTCATACTCGTCTTCGCTACCAGTCCACGATTATCTGTCACATAGAAAATAGGATTATAAGTCCTCACGCTGTTATAGACATGAGTGAAGATCGCGGTACTTTGAATCGCTGTTGCTTTCGGCATCCCGCTCGCTTCATAAGCCGGCATAGGTTCATCACCCCACAAAACCGAATAACTCAAACTGCCGTTTTCCGGATCATAGGCCTTAACAGTCCAAGTTCCGGTCTCGCCAACCTTCAAATTTGTCGGACCACTGATACCGTTTACCACGGGCGGCAAATTAGTGGAACCGCTTGTTCCAATCGTAAACACTCCGCTCTGACCACTCAAACTCATCCCATTAATAGAAACAATAACGTTTTTCTTCCCGTCATAAACATCTCTAGAATCAATAGGGATGGTCCACTTATAGGAACCGATATTAGGTACATCCTGACTAATTATGTAGGGTGGAGGTGGAAGGCACGCCGATATGGGTTGCCCTGGTAAGCTATAACTATTCTCACAGGGCGATAAAAGTGAGATAGTAACGGTACCCACACTTGGAGCTATAGAACCACCCGTTGCATATGCACCTGGTGAATTCCACTTAACCTCATATGTCCTTCCTTTATACCAAGTTTCCCCGGAAACCGGCGAATAAACATTTACCTTATTATCAGGAATCACATTCCTAGAAATCACGAACACTGCGCTCCGGCCGCTAAATCCGCCATCTACCGCCGAAACCATAATTAACATCTTGCCTTTTTGTCCCTCCGTTAAACCCGCCGGAATCGTCCACTCGAAAACTCCGTCATTTTCGGTCTTCTCTGAAATCACGTAAGGCATCGGCTCCATCATCAGACATCTATAAGGACCCTCCTCATAAAGACAAGAGATATATTTATGAAGCGTAATTCTAACTGCTCCGATCGGCGCAATCGTCGTGTTCGCGGCGCCCGGCATTGGCGGATCTATACATAACTCCGGCTTACCCTCGCCTTGAGAAAAACATCCATACTTCTGGATTGTCGGCCAAATCTGGCTCCAAGCAATTTTATAAGTCCCGCCCGGTTGCCATGTCTCGCCAGCCGAAGGCGAATAAACCTTGAATCCTCTATCCGGAATCGGAATCGGCTTAGGGGACACCGGGCAAGTAACTAGCGTCGGCTCTACGGTTGTTGACTGAATCGCCGACAATGCGCCGCCGCTAAATGCCCTCGAAGCAATCAGTTTCGCCTCAATTCTTTCTTTGGTCTCAACGTCCAAAACTCCAGTCGCGGACAATCCCGCCTGGCTTTGAAATCGCGTTACCGCTTTAGCGGTTAATGGTCCGTAATAACCAGTCACCAATCCTTCCGGATAAATTGACTTATCGGTCTTTAAAACCTCTTGAATCACTTTAACTGAATCGCCTTGATAACCAACTTTAATTCCAACTGGCGGCAAAGGACAATCCGCCGCCCCCAACACCACTTTTTTAGCCACAAATCCCCAGAAACCGCCTTCCAGATTCTGCCACTGCAACTGTCCCCAAAGCGTCACGGTCTGGCCTTCATATTGATAAAGCAACTTTTGAGCATCGTCGTTCACTGCCTTAACCGCGTAGGCCTTGCCATCAGCAACATTAATCGTATGTGTCCCCCACATCGTTGAAGTTAATCCTGTTCGGGCTAGAACTCCTGAAAGCGTGTCCCAACCCCGCTCTGGTTCAGTCGGCTTCGGAACCGATGGCGTAACCGGCTTAACTTGGCCTCTTAACGCATCAAGCTGCCCTTGCAAATTTTTTATCATCTGGAGCAAAGAGGTTATCTGTTTCTGTAATGCCTCAATAGTAGTGTCCACTCCTTGCGCCAAAACTTTTGTCTGCGGTGTAAAAATCAAAACCGCCACAAAACCCGCTAAAACCATTAAACTAATAAATTTTTTATTCATGATTAGATTTTATTTACCCTCCTAAGTTTCGTAGAAATTTTGGCGGGTTTACCCTCCTAAGTTTTTCGACAAAAAATTTTGGAGGGTTATTTTTAACCTTTTTCAAGCTAACATTTATAAGCTTATAATCGGCCTTTTAAATATATACGTTTTCTATCCCAAAAAGTTACCTTCTTATATATAAGTAGCCCTAATAACTTCTAGGCGCCCCGGATCCGGATTTGCCCGAACCCAAATATTCAAACGATCCAATATCAGGCAAAGCATCGCGCAAGTTACCCAAAATATCCACGATCGGCATATTTGATATCAAAGCCGCGTCCCGAGCCGGACTATTCTGGGGAATGGCACCGTAGAAATTCACCAATCTCTCAAACTCCTGTCGAATCGTTGCCGAGCCGCTTATAAACATGCCACTTCCCTCATCAAACACCGGCAAAATAACATTCGCCTGATTGGTGTTAATAAGCGGATTGGCCACAATTTTACTGGAATCAATCGCCGGGTTAAGCCAATCGTAAATCGGCAAACTGCTGCCATTATTCCAATACAAATTTCGATTAAGACTGATAGTCGAAGTGGTAATCTTACCGAAAATCATCGAAAACCTAACTCCCATACTCCCGGCCGGATCAGCCCAAATATTATTGTTAATCGTGTAATTTCCGGAAGTAGGATTTTCACCCGTGGTTCCTATTCTAAATCCATAAGAACCGGCTGGCAGATCGCCGATTATAGTGTTCGCCCGGACATTCGCTCCCAAGACACCTAAAAGCTGCATCGGCGCCGCCATACTGTCAGTCGAATTGCCGATTAAAAGATTATTTTCAATTAAAGCATCTGTCGCCTCATGTTGCGGGGCGCCGTCTTCCCCAAGTTGGATAAACGCCTCATCGCTTTTGCCCTGGTAATTTAGAAACACATTTCTGGCAATAGTGTAACGAGGCGACTTCACATCTGGCGGCACCACTCCCACTTCATTCGCCTCACGCTTAATCGTGATAAATGACTGCGCTCCGCCAGAATTACGAGTGAAAAAGATGTTATCAATTATGTCGAGCTCGCCGGGTTTTACCGAATCAATTAAATCCACGCCCGGCAAATTCGGATGGTCCGAAATAATATTGCCGGCAATTTTAATGTTCCGGGGAAAATATGGCCCCCATCGGTTTACTTTAATTACTTCATTACAAGCGCCGGAGGGAAAATCGCTGCCATAAATAATGTTGTTTCTTAAATTCACGTCCGAAGTATCTTGAATATGCACCACAAACCCAAGCCACCGGAAAGTGCAGGTAGGATTACCCGAATTTTTATTGGAAATTATAAACCCTTCGACATTTAATTTGGTTGAATTGATAGTCCCGCTACTGTTTTGAATATAAAGAATTGTGTCTCCAATTAATTGACCATCATTATTGACGAGCTTCGCCTTATAAGGATGCTCGGATTTAAGCGTCACCCAATTATCAAAAGTTCGAATCACGTTAACCCGCCCGTTGTAAATTCCGTCTCTAACCAAAATCGTAGCACCGCCTTCTTTGGGTATTTGATCGATCGCGTGCTGAATGGTTTTCCAAGGTCGGACAAGAGATCCGTCATTCGCGTCGCTCCCGGTCGTCGCCACATAATAAGTTTTACCGTCAGCCGCCGAGTGAACATTCACATCGCTCGTCTCCGTGCCTTTAACGCTCGCGCCCTCAGGTAAATAAGAAACATTCAGTTTAAAATTCCCGCCCGGATTATTTTCAGAAATATTCCAACTGGTAATACAACTTCCTCCATCGGTAAGATTGGAGCAAACTTTGGGATTCTGTTCGTTCACATAAAAAGGATAATCGTTATTTTGGCCAACCTCTGGCTCTGGAAAAGAATTGCTGACCATCATCTCTAAATCATCGAAGTCGCCGAAAAGATTGGTTGTTGGCGGCACCGAACAGGCCGGATAATCATGCAGCCATTTTCCTTCATCGCTCATTATAAAAGCCCGAAGCACGTGCTGTCCTTCTATATTATCCAGATTAAAGGTTTGAGTTATGGCGCCGTCGGTATCTCCAGCTTGGCTGTCGCAACCAGTGAGCGCTCCCGAAGCTTGAGTCCATTTGCCGAGTTGCCGCCAAGAAACAGTGTTGTAATACCAAAGCACTAAAGCATCATTGGCGCCCGCTCCGCCTACTTGCTTACAATCATAATTAACGTCAACTTTAATTTGCTCGCCCGGGTGGACGTATTTTGTTTTATTAATTTTTATATCATCAATCACGCTTAAACCGTCACACTGATGACTAATATAGCAAGTCGGGCCCAAAGTGTATTTAGTGCAACCCGGCTGGCCATATTTTGTGGAACACAAATTACCACAACTGTAATTACTCTCATCTCTTTTAAGGGTAGCGACAACATTGCCACAATCTCCGCCGCTACAAGTTACCACTGACTCAAAATTAAAAGATCCACCGTCATTTAATTGCACCTGGGCTGGACTATTCACCTCAGCTGAAAGTTTAGCGCAAACCGGCGCCGGCCCGCCGCTAAAAATATAGTTAATTAAATAAACCGCATCCGATAAATCAACTATATCGCTTGCATCCACATCACCCCGCGTCAAAGGATCCGGCGCCGGACCGTTATTAAAAATATAATTGATTAAATAAACGGCATCAGAGAGATCAACTACTCCACTCCCGTCCACATCGCCACAAACAAAACTAGTGCTCGCTGTTCTGCTAGAACTAATCAAAAAAGTTTTTTCCAAATCGGACTTGCAAATCTTCCCCTGCTTATATTGCTCTGATAAATTTTTTAATCCGGCCGAGGTTTTAGAAAAACTCGAAACACTGCTGCAAGATTTAAAATTGATTTTACTGACCAAGGCCTCAGCAAAAGCGCCCACCTCGCCTTGAGATAATAATTTTAAGGAATTTTTAGTAAACTCGCCGCCACCAGAGAGAAAAATCAAAATCAGAAGCAAGCCCGCGACGATAACAATTTTTTTAAAGACTCCCTGCGCTAAAAAATCTTTCATAAAAAATTTATAAAGCCGCTATCACATGTTTAATCAAAGTCGCCACGTACCCTGCCTCATTGTCATACCAAGACATCACTTTCACTAAATTCCCGTCCACCACTTTAGTAAATGACAAATCCACGATCGCCCCATAAGGTTCACCCAAAATATCCGATGAAACGAGCGGCTCCTCGCTCACCTTCAAAATCCCCTGCCACTTTTTTGAACTCGCCGCTTTTTTTAAAATCTCATTGATCTCTTGAACTGTTGTTTTTCTCTTAGCCAAAAAAATAATATCCGCCACTGACCCAGCCATAACCGGCACTCGCATCGCTGTTCCGTCAAACTTGCCGACTAATTCCGGCAAAGCTCGAGTCACGGCAATCGCCGCGCCAGTTGTTGACGGCACAATATTTTGCGCTGCGGCTCTCCCTCTCAAAAAATCTTTGCCTTTGACTGGCCCATCCACAATTGATTGAGTTGCGGTGTAAGCGTGCACGGTATTTAACATCGCTTTCTCTATCCCTGGATTCTCGGATAAAACCGCCACCACCGGCGAAGCCGCGTTAGTCGTACAAGAACCATTGGAAGTTAAGACTGTTTTTTTAAGCGCGCCTTCATTGATTCCCATCAAAACCGTCTGACCTAAAACGCCGTCGGCATCTTTAGCCGGCGCAGTAATCACTGCCCGCTTGGCCCCTGCGTCTAAATGCACTTTCGCTTTTTCATATGACTCAAATACACCAGTTGCCTCAACTACTATATCTATTCCTAATTTCTTCCACGGCAGTTCAGTTGGTTCTTTAACCTGCAAAAAATCAACCTCCTTCCCACCTACTACTAATTTTCCACTTTTAACCTTAACCTCTTTATTCCACTTTCCATAAACCGTGTCGTACCTTAATAAATAAGCCAAATTTTCCAAATCGCCCAAATCATTAATCGCCACCACCTTAAAATCTTTACTTCCAAATGACTGCTTGAAAAATAAACGTCCAATTCTCCCAAACCCGTTTATGGCAATTCTTTTCATATAAAATATTATATATCAATATCAAAAATCCCCAAACCCCGCAGGAAATAAAGCGTTTGCCACAAAAGATATTAATAACTTAAAAATTTTAGATAATCTCTAATTTTCGTAAAAACATTATCAGCATATTTATAAAAACGCTTTTCCGGCAATTTCCTACGGGGCAAAAAAAGTCGGCTCTGTGATTACAGGGCCGACTACGAGGATGCCATAGGGCGATCCACCACTTTCGACGTTCGCTGGCGTGTCTACTTGGCGGAAACCTCAAAAAAGTTGATTCGTTTCATAAAGGGTTTTCTCCCACGTGAAACATCAGTTTACATCATCCAGGTCAATATTACCTGGTAGGACTACATTTAATATATCCTTTCTCGTTCAAAAATAAAAACCCAATTATCCCCAAAACTTGGTAATTGCCTGTCCACCTCTGGTAGAAAAATTGATAATTTCTATCATATCTCAATCATATTACTATTGTATAACTATTATATCTCCCGCTTGAAATCCATATTTCTTAACCATCCCCGCCTTTACCTCTAATACTTTATTCACTGGCTCTGGCGGATGATAAATTTTTAACCCAAAAACTGATTTCCCCTCCACCGGTTGAACATTTTCTTCAAATCCCACAATTTCATCATCTTGAATCCAAACAATATCAATCGAAAACTTCATATCTTTCATCCAAAACCCTTGGTCACCTGATGAACTAAACACAAAAAGCATTCCCTCGTTTTCGCCCAAAACTTCGCGACCCGATAAACCTTTCATCCTGGCTCCCAAAGTATCCGCCACCTCCACTTCAAATCCAACTTCCCCTATTTTTATAAACGAAGTTTTAAACTTAGTCCCGCTTGCGCCAAAAAAATAATACCCCACTCCAGCCGTTATCAAAATAAAAATTCCTAAAATCCAATACACTTTTTTAATTTTCATTGAACAATTATGTCTCTATCGTATCTTAACCGTATTTCGATTATATCTCCGTTGTATCTTTTTGAAAATTGTTAATTCTTAAATACTTGTTTGATAATTGGTAATTGTAAATTGCCTGTCCGCCTCCGGCGGAATAATTTCTAGCATATCTCTATTCTATCTCTAATTAGTAAAAACAAAAAAGGAGCGTATATTGCAACACTCCTCTTTTTTATTTTACTGCGCCTCTTCTTCAGAATCGTCGTCGTTATCCTCCAAATCCAACCCCGTATCATTCCCCTCCTCTTCTGTCTCTTCTCCCGCCACGTTATTATTTATTTTAATAAAATCGAGCATCAAAATCTTAATTTTATTTTAAACGACCTTGCGCGCGAGGCCAATGCCTCAAATTTAGCGTGAGCCGATTTAAGCATTTCTTAATTAATAACACAAGAGCCAAAATCCCCACCCTTACCCCGTACTGAATTTCAAATTTTCTAGAACCTTCAGGTTTTTGAAATTCTAGTATCGGAGCCTGCTACATGCTATATGTTACATATTCATGTGATACACCACCACCCCCACTGCCACCGAAACATTCAACGACTCCTTAATGCCCTGCATTGGAATTTCTAAAATCTTATCTACTTTATCCAAAACTGACTTTGTGAGTCCTTTTGTCTCTTCTCCAAAAACCAACGCTATCTCCTTCTTTTTATTTTCAGTTTTTCGCTTCTCATTCTTAACTTTTAGTTTTTCATTTTGCGCCTTAAACTCGTAATAAGGTATCGCCCTCTTATCCTGCTCCACCGCTAAAATTTTAATCCGCCCCCCGGCGGACTTCCTTAGCTTTTTATAAACCGCCGTAAAACTTTTAACATATTCCCATTTCACCATTCTCTCCGCTCCCAGCGCCACTTTCTGAAAATCTTTCCTGAAATTCCCTAATTTATCCAAAGGCGTTGGTGTAATACCGATTAAAAACACCTTACTTACCCCCGCCCCATCCGCTGTTCTAAATATAGAAGCTACATTATATACACTTCTTATATTATAAAGAATTAAAATCATTCTATTGATATTACATTGAAGAATTTTTAGGATTCGGACTCCCCTGCGCCTTAAAACCGCTGTTTTCCGTCAAATTTTCCCTCTCATAACTAGTATCTTTCGGAATCTCCGCCCAAAAAACTTCTTCCACTTTTTGACTGTCAGCGCTATAAATCACAATCGCATTGTTGATGTAGGCCAAAGTGTATGATTTGGGCCACCAGACATCGGGACTTACGCTGCCTTTATATTCTTCCTCGTGCGCCAATAAAAAATATTTTCCGGCCGGAATAACTTTGCCTTCTAAACGACTCACTGCCACCAAACTTGTCTCCGATCCAGTTGAACTTTTTTTCTTAATCGTCCAGCCGGTTAAATTAATCGGCTCACTGCCAAAATTATAAAGCTCAACAAATTCATCTCCGCTTGAAAGCGAACTCCCGGCCATAATCTCACTCACTAAAATACTCACACTCTGACTCTGTGGCGGCGGATTATCTCCAGTACTGGTTGGCGCCGGAGCTGGCGGTTCTGGCGGCGACGGATTCACTGGTTCATCATCCGGTAACCCACCGCCGGTTGAACTGGTTAATTTCGGAATTGAATTTTCCGACCGTGGCGTGCCACCCGCGTTCACGCTCGTGTGCCAATGCGGATCAGCCGCATTTCGCTCTAAAGTTTTTTTAGTGTCGTTCTCTCCGCCAAATTTTCCCCATCCCCAAGACGCATTCACCTCATCTATCAAGTTGCACTTCGAGTCAAAAAATTTCAGCCACTCGCCGTCATTGCTCATCGCACCCGAATAAATTTTATCGGCCTCAACCTGCGCCACCGAATTATCATCGGTCCTCTCCAACAATAAAAATCCGCCTGGAGAAATTTTTATTTGGTCGTTAAAAACTATTTTAATTTTTCCGGTTTGATTTTTTATCTGCCAGCCAAAAAGATTCGCCTCAACTGTCGAATTATTTTTAATCTCTAACCACTCATCATTCGCGCTTACGGCCGTTCCCATCCAAGCAATTTCATTTAAATAAATTTTTCGATTTAAATCTCCGGTGGCAGAAAAATCGCAATCCGGAGATACGACTTCATTATTTTTAACTTCGGTTTTTTCTAAATCTGAATTTTTATTATTAGAAATGGATTCAGAGTTTTCTTTTTGGTTTTTATTTTCTTTCGAAACAATATCTTGAACTAAAGCTAAATTTTTATTCGCTAAAGACGCCTCTTTAATCGAAACATCCTTTAAATTCTCTCTGTTTTTAATCCGTTCCGAATCCAAAACCAAATTTTTCCCTTCGCCAGTTGCTAAATCCAATTCGTAAACTGGTTTTTCTATCTTTAATCCCAAAACATCGCTCAAGGTTTTACTAAGAGCTTTTGTAAAGTCGCCGCCCCAAAAATTTCCAGAAGAAAAATTAGCGCCAGCGACAAAAATTAACGCCACAATTGCGACAACTACCGTTATAAACCAAAATCTTCTCTGTTGATAAAATTTTTTTTTCGAAAAATTATTTTCCTCCATCTTTTTAAAATTTTTTCTCATCCCAATCTTTCCAAAAACCTTGTCAACCCCTGAATTAATAAAATTAGTACAGGGGCAACCCCAAGAAACCAAAATCGCCCCATCTCTACCCCTTGGAATATAGAACTCCTAAGAAAAATATCAAGTTTTCCCTACTATTAGTTAAGAATTTCACTAAGTCAGACTGACTTTAGAGTTAATGGGCAAGTTTCAAAAAGTTATCCACAAAACTGAAAATTTTTAGGATCTATTCGAGTGGTAAACTTAACTGCGTTGATAAGAAATTTAAATGAAGTAAAAAAATCGCCAAAAAAAAATAGAAAAATAAAAATGACCCCGAAGCGAAACCACTTTAAAGAAGTTATTAAACGTGACGGCCGAATTGTTCCTTTCGAACAAGACCGAATCACCGACGCCATTCAAAAAGCCATGCTCGCAGCCGGAGAAGGCAATCCCGAAATCGACGCGGAAAGAATTTCTGATCAAGTAGTGAATACCTTGGCTCACAAATTTGAGTCAACTCAAACTCCTCCCATCGAACAAATCCAGGACATCGTCGAAACCCAACTCATGGCCACTGGTTTCACTCAAACCGCCAAAGCCTACATCCTCTACCGCAACGAACGCGCCCGTGTTCGCGAACAAAAACGCGAAGTACCCGAACATGTGCAAAAATTAGCCGCTCAAAGTAAAAAATATTTCCGCAATCCTTTAGGTGAATTCATTTACTATCGCACTTATTCAAAATGGATTGAAGAAGAAAATCGCCGCGAGACCTGGATTGAAACCATTGATCGCTATATGGATTTTATGAAAGAAAACTTAGGCGATAAATTAACCGAAAAGGAATATAGTGAAATTCGCGAGGGTATTTTAAATCAAGAAGCTATGCCCTCAATGCGGCTGTTGCAATTTGCCGGACGCGCCGCGCGCTCCACTAACGTCTCGGCCTACAACTGTTCCTTTATTGCTCCATCTAAAATTAAGGACTTCGCCGAAATTATGTATATCTCGATGTGCGGCACTGGTGTCGGCTTCGCCGTCGAAAGCCAAAACATCCAACAACTTCCGCAAATCAAAAAACAAACCGGCAAAAAACTTCCTACTTACGTTATTCCCGATTCTAAAGAGGGTTGGGCTGATGCTCTAGCTTTTGGCATGAAGACCTGGTTTAACGGCCAAGATGTAGAATTTGATTATTCCAAACTCAGACCCGCCGGCGCCCGACTCAAAACCATGGGCGGTAAATCTTCCGGCCCTGACCCCATCCGAGAACTTTTAAATTTCACTCGCGCTAAAATTTTAAAAAAACAGGAACGCCGCCTCTCTAACCTCGATGCCCACGACATCATCTGTAAAATCGGCGAAATCGTGGTGGCCGGGGGCGTCAGACGTAGCGCCCTAATTTCTCTCTCTGATTTAGACGACATTGAAATGCGCGACGCCAAAAAAGGCGCTTTCTATGTTACCGAACCCCAGCGCTCACTAGCCAACAATTCCGCAGTTTACACTCAAAAACCCACTGCCGCCGAATTTATGGATGAGTGGATTGCACTTATGAAAAGCGGCTCAGGTGAACGCGGCATCTTTAATCGAGGGGGCTTAACTAAAACTCTGCCCGAACGCCGCTTAAAAGTTTTAAAGGGTTACATCGGCGACCTCGGCACCAATCCTTGCGGCGAAATAATTCTTAAATCCAAACAATTCTGCAACCTCTCAGAAGTGGTGGCTAGAGTCGAAGATACCGAAACCACCTTACTTCGCAAAATCCGCCTAGCCACCATTTTAGGCACCTATCAATCCACTTTAACCACTCTGCCCTATCTTTCTAAGGAATGGAAAGAAAACTGTGAAAAAGAACGACTTTTAGGCGTCTCAATTACGGGTCAATGGGACTCGCCCATAGTCCGCAAACCCGAAGTCCTAAAAAAACTAAGAGAAGAATCCATCAAGATTAACAAAGAATACGCCAAACGTTTTAAAATTAACGAATCCACTTGCATCACCTGCGTTAAGCCCTCCGGCAATCTATCCCAAACCGTTGATTGTTCCTCCGGTCTTCATCCTCGACACTCAAAATACTATATTCGAAGAGTCCGCATCTCTCACACCGACGCTCTTTTCAAAATGCTCCGAGACCAAAAAATTCACTATCACCCTGAAGTCGGCCAAAGTTTAGACACCGCTACCACTTACGTTGTTGATTTCCCGGTTCAATCTCCGGAAAAAGCCGTTTTCAAAAATGATGTCTCGGCCTTAAAACTTTTAGAATATTGGAAAGTGGTTAAACTAAACTTCACCGAACACAATCCTTCGGTCACCATCTCAATTGGCGAAGATGAATGGATTGCGGTGGCGAATTGGCTTTATGAAAATTGGGAAATTATCGGCGGACTTTCTTTCCTGCCTCGCTCCAACCACATCTACAAACTTGCTCCATATGAAGAAATTACTAAAGAGCAATACGAAGAACTCAAAGATAAATTCGCCGGACTCGACTTTTCTCAAATCATGGCTTATGAAAAAAAAGATGAAACCGATATTAAAAAAGAATTGGCTTGCGTGGGAGGCGTCTGCGAAATAGACGACGCTGTTGCCTCCAAAACCTCAATTCAAGCCGTCGGCCACTAATCTCAATTTCCTACGGGGTAAAAAAATGCGGCGCAGCTAAAGACAAAGCTGCGCCGACACGGTTTGCATTACCAAAAGGATATAATTTAAACCTTGAAAGAAGCAAAAAAGTTTCCCCTTGGTAACTTAAAACATTATAACATAATTTTCTTTTAAATTTTAGGTTTTATAAAAATCCTTAAAATTACGGCTATTGAAAAGGTTGACGTCGCCACCAAAATAATCGTCGCTCCGGAAGGTAAATCCAAAAAATAAGATACGATTAAACCCACCACCACGAATATTTCGCCCGCCATAATGCTTCCCCAAACCAAACTTTTAAAAGAACGCGCAAAAACTTTGGCCACTGTCGGAGGAATAGTTAAAAGCGCGCTCACTAAAATAATCCCCAAAAGTTTTACTCCCAACACAATGGCCACTGAAACCAAAATATAAAAAAGGAAGTCCAAAAGTTCGGTTCTTACTCCATAAAGCCACGCGGTCTCCCTATCTAAAGCGTTTAAGATAAGCTGTCTAAAAAACGCGATGAGCCCAAAAACAATCACCGCGGAAAAAATTAAGATGAGCCAGACATCCGCCGTCCCGACTGACAAAATATTGCCAAAAAGAAAACTTAGAAGCTCAGGCTGGTAACCTTTAAAAAAACTCATCACAACCAAAGCCAAGGCCAACCCCCCTGAAAAGACGACCCCAATCAAAGCGTCCGAAGAAATATTGGTCCTCCTCTCTAAAAAAAAAATTAATAGCCCCCGGAGGGCCCCCCCCCCCGGAGCCCCGGGAAAAGGG
>CAYIOP010000006.1:0-50429 GCA_964365185.1 uncultured Candidatus Saccharibacteria bacterium | reverse complement strand
GACTAAGGCGGCCTTTGGTGGAATTTTAGCGAAATTCGCGAAAGAAGAATTATCAGAAGAGCTTACCCCAGCATCGCTTGAAACCCTTTCTTTAGTTGCTTATTTGGGGCCGATTGCTCGGAGCCGGCTCGAATATTTCCGCGGAGTGAACTCGGTTTTTACTCTTAGAAATTTAATGCTTCGAGGTTTAATAGAAAGATTTCCGGATCCAAAGCGATTGAGTAGCTATCTTTATAAATCAAGCTTGGAGTTAGTTAAGTATTTAGGTTTAAAAGATATCCAAGAATTGCCGGATTATCAAAAAATGAAATCGATTTTATCCGGCTTTGAAAATCGTCTGGAGGTAGAAATTAAAAAAGATGAAGGATAATTTCCCCAAATTTTTTTTTCTGGCAGTTATGATTTTTACCACGGTGGTGTGGGGAAATTGGTCTCGAGGAGAAGTTTCTGTTTCAGGGGATAACAATCAAAAAAAACCCAGCGAAGAAGTTTTAGCGGCGGATTTAGGGGGAGCGGTTGATTCGAGTAAAGAGAATTTAGAAATAACCGAACAGGTTTTAGATAATCAGAGCATTCAAGATTATTCCGGCGCAATCGCGAGGGGGGATGAGATTGGAGTTCATCCTAATTTTTATCGTGAAGAGCAAGTGGCTTTACCCGAGATTGAGGCGACAGAGGCGGCGATCATCGACCTTCAAAATGGTTTGTCGTATTTTGAAATAAATGGAAGCGGCCGGTGGCCGCTGGCGTCGCTTGCCAAGATCGTGACTGCGGTGGTGGCAATTCAAAAAATGGATTTAAATCGAGAAATTGTTATATCCGAAGAGGATCTTATTTTTTCATCTGAAGAGGGACAGAAACTTAAAGCCGGAGATCGTTATCAATTGCGTGATCTTATTTCAGTGATGATCGCGGTTTCTTGTAATGAAGCGGCAGAGGCGATTGCCAACGCTTTTGGTCGGGCGAAATTTATCGAAGCGATGAACGATTTAGCTTCTGAATGGGGGCTCTCGAGTAGCTACTTTAAAGATCCGGTGGGAATTTCGATTTCCAATCAATCGACCATTAAAGATATTTATAAACTAGTAAAAAAAGTTTTAAGTGATTATCCGGAGATTTTTAAATTTAGCCGCCAGACCCGAGCAACTATTAAAGAGCTAAATTCCGGAAAGATATTTCGATATGACAGTAATAATCAATTTGCTGGCCGAGCTGATTTTTTAGGCGGGAAAACCGGTTATACTGATGATGCCATTGGAAACTTGGTCTCGATTTTTACCTATGGCAAGAAGCCGATTTTAATTGTGGTTTTAGGAGCTTCTGATAGGTTTGGCGAGACCTCAAAGTTACTGGATTGGTTTAAGGCCAATTATCGTTATTGATTATGATTTCAGAGATTTTTTCTTCTAATTATATTTTATATGAGTCGGTGCGGGTGATTGTGCTTATGGTTGTGGCGTTTTTGGTGGCGCTTGCAATTACTCCTCTTTGGTATCGGTTTATCAAAAAATATCAGTTGATGAAAAAAATTCGTTCATCAAGTGAGGCGCCGGTTTACAATAAATTTCATCAAAAAAAAGAAGGAACGCCAACTGCCGGAGGACTTATAATTTGGACCACGGTGATTGGGCTCGCGATAATATTTGGAATTTTAAATTTATTTTTTGACGGTTTTTGGAGTTATTTTAATTTTATTAATCGTTCGGAGACCTATCTGCCGCTCGCCGCTCTTTTTATCGCCGCGGTTTTGGGGCTTGTGGACGACTATTTGGGTATTTCAAAAATTGGGACCAATGGCGGAGGGCTTAAGATTAGGTTTAAGCTTGTATTTTATATTTTGGCGGCATTAATTGGAGCGTGGTGGTTTTATTTTAAATTAGATTGGACAGTACTCTCTGTGCCTTTTTTGGGGAATTTTGAGATTGGGTTTTGGTATATTCCTATTTTTATATTTATTTTGGTGGCGAGCGCTTTTTCGGCCAACGAAACAGACGGTTTAGACGGGCTTTTGGGTGGGGTGTCTCTGTTCGCTTTTTTGGCGCTTACGGTGGTGGCATTTGTGCTTGGACGATATGATTTAGCGGTTTTTGGCGGTGTGATGATGGGAGCGCTTTTGGCTTTTTTGTGGTTTAACATCTATCCAGCGAGGTTTTTTATGGGAGACACTGGTTCAATGTCTTTAGGGATTACTATCGGAATTGTGGCGATGCTCACCAATACGGTTTTGCTTTTACCGTTTTTTGCCATAATTTTAGTGGCAGAGTCCGGTTCGGTTTTGATTCAAGTGATCAGCAAAAAAATTCGAGGCAAAAAAGTTTTTCTTTCCACCCCGATTCATCATCATTTTGAGGCCTTGGGTTGGCCGGAATCGCAGGTCACCATGCGGTTTTGGATTGTTTCTGCGGTTTTCGCGGCGTTGGGATTGGTGATTTTCTTTTTGGCCAGAGTACTCTAATAAGGGTTTAGCCACTAGGGTTTAGGGTTTAAGTAAAAAAAAGAAAAGCCGGATTTTGGGTCCGGTCTTTTTGACGTCTGTTTCCTTAGAGTTATTCCTCGATCGTGATTTTGAAGTCGCAAATTGTGATGGTATCTCCTACTTTGAGAACGCACTCAGTGACCTTTAGATCGTTGACGAAAGTTCCATTTAAAGAATCACTATCAACGAGAACGTATTTTCCGTCTTTTAACTCGATGGTCGCGTGTCTTCGACTCACTTTTTTATTAAAAAGACCTAGATCAACGCCTCTTACTCGGCCGATAATGAATATTTTGTTTTCTGGCAAAGTGATTCCTCGTGCCTGAAGTATGCCTCCCGAACTAACAGTTAATCGCATAATGATTTCCTTTCTTAGGATAGATTGTTAATTTCAACTTATAATAATATCCTCCTATTTCATTATTTTGTCAACTACTGATAAGATAATAAGTAATGAGACAGTCGGAACTTTTCACGAGGGTTGAGCGGATTTCGCCGAAAGATGAAGAGGCGCGGAGCGCCAAGTTTTTGGTCCGAGCGGGTTTTATTAATAAGGAAGCCGCTGGGGTGTATTCTTTTTTGCCGCTGGGACTGCGAGTAATTCGGAAGATTGAAGGAATTGTGCGAGAGGCGATGAGTCAGGTCGGCGGACAGGAAGTGTTGCTCCCGGTTTTGCATCCACGGGACAAGTGGGAGAAGACCGGCCGGTGGCAGAGTATGGACGTGCTTTTTAAACTTAAGGGACGAGAGGAAAGAGAGTTCGCGCTCGGACCCACGCACGAGGAGATAATTTTTCCGCTTTTAAAGCGATTTGTCAGTTCGTATAAAGATTTACCAACTTATGTTTATCAAATTCAAGATAAGTTTCGAGATGAACCCAGGGCCAAGTCGGGATTACTTCGAGGGAGGGAGTTTTTAATGAAGGATTTATATAGCTTCCACGCGGATGAGGCGGATTTGGGCCAGTACTACGATAAAATGATTGGTGTTTATCAAAATTTGTTTAAGGCAATGGGAATTCAGCCAGTTTTAACAGAGGCATCGGGCGGCACATTTTCAAAACGTTCGCATGAGTTTCAGCTTCTATCCGAGGTGGGCGAGGATACGATTTATTATTGCGAGAAGTGTGACTGGGCTGAGAATAAAGAGATGGCAGAAGTTAAAACCGGAACGAAATGTTTGAAGTGCGGGGGTAAACTTGAGGAGAAAAAAGCAATTGAAGTGGGTAATATTTTTAAACTCAACACTCGGTTTTCAGAGCCATTTGAGGTGATGTATAAAGATGAAAAAGGCAAGGAGAATCTGGTTTATGCAGGTTGTTACGGCATCGGCATTTCGCGTTTAATGGGAGCGATGGCCGAGGTTTTAAGTGACGAGCAGGGACTTGTTTGGCCAGAGACGGTTTCGCCATTTGGCGCGCATATTTTAGAGCTCACAGGTGGATCAGCTACTAAGATTTATTCTGATTTACAGAAAAAAGGAATTGAAGTACTCTATGACGACAGGAAGATTTCTGCCGGAGAGAAATTTGCGGAGGCGGATTTAATTGGGATTCCGTGGAGATTGGTTGTGAGTGCTAAAACCGGAGATAAAATCGAGGTGAAAAGAAGGGGTGAGAAGGAATCGAAACTGGTTAAAATTTCCGAGTTTATCAAAATGATTTAATTTTTATAATGACTATAGGCAGTTATTTTTTTAAAGATGTAGGAGTGGATTTAGGAACCGCCAATTCTTTGGTTTATCTTAAGGGTAGAGGAATATTGGTTTCGGAGCCGACAGTTGTGGCGGTTAATAATAAGACCAATCAGATTTTATCGGTGGGTGATGACGCCAAAAGAATGATGGGCCGAACGCCGGCTCATATCAGCGTGGTTAGGCCGCTTAAAAACGGAGTGATTTCTGATTTTGAAATGGCCCAGGAAGTTATTCGGCAATTCTTGAAAAGATTAAGCCGCAATTCGATGTTTAGTTATCGAAAAGGAATTTTGGCGATCCCTGATAATTTGACTGAAGTAGAGCGGAAGTCGGCAGAAGACGCAGTTTTGAATGCCGGCTGCTCCAAGGTTTATTTAGTGGAGTCCCCGGTGGCAGCGGCACTAGGGGCGAATTTGCCGATTAATTTGCCTACCGCCAGTTTAATTGTTGATATTGGTGGCGGAACCACGGATATCGCTGTAATTTCAATGGGGGGGGTGGTTGTTTCAAAAACACTCAAAGTGGCGGGCGATAAATTAAATGATGATATTATCAGTTTTGTGCGAGATGAGTTTAAGCTGGCGATTGGCGAGCCGACAGCGGAATTTGTGAAGATAGCGGTTGGTTCGGCTATTCCAGGCGGAGAAAAATTGGAAGTCAGTTTAAGAGGCCGGGATTTAGCCACCGGGTTGCCTAAAGAAATTATGGTTCGTGATACTCAAATAAGGGCTGCGATTGCCAAATCAATTCGTTCAATTATAGACGCGATTCATGAAGTCATTGAGACCGCGCCGCCGGAACTTACAGGAGATATGCTCAAACAGGGGATTTATCTTTGCGGTGGTGGATCCATGCTTAGGGGAATTGATGCTTTAGTTGAGAGAGAGACCTCGGTGGCAACAGAGGTGGTGGACGACCCTTTGACTTGTGTGGCAAGAGGTTTGGGTCATTTGGTGGATCATTTTGAAAGCCATAAGGCCTTACTCGATAATATCGCAAGGCCGCTTATTAATTCTTAAATGGTCAGAATATGAGAAGGAGGCGTTGGTTTTTCGGGATTTTGATTCTGCTTATATTAGTTTTAATAATTTTAAATCCAGCTTTAGGAAGGAAGGTTAGAAATTTTTTTCAGGATTCGCAAGGTGATGAAACTAACTTTCAAAGTTTGATTTTAGAAAATCAGGTTTTAAAAACAGAACTGGATTTGATTCGAGGAGTAAAAGAACAACTGCCAAAATGGCAGGGAAATTATATTTTGGCGGAAGTTTATAGCCGCTATCCTTTTAATTTGAGAGATGAGATTTTAGTTAATGCTGGAGAGGTGCAGGGAGTGAAGGTTGGAGAGTCGGTTGTTTTTTTACTCAATGCATCAGGGACATCTCTTAAGGAAGGAGGAGTTTTAATTGGAAGAATTAAAGAGGTTTTGAAAAATTCAAGTTTGGTGACGACAATTTTTGACCCAACCTGGCGTTCTGAGGTTAGAATCGGCAAAGAGGGAGTGGCTTCTTTGCTTCAAGGTGGGAGTACACCTACCTTGACATTAATTGATAAAGAAACATTAATTTCTTCCGGGGACTTGGTTTATAACTCCGATTCCAGGTACCCTTATGGGCTTACAATTGGGAAAGAGAATAATTTGCGTTTGACTAAGGATCAACTTTGGCGCGAGGCGGATTTAGAGTTGCCTTACGATTTGAATAAAGTGAAATTAGTTTTAGTATTAAGTGAATGACGAGTGAAATTGAGAAAAAATACTTATTTCCGGCGGGAATATTAGTTTTTTTAGCTTCGGTTTTATTATATTTTGTTTTTTTAGAATGGGACATAAAAATTGATTTTGTGCTGACGGCTTTAGTGGTGCTGGCTATTTTTTTAAAGTTGGAAGAAATTGTTTTGCTTAGTATTTTGGGAATATGGGTATTTAATTTTAAGCCAGCTTTAAGTTTAGAGATGATTTGGTTTTTGGTCCTGCCGGTTTTAACTTTTGGGTTAAACAAATTTTTGCCGGGAAAAAATTGGTTTAGCGCCTTGGTGAGCGTGTTTATATCTTTTATAATTTTTTACGCCTCAATTAATTTTTCATTGTTATTCGGTAGTTTAGTTGTAAGTTTAGGAATTATGTTGCCGACTTTAGCTTTTGGAGTTTTGGTTTTTATGGTTTTTGAATTTATCTTTAACTCAAATGAGGTTTAATTTCAGATCGAGAAGAAAAGAAGAATTATCTTTTGAGGAGTCCTTAGGGGATGAGTGGGCCGGGGATTTTGGAGTAGCGGAGACACCATTGGATTTGAAGGTTTTTGCGGCAATTAAATTTTTAGCGGTTTTAATTGGAGTTTTAGTAGTGGGACGAATTATATATTTGGTTTCAGACGGTCATTTTTATAGAGCTCGCGCAGAGGCAAATTTGGCTCAAGTGGAGAGGTTGTCTGCTCCTCGAGGGATTATTTTTGATACCAACGGAAAGGTATTGGCTCAAAACAGGGCGGTTTTTTTAGCTTCACTTATGGTGCCGGAATTTTTGAAGCAGCGAGAACTAAGAGATGAGACCCTAAAGGCAATCAACGATATTTTAGAAATTAAGGAAGATGATTTTTGGAAATTAATTAATAAGGAAGGAGATGAAATTCTTGGTAATTTGGTAGTTTTAAGCGTGGATTTAAATCAAGACCAAATTATTAAGCTTAAGAGTTTAAATTTGCCAACTCTTAAAATCAGTCAAGGGTTTACAAGAGAATATATAAGCGGTCCAGCGTTTTCTTCGGTTCTTGGCTATACTGGCATAGTTAGTCCTGAAGAATTGAGGCAGTATCCGAAATTAGGCGGCCAGGATTGGGTTGGTAAGACAGGAATTGAAGCGTTTTATGAGGAAGAACTTAGAGGGACTCCCGGAGTTTTGGTAAAAGTTAGGGATGCCAAGGGTAATATTTTAGAGGAGAAGGAAGAAGAAAAATCTACTATTGGGCGTGAGATAAAATTAACCATTGATGCTGAGCTACAAAATTATTTTTATAAACGTCTTTCAGGGGGACTTAAGGATTTAGGTCTTAAAGTGGGCGTTGGTTTAGTTATTAATCCTAAAACTGGAGCGGTTTTGTCGCTCATTAATATTCCTAGTTTTGACAATAATATTTTTAGTTCTTATGTTAGCGCCGAAGAAATAGAAAAACTTTTTTCTTCGTTGTATCGTCCCTTTTTTAACCGGGCTATTTCCGGATTATATAGCCCGGGCTCCACTATTAAACCGTTGCATGCTTTGGCGGCGCTTTCAGAAGGAGTGATTACTTCGGAACAGGAGATTTTTTCACCGGGTTATTTAGATGTGCCTAATCCTTATAATCCAGATGAACCGACCAGATTTTTGGATTGGCGGTATCAGGGTAGTGTTAATTTAACATCAGCTATTGCGCAATCAAGTAATGTCTATTTTTACATAGTTGGCGGCGGATCTCCTCGGTCAACAAAAGAAATTCCTTACCAAGGACCTGTTATTAAGGGATTGGGAATTCAGAAATTAAATGAGTGGTGGGATAAATTTGGTTTAGGTAGAGTCACGGGGATAGATTTGTTTGGCGAGGCAAAAGGATCTTTGCCAACTCTTGAGAGTAAAAAAGAGAAAAAAGGTGAAGCGTGGGTTTTGGGCGATACTTATAATGTGAGTATTGGTCAAGGAGATTTATTAGTGACCCCACTTCAGCTTTTGAACTATATTTCAGGCATTAGCAATGGCGGCAAGATTTTTGAGCCCTTTTTGGTGAATTCAGGCGATCAGCCGAAATTGCTTTATGATTTATCCGGTTACGCAGATAATATTTTAGAAGTTAATAAGGGTATGGAGAAAACAGTTGAATCCTCTAGAGGAACAGCGCGGACTTTGAATGATTTGCCCATGAAAGTAGCAGCTAAGACCGGCAGCGCTCAGGTGGCGAATAATACTCGTGAGAATGCTTTTTTCGTGGGTTATGCGCCAGCGGAGAATCCAGAGATCGCGATTTTGGTTTTAGTTGAAGACGCGCGCGAGGGGAGTTTGAACGCGGTTCCGATTGCGAAAGATGTTTTTTATTGGTATTATTTAAATCGAATAAAAAAATAAATCGTTGATGTTTAGAGATATTTTAAAGTTTAAATTTAATAATTTAATCACGATTGTAAGTTTGTTGTTTGTTTTTGGGGGTGGGATTTGGGCTTATTTTGCCCTCCAGGAGGTTTCGGATTCGATTATTATAGAGTACAGTTCGTTTGTCGGAATTAACCGAGTGGGCTATTTTTGGGATTTAGTGAAGGTGGGGATTTTTGGAATTATCGCAATAGGGGTTAATTTCTTGATTTCAGTTGAAATTGAAAAACGGGACAGATTTTTGGGAAAATTGGCCAATGCTTTTACGTTTTTTTTGAGTGTCTTGATTTTTATTTACTTTGTCGCTATAATCAGCGTCAACTAGGAGTTCGTTATTTTTCTAATTAGTGCTTTTCGACCCAAATAAATTATCCTTATCGAGTAGATTTTTTGATGAAAATGAGGTAATAACCGTCGGCCCCTGGCCTCCGACTACATCATTTTAAAAATCAAAAAATCTGCTCTCAATCGGTAATTTATAAGTTGGGTCTCCAAGATGCTAATTAGAAAAATAACTAACTCAAAGATAAAATTAGGATAATACTTTTTTATGGAAAAATTTGCCGTCATAGAGTCGGGTGGGAAGCAATATAAGGTTTTCGCAGGACAAAAAGTTAGGTTAGAAAAACTCTTGGTTAAAGAAGGGGAGAATTTTGTTTTTGATAAGGTGTTGCTTACGGCGGATGGAAATAAGGTGGAGATTGGCGCGCCTTATGTTTTAGGCGCCAAATTAGAAGGAAAGGTTTTAAAACAGGGGAAAGATAAAAAGAAAATAGTATTTAGGTATCATTCGAAGACGAGATATAGAAAGAAGAAGGGACACCGGCAGAGATTTACGGAAGTGGAAGTTGTTAAAATTTAGAAAATTTAATTTGTTTTAAAAATTCGCCGGATGGCGGATTTTTAGTAGGTAAAACATTTAAATAACACAAAACTTATTTTTTACTTCCGGCTTTAATAAATTCGATAAACAAAGGATGAGGGTTCATGGGGCGGGATTTTAATTCCGGATGGAATTGAGTACCCAGGAAAAAAGGATGTTCTTTTTTTGGGAGTTCGGCGATTTCCACTAAATTTTGTTCGGGATTTAGCCCTGAGAAAACCATGCCTTTTTTTTCAAACTTTTCCCTAAAATGATTATTAAATTCATAGCGGTGGCGGTGGCGTTCGGTGATTAAATTTTTGCCGTACGCTTGACTAGCAAGAGTATCTTTGAGGATACGACAACGGTAGTCACCTAAACGCATAGAGCCGCCTAAATCCTTTTTTTCTATTTTGCTTTTTTGATCAAACATAACATCGATTACTGGGTAAGGGGTTTTAGAATCAATTTCTGTTGAGGAGGCATTTTTTAGTTTTAATTTATGGCGCGCAAATTCTATCATAGCGAGTTGCATGCCGTAGCAGAGCCCAAGATAGGGAATTTTATGTTCTCGAACATACTCGATGGCCTTGATTTTTCCCTCAATGCCACGACTGCCAAAGCCGCCTGGCACAATAACACCGTTGAATTTAGACAGTTCTTTCAACGCTTTTTTAGAGTTTTCGAATTCTTCGGCATTAATCCATTTAATGATAGGTTTTAGTTTTTCGCTATAAGCGGCGCATTTCACCGCTTCAATAACCGAAATATACGAGTCGGTTAGAATATAATTTCCGGTTCCGAAGTATTTGCCGACAATGCCGATTGAGATAGTTTTGGTGGCTGATTTGATTTTCTTTATGAATGACCGCCATTCCTTCATGTCGGTTTTCTTCGGTTTTAGATTTAATTTTCGAAGGACGAATTCAGCCAGGCGGTCTTTTTCAAAGTTAAGCGGAATTTCGTAGATATTTTCCACATCGGGAGCGGAGATAATTCCTTTTTCATCGAGATTGCAATTAAAGGCCAGGTGTTTTTTCTTTTTTTCGTCCAAGGGGCTTTTGGCTCTGGCGATTATGAGGTCTGGTTGTAGTCCGGCTGAGTTAAGAGTGCGAATGGCGTATTGAGTCGGTTTAGTTTTAATTTCTGTTCCACCGGCGCCCAGAGCCGGAAATAAACTGACTAAAGCCAGAAGCACATTAGTGGGTTGTTTGGCTTTGAGGATGCGGACGGCTTCAAGAAAAAGAATGTTTTGATATTCTCCGACTGTGCCGCCGATTTCAATTAAAGCTATGTCCGCTTTATTTTTTTTGACGGCAATATTGATTCGGTCAATAACTTCAAGAGGAATGTGAGGCACGACCTCAACTTGTTTGCCATGATAACCTAAATTGCGTTCGCGATTAATAACTGAAAGATAAACACTGCCGGTGGTCATATAGTTTTCTTTTGAGAATTCACGGTTTAAGAACCGTTCATAATTTCCCATATCTTGGTCGCATTCCATCCCGTCTTTCAAAACAAAAACTTCACCATGTTCAGTAGGAGACATAGTGCCGGCATCAACATTCACATAGGGGTCAATTTTTAAAGCGGTGACCTCAAATCCTTTGGATTGCAGAATTTTGGCCATGGAAGCGGTGGCCACTCCTTTGCCCACTCCAGACATAACTCCGCCCACAACAAAAATATACTTGGTCATATTGATTCAGGTCGGATTTTTTATATGTTATAATTAGGGAGTTAAAAACAAGCTAATTATAACTCATTCGTTGTTTTAGCAAGCTGTGGATTTCTATGATATGAGCGACCAATTTAAAGAAAAAACCGAGATAAGTAGAGGCCAATTTGAGGCGGAAGCGCATAACTTGGCGGGTGAAGTGGAAAAGTACAGAAACAGTTCGGAAACTGGAGGATTGCCCACTAAAGAAATCGTCAGGAAAGCTTTGCATGATTTAACCGGGCATCCTTTGCCGTCTTCTTTTGGCCAGGTTTCGGAGGAGCAAGAGGGTTCGCATTATTTAGATGCTGTTCCGGTGGGTCAAAAAAGAGAAGTGGAGCATTTTTTAAATTTAGTTGATAAAGAAGGAGTAGTAAAAGTTGTGGAAGAAGTTAGAAAATCCAGCCCGAATATTTTAGACGCTTTTCATGCAGCGCTTACCCATAAGTTTTACGATCATTTTAGAGAGAGGGGAGTATTTAAATAAGAAGCAATATGTTTTTTGAATATTTTTTGGCTGTTTTGGGAGGCATAATTTTGGGGCTCGGCGGCTATTTTTTGTTTCGATATTTTAGAAAAAAACATTTGTTTGAGCTTCTAAATTTAGTTTTGTTTTTGATTAAGATTCCTAAAGAAGATTCAGTTGGGCCATCCACTGGCAAGGAAAAAGATTTTAAAACTGAGATCAACCGTTTTGAACAATTAATCAGTAATTTAAGTTCTAGTAAAAAACCATTTATTTTTGAAGTGGCGGTGCCACATATTGGAGAGGAGATTCATTTTTATCTGGCGGTGCCTCATTTAGTAAGCGAGGTGGCAACTAAACAAGTTCAAGGTATCTGGCCCGGCGCAATCGTGGAGCCGGCACTAGCTGATTATAATATTTTTAGCGCTGATGGATCGGTCTCAGGCGCTTATATAGAGCAGAAAGAAAGTCATGCGCTTCCTATTCGAACTTATCGAGAATTGGAGATGGATTCTTTCGGATCAATCTTGGGCGGTTTTTCAAGAGTTCGAGAAGTGGGCGAAGGCGCGGCGATTCAGATTTTAGCCAGACCCCAACCGGATAATTTTAAAAGGTGGGTGGCGAGTTATATCGAGAGATTCAAGAAAGGTGAGTCGTGGGATAAGATTTTTGGCCATGGTCTAGGTTTTGCTTTAAGACAAGTAGGGGATGCGTTAAATACTAAGAAACAGGAAGAAGAAAAAGAGAATAAGATGAGCAGAATTATGGACGAAGAAGCGATTAAGGCCCTGGAGGCCAAAATTTCTAAACAGATTTTACAAGTGAATGTAAGAATTTTGACTTCAGCTTTAACTGATTTTCAAGCCAACGATCTTTTGGACGGTTTAACCGCTGGTTTTTCTCAATTTGGAGCGCCGAAGAGGAATAATTTTAAGGTGGTTAAGCCCAAGAATTTAAAAAATTTGATTTACAATTTTAGTTTTCGTGAATTCGATCCGGCTCAGTCAATGACTTTAAATACCGAGGAAATTGCCAGTTTTTATCATTTGCCGATTTCATCAACTGAGACGCCGAAAGTGAAGTGGCTAAAATCAAAGGAGGCGCCGCCGCCCACGAATTTGCCGACCGAAGGAGTGATTTTAGGCCGCAGCAGTTTTCAGGGTGAGTATCGCGCGGCCCAGATTACTTTTGAGGATCGTCTGCGGCACGTTTATATTATTGGTCAGACCGGTACCGGCAAATCGACTTTAATGACTAATATGATTATTCAAGATATTGGAAACGGTAAAGGGGTGGCGATGATTGACCCGCATGGCGATTTAGTGGAAGAGGTTTTAGGGCATATTCCAGCTCATCGAATAGAAGATGTGATTTATTTTGATCCATCGGATTTAGACCAGCCCTTGGGTCTAAACATGTTGGATTATAATTTTAATCGGCCAGAAGAAAAGACGTTTATTGTAAATGAGATGCAGGGAATTTTTAACCGTTTGTTTTCTCAAGAGACGATGGGCCCTATGTTTGAGCAGTATATGCGAAACGCGCTTTTACTTTTGATGGAAGATTTACCGAATGAGCCAGCCACTTTAATTGAAGTGCCGAGGGTTTTTACGGACGTGGAATATCGGCGGAGAAAACTTGAGAGGATTGCCAATCCGGTGGTGGTGGATTTCTGGGAAAAGGAAGCAGTCAAAGCTGGGGGGGAAGCGTCGCTTGCTAATATGACACCTTATATCACTTCCAAATTTAACAATTTTATTTCGAATGATTATATACGGCCGATTATTGGTCAGCCGAAATCGGCTTTTAACTTTCGCGAGGCGATGGATAGTGGGAAAATTTTACTGGTAAATTTATCTAAAGGTAGGATTGGAGATATTAATGCTGGGCTTTTGGGAATGGTGATTACTGGTAAAATTTTGATGGCGGCGCTCTCGAGGGTGGATACGCCTGATATTTCAAAGAGAAAAGATTTTAATTTATACATTGATGAGTTTCAGAATTTTACCACTGATTCGATTGCGACGATTTTGTCTGAAGCCAGAAAATATCGCTTGAGTTTAACGATTGCCCATCAGTTTATCGCGCAACTTACCGAAAAGATAAGAGACGCGGTTTTTGGCAATGTCGGCTCGATGGTGGTTTTTAGAGTGGGAGTGCAGGACGCGGAATTCTTACTTAAACAGTTTGAGCCGATTTTCGATCGCAATGATTTAGTGAATATTGATAACTTTAACGCTTACGCAAAAATTTTGATTAAAGGGGAGACCTCTCGGCCGTTTAATATTAAAACTATGCCGCTTGAGAAAGGCAACGCGGATTTAATTCATCAACTCAAAGAGTATTCTCGGGGGAAATATGGAGTTAGTCGGCAAGAAGTTGAGGCAGAGATTTATCGGAGGTTGAGAGAGTAAGTTGGCCACTAGCCACTAGGACGAGGTGTTAGATGTTTGAATGATATGAATGAATTAGTAGATTGTTTGAGATGATTTAATAATCGTTTTTTTATTTAAATAATTCCTAATTTTAGGTATAATTTTTAGAAGTGATACATTTTTTGAGTAAGGCGGATAAAAAGGATTTAACCGGAACGGCGATTGTGCGGTTGGATTTTAATACCGAGGATGATTGGCGGATGAAGACCGCTTTGCCGACTTTGAAGTTTTTGCTCCGCGCGAACGTGAAGATTTTGGTGGTAAGTCATAAAGGCCGCCCTACGGCAGCAAATCGCTCCGCCAGAGGCGGATCCTCCTTCGGAGGAAAATCGCAAATCGCAAATAAAAATAAATTTAGCTTAAAGAAGGATGCAGGATTTTTGGGGAAACTATTGGGCAAAAAGGTTCATTTTATTCCACATTTTAGGTTTGGCGAGATTAAAAAAATTTTAGATAAATCTCCTACGGGTTCGGTTTTTGTTTTGGAGAATATTCGGTTTTTGAAAGAGGAATATCAGAATAGTCCGGTTTTAGCTAAAAAATTGGCTGGTTTAGGCAATTTTTTTGTGAATGATGGCTTTGCCATTTCTCACCGGAAAGATGCTTCAGTGGCGGCAATTACTCGGTTTTTGCCGAGTTACGCTGGGTTGGGACTTGAGGCAGAAATGAAGAATTTGTCTCATGTGATGAGAAATCCCAAAAAACCTCTAGTTTTGGTAGTGGGTGGAGGAAAACCGAGCGACAAGGTGGAAATTTTGAAAAATTTTCACGGCAAAGCCAATCGGATAATTTTAGGTGGAGCGGTGGCGAACACTATTTTAGCGGCGCGAGGACTCAATATTGGAGAATCGGTGGCAGATTTGAAAAACAAAAATCACTACGCCTCAATCGCGCGTTATAAAAATATAGTTTTACCGGTTGATTTTCGGATAAGGGGTAAGAAAATTTTAGACATTGGGCTAGAAACCGAAAAACTGTTTGCCAAGGAGATTGGGCGAGCGGGAACAGTAATTTGGAACGGGCCGCTCGGTTTAATGGAAGATAAAAATTTTCGGCGGGGAACGCTGGCGGTGGCAAGAGCAGTCGCGAAAAATAAAAAGTGTTTTTCCTTGGTCGGGGGAGGAGAGACAGTAATGTTTTTGAAGAAACACAAATTGGATAAAAAGTTTAGTTTTGTTTCCACCGGCGGGGGAGCAATGCTAGAATTTTTGGCGAATAAAAAACTTCCGGGTATTAAAGCTTTGGATATTGATTAGATTAATTAGGTCAATTAGAATAATTAGATTAATTATTATATGCGTTATGATGTTTATTTTCACAATGATATGGATGGCCGGGTTTCGGCAGCGGTTTTTTTGGATTTTTTAAAAAAACAAGGCGACGATATTGCTAATTTTTACCCAGTAGACCACTGGATGGCAAAAAATTGGGATAAGATGGTTCGAGGTTCAAAAAATCCAACAGCGATTTTTGATTTTTATTTCCACCCTCGGGCCAAATTTTTTTTTGACCATCATTCCACGACTTTTATTAAAGATGAATGGAGAAAAAAATTTAAGCCCACTCAATATTATCACTTAAACTTTAAATTTAAATCCTGCGCGGGTTTGGTTTTAGATGTACTCACAAAGAAATTTGGTTATCGGGCCTCTAAAAAAATTCGGGAGTTGGTTTTTTGGGCAGATGTAGTTGACGCGGCGGAATACGCTTCGGCAAAAGAGACCATTGAGTTAGAAAAACCTGGGCTTAAGCTAGACGTTTTTATTGAACAGGCCTCGGGCGGAGGCGACTCTTTGGAGTGGTTAATTCGAATGATGAGTGAGAAATCAGTCGAGGAGATATTGAAATTAAAGAGAGTTAAGGTGGTTTTGAAAAAAGAGCGGGAAAAGATTCGGAGGGGCGTTTTGTACGCTCAAGAGAATCTTCAGGTATATGACAGGGTGGTTTTTTTGGATTTGACTCAAAGTAAAGTGATTCGGGTTAGGTTCGCGCCCCATTACCTTTATCCTGGCGTTCGCTACGTGATTACGTTTATGGAAGACAAAGGGCATTTCAGGATATCGGTTGGCGGAAATCCTTGGCAAAAAGAATCCTCTAGAATTGATCTTGGCCGTTATTTGAAAAGTAAATATGGTGGCGGCGGACATAGGCGGGCGGCGGGGATTGCGGGAATCAAATCTAGGGAGCAGGGGTTCGTGATTGTGAAAGAATTGATTGAATTTTTGCAAAATAAATGATGGAAAATTTTAATTCTATAATTTTTTCGGGTAAGAAATGGAAATTTTTTTATTTTTGCTACCATTCGTCCCTCCAGCGACGGGACTTATTGGTATTCGGCCTCGCTCTTCCGGCAGAGCCGGAAACCATGCCCGCTCGGCCTCATAGCCGCGCAAAATCAAAAAATTTTCCATTTTCTAATTTTGGTTTAGATGCTTTTTAATCTCAAAAAGTTATCGGTTATAATATAAATATTAATATGGTTAAATCTAATAAATTATTTTCTGATAAAAAACTTGTTATTTATACCGATGGCGGTTCTCGTGGTAATCCCGGCCCTTCAGCAATTGGAGTAGTTGTGGGTGATAAAGAATATTCTGAGTATTTAGGGGAGAGGACTAATAATCAGGCTGAATATATGGCGGTTGTTTTTGCGCTTAAAAAAGTTAAACATTTAATTGGTAAAGCAAAAGCTCGTGAGGCAGAAATTGAGGTGCGGATGGACAGTGAGCTTATAGTGAAACAATTAAACGGTGAATATAAAATTAAAGAGCCGGAACTCCAGCCACTTTTTTTAGAGGCGTGGAATTTGCAGCTGGATTTTAAGAAAGTGGAGTTTAAATATATTCCTCGTGAAGAGAATAAACGGGCGGATTGGTTGGTTAATCAGGCGTTAAATTCTTTGGGATAGGGGAGTGACAAAAATTAAGGTTCCGCGCTTCTTGACGAATACAAAAATATGGAAGTAAAATAGGAGTAATGACTAAAGTAATAATTTATTCAACGTCAACTTGCGTTTACTGCAAAATGGCTAAGGCCTTTTTTAAGGAGAAGGGAGTGGAATATGAAGAGAAAGATGTGGCGCTTGACATGAAAGCGCGAGAAGAAATGGTTCATAAGTCCGGCCAGCTTGGGGTGCCGGTAATTGATATTGGCGGCAAGATTGTGGTGGGTTTTGACAGAGACCGGGTGGCTGATTTTTTGGGAATCAAGTAATTTTTTGGCATCTTATGGAGGATAAAAATAAGGATTGCCACGCGTGCCATTGCGCCTGCGGGATGCACACCGAGCATAATCACCTAACGGACTTAAAAAAATGTTCGCGTTGCGGGCATAAACATGAAAAATCCGATGGTTCTTGCGAGTGTGGGTGTAAATAGTGGAGTTGTTTACAGAATTTTTTAGTAAATTTGACTAATTTTTATTTTAGGATAGAATTATTTTGGTAACTTAGATAATTGCCCTGCTTTGGCGGGGAGGAAAATCCGGACACTCACTTATTGGGAAACCAATATTTAAAAAGGTAGCGGCTAACAGCCGTCGCGCGTAAGCGTAGAGGTGCGAGCAGTGACGTCTTGATTCGAAAGAGTTAAGAAGACCCAATCCTAAGCTAGTTGGTCTAACTCTGTGATAAGGATAAAAAAACAGAGGTGAAACGGCTAAATCCTTACTCGGGTGCAAGGCCGTGCCCCGCCTATGGCGGGGAGTGCCGCATAGAGCCCGCGAGAAATCAAGGGCCCAGATAAATGATTATCAATTCCGTTTTTTAGCGGAATACAGAATCCGGTTTATTAGTTGCTCAAGATGCCCCGGCGAAAGCCGGGGTATTTTGTTATGATAGAGACATGAAAAAAATGTTGGGTAAAAAATTTTTTGAGAGGCCAACAGAGAAAGTTGCCAAAGATTTATTGGGAAAATTTTTAGTTCGGAGAATCAACCAGCGGGAGATTGTTTTAATGATTACTGAAGTTGAGGCGTATGATGGATTTAACGATAAGGCGTCGCATGCGAGTCGAGGCAAAACTAAAAGAAATGAGCCGATGTTTGGTGAGGCGGGGCGTTGGTATGTTTATTTTACCTACGGCATGCACTGGATGTTAAATATCGTCACTCGTGAAAGAGATTATCCGGCGGCGGTACTTATTAGGGCTGTCTCTGCTATTGATAGCTCCGGCGAGCTGAAGGCGGTTTTGAGTGGACCGGCCCGACAAAATTTTTACAAAAGTAAAAACTTAGACGGGCCAGCTAAATTAACCAAATTTTTAAGAATTAATAAAAAATTGAATGGTTTGGTGGCAACTAGAAAATCAGGACTTTGGCTTGAGGATAGAAATAGAATTAAGAATTCCTACTTCATTAAAGCTGCGAAGGGTGTGCATGAATTAAGAATCAAAAGAGGCGCGCGGGTGGGTGTGGGTTACGCGGGTTTGTATTGGGCGAGGAGAAAATGGAGATTTTATATTGCTAAATAGTTTTAAATGTGGGATATTTAAGATAGTAAAGGGGTATTTTGACAATAGAATATTGTGGGAATGAACTTTTTGTTAATTGGAAATTCATAACTAGATTAGAGAGGAGATAGATTTTTTATGAATACGGTAGCAATTCTAGGGAAGAGATCGCTCATTGGAGCTTGGGAGTTAAAAAGCAGTTATCAAAAAAATTTCGCCAGTGCTTTTGGATTGGTGCTTGGCGCGGTCGTTTTGATATTTGTCATCATCCTTATTATCAAGGCGATTTTGGGAGCGGAGGTGGTGAACGTTCCTACTTTGATAATCAGGGATATTTCCGAGCTTGGGGCGCCACCATCGGTAGCTATTAAACCAACGCAGATTAAGGTATCTCGGGATATTGTCCTGCCCAAATTCACTCTTCCTGAGGCAGCGCCAGATAAGGAAGTGGTTGAGGATTTTTTGGTGGTTTCGCAGGAAGATTTTGCTAATATACCTTCTCCTGTTGATATTGGAGAAGGTGACAGCCTGGTTTTTCAAAGTCCGAATACTAAAGAGTTTTTTCCTGACTCGGATGAGTTTGTGGCAGTGGAGGAATTGCCGGTAAATATCAAATTTGTCAAACCAAATTATCCTGAAATCGCGCAGAAAGCAGGTATCGAGGGATCGGTGTGGATAAGAATGTTGGTTGACAAAAATGGGGATGTTAAGGATGCTAAAATTTTAAAGGAATCAGGCGCTAACGCTGGGTTTGAAGAGGCAGCATTAGTTGTGGCTAAGCAGACCAAATGGAAACCGGCAATGCAAAATAAGCAACCGGTTGCGGTTTGGATTTCTTTAGAATACAGGTTTGCCCTTAAGTGATGAAGTGGTATTTCATCAAATAACAGTCGGAGAATATTTTCTCTGGCTGTTTTTTAATTTTGGTCGCTTCCTTTCGCAGTGGGATTCGGAATATATAAATCTAATTTTAGTCGTCGTCTTTGCCGGGGAAGTCCTTGTCAATTTTTTCTGAAATTCTTATTTTGCGCATTAGGTAAAGTAAACCAGATACAAGAATGGCGGAGGCAACTGCGAATTGGATTAAGCCGATGCCAACCAAGACACCAATAGCCGAAGTCATCCAGATATCAGCCGCGGTGGTTAGGCCGTGAACATGGTTTTTGTATTTAATAATAATGCCGGCGCCTAAAAAACCAATGCCAACCACGATATTAGCGATGATGGCTAGAAAGCCGCTGTTTCTGGCGATAACTTCATTTAGATTTTCGGGGGAGTTTTGGGTTAAAAAGTAGGGTAGGGATAAGGCGATCATAGAAAAAATAGCGGCGCCGCCTGAGACAAGCATGGAAGTCCGGATGCCGGCTTCTTTGCCCGCGAATTCCCGTTCAACGCCGATTAAGGCGCCTAAAACCAAAGCGATTATCAAATTAATGAGCATTTGCTCGAAAGTAAGCATTACCATATAATTTTATAGCAGTTTTTCAATATTGAAAAGTGGATATCGTAGTAACTTTATTGTTTTTCTACCGTTTGGCCGCCCAGCGTGCGACTTCACTGGCATAAAACCTTCACTCTCCCGCTAAGGCGGGAACCGTGCCCGTTTCGGTTTTATAGCCGCGGAAAATAATAAAGTTACTTACGATTTTAAAACAAAGCCCGTTTTATTAAAAAGTAAATGCGTACATCAATAAAAGAAATAATAAAAAAAGTTGAGGAGGAGGTTGAGTTGTGTGGCTGGGTGCATTTTAGACGAGATCATGGGAAGTTGGTTTTTATTGATTTGCGAGATAGGAGTGGGATTGTTCAGATAGTATTTGGTCCGGAGGTAAAAGAGGCCGGAGATTTGCGTTTGGAATACGTGGTCAAAGTTTTGGGTAAAGTAGCCAAGCGGCCGGAGAAATTGATAAATGAAAAAATTCCAACCGGCGCTTATGAAATTCAAGCCACGGGTTTGGAGATTTTAAACGAGGCGGTGGAATTACCCATGCCACTTGATACCGATGGCTATGAAATCAATGAGGAGACACGAATGAAATATCGGTACTTGGATTTGCGGCGAGAGCGGCTAAAAAATAATTTAATTTTGCGGCACAAAGTCGTGAAGTATATGCGGGATTTTTTGAGCGAACGAGATTTTGTGGAAATTGAAACGCCAGTTCTAACCAAATCAACGCCGGAGGGAGCGCGGGATTATTTGGTGCCGTCAAGAACAGAGAAAGGAAATTTTTACGCTTTGCCGCAGTCGCCCCAGCAGTATAAACAGCTTTTGATGGTGGCGGGACTCGAGCGATACTTTCAGATTGCGCGGTGTTTTCGAGATGAAGATACGCGAGGGGATAGGCAGCCGGAGTTTACCCAGTTGGATTTAGAGATGAGTTTTGTTTCGCAGGAGGAAATTTTGGCGTTAGTGGAAGAACTTTACATAAAATTAGTTAAAGAAATTTTACCAGAGCATAAAATTACCACTACGCCATTTCCTAGAATTACTTATGATGAGGCGATAAAAAAATACGGCACAGACAAGCCGGATTTGCGAAAAGATAAAAAAGACCTTAAAGAATTAGCTTTTGTGTTTGTGGTGGATTTTCCGATGTTCGAAAAGAGTGGGTCTGGGTCGGCGGGAGATAAAAAATGGACGAGTGCGCATCATCCTTTCACAATGGTGAAAGAAAAAGATTTGGCGTTAATGGAAAAAGGGGAGTACGAAAAGGTGCGGGCGGATTCGTATGATTTTGTTTTGAACGGATATGAAATGGCGAGCGGGAGTATTCGGATTAATAAACCGGAAATTCAAAAGCAAGTTTTTGAGGCGTTAGGTTTGAAAGAAAAAGAAATTAAAGAAAAATTTGGGCATATGATCGAAGCGTTTGGTTATGGGGCGCCGCCACATGGCGGTATTGCGCCGGGGATTGATCGGTTTGTAATGATTGCAACGGGCGAGCCCAATATCCGCGAGGTGATTGCGTTTCCGAAGACCGGTGACGGGCGGGACTTGATGATGGGGGCGCCGGCTAGTGTTAGCGCAGATCAGATAAGTGAATTAGGATTAGAAATTAAGAAGAAAAAGCCCCGTTAGAAATAGCTCGCCCTGAGGCCCCTCCGGGGCGCGCTCGCGCGCGGGCGTGATTTTTAACGGGGTGGATGAACTTGGATTAAAGTTGAAGTGATTGCTTAAGTTTTTGTTTTAGGAACCGGCGTCGATTCAATTCCAGCGATTGAATCGCGCCTGCATCTCCTCGGCCAAACTCCGCTTTAGCGGAGGCCAAGCTTTGGCCTTCGTCCGATAACTTCCTAAAATAAAAACTTAAGCTCTGGGTTGGTGGTAGTCGGGAAGGGTTGGAAGATATAGGTTTTTTGCTCTATTGACTAAAATGAATATTATATGCTATAATGCGTGAGTAATTGAGAGTTCTTTGATAAACACTTCGCAGGCAGGCCTTTGAAAATTGACTGTTTTTAAAGGACTGCCTGTGTAAGTCATAGACAGTCATGTTCACTCAAACCCGGTCAACTCTACATAGTGTAGGGAAGGCGCAGGGCAAGGGGATAGAACATGAAACGTATGTAGGAACCATATGTCAAAATCAGCGCATTTTCTCATTCTAGACAAAGCGCATGGGTCATTTGATCCACAACGTGGCGTCATTTCGATTGAGGAACAGAGAGATGGATTTCAAGGTGTCACCCCAATCTTTTTTGACTGGGAAAATGACACTAGACATTACCATGATGATGGCGAAGGAAAACTCATCGCGATGGGAATGGGTCGACCCATTCCTCCCATGGTGAATGTGCAGGTAAACATTCGCTGGGACGAGCTTGGCAGTTGGTGGCAGCTCTGGAAAAACTGTGTTGCTGGAATTGCTGAAAGTAAAATCCGGCCGGTGAAAATCGCTGATTTCGAAGGTGGCCAATTCCCCTCTCATCAGGGTATTTGGCTCCACGGATGTCGCATTTACGCGATATTTCCTCTGACAGAAGACAATCTGTTTGAGGCAGCACAACTGGCGATCAAAAGCACATTGAATCAGCAAACGTATCAGCTCGCAGTTCAGATGCTTCTGTATTATGCGTCTTTGCCGGATCCAACGAAGCACATTCCTCTTTTCATTCACGATGATCCGAGCCTCATTGCTCAAATCATCAGACTCTTCCAAGGACATCGCAAATTCCGCGAACAAGTCGGGGAGGATCGGCTAGCTGGCTTCGCTCTTCGCGTGAATCAAGCAGTTAACGCAGGTCTCTAGGCCTGTCATCAACCAATAACTCAACTCCGGTCAACCCTGAACCATGTTGGATTTAGGGAAGGCGCAGGAGAAGGGAGAAAACATGTTTAAAGTCATGTTAATCGCGTTAATCGCATCGCTCATTTTCATATGGGCAGTGCCGACGCTACTCATCGTTCTACCACCGTGGAGGGCTAGCAACAGTCTGCCCGATTGGGTGGATACACCGTTCTTCCAGGCAGAGAAGGTGATAGGCTATCCTGCCGCTCTCGCTTGTTTTGAACTCAAGTTCGGATGGGAAATGTATTCCATCAGAGCGGGTTTAGCAGCAGCATACTTGGTACTCTTCGTACCGGTGTGGCCAATGATTTTTCTGGCTCGGAAGCGTAGCCGGACATTGAAGACCGCCATTGTCGCGGTCGTTGCGTTCACTGTTGGGTGGATACTCTTTTTTACCCGGATCATCAGTTATTAACAAACCTCAAACTCAACTCCGGTCAACCCCGACCATACTGGTACGGGGAAGGTGTAGGAGAAGGGAGAAACCATGTTTTCATTAGTCATTCTGATTGGAATACCGGTCGCGATCGGTATTGGCATCGCTCTTATATGGGGCGGATATAAAAACCTGATTAATTTCCAGCAGGTAGTGCGGAATACGTTCGCACAGGTGAGGAATGCGTATCAGCGTCGCTTTGATCTAGTGCCGAATCTAGTCGTAGCGGTTGACAGTTTTATGAGTCGCCAAGAGACGACCTTAGAAAAGGTCATCAATCTGCGGCGACAGGTCGTCCAAGTTAGCGAAGAAGCGTCTAATATGCTTGGTCAGGCTACGGTCAGTGCGCTTGAAAAAGTGGCTAAAGAAGTTGGCAAATCAATCGGGTCATTTGTCAACGCAGTCGCTGAGGCGTATCCCGAAATAAAGGGTGATTCCTTGTTCAGTGACCTAATGGCTCAGTTGAATACCACTGAACAAACCATTTTCGACCAGCGAACTACCTACAACGCTGCGGTCAAGCTGTACAACAACACTCGTAAAGCCACTATTGGTGGTTTGATTGGTGGGAGGTTATTCAACCTTCCATGGGAAGAGGAATTCTTCAAAGGCGAAGAAGGTATCGAACACGCTCCTTCGGTTGCCAGGGTCTTCAAAGGCTGATGCATATATAGATCATTTACCCCCTACCCGATCATCTGATCAGGTAGGGGCTTTTTTATTGATTTTTTTACACTTTTTGTTAAAATAAGGTTATGAATTTTGAGAAAGTTCCAGGTTCAAGTGAGGGTTCATCTAGTGAAGAATTAATAGAAAAAGGTGGGGAGGTGACTATTGGCGCTGGCGGCTTGGAGCAGGAAGATAAAGAGCAAAAGATGCTGAACTTACAATCAGAGGCTTTAGATTTTGTAAAAGGGGAAGGCGGAACGATTCTTTGGAATATTATTAATTTTCCAAAGGGGAAGATGCGTGAAATTGTAGGTGTCAAAGATAAATCTGTTGTTTCTAAATTATATGGATTTGTTTATAAAGGATTGAATTTTTCGGAAAGTGTGGATTCACAAGAATTTTTAGCTGAAAAATATCCGCAGTTTGATGAGTTAAAATTTGCATATGAGAAACTTAAGGAAATCGTTCAAATTAACGGTGTGTCTGACGAGAATGATAGAAAAACACTTGATGTTGCTAACCAAGTAGGCGATAAGTGTCTTGAATTTATTGATCGCCGCATAGAGCATTACCGAGCGACCTTGGATCAGAGGATTGAGGAGTTTATTTCAGAATATATGAAGGATTTACGTTTTGATTATTCTATTCAATTAGATGATGCTACGCGTAAAACAATTGAGAATGAGATAAGAGCTTATTTTGAGTCGTCGGAATTTAAAAATAAAATGGAAAGAAAATTAGAGGGAATTAGTGGTAGAAACATTCAAATTCGAATGCAGCCATCGCTAGTATTTGAATCTATCGATGAGATGGAAGGTTTTTTTAAAGTGAATCATTTTCAGAGTGATAAGGTACATCAGAAGGAGTTTCCAGAATATTTGAAATCTTTGATTAATCCCTTAGCTTTCGATAATTTCACGGAGGAGAAATCAGAAAAGGTGGAATAAATTATTAAAGTTATAGATGTTCGATCGACCCGCCAAAGGCGGGGCTTGTTCGAAATAATAGAAATGGCGATTTCATAGGCGCGCCAAACAGAAATATAATTTTCTTGTGGCTAGATTGGAATCGTGGTTTCGGAAAGTAATTTTTGTGAGTTATCGGTGTAAAAGAGAGTGGCGCGGAGGGTTGTAAAATAAGGATTTTAATTATTTGCGCTGTTGAATTTTATAAGAGATACGCTATAATTTAGTTAGATGAAAAAGGAAGAAATAAGGAAAATAAATAAACTAAGGGCTCTATTTCCCAGCTCAATTAAGGTGAGTATTAGCCGCGCAGAGAACGGAGATTTTTTAGCTCAAATTCATACTTTTCCTGGAATTTTTACCGAAGGAAGGAGTTTTTCAGAATTAATGGAAATGGTTAATGATGCTGTTAGAACATACTTTGAAGTTCCTAAAAAGTTAATTCCATATATGCCGACTTATATTCCTCCCCTGCAAGTCGCGCAACGATTAGATGTATTTCCGGTGATAAAGATTAGTAAGAATGTAACATTACCACTTTCTATAAGTGAAAAAGTTGCAGTTAATATAGCGGATAGTTCTCATAGGGAATTAGTGATGGTTGCTAGAAAAAGCGGGATAGAATTTTCTTAAATTAAACAAAAATTAGATTGAAGTAAACGGGGCTGAAGAGTTTTGTGGCGGAGGATTTTTTTATTTGATCTAGCTATAATCTTTTGGTAGAATTTAATTCAAATTTGTCGGGTAAATAAAAAAGTGGAAAATTTTGAGAAACAATATCCTAAGGTGGGTTTAGGTGTGATGGTTTTAAAAGATGGGAAAGTTCTTTTGGGTAAACGTAAGGGTTCGCATGGTGATGGGGAATACGGCTGGCCCGGAGGACATTTAGAATATATGGAATCGATTGTGGAGGCGGCAAAAAGAGAGGTTAGAGAAGAGGCCGGAATTGAGATAAAAAACGTAAAATTTTTGCGACTGCTGAATTTAAAAGATTATCCGCCTAAACACTATGTGGATATTGGGTTGGTGGCAGATTGGGAAAGCGGAGATGCTAAACTAATGGAGCCAGATAGAAGCGAGGGATGGGATTGGTATGATTTAGATAAATTACCTTCGCCGCTTTTTAAAGTGCTGACAACTTATTTGGAAGCATATAAGACTGGTCGTAATTTTTTTGATGAATAAATAAAAAAATGAAAGGCGTGGATTTTCCAATTTTTAAGACAAAAGTAAGCGAAGTAACGGAGAAGTTTAATTTGAATGACCCGGAGGAGAGGGCGCGGTATTTTGCGGCTAAGGCCGGACCGGAGATTGAGAAGCTAAGAAAATATTTAGAGAAAGATACATTTCTCGCATTTTTGTTGGGTAAGAAAAATTCCGGCAAAGGGACTTACTCCAAACTTTTTATGGAAGCGGTGGGAAAAGATAGAGTTGGGCATATTTCGGTGGGAGACGTAGTTAGAGACGTGCATAAAGCGATTGAGATCGGCGAGGGAAAAAAAGAACTGATGGAATCGCTCACAAAAAATTATCGCGGATTTCATTCGCTTGAGCAGGTGGAAGATATTATTTTAGGTCGGGACACAAAATCTTTGGTTTCTTCAGAACTCATTGTGGCTTTGCTTCAATACGAAATTTCGCGGCGGCCAAGGCAGGCGGTTTTTATTGATGGATTTCCTCGAGCGTTAGACCAGATTGGTTATTCGCTGATGTTAAAACAGGTTTTGGGTTATAGAGAGGACCCGGATTTTTTGGTTTTTATAAGTGTGCCGGAAACAGTGATTGACGCGCGGATTAAAGCTAGGGTGATTTGCCCGATCTGCAAAACGCCTCGGAGTTTGAAACTCGCGCCTACAGCGTTTGTGGGGCAGGATGAAAAAACAGGCGAGTTTTATTTGATGTGTGATAATCCCAGCTGCAATAAAGCGCGGATGGTGACGAAAGAAGGCGATGAATTGGGGATTGAACCGATTCGGGACAGATTGGAATTAGATGATAAGATTTTTAGACAGCTTTTAAATTTAAAGGGTTTGCCGCAGGTGAAGCTTAGAAATTCAATTCCGAAAGATGTGGCGTGGGATTATGTGGAACCGTATGAGGTGACGCCAATGTATAGTTATAAAAAAGAGGCGGGTGGGAAAATCGAGGTGCTAGAGGAGCCGTGGGTAATTTCGGATGACGATGGCGTGGAATCAGTGAGTTTGTTGCCAGCGCCAGTGGCGCTTGGGTTTATTAAGCAGACAGCGGAGGTTTTGGGGCTATGATGAGGTTATAGGTGATAGTTTGTAGGTGACAGTGAAGAATTTGACGCGGTGTTGTAGAATAAATTAAAGTTTATGAATCCGGAATATTTTTTAGTTCTGTTGTTGATTTTGCTGATTACTTTGTTAGTTGAAAAAAGGCATCACTTTCATCTTTATCATAGTCGAAAGGAAAGATTGGAATTTGTGGCGGCGTTTTTGATTTTCGGAATATTGTGGGATCATTTCGCGATTTGGAGAGGTCATTGGTCTTTTCCTAGGGGGGGGTATTAGGTATATTAAGATTGGACTTATGCCGATTGAGGAATATTTATTTATATTCATAATTCCTTATTTTGTAATAACTTTTTATAAATTAATTGATTCTAAATTTAGGAAGAAAAAATAGAATTATTTTAAAATGGTATTTGTGGTAAAAGTGGGGGTGGGAGTTGGAGTGGCGTTGGTTCGCGCTTGATTATTCTTGAGCTTTGTTTTATCTTGATTTTAGTATTTCTAGGAGGAGGGAGATATGAATATGAGTTATTATGGGTCAGTTCCATCAGAAGAGGATGAAACTGATGATGAGTTATTATTTTCTCCAGATTGGTAGGATGACATCCATTGATCCAAAAGCAATTTCTCAAAGATGAGGAGTTGCTTTTTATTTTGAATTTGATAGAGTTATTTTCAGTCAGCACAAACAGCAGTTTGCGCTACTAGGTTTAAGTTCCCGAAGGCAACTAAGCAATATTTTTTGGATTGGAGTGTCCTCTCTAGGTCCTAAAATTTTGCGACGTTACTTGCGGGTATTTTTTATTTTAAGATACTTTCTATATTTTGGGGATAAAAAAGCCCGCAGTACTTTCGCGCTGCGGACATTTCCATCTTGATTATTATTGACTGGTTATTGCGGGGATAACAACTCTTGCTTTCAGAGAGTTATTCCTAAACCAGCAATTTTAGAGATGTTCAATTTTCAAGAGATTTTACATCTCAGGGTTTATGGCGCGACTCGATGGAAGAAGTCAGGTCGAACCCAGGTAAGAGGATTATGAAAGGTGTAGGTAGTACACCAGCTTTCAGTTTAGTGGAGGTAGAGAAAATTTGCAAGGGATTTAGATTTGTTTTCTAAACGCTTTGATTATTGGGTCTAAGTTGCCATTTAAAATATCTTCTATTCTTGAGAATTTTTTACCGATGCGATGGTCGGTGATGCGGTCATCCGGGAAATTATAGGTGCGGATTTTTTCCGAGCGATCGGCCGAGCCGATTTGTTCTCTTCTGGAGCTATCTATATCACCGAATTCTTTTTGTTTTTGAATTTCATAGAGTTTGGCTCGTAAAACAGTCATGGCTTTTTCTCGATTGGCATGTTGAGATCTTTCCTCTCTACAAGAGACAACAATGCCGCTTGGTTTATGCAAGATTCTAACCGCGGTTTCGACTTTGTTGACGTTTTGTCCGCCGGGTCCGCCAGCGCGAGAGAAGGTGGCTTCAATGTCACTATCTTTGATTTCTACCTCTTTGGCTTCGACAAGCGGAAGAATGGCTACTGAGGCGGTGGAGGTGTGAACCCGGCCGGATTTTTCGGTTTTGGGAACGCGTTGAACTCGATGAACACCAGATTCTTGTTTTAATTCGTCATAACAGGCGTCACCGGAGATTTCGGCAACCAGCGATTTGTAGCCGTCGAGTGAGGTTTGATTGGAGTCCAAAATATGGAAGCTCCAGTTCCTTTTAATGGAATAACGTTGATACATCCGAGTTAAGTCGCCGGCAAAAATAGCGGCTTCGTCGCCGCCGGCACCAGCTCGGATTTCAATAATAATTTTGTTCATTTTCGGCTATGGGGATAATTTTTTGCTTAATTTTGGTTATCATAGTATCATGGAATTCATGAATAATCCACCTTTAATTTTAATAGTTGATGATGAGGCCAATTTTAGGGACATTTTTTCGACGGCCTTAGAAAAAGCGGGATATAAAGTTGAGACAGCGGTTGATGGTGAAGATGGATATCAGAAAGCCAAAGCCACCAAGCCAGATTTGATTTTAATGGATATGGAAATGCCTCATTTAAATGGAGCGGGAGCAGTGATGAAATTAAAAGATGATGAAGAAACTAAGAGCTTAAAAGTTATTTTTCTTACCAATTACGGCGATCCGGCGGCGGAAATGGTGGGAGCAGACGTGCATTTTTCTAAAGAAATTGGAGCGCATGATTATATTCGAAAAACTGAGGATATAAGCGAAATTATTCAGCGAGTAGTCAGGTTTTTAAATCATAATAACCATAATTAAATAACATAATGAGAGCTAAGCCCTTAATTTTGGTTGTTGATGATGAAGAGGATTTTCGAGATATTTTTTCGACCAAACTTAAGACGGTTGGTTATGATGTGGCCACAGCTAAAAATGAGGAAGAGGCGATTAAAAAATCCGTTGAGTTACTGCCAGATTTGATTTTAATGGATATTTTTATGCCCGGAGGGGCAACAGGAACGGATATTGCTTTAAATATAAAACAGAATCCTGCCACTAAAGATTTGAAAGTTGCATTTTTAACTAATCTTCGGGAACCATGGCCAGCAATCTCGGGTGATCATAGAAATGTTAGCCGTGAACTCGGGATGGAGGACTTTTTGGAGAAAACAGCGGATTTAGAAGAGACGGTCCGAAAAATAAAAGAAATTCTTGAGCGAGGTAATCAGCCGCCGGTGGATAATCCTCCCGCTGTTTAACTCACCTTTTTAAGATTTGAGGCCTCTTGTTTTTTATTGGCTTCTTTGCTATATTCCACCTTAATGACAGTGCTTAGATTACAAAGAATTGGACGCAAAGCCCAGCCGAGCTATCGGTTAGTGGTGGCCAATGGGCGTTCTAAATTGAATGGTCCGCCGATTGAGGACTTGGGTTCTTATAATGTTTTTACCAAGAAACATGGTTTTAAGGCGGAGAGAGTTAAGCATTGGCTTTCTTTGGGCGCGAAAGCAACGGTGACAGTCCATAATTTATTGGTTAAAAACGGAGTTATTAATGAAAAGAAAATTCCGATAAAAATGAAAATTCATAAGAGCGGGGAAAAAGCTAAAGAGAACCCTTCTTTGGAAGTTAAAGTTGAAGTGGCGTCGGGCGCGGTTTTAAATGAAGGAGAAAAAGTAGAACTAAAGACAGAAGAAGTTAGTGCCAGTTAATTAGTTCAGAGGTTGACCTCGATACTAGAAATTTGGAAAACTAAAGTTTAAATAAATATCCAAATTTTAGTACGGCGCTTGCTTTTTTTATAAATTCCGTCATAATTTTCAAAATAAAGCCAGATGAAAATTTTGTCTGGTTGAAAGGTCGATAGTTATTAAAGTAAATCAGAATTAGTAAGTAATGACTCAAATTCCTGATCAAGATTTTTTAGAGTTTCTCGTTAAAGCCCTCGTTGATCATCCCGATGACGTGAAGGTTGATCGCAAGGTGGATGAAATGGGAGTACTGCTTTCGCTTAGGGTAAATTCTTTAGACATGGGGCAGGTTGTGGGCCGACAAGGAGCGACTGCAAAATCAATCCGTTCGCTACTTAGAATCGTCGGCATCAAAAATAATGCCCGGGTTAATTTAAAGATTGAAGAGCCAGAAGGCGGTTCACGTCCGCCTCGAGTAGACCGGCCTTCGATGGATAGAGGAGGGTTTTAACTCCGATTTTCGGTAAACCACAAAAACCGCTCCGATTTTATCGAGAGCGGTTTTTGCTTGACTTTTTTGAGGTGAGATATACAATTCAGGCAGTTCCTGAGAAATCAGCTTCTTGGTGATACTGAACCGCAAGGATAAGTTAGCTAGGAGGCGCAGTAGTCGAGGGACTCGAGCTCTCGACTATTTTTTTATTTTAAATTATAATAAAAATTCAATTTCATGCTTTCTTATACAGATTTAAGAAAAGGAATATTTTTTGTGATGGACGGCGACCCTTACGAGGTTTTGGAGTCCCATTTTTTGCGGATGCAACAGAGGAAGGCGGTGGTTCAGACAAAAATTAAAAATCTAACAACTAGTAAAATTGTGGATCGGAATTTTCAGCCCAGCGATAATTTTGAAGAAGCTGAAATCAATAAAAAAGACGCGATTTTTATTTATTATAATCGGGGACAGGCGTGGTTTCATGATTCTAAAAATCCTGGAGCCAGATTTTTTTTAACCGAAGAAGCAGTGGGGGATGGGGTTAGATTTTTAAAACAAGGGATGTCGATAAATATCCTGGTTTTTGGCGAGAAGGTTATTGGAATTAAATTGCCAATTAAGGTTGAACTTAAAGTTGCTGAGTCGCCACCGGCAATCAGAGGCAACACAGCTCAAGGCGGAACAAAAATGGTAGAGCTTGAAACCGGAGCCAAGATTTCGGTTCCTTTATTTGTGAACGAGGGCGATGTTGTTCGGGTAAATACCGAAACCGGCGAATATGCAGAACGAGTGGAGAAGGCGTAACTTAAGATTTTGTAAATAATTTTCTTCCTATTGAAAAATCTCAGAATGGTACGAATTTTAGGGGTCGCTGTCTGCTCCTGCTGGAGCAGCGCTGCTTCTCGCCCCGCCGGGCTGCGAAACACCCCTAAAATCCGTGCCGCTCTGTTTGCCTGTTTGTTTTAATGAGGATGCAAATGACCTAAGTCAGAAAATTACTTACAAAATTTTTTTGGAAGATACCGATATTTTGTTAGTCGTCTTTATGAGTGACAAAAGCTGGATAAATTTTGAGTAAAGCCGAGAGAAGAGCTAAAAAGAGGGGACCGATTAAAAAGCCAATTGCTCCAAATAAACTGATACCACCCAAGACACTTAGAAGAATTAGGAAGTTATGAATTTGCATGTGGCGTTGGATAAGTTTTGGTCCCAGGAAGTTATCAATTAAGCCAACTGCAAGAATTCCCCAGGCCAGAAGTCCAATCGCAGAGAAAAGGGTATCAAAAGCGAAAAGATAAATTATAATCGGGGTTAATATTAAGGCGGTTCCCACGATTGGGACTAAAGCAGCGATAACGGTGATAAATCCCCAAAGAGCGGCGTTGGGCACTCCAAAAATCGTAAAACCAATACCGGCTAAGATACCTTGAACAATAGCTACGGTGATGTTGCCTCGGATAACCGAGGTGATGGCGATTTTAAGTTTTGATAAGATGTCTTCGTTATGATTGTCTGGCAGGGGACTAAATTTAAAAATCGCATCTTTAAGTTTTGCGCCGTCCTTCATTAAATAATATAGAGCCAGCAAGCTTAAAAGGAAACTAGTTAAAACACTGGCTAAGCCGGTGAAGATGGGGCCGATATTTTGAGTGAACCATTTGAAAAATGCCTTAACGGTTTCATCGATATTTAACGAAAACTTTATTTCCGGAAAAAGATTTTCAAGTTTTTTTTCAACCAGATTTTCAATTCGACTTAGAGGGTTGAGTTTAGTATTAGTCTCGGTAATTTTGAGATAAAGATTCTGGGCTTGATCAAAAATCTCAATGCCAATAAAAGTAATCGGAACAAAAACAATAATTAGGATAGCTAAGATGGTGGCCAATGAGGCAACGCTTTTTTGGCCGCGAGTTAGTTTTAAGAATTTTCTATGAAGTGGTTCGAAAAGGACAGCCAGCGTGGTGGCGATAACAATAGAATTTAAGAAAGGCAGAAACATCCAGCCAACGATAAAAAGAAGAATGGCCACAACCGTCAAAAAAAAGTAGAGCTGGAAATTTTTTTGGTTCATTTTAGAATTCTAGTATTTCAATTTAGAGTATAGCATATTTTTAAAGCAAAAAAAGAGTTAAAAATGCGATTTTTTAATTAATGACTCAAGAGTTTTTCTGGGATTGGATTTTTTGATAATGATTTTAGATAGGGCTTGAAGGAGGGGAAGGGATGAGATGTGTTTTTTTAATGTTTTCCTAAAAAAAACAATCGAGCGAAATCCCTCGCTTTTGATGCTGGATTTGCCAGTTTTGCCGATAATTTCGCCAACATTGCGGTTCCTGGAATAAGGGCTAAAACTAGTGGCGATTAAATCACCCAAACCGGCTGGTCCTAAAGCAGTAGTGGTCTTTGTTCGGAGAATTCTTAAAATTATCATCATTTCTTCGGCAGCTTTGGCAGCGAGATATCCTTTGGCGTTGTTGCCTAAGTGCAGGCCATCAACAATACCCAAGAGAATGGCGTAGATGTTCTTAAGTGAGGAGGCGAGAGCAGCGCCCGCTACGTCGTTAGTATAGCCGAGATAGATTTTTGTTTTCTCAAACAATTTTTTTATTTGAGCGAAAGTTTTTTTGTGCTTGGTGGCGATTACTCCTAAAGCCGGCAGGCGGTTTTTGATTTCTACGGCCAGAAATGGCCCAACTAAAAGAGCAAAGGGTTGACTGGGCTTTAAATTTTCTTTTAGGATTTGGTTGATGGGTTTTGCGTAATTTTTTGCAATGCCTTTAGCCAGCGAGATGATAATAGTTTCCTTTTTTATGAACGGGGTAATTTTTTTTATTGTTTCGAGAATACCGGATGAAGGAAAGCAAAGAAAAATAAACTGTGCCTCGGCAATAATTTTTTCTAGATTTTTTTGCTGGGAATGGATTTTAGGATTGATATCCCATAATTCCACTCGATGTTTATTTTTTCGAAATGTTTGAGCTAAAACTTGGCCGATGGCGCCGGCTCCTAAAATAGCAATTTTAAATTTCATCTTTATGAAACGATTTTTTGAGTTTGGCTTTGATTGGTTTGGCTAATTAAAATTTTGGTTTCTAGTTTTGGGTTGGTTGCCAGCCAGCGATAAAGTAGAGGGCTTAAAGATAGGGCAAGTACGCTGTTGCCCAAAAGATGAATGGCAGTAAAAGGGATTTGTCCCATTAGGGCCGACATAAAAGTTTGATTAAAGAAAATTGGACCGAGTGTGAGTCCAGTTAGGGCGTCATATAAAAGAGTGCCCATAATTGAGTAGGTCAGAAAGTTAATCGGGCGAGGAGATTTGTTTTTAAAAAAGGAATAGGCGAAAGCGCCGATTAAACCATAAACAATTCCTGTGCCCCAAGTCCAGGGTCCAACCTCGCTATCTACAAGATCAAATAAAACCATGCTTAAAAAGCCAAAAATAAAGCCGCTTACGTAGCCGTTTTTTTTTGCAAAAGGCATGACAGAGGCCATAACTGGTTCGAGGTTTGGCGCTTTAAAAGGCAGGAGACGGAGCAAAACTCCCGCGACTAATACAATGATATATTTTAGGCCACCGAGTTTTTGAAAGATTTTTTTCATTATTGTATTTGTTTAATTATTATTTTTTTAGAATAATTAGGTTAACTATCCGCCTTCGGAGGAAAATAATTCAGTATTCCAGTCCTTTCTTGGCTTTGACACCTTTTAGATAAGGGTGTTTGATTTCTTTCATTTCCGTGACCAGATCAGCTAGTTGAATGAATTTTTTAGGCGCGTCTCGGCCTGTAAAAATTATATCTTGAACTTTGTCCTTAGCAAAATTTAAGAGTCCGAGCGCGTCTTTTAGGGTGATGAGTTTTAATTTTAAGGCATTGTTGATCTCGTCCATAATCAACATTTGCCAGAGGCCAGTAGCCACTTCACGCTTGGCGTATTTGATGGCGTCTTTAGCAGCTTTTTTATGGACCGAGCGGGGGAGTTTGTCGCCTAAAATTCCCACAAAGCCCTTGCCTTTTTTGACGATTTTAAGATAAGGAGAGAGTTTTTTGTAAGATGAGTCCTCTCCGGATTTCCAAGGGCCTTTGATAAATTGAACCATTAAAACTCGGCGGCCGTCGCCGATGGTTCGTAGAGCCTGGCCTAAAGACGCAGTGGTTTTGCCTTTGCCATTACCAGTAAAAACGATAAACATAGTTGTGAAATTACGAAAATTTACGAAAGGGCGAAATGATTTAATTTTCCCGATCGATTTCAAGTAAGCGGTTATATTTAGCGATGCGTTCGCCTCTTGCGGGGGCGCCAAGTTTGAGGCCATAGGCATAACTGCCATAAGCTAGGTCAGCGATAAAGTCGTCTTCGGTTTCGCCGCTCCTATGAGAGACGACAATTTTCCAACCCCATTTTTTGGCTTGTTCAATGGCTTCGAGAGTTTGAGTTAGGGTGCCAATCTGATTGGGTTTAATGATGATTGAGTTGATTGATTTCCGGTCGTGAGCTTTTCTCATTAGTTTAAGATTGGTGGTGGTTAAATCATCGCCAGCAACCCAAACTTTTTTTTCAAATTTATGCGTAAAAAATGTAAAGTAGTTAAATTCATTTTCGGGAAATGGGTCTTCGAGATAAAAAAGATTATATTTTTGAATCATTATTTTATATAACGCCCAAAGTTTCGAAGGAGGTTTTTTAATATTACTGGCCGCGGCATCAAGGCCAAATTGGATTTTGTTTTGAAGATGGTTTGTTTTGGCGACATGGGCCATAATTTGGAATGGTTCAATATTATTTTTTAGGTTGGGTGCAAAACCGCCTTCGTCGCCCAGGCCGGTTTGGCCGCGGCCAAAGTGTTTGGCAAGATACTCACCCAGTTTTTTATAAAATTCCAAGCCAATTTTGATTGCCTCGGCGATATTTTTGGATTTTGGAATAATTAAATATTCTTGAAAATCAAGGTTGTTTTCTGTGTGTAGTCCGCCGTTTATGACGTTTATAAAAAGGCGTGGGAATTCATCGCGGCTGCGTTTGTAATTTAGGAGATGAGCGATGTATTTCCAAAGCGGCAGGCCGCGCGAGAGGGCCGCAGCTTTGGCAGCCGCAACCGAGACGCCCAAGGTGGCGTTGGCGCCAAGACGAGATTTATTTTCCGTGCCATCAAGTTTGTTTAAAATCCAATCCAGATGATTTTGATTGCCAACATGGATGCCTTTTAGGCCCGGTTCAATTATTTTGGAAATATTTTTAATCGCGGTTTGGGGTTTGACGTAAACCGCTTCATTTGAGCCGCGGCTTTTGCCTTGGGGAACAGAGGCGACGGCTTCAAGGCCGTTTTGGAGTTTTAAATTAACCGAGATAGTCCACTCGCCGCGCGAATCAAGTTCAGCTTGAGCTTTGATGGATTTTATTTTCATAGGCGATGTTTTTTAAATTATAGCAATTCTAAGTTTTTATTTCGACTTGACGCAGACGATTTTATCTATTACAATATGGCCAGTTAAATTAGTACTTTGTTAACTTTTTTGGAGGGTTTATGTTTAAAAGAATTCTGTGGCTGATTTCACTCATTTTTTTCTCAAGTTTCGGTCATCTTTTGGCTGACACTGGCATTAAACTTTTGCTTCATAGCGTGAGGCAAGTTGGTCATGGCGTTGGGGTGGCCGGGTGGTTTATTCGGCCAAATGTTGCTGACAATAGCAATAAGTGGCTTATTACTATTGGACCAGCGAAAAAAATTGGCCATTGGTCGCTTGAGGTGATGATTGGTAGCTTTGTGCAAAACAAAAAGGCCACACCACTTTTTGATGTGAGATTTGAGTGTGACCAATTCGCTCCGATTAGATTCTGGAGTAACCTTGAGTGGGTTAATCCAGCGAGAGGGGGCGAGGACGAGGCCCTGGTTTATATTGAGGGCAAGTACTGGGTCGTGCCAAAAGTTTTTGCTCTTGGTGTTGAGAGCGAAAATCTATTTTTTGACGGCAAGGACGATATTGCTTCTTTTGGAGGCCAAATCACTTTTGTCTTCGGCATCATGTCTTTCACTGGAGCCCATCAAATTCACTTATTTGATGGGCCTAAAGAGCGAATTCGGGTGGTTTTAAACCTTCCTTGAGAGGAGAAATTTATGACTAAATTGTTTGTCGCAGGTTTTTTTGTGCGGGGATTGGTAGTGGGATTTTAGGAGCTGAATTTGGGAATGGAGTCGGGTTTGGGGTGCTTTTTGGACTCTTTGCAATCGGAATTTTTGCGCTTGTGATTTGTAAAGCTATTTTAGAGAAGAAGTGATTCTCTCTTAGCAAAATAATAATGTCGGTCTGTTAATTACAGTGCCGACATTTTTTTATAACAATTTTCGTCCTTTTACTTCTCTCGAGATGGATCGTGTTTTATTTAGAGAACTTCGGAATTGTAACACGATTCACAGTACACAATTTCGGAGCGGTCCGGGGCGTAGGAGGTTTCAAATTCATTAGGGCAGGGATTTTCGCCGTGGGAATGAGTGGCGGTGTTTTGATATTTATTATTAGTTGTTAGTTTATTGTCATCAGTTAATTTCATGCATTCACACTTCCGATGCCAAAGTCGGTTTGGGCCGCGGGCCTTAAATCTTCTTTCGTGGCGGCAGTCGGGACAAAGTCGGGGCAGGGGAATTTGGAGTTGTTTGTAGAATTCCATTTCTCTTTGAATAATTAAATAGTTTTTGGCGCACAAGGCACAGGCAAAAATTTGTTTTGGAATATCGAGATTATTTATTTCATTGATGGAATCGGGAATATTTTTCCACTGAATTGTTTCTTTTCCAAAAGTTCCACGCGGGGAATCTTCCCATTTAAAACCTTGCTGGAGCGCTTCTTCTTTGGTTAGAGGGAATTGATCTTGGACGCAGGCCTCGTTGTAGCCGAAGGCGCTTAAAGCGGGAGGATAGTAATCTCCATATTCGCCGGCTGCTTTCATATCGTTTATGATTTTATTTTTTAGTTCGTGGTATTCTTTTTCTTCGTATTGTTTATTTAGAATGCAGTATTTTTGTTTACGTAAGCCCACGGAACCAAAACAGTTGTTGGAATCGTAGCAGTAGAGACAATAGGTTAAGAAATTATTTCCCCAACAAAGAGAACAGCAAATACAATTAGAACCCACAAGGCCGGTGTTGGTTGAGTTGTAGATGAGTTCGGACTGGCGGCCAGAGGTGTCGCAATCCATGCAGTCCTTGGCGTCTCGCCAAACGTGGACGCTGTAGGCGCAATCTTCGGCTTCGTAGGCGTGGAAACACCGGCGGCAGTTTTTGGCGTTTTTAATATAGTTGCCGGTTGAGTTTGTGGCATTTACGTTTTCAGCGAATTTTCTGGGTTGCATGGCCATAAATTTTTCAAATTCCTCTCGGAGTTTTTGGACGCCGCTATGAGTATCAAGATGAGCGGATTTTAAAAAGTTTTCGTATTCTTCTTTTGAGAAGGGTTGATTGAAAATATGATATTGCTTGCTGCGCAAATTTACGCAGCCGATACAATTTGAGCAGTTTTTACAGTCGAGCATAAAATAACTTTCGCGGGAATCATGGCAGCCTTTGGAGTAAAAAAGTTTATAACAGTTATAGCAATCGTCGGATTCATAGGAGAGTTGGGTTTGATGAGAGAACGAAACATCAACCAAATCTTTGCAGACCTGAATCCAGTAGCAATGAACGCAGTTTTCATTGCTGGATGATTCGATAATCATATAACAATCTTTGCTGTCGGCGGAGATATTTAAATATTCGGAATTAATGTTGCGGATATGGATTAGTGAAACTTTGGGAATTACCTCCCAAAGTTTTTTAAATTGCTCAAAAAAAGGTTTTTCTGAGTCGTAGTTTAGGCCATAATCTTTTGGGTCCCAATCATCGGCAAACCAGCAATCGTGACACCAAACAGTGTCGGGTTTGTTCGGGCTATACATTGAGACCACCTCTTTTTTGCATTTGTCGCACGGGCGTTTATAAAAAGACCGTTCATTTCTAAAAGCCAAGCGTCTTTGAGCGCGGCAGGGCGGACACATTTTTGGCGGCAGTACTCCAATTTTTTGGTAATAACTAAAGTCGTCCGGTTCGATTATGAATTCAGATTGACAATTCGCACACTTCTTGGTTTCCGCGTTCATCTATTTCACTAAATTATTCGGAGCGTCGGCAATAAAATTTTTGATGTTTTCGAGGGTGGTGTCGAGGATTCTCTGAAGGGCTTCTTTGGTGTTAAAAGCATTGTGAGGTGTGACAATCACATTGGGCATATCAATTAAAACATGGTTGGCGAGCACGGTTTTTAAATTATGCTCTTCGGGGTGGCCGCTTACGATAAAATCAAGTTCGTCGTTTATCACTCCTTCTTCTTCCAAAACATCCAAGCCCGCGCCGCCCAAGTCGCCGCTTTTTAGGGCTTTAACCAGGGCTTCGGTTTCAACAATTGGGCCGCGAGAGGTGTTCACTAGATAGGCGCCCTTTTTTATTAGTTTAATAGTTTCAGAATTGATTAGGTGATGAGTTTCTTTTAGATAAGGGACGTGGATGGTGATGATATCACTTTGTTTTAAGATTTCTTCAAATGGAAAATATTTGAACTCGGCCTCTTGGCTATATTTTTCGTCTGGATAAGGGTCATAAGCAATGACATTCATTTCAAAACCCTTGGCCATTCTGATGACATGTTTGCCAATGCGGCCAGTGCCTAAAACGCCTAAAGTTTTTCCTTTAAGGTCAAAACCCTGAAGGCCCTCGAGCGCGAAACTTCCTGATTCTCGGATTTGGTCGCAGGACTGATAAATTTTTCGTGAGAGTGCGAGAATCAGGCCAAAAGTGAATTCAGCCACCGTGTTTTCGCCGTAGGCCGGGACATAAGCGACCGGCAGGCCGCGTTTTTTTGTTTCGGTAATATCAATATGGTCGTAGCCAGTGGAACGGGTGGCGAGGAATTTGAGATTGGGAAAAATATCTAAGACCGTTTTATCAACTTCAGAGCCTACAAAAACCGAGATGATTTCGGCGCTCGCGTCAGAGGGTAGGTGGTCTTTGTCTAGGTGGTTATCAAAATATTCGGTTTCAAGCGGAAGTCCTAACTCCTTGATTTTGGATTCAAGATATTCTTTTTCCCAAGGTTTGACGGTATAGAAGTGGGTTTTCATATAAATAAGCGATACTAATCTTCTAAATATAGGGCGGATATTTAGGGTAATTATATAATAAAATTGGGGATTTAGATTAAAGATCTAGTAGGAATATACTATAATAATATAGTGTCTAAGCAAAGTAGATTTTTTTGTAACGTAAACTGGCAATAATTCTGGAACTGACTCTAAAGATTATAAAGATTATTAGGGCGTATAAAGACGTTAGGATTTGGTTATAGGAAGCAGTAATTAAGACGCCGGCAACGAGAATATCAGTTGCGTTAAATTTTAACCAAATATTAAATACGTGTTTGTCGGCCATATTAGTTGCATGTTCGTGAATTTTTCGAACAATCCAGAATGAATCAAAAAATCTAAAAACAATAAACGTAATCATTAAGTAGGGTATTGTTTTTAGTGAGGAATAAATTAAAAGAAAGAGAGTGAACATAATGGCGACATCTATCATTAAATCCAGCTCTTTTTTTGGAGGATATTTTTTTAGCGCGGAGGAAGTATCTATCCAATAGTCAATAATAGAGATATAGATGAAAATAAAAGCAATATATTGCCACGGTTCTTTGAGTTCAGTCCACCATTGAAAGCCGAGACCGAGAACTATCCCGATCATGATGTCCATGAATTTTGAAGCGAAGTTTTTCATAATTCAGTTATACTAATAAATGCAAGATAATTATAATGTATATAGAAAACATTTAAAAATTCAAATATACAAAATATTTAAAGATTTAGGGATCTTCGCCGAAGGTACGGCGGTAGATATCGGGGAAGTTCTTCAAAATTTCTTTGTCCGGATTAGTTTTTGGAACGTGTTTAAATTGTAATCCGCGACGAGAGCCACCTTTCACTTTTTCTGAAAAACTTTGAATAAGACGAGAGCATTCGACCACTAAATTATTTAAAGATTTAAAAGTTTCAATATTTAAATAGCCGGCGTCGAGAGCGGTGTAGAGTTGGCTTCTAACTTCGCCGGCTGAGCCCTTGGCGATATAGAGATAGTTTATAAATTCGGCAGTTGTGCCTCGTTCAAAACCTTCAGCAATGTTGCTCATTACTGAAACACAGGCGCGTTGGATTTGATCTTTGAATCCAAAGTCCCTGCAATCTTTGAGGGATTTGTATATTTCTTTGGTGAGTTCTCTGGCTTTTTGCCAGCAAATTAAATCTTCGAATTTCTGGATAGAGGCCATGCTTCATAAATTTATATATTTAAATATCAAAATATATAAATATAGAATATCTAAATATTACAAAATCTAAATATGCCGAGTTTTGAGTTTTTTCTCGGTTTCGGCGATGGCGATGGTGGTGGATACTACCGTGTCGGGGTTTAAGGACATGCTTTCAATGCCGGCTTCAACCAAAAATTTGGCAAAGTCCGGATGGTCCGAGGGGCCCTGGCCGCAGATGCCAATATATTTCTTTTTAGTTTTGCAAATTTTTACAATTTCGGCAATTAATTTTTTAACTGCCGGATTATTTTCGTTGCCGATATGGGTTAGGGTGCCGGCGTCGCGGTCGAGGCCTAAAGTAAGTTGGGTTAGGTCGTTTGAACCAATAGACATACCGTCAAAAATTTCCAAAAATTCATCCGCCAGTAAAATATTGGAAGGAATTTCGCACATGACGTATATTTGCAGGTTAGAGGTTGAATACTTAGATTTAGGGGATTCACGTTTGAGGCCGAATTTTGCCATTAGTTCAATTACTTTTTTGCCTTCTTCAACCGTGCGGCAGAAGGGAACCATCGGGATGGCATTGCTTAGTCCCATTTCTTCGCGGACTTTTTTAATTGCCAGACATTCCAGCCGAAAAGCAGCTTTGAATTTTTCATCATAATAGCGGGAGGCGCCGCGCCAGCCGATCATCGGATTTTCTTCTTGGGGTTCATAGAGTTCGCCGCCGACAAGCGTTCGATATTCATTGGTTTTGAAATCAGAAAATCGAACGAGTACCGGGTAAGGGTGGAAGGCGACGCAGATTTTAGCGATGCCATAGGCCAAGTTATCAACATAGAATTGGGTTTTGTTTTTCCACCCAAAAGAGCGGCGGTCAATTTCTTGTTTGGTCTTACCTTTCATTTTTGAATAATTGAGCAGGGCGAGCGGGTGGATGCCGATGACCGAGGCAATAATAAATTCTTCTCGGGCCAACCCCACGCCTTTGGCTGGCAGAAATGATTTTTCAAAGGCCGTGTCCGGGGTGGCGATATTGACCATAATGTGGGTTTTGGGTTTGGGGAGTTTTTTGATGTCGTGATCTACAACTTTAAATTTCAAGGCGCGGTTAAAGACAACGCCGGACGAACCGGAAGTATCAACCGTAATTATCTGGCCGGTTTTGATTTTTCTGGTGGCTTCGAGGGAGCCGACAATGCAAGGAATGCCAAGTTCGCGGCTCACTATGGCGGCATGCGAGGTGCGGCCGCCTTTGTCGGTTACAATGGCCGCGGCGATTTTCATAATTGGTTCCCAGTCCGGGTCGGTCATATCAGTTACAAGCACTTCGCCTTTTTTAAATTCACCCACGCCTTTGACATCCAAAATTACGCGTGCCTTGCCAGTGGCGATTTTAGAGCCCACCGAGGCGCCTTCCACTATGGCTTTGCCTTGCTCAAGACGAATGTATTCTCGGACTTTTGAGAAATCACGAAGCGCGTGGATGGTTTCGGGTCGGGCCTGGACAATAAAAAGTTCGCCGGTCCGGCCGTCTTTGGCCCACTCCATATCCATCGGTGTCCATTTTTTATATTTCTTCGTGTAGTGGTTTTCGATTAAAACGCCCCACTCCGCCAGTTTTTTAACCTCCGCGTCGGAGATGACAAACGAATGTTTTTCTTTGGGCGTGGTGGAAATGATTTTGGTGGCTTTGATGCCCGAGGGGTGATGGGAATAAATCATTTTTTGTTCTTTGATTTGGAGACGCTTGCTGATAATGGGGAGCCCTGTATTTTTTTTCCAGACCAGAAATTCATCGGGCGTGACTTTGCCTTGAACAATCATTTCGCCCAAGCCCCAGACAGCGTTGATTAGAACCACATCTTTAAAACCGGATTCGGTGTCGAGCGTGAACATGACGCCCGAGGAGCCTAAGTCCGAGCGAACCATTTTTTGAACGCCGACTGAGAGTGAAATTTTGAAATGGTCAAAGCCCTTATCAACTCGGTAAGAAATTGCGCGATCAGTAAAAAGAGAGGCCATGGCGGCGCGAACGGCTTTCATTAGTTCGTCGGTGCCGCGGATGCCTAAGTAAGTTTCGTGTTCACCGGCAAAAGAAGCGCCAGGGAGATCTTCGGCCGTGGCGGATGAGCGAACAGCCACATCCACATTAGTCCCATACTTTTTCTCCATCTGTTTGTAAAATTTAATAATTTCACGTTTTAGTTCAGTTGGAAATTCTTTTTCCTTGATAGTTTCGCGCACCAGTTTGGCTTTTTGAGAGAGGTCTTTTAAATTTTTGGTGTCTAGGCCACGTAGCGCGTCTTTAATAAATTTTTGAAGGCCGGTGGATTTTAGAAAATATTGATAGGCGGTGGCAGTGACGATAAAACCGCTGGGGATATTAATTCCTTTGGGTTTTAGGGTTTGAAGCATTTCACCAAGCGAAGCGTTTTTACCGCCGACTTCGGCGACATCTTTAATACCTACAGAATCCATTAGAACGACTAATTTTTTCATAAATTTATAAAGTTAGATTATTGAGGTTTAAATATAATATGAATATACAAATGTATACGTCCTCCAGAGGAGGATCCTCCTTCGGAGGAAATGATACGAATTTTATTCCTTGATGGCGATTACTAAATCAGAAACATTGGAACTGGTCGGGCCGGTTACGATATAATCGCCGACTTTTTTGAAGAACGGATAAGAATTGTTTTCGGCTAGATATTTCAAGGTTTTTAATTTTAACTTCTCGGCCTTTAGCGATGTAATTTTATCACAAATGGCGCCGGCGAGCTCGGTGTCGTCGCGGCCGTCGGAAGCGAGCGAGAAAACCAAGGTATTTTCCTTTAAGCGATTTAGAGCCGATAGGGCCAGCTCCATATTGCGGCCGCCTTTGCCATTTTTGTTTTTTACGTTAACCGTGGTTTCTCCGCCGTAAATCAAAACGGTTTTGGGTTTGGCGCGATTGATTTCAGCCGCGATTTTGGCGCCGACTTCGCGAGCTTCGCCTTTTAGACAGGAGGTACAAATTTTGACTCGATAATTTAATTTTTTTGCGGTTTTGGCCATAGCGTCTAACGCTATTTGATTGGAGACAAAAATTAAATTGGAAACATTTTTAAAAAATAAATTGTTTTTAGGCGTTTCAATTAGACCGCAACCTTCAATCGGGCAGACCTTTTGAATGTTGTATTTATTTAAAATTTTTAGAGCGTTTCTTACGGTTGTTGTGTCTTTGACAGTGGGGCCAGAGGCGACGAATTCGGGATTGTTGCCTGCCACATCGGAGAAAATTAAAGCGATGGACTTGGCCGGATAGGCGTATTTGGCTAAGTAGCCGCCGCGAGCCCGTGAGAGATGTTTTCGAACAGTGTTTAATTCATCAATCGTGGCGCCGGAGTCCATCAATTTCTTATCGATTAATGCTTCGTCTTCGTAGGTGCCATTCCGACTCTCGGGAATGCAAAGTAGAGTTGAGCCGCCGCCAGAGATCGCAAAAATTATTAAATCATCGTAGACGAGATTTTTGATGAGATTAATAATTTTGATTGAGGAGTCAATGTTTTTTTGACTAGGCAGAGGATGAGAACCGACAAGCGGCTTAATGATTTTAAGGCCAGAAATTTTTTTGACATCCAAAGCGATGCCGGCCTTAATTTTTTTGCCCAAAACTTTTTCTAGGGCCAGCGCGGCGTCGCCAGCACATTTGCCGATGGCGACCACATAAATATTTTTTATGTCTTTGAGTGAAAATGTTTTTTGATTGATAAGCAGTGTATTTTTTTGGAGTTTAATTTTCTCTAGAATAATTTTTTTGGTATCAATCGCTTCCAGACCCGATTCGGCAATCTTAAGAGCATCTTTGCGAAGATTATTTAGACCTAGCTTTTGAAAGTTTTTGATTTTCATTAAGGTTTTGATGTTTATATTTTAACTCTTTTTTCGATTTTGTTTTAGTTATTGTCAGATTTTCATTTTTGTTTTATTATTTTTTACTATGGGAGTTAAGGAAAAAGTCTTCGTGGGGATGTCGGGCGGAGTTGATTCTTCTGTGACAACCCTACTTTTGAAAAACCAAGGTTATGATGTGACCGGGGTTTTTATGCGCTGCTATAACATTGATGGTTGCGCGGGAAGGGATGCTTGGGATGCTAAACAAGTGGCGGATAAAATCGGGATTCCATTCTACGTTTGGGATTTTGAAGAAGAGTATAAACGGCGAGTGGTGGGATATATGATTGAAGGTTATCGACAAGGTTTGACGCCGAATCCGGATGTGGAGTGTAATCGAGAGATTAAATTTGGTTTATTTTTGGATAAAGCGCTTAAGGAAGGAGGGACTCATGTGGCGACGGGGCATTATGTGAAAATTCGGAAAAATCATCCTTTCGGGACCAGTGGTTCTCGCGTTCCGGCGACGCGAGCCCACTTACACTCTCCTCGGCCACACCTCCTTGAAAAGGAGGACCAAGCTGTGGCCGAGTCCGAGAGTTCCCTTAAGAATAATTTTTCCGAATTTTCACTTTTTGAAGGGAAGGATAAGGGAAAGGATCAATCGTATTTTTTGTGGACTTTAACTCAAGAGCAGCTTAAGCATTGTCTTTTTCCGATTGGGGATTATCTAAAGAGTGAGGTGCGAGAGATGGCGAGAAAGGCGGGACTTGCAACGGCGGAGAAAAAAGATTCGCAGGGAATTTGTTTTTTGGGCAAGGTGACGATGGGAGGTTTTTTGAAAGAATATTTGCCGGAGAAAAGGGGCGAGGTTTTAAGCGTGGCGGGTGAGAAATTAGGAGAGCATAACGGCGCGCATTTTTATACGATTGGGCAGAGAAGCGGAATAGGAAATTTAAAACACCAAAAAGGAGTGAAATTGCATAAGCCACTCTACGTTGCCGCTAAAGATGTGGTGACTAACACGGTGACGGTCGCTCGAAGTGGAGATGAAAGTTTGACTCGTCAGGAGGTCGAGCTTACGGGCGTGAATTTCATAAATGAGAATTATAAATTAAGAATTATGAATAATGAGGAAATTAAAGTGATGGCAAGGGTGAGGTATCGGCAACCGTTGGCGAAGGCAAAAATTCAGCAAATCGTCCTCCTTCGTCAAGGCTACGGTGGGCAGGCAAATCGCAAATCGCAAACCTTAAAGTTAATTTTTGATGAGCCGCAGCGGTTTGTGGCAGCCGGGCAGTCGGCGGTGTTCTATTTAGATGATGGCGTTATGCTAGGGGGAGGAGTGATTGTGTGATATATAACACATAACTAATAACTTGTTTAGAGTTGATTATTTCTTTATTTTAAATTAGTATTTTTTTAGCAAAAGGGGAGTCGCGTGTTTCACTTACTCAAATGCGAGAAACTTTATTATTGATCAGAGATCAATTGAGAAATTGCTGTCATTTAAGAAAGGATTTCGCTTATTTAGTTTTCTCTAACGCGCGGCCGGGTTGGTAGAGATGTATAATGCCGCATTTCGAGTGAATCCGTTCAACAAATCCTTTGGTTGATAAACTGGCTTTTTAAACGAGTAAGTGCTGCTGGTACACTGGCAAAACCCGTATTGAAAAATGCGGGTTTTTATATTTTGGAAAATTTATTTTTATCACTGCGTAATTGACGAATGGATAAAAATGAAGTATAAAAGATATTAGCAACAAGTTCTGTTTTGTGTTGAAAAACTTTAAATCACAGGAGGTGTGTATGGCCACTAAAGGCAATCTTGTCCCTGTTGGCCAAGTTTTCGAGGTTTTTCCCGGAAAGCACGGTGGTTATCTAGGGATTGAGGTGAAAGAGAATGGTTTTTCTCCTCACAAAAAACTTACTTTTCGAAATCCGAAAAATTCTACAGATGAGATTTCTGTAGGGGTTAGTTCGATTGAAATTAAGCAGATGCGCACTAATGTCGCTAAGCCGGGCGATACCTGCACAATTAGAGTTAAGCGTCGTCCACCCCGAGAGATTAAAGTTGGTGATTTTGTATTTGTTTCGGACGCAGTTTCAGAAAGGGCTAAGCAGATTGAGCAGCAGTTTAGACCGAGGCCTCAATTTTCAAAACCACCAAAACGAGAGAGAGAAAGAAAACCTTATTTCGCGTAGACATTCGTTTTTAGATTTTATAGCTCGTACCAAAAGGTGCGGGCTTTTTATTTACTATAGGAAATAAAAAAGACCAAAGTATTTGGAGTAAATAGCTTGGTCTTTATTTGAGCTGTATTAAACGTACACATTATTGCCTACCCTTGTGACGTCGCGTTTGGTTGTAGTGGAGGAGTCCTGCGAAACTTGTTTTTGAGCATGTTAACCACGGACATCAGGTCTTTTTTGCCTGCTGTTTGTGTGGCCTGGCGGTTTTCGTTCTGGATTTTGACGTAAATCTCTTCTCGGTGAACTACCACTTTGAGTGGGGCGTCGATTCCAAGTCGAACCTGGCGGCCATAGATGCCGAGCACGGTGACTTTGATGTTATCACCAATGGTGATGGATTCGCCCAATCTTCGAGTCAATATAAGCAATGAAACCACCTCCTTAAGGTTGGCTATTTGTGCTAGTTAAATTATAAACCGTAGATATTTTTTTGTCAAAATTATGTACTCGTCCAGCACATATGAAACTCTGCGGCAGGCAGTTGGTTCACGATATACCTCAAGGGTGAAATCAGGCCAATCGACCAGTGAGGACATCTGGTATTGTACCAAAACAGCCAATCCATGAGGGCCCGGTTGAATGCCTGTTTTTTAATTAGCTCAGGGGTTTACTTATCTTTTTTTCTAGTTTATAATGGCGTGGCTACTTATTAGTGGTGATTTTAGTTTTATTTTAAATATGGCTGAAGAAAACATCGATCGAAAATCAGAGGATTTATTTCCTCAAGAGGAATTCAAGGAAATGGTTGAGGCCGGGGTTTTTTACGGTCGGCGGAAAAGCAAAACCTATCCTAAAATGAAGCCGTATGTTTTAACCAACCGCGGTGGAATTGAAATTATTAATCTTGAAAAAACTTTAGACGGACTCAAAAAAATTCTTGAGTTTGTGGAGGTGAAAGTTAGGGCTGGCGGACTTTTGCTTTTGGTTGGCACTCAACCACCGGCGTTTCAGGGTATCACCGAGTTAGCTAAAAAATACAATTATCCTTTTGTGATTAACCGTTGGCTCGGGGGAACAATCACTAATTTCAAGGTGATTATGAGCCGAGTTGAATATTTAAAAAAATTGAGGAATGACGCCAAATCTGGAGCGCTGGATAAATACACCAAAAAAGAAAAAGCTCAATTTGAGGCCGAGATTAATCGGCTGGAAGAACTTTTGGGCGGGCTCGAAAATTTGACGCGATTGCCAGATGTGATGGTGGTGATTGATTCGAATTTGCATACGACTGCTGTGCGTGAGGCCAAGCGAGCCAAAATTCCGGTGGTGGCTTTTGCGAATGTGGATAGCGACCCGGAGATGTTGGATTATTATATAGTTGGGAATAATAAATCTAAAAAATCAGTAACGTGGTTTTTGAGCAAGTTGGATTTGGCGATTGAGGAGGCCAAAAAAGCCAGCGCGGTTTTAGCTGTGGAGATTAAAACCAAAGAAGAGGATAAAGTTGCGATAGCAACGGATAAAACATAAGATAAAATTATGGGGGTTTCAGCAGGGGACATTCAAAATTTAAGAGAGGTCTCGGGAGCTGGCGTAATGGACTGTAAGCGCGCTCTTTCTGATGCGAGCGGAGATTTTGATCGGGCGCTCGTTTTAATTAAAGAAAGAGGTTTAGCTAAAGTCCAAAAAAGAGCTGGTCGTGAGGCAGGAGCAGGACTTATTTATTCTTATGTGCATGCGGAGAGAATTGGCGTGCTTTTAGATATTCGAGCGGAGACGGATTTTGTGGTGCGTTCGGAACCGTTTCAGAAATTAACTCATGAAATCGCCATGCAGATTGCGGCTTCGGCTCCAAAAGATGTGGAGGAACTTATGAATCAGCCGTATATTAGAGATGAGAGCCAAACAGTTAAGGAATTAGTCCAAGAAGTGATCGCTAAAGTTGGCGAAAATGTTTTAGTGAATCAGTTTTATAGGATGGAAATATAGAAAGCGTAAAGCTAAAAACGAAAAGCGCAAAACATATAAACGCAGAATTTAAAACGTAAAATGAAGAGTGTAAAGCACCAAAAACGTAAAATGCTTAGTATTATTAAGTAATGGTTCAATTTATTTTAACGAATATTTTAATGATTGCTTTGGGGGTGATTTTGTATATGGTGATTCGTTCTTTGCCGAGAGTGGAGGATAATATCGATAAATATGAAAATGGCCGGGGCCGACTTGAGAGATGGTTAGTGTCTGAATTGCCGGAGAAAGCCGATCTTTTTTTGAGCAGTTTTTTGGCTAAGTGGCTTAGAAAGACAAAAGTTTTTTTGCTTAAGATTGATAATATTTTAAGCGAACATTTAAAAAAAGTGGCTCCTTCGAGTGGTAGTAAGTCGGAGAGTTCAATGAATGCTTTTAGGGATATGAAGGAGAAGGAGGAATAAAAAAATTTTCAATTTTCAATTAGCAATTATCAAAAAATATTGTGAGATACGGTAGTAATACAATAGAGATATTATTGTGGGTTGAAATCGGGTTTTATTAGCCCTATTATTGTTTTTAAGCGCAGGTAGACCCGTAGGGGGCGGGGGCAGACTGTAAATCTGTTGTCTATTAGGCCTCGTGAGTTCGACTCTCACTCTGCGCACGATTAAAAAATCTTGGCCCCGTAATCGGGGCTTAGATTTTTTTGAGTCCCGAGGAGTCATCGACGAGGGGCTACACTTTTGTATTTTGTTTTGCCGGGAGTATAATTTGGGGGGAAGAAAATTTTTTAATCAAAATCGAAAATCTAATTTTTAACCAAAACACTATGAGTAATAAATTTGAAATGGGGCCATCCCCAGAAGAAAATAAAAATCCAAAGGATGAATTTCTTTGTGCTTTGAACGAGGAACTTTCTGCCATGGAACAATCGGGCAGAATTTCTCTAGAACAAGCCGAGGAAAAAAGAAAGGCAGCCGCCTTAATTGAAACTGGATTTTCCGATGATCCAAAGCATGACGCTTTGATGTTTTCTAGAGCAGGTATCGCAGGAGAAAAAGAAACGATAGAAATTCTTGAGAAAAAGAAATCTAAGGAAGCAATATTATTTCCAGAAAATTTAGAAGACCAAGAATATCGAGAGTTGCAAGAAGCGATGGACGAAGAAGATCGCATTATGCGAGAAATTGATAATGTTCTTGCTAGTACACCGGATAGAGCAGAAGCAGAAAAAATTGTACTCGAACGATGGGCTCCGTTAATGGATGAAGCCATGAGAAAATCCGGCGAAGCTCTTAAGGCGTGGCTTGATACAATGCGTGAAGCCGGAGAACGCGAGAGAAAAGAATTAGATGATATGAAAAAAGATTTGGGCAAGGAATAGTTTGCTATCTTTTTTCCAAAAGCTCCTGCGATATTTTTAGTTTTCTTGTTCATTGGATATTTTAATAATTGCCGCCAAAGAAAAACTTGAAACCCGCCTGAACGAATCAAAACTATAAAAGAACTCGGAGAAAAACAATCGGCTCGAACCATATTTTGTAGAAGCAGAAAAGAAAAATTTTAAT
>CAYIOP010000005.1:0-54769 GCA_964365185.1 uncultured Candidatus Saccharibacteria bacterium | reverse complement strand
GCCCCATATCTTAAGAGACGCCCGCTACACGCTCGGCGCGAAAATAGATTCTACGCTAATCGATGCCATTGAAGCGATATTTATAGCCAGCTTCCTGGAAAAAAACAAAAAAATACCATACATAGAACGCGCGGCCACAAAAATTGATCTTGCTAAATTTTTTCTTCAAATCGCTTGGGAAATTAAATCGTTCGACACCAAAAAATACATTTTAATTTCCGAGCAATTAAATGAAGTCGGAAGAATGCTCGGCGGTTGGCTTAGACAAATCACAAGCCACAATTAGCCGCCGAACATTTCCTTTATTGCCGCCAGTTACTAGAGAGAGCGAGACGGCCATTCCGATTGAAGTCATTGCTAACCCAATTCCTATTGAGGTCCCAACGCTTACCGTTCTGATTGAGATAAAACACGTTCCGGTTACCATCCTCGTCCACCACGAATGTATGAAAACCCGCCTAAACCACCACTCCTTGAAATATTCTTGGAGTTGAATCTTATTCGGAATCTTTAATTCCCTAGATCTTCATACTAAGTAGCAGCAATATAAAGCGAATAGCACCGCGCGCTAAGAGAAAGCGTACCCGCTCTTATTCTGACTGATGCTATCGCGGAATTCGACCGCCCGAAACCGTAGCCGCGGACGTAAAATCTACTATCCAATATTAAAGTATCAAAAAAAAGACCCTAAGGAAAATATCCCAAGGGTCCAAGTGACTAAGGGCGAAAACCCAAAGCCACAAGAATCAAAGTACTGCTACTTACTAGAGAGAGCGAGACGGCCACCCCGACCGAAGTCACCGCTAACCCAATCCCTACCGAGGTCCCAACGCTTGCCGAGCCGATTGAGACAAAACACGTCCCGGCCACCATCCTCGCCCACCACGACCATTCCTGAAAAATCAATATAGATTTTTCCAAGAAGGGCCATGAGAGCTGGGAATTCGTCCTGGTGCTCCATCAGCCAAATAGCTTGTTGGGGACCAAAAAGAATTTCAAGTTTCGACGCTATCCGTCGCTCGTATTCCTCTCCATTCACCCTTTCTTCGTCAGAACGAAGAATGGTGGCGAGGTTTAGGGTTACGACTTCTGTCGGCGAGGTATCACGCTCTATCCCTTTGATGTCGCGAAATCTCTTCTGGATTTCCTCAAGGCTCAAACGAGCAAGCGCCGGAATTGGGATTGTGAGTTCTCCGGTGTTCAAGAAGAAATCGCCGACCTGAACCCGAAACCCATTTCGGATAAAAGCCGTTGCTTCTTTTCCAGCTCTCTGCGCATCCACGACACCAACTTGAACTTGCTCAACTGTGAGCGAGTTCCAATCGATGTTTTCGCCGATTTTCGCAAGCATCGCGAATCTCTGATCCACTGAAATGCCAGACATAAAAACTCCTTTGCCGCAGGGATTTAAACAAACGCGTCATTGCGTTCTGTTTGGTCTCTTTTTTGCCGCAGCATTTAAAGTACCTGATTAAATAGATGCTCTAAGTGCCACGGCAAAAACCAGTAAGTATTTTAATACAAAAGAACTATCTATCTCTTTAATTATAGCATACAAACTCCTAATCTGTCAATCCCTCACCCTTTAATAAAAGGGTGAGGGACCAAAACCCCATATTTTCCGGCCTCACTAGCATTATTTGATAAAACTAATCCAATAATATAATATAGAATTAAGTTATGGCTAAAACCAATCTTAAAATCATCACTTGGAAAGAAGGTAAATATTTTGTTTCCCAGTGTTTGAATGTCGATATTTCTAGTTTCGGCAAAACCCGCGCCGAATCTCTAAAAAACCTCCGCGAAGCTCTTGAACTTTACTTTGAAGATTTTTCTCCTAAAAATCTGCCCAAAATAGAAAAGCCAACTGTTTCCTCTGAACGGTTGCAGTATGCCTAAACTTTATTCATCCGACAAAACAAGAAGAATCCTAGAAAAAAGCGGCTTCGTTTTTATCTCGCAAAAAGGCAGTCATGTTAAATTTAGGAAATTTGGGATTACCACTTTGACAGTCATCATTCCAGCCAATCGAAAAGAAATCCCGTTTGGAACTTTTAAATCAATTTTAAGGCAATCCCATCTTCAAGAAGAGAATTTTAAATAGCGTAAAAATTCTCTCCACAAGGAAAATCAGTTTTCCCGCGCCTCGTATGCTTTTGGCAATTTTCCAATCTTCCTTAAATAATCCAAAATCTTCCTGTATTCTATCTTGACCTCCTCTAGTGTTTTTAAAGATGCGTCTCGGTTTTTAGAATTCTTTAAATCTTCCTCCGCGCTTTTTAGACCTGAAACAAAATGGTTTAGATACTCATCAATTTCTTCATCGGTCATTAATTTTCCGACGGATTTATCTGGACTCTCTGTCATTCTCTCTTCAAGTGATTTCATATTTTTATCTAAACCTGTATCCCCATCCAACTCTTTTCCAAAAGAACTTCCAATACTTTCATGATCATTCCGGCTCATCTCAATCCATATCTTGCCTTTCATTTTTTCGATATTGGCATTAAATTCTTCGCTTTTAGGACTTAATTTAATTTCCTCTGGATTCATTATTGAATCATACCACAAAAAAAGCTCCTCAAGACATCTGCCTTGAAGAGCTAATTAAATGAAACGCTCATCAAACTTTTTCGACCCATAGGCCGAAATAGTTGAACCTCGTCCAATCCTTAAGCGGCGTCTTCAAGTATTTCCAAGCGAAAAAACTGTCAATCGGCTGTCGCCAGAAAAATACTCCGTCCCACTGCGGGTCATGATCTTGCTCCGTCGGCTTTTTCTTGATTTCTATATCCAGTCGCCACTTCGGATTTCTCTCGAGTGCCTTCCGAATAAGATAATCCTGCCAATCCGGGTCAAGCGGCGATTCGATTTCCCTCATGAACCATTTGTCCGGAATTGAATCAAGATTGATGTAAAACGCCACCTCCGCATCAACCACCCTCTTTAACCGACCATTCGTTCTGATTGCGTAAGACGTTTCAATTTCAAAAAAATCATCCAGACAAACATCAATCACCACTCCTCCCAAATCCGGCAAAAACATCAAAATCCGACTTCTCTCTGGAAAATCGGCCACCAAATAAAAACCTGGCGACGGCAAATCAATCAGAAAATTCGAAATGTGCTGGGTATCCATACCTCTTGAGCCCCGAGTTCTCCCTAGCAGCTTTCTCGGCTTGCCAGCTTTGCCAAAATCAAGAAAATCTTTCGCCTCTGATTCTTTCGGAAGGTCGTCTTGCGCCTTCACCGCAATCGTCTTTGAAAAACTTCTGGTTGAAATCGACCCATTAGGACCGATGACTACCGCTGCAATAACCCCTCCGCTCTTAGTTGCTCTCAAAACAGCATTAACCCACACCATAAACAACCCAGTGAGGATCACGACAACTAGAACAACCCTAAAAATCAAGTTCTAATTCCTCATTCATATATCCGTAATCATTCGTATTCTGTAGCATTTCTATAACTTAGACCAACAAAAAAATCAAAAAAATTATTTCAATCTTCTACATCCGATTGCACCACCCCACAATTAAAATCAATCTAACCTAAAATAGGTCCCCTCCTTATATCCCTAATTCGTGCGAATTAGGGATATAAGGAAAAAAATTAAAAAACGAATTCAAAAATTTTATTTCTTATCCGTATATTCATACATATTAGTATCCCGTAGACCAATAATTCTCTCATTTTCTTTTTTTCCATATTTAAAATAAATTTTAATAACTTCTTTCGGCAAAATTCTCCGCAACCTCTCCGGCCATTCAATTAAGACAATATTTTTCGGTTCCGCCAAAATTTCCTTAATGCCCAAATCAACCAACTCCTTAGCTTTCTTAATCCGGTAGCAATCAATGTGGTAAATATTTTTGAATCGTGAATCGTGAATCTTAAATCGCTTAAATATAACAAATGTGGGGCTATTCACTCGTTGTCGCACCCCTAACCCCCGCAAAAATCCTTGCGCAAAAGTGGTCTTCCCACTTCCCAAATCCCCGTAAAGCGCCAGCACCACCGCCCCTTTTCTACCTGACGCATGACTCATAACACCTGACACTAACTTATCGCCAAAAATTCTCGTCTCGTCCGAAGAATAAGTTTGATAAATTTTCATTTCTTTTAGTTGCAAAAATTATAAGTCCGGTTAAAACCGCTGCCACTCCTAAAACTAATCCTAACCAATCAAAATTACTGGTTTGACGATTTAATGCCTCGTGAACTGGATAACTATTATTGATAAGTCCCGTCTCTCTTGTAAATTTATTCACTCCACCTAAAGTCGGTTCTGTAAAAACAAACATCCCATCTTGACTCAAAGCAAAACTCTCGCCCTCCGGAGCTGCTCCAAAAAAATTCTGATGATCGACCAATTTTCCTATACTATCAAAAAGCGAAACTTCCCCATCAGTATTATTAAGTGTAAATTTAACTTCTGGCCGCCTCAAAACCAAATATCCTTCCGGCTTAATTATTCCCTGAAGATTCACTTTTGTTTTTCCCGACTCAATCCGCCAGCCGCTTAAATTAACCGAATTTACTCCGTTATTATAAAGTTCAATCCACTCGCCATCCGCATCTTTCCCGGTCGGGTTCGGCAACCACTCATTAATTACAATCATCATTAAAATGTAAAGTTAAAAAATCAAAATGTAAAATAACAATTCAAAACTATAAAATCATCCCGCTAGAGCGAGATACCTAAATTTTACACTTTAATCTTTACGCTTTTAATTATCAAAAAAGCCCATCGGCTTTTTTGGTTTTGAGATGCTCATAGGCCGCCGGCATCACCAATCGTCCGGCCGAAGAACGTTGCAAAAATCCAATACTCATCAAATACGGTTCAAAAATATCCTCCACCACTCCCTTATCTTCATTTAAAGCCGCAGCCAAAGTATTTAACCCCACCGGCCCGCCGTTAAATTTATCAATAATAATTTTTAAGAGTCGCCGATCTTGCGGCTCAAGCCCCATCTCGTCAATATCCAAAAGCTTAAGAGCTGCTAGCGCCACCTCCCCGTTTACCACTCCTTGGCCATGCACTTCGGCATAATCCCGAGCTCTTTTAAGTAATCGATTAGCCACCCTCGGCGTCGCCCGTGAAGCCAGCGCCAAAACCTGGGCTGCCTCCGGTAAAATTTCTAAACCCAAAATAGTCGCCGAGCGATTAATAATCGCTTTAATATCTTGAAGCTCATAATAATTCAAGCGAAAAGTCGCGCCGAACCGAGACCGAAGCGGCCCAGAGAGTAAATTCTCTCGAGTCGTGGCCGCAATTAAAGTAAACGGTGGCAAATCGAGTGTGAGCGTTCGCGCGCTCGGGCCTTTACCAATCATCAAATGCAATTTCCGGCTTTCCATGGCCGGATATAAAACTTCCTCAATCAACCGATTCATCCGATGGGCTTCATCTATAAAAAGCACCTCGCCCTCCTGAAGATTAGTTAAAACCGCGGCTAAATCCCCGGCTCGCTCAAGGGCCGGACCCGACGTCACCTTCATCTGACTCCCAGCTTCTTTTGCTACCAAAAGAGCCAAGGTAGTTTTCCCAAGTCCGGCTGGACCGGAAAAAAGCAAATGATCCACTGCCTCGCCGCGTCTCTTGGCCGCCTCAAGAATTACTTTAAGATTATCTTTAATTTTCTCTTGACCCACATACTCATCCCACGTGGTTGGCCTAAGCGTCTGATCAATTGTTCGATCTTCATTAAACTGAACCGAATTTGGTACTGATGTTTTCATCAAACTTAAATATATTCCTTAGTTATTCCCAAATAGGCAAGGCCTTGACAAACTCAAAATCCTATGCTAAGCTATGTGCCTCAATTAGTTACCTTAAACCTGGGGGTTTATGTAGTTATTCTCAGCAATGGACAGCCTGGTTCGCGCTAAGCTAATCCTCGGAATAATTATAACCTCTTTTAACTTGTTAGAAGAGACCTCCTCTCCTTGCGAGAGTGCCCCCAGATTTAAGGCAGCTACCATTCTATGGGCCCAGTAATTTCTTCCACTTCCTCGAAAGTGGTAATTCCCAAAAGCGCTTTGAGAATTCCGTCTTCCTGCATCTTAACCATCCCTTGGCTTTCTCCTAGTTTTTTCAAAGCCACTTCCGATGCTTCTTCTAAAATAACTTCTTCAAATTTAGATCCGGCTTCCAAAAATTCAAAAATCCCTATCCGACCCCTAAACCCAAAATTATTACAACTCTTACATCCTTTGGGCTTATAAATATTTAAGCCCTTAGCAAAATTCTGCCGATCGACCCGCGACGGCAACTTATCTAAAAATTTTTTAATTTTTGATTCTTCTTCTTTGGGCATCTCGGCTTTTTGTTTGCAATCATCACATAATCGCCTCACCAATCTCTGCGCGATAATAAGTCCCAACGCCGGCCCGATAGTCGCGGTCTTTACTCCTAAATCCACTAGCCGCGGCACTGCTCCCACTGCGTCATTGGTGTGAAGCGTGGACAAAACCACGTGGCCGGTTAAAGCCGCCTGCATCGCAATCTCGGCAGTCTCTAAATCTCTAATCTCACCGACTAAAATCACATCTGGGTCCTGCCGCACAATTGCTCGAAGTCCTTTATCAAAAGTGTAACTCGCGCTTGCATCAACTTGCGTCTGTTCAATACCATCTAAATGGTATTCTATCGGATCTTCAATCGTAATAATTTTTTTCTCTGAACTGGATAGATATTTCAAAAAAGCGTAAAGCGTGGTGGTTTTCCCTGATCCGGTTGGCCCGGTGTTTAAAATCAGCCCGTTCGGTTTTGTAAGTTGTTTGTAAACCAATTTCAAATCATCTTCTCTTAGTCCCAACTCCGGTAAACCCACGCCAATCGCACTCGGGTCTAAAATCCTCATCACAATCGTCTCTCCAAATCTCGAAGGAATCACCGACACCCTAATTTCTATATCTTTTTGAACCAAATGAATCGTAAACCTGCCGTCTTGCGGCGTGCCTCTTACATTAATCTTCATCGAGGAAAGAAGTTTAATTCTCGAAATTAAATTAATATAATTTTTAATCGGCAAATTATCGATAACGTCATGTAAAATGCCGTCAATTCTAAATCTTATTTTTGACTTTCCTTCTAAAGCCTCAAAATGAACATCTGAGGCGCGCGAGGCAATCGCCTGCGCCAGTATCATCTCCACCAAATCAGTAGTCTTCATTCTCGCAAACTCACCCTCGTTCATTTCTTTCCGAAACTCATCTAAACTCGCCCATTTTTTCACAAATTCCTCAAAATGTTCCTTTTCAATATCCACTGATCCTGTAATTTCTTCGTCGCTCTTGCTTAATAAAAACTGGTAGAAATGCCACGCCTCGCGAATTCCGGACAAAGAACTCACAAATACCTTCACTAGGTATTTTTTATTTTCTAAATCCTGAATAATTTTCTTGGTCTCAGGCGATTCCGGGTTGCTGGCTACAAGCGCCACTTGTTTGCCAGAAAGCGTAATCGCCGCCACGCCCGCCTTTTTTGCCTCTTCTTCTCTAATCAGTTTTATGGCCTCAATTGAGACCGGCGCACTACCTAAATTCACGTATGGCAAATTTAATTCTTCGGCCAACCGTTCTGCCGCCCTCTCCTCACCCTCTCTCTGAAGTTTAGTAATTTTCTGCTGAATAGGATTTGCCTTTGAGTCCGCCATTTATTACAATCTAAATGTAAACTATACCTTCTAAAGATTCAATGAAATTTGGGTATTTCTAAATTTTATATAAAAAATGTCCGAAAAACCTCCTCAACATAATTTAGAAAATCGAGAACTTGATAAAAATCTTATCAGAGTAATAGATCATACCGTAAGTATTCGTGAAGTTCCTACTGCCTTTGGTTTGGGACGATCATTTAATATTCCTCAAAACGAAGCCCAAAATTTAATAGACCAAATGAAACGAATGAACGTTATCAGTGATAGCGGCAACGAAGTTTTATGGAATAAGAATAATTTTAACGAATGGAAAGAAGGAACGCCGAAAAAAACTGAACAAAAATCTGAAAAAAATCAATTTCTTAAAGAAGCGGAAGAAGCTCGTCTCCGCAAAGATCAAGAAGAAAAAGAACTATTAGAATTAAAGCATGTGCAAAGATATACGCAGGCGGCGAAAGCAAGAGTACAGGAAGCTTTACGCGATGGTCGTCCAGTAGATCCCGAACTTCTCGCTGACTATCCTGATTTGGAGGCACAGTATAGAAAAAAAATTGATGTAGAACAAGAAACAACAACCCCTACTACATCCAAACAACTTCCTGTTTCAAAAATAGAAACTGGAACGCCAAAAATACTATCTCAAAAAGAAATAGATAAATTATTAGTGGCAACATCAAAAGAAACGCCCGCTGATTCTGCCGAAAGCCAAGAACCTCAACCCCAAAAAAAACAGACAACGGAAGAAGTTATTTCCGAACCAATCGAGACAAAAAAAACTAACGCTGAAATATCTGATGAAGACCCTAGATTAGTTGAGAGTATTAAAACCATCCTAGAACTTAAAGTTGCTGCCCCGTATTTGCTGGAAGAAAAACTCAAACTCTCTCAACTAGAAGCTGACACAATGATTGCAAAAATGACTCAGATGGGAATTATCGGCCCCTGGGATGGAAAAGAGCGTCCAATTTTACGGACAAAAAAACAATTAGCAGAATTTTCAAAATCTAACCCAGAAGCACGGGAAGCAACTGAAACGCAACCCGACTTTACTGAAGTACTAAAAAACGAAAAACTTCAGCAATTCGCCGGCCTGACCGCCGCATTTTACAGAAAAAAGGGAACTGTTCTACCTCTTGAAAAATTCACTGAAACTCTTAAACAAACTAATCTTAGTGAAGATGTGGATAATCTAATAGAAAAAGCACTCCAAGCCGGACTTATTATAAAAGAAGACGAAAATATTAAAATAAATTTCGACGACCAAAAACTTCAAACAGCAGAAAAAACTTCTGCGGATAAAAACGCTGAAAAATTAAACCCAATCGACGACGACGTAGAAAAAATATTGAAAGAAGAAATTGATCAGCTTGAGAAAAATTCAATAAGAAAAACTGACACAGCAGAAGTTATATCTAAGCTAGAACCAGAACCCCTAACTCCAGAATTCATCAAAGACCTAAACGAAGAAGAACAAAATAAACGCGCCCTTGAAATAGCTGAAAAATTGGGCCTAGACAAAAGAATGCTCTATATTCTAATAGCCAAAGGAGGCAATCAATCTTATGGAGATTCAGAATTATCAAAACAATTAAGAAACATCGGCATAAAAAATGAATCGGCTTTCAAAGATAGTTTTTATCGCCAAAATAATATACCGCCAGTAAGCGATCATACATTTCATGAAAGATGGATCGAAGGAAATCAAAAAAAATACGAATCGATTCTAGCGCAATTTAATAAACCCCGATACGAATCTCTTAAAGATTCTGAAGATCCGATTTACGGGTATCTAAAATCAAAAGGCATCGACCCCGATGAATTCGAAATTGCTTATAAAATCACGTATGTTTCCGATCAAGGGGAGAAAACAAAAACCGTCTCTAATTATCATAATTTAAGAAACGCCCTTAGGGAACTCCCTCTAGGCGCAGAATTTCACTTCACTGCTAATGAAAAATTAGATGAATTCAAAAACCCAAAAGGCAAATACCATCAATTCGAATCCGAACTAGATAGAATCATAAAAGATATTTATCAAGAAGAACTTATCGATACTTTTGAAGAAAAAGTTATCTCCGGCGAAATTAAACTCAAAACAAACGCGGTCGAAACTATAACTCCACCTCCGGTGCCAGAAGTTATAGCCGAGCCACCCCAACCCCTCCCGATCACAGAAATCATAGAAACAACAACTAGTCCGGAAAAGTTCGAGTTAGATGAAGATTTCGTCAAAGCCATAGAAACTATTATCAAGTACCAAGCTATTGATCTTAGGAACATAGAACACGAACTACCGGGCATTGATAAAAAAGAAATTAAAAAATATCTAGAAAGAATGGCTGAAATAGGAGTAATCAGCGGAACAACTAAAGAATCCAAAATTAACTGGACCAAAGAAAAGTGGGAGGAAAATCTAAAAACCAGCCCCGAATTATTTAAAAAAGAAACCCTCGAAAAACAACCAACAGCAACCGGAGAAAAAACGCCGGCAACCCCAGAGAATATTCCGGGGTTACCTCCGGAAAAAGAAAAGTGGTATAAAAATAAAAAATTTCGAAAAGTTATCCTCCCACTTGTTATAGCCAGTATTCTTACTCCATTTGGACTTAAATCCAAAAAAGAAATTTGGAACTCTTTCTTTGAAAAGGATAAAAAAGAAGAAAAAGACAAAGAACCGGCTACTCCCCCTGACACCGGCGCGCCTCAATTTACCGTTCCAGACAAAATTGATAGTTTATTCACCAAACCCATTCCTACTCTGGACACAACTGAAAAAATAGACGCGGCTCAAGTTCAAGAAGAGGATTTATCAGAAGAAGACGATTATCAAGGAGAAACTGAAACCAACGATACTCCAGGAATATCCGAAGAAGCCAAAACTCTTATGCGCCAAACCTTAGATCTGGCAAAGCAATTAAGAGAAGAAAATAGAAAACTACAAGAACAATTAGACCGCACAACCGACAGCTTAGCTCATCCCGATCAATTCATCCGCGCCGGCGAAGAAACCCAAGATCAATCTTCAATTAGCGGCCGAGAATCACAAAAAGAAACTACCAGTGGAAAAAGCATCAATCAAATTTTAAAGAAAGTTGGACTCGACCAAAGATATTATGAAACACATGGAACCGTTAATGGCGGTTCGGCCAGCGGATTTATACACACCTACAAAAAGCATTATGGCAGCAATCACAAAATATTAGGTCCACTCGGTAACCTCGCTGTTGAATTAGAAAAAATTCTCCAAGAACACCCTGAACTGGATGAAAATATGACCGTCGACCAAATTCTTCATTCTTTCGAAAAATAATTATTTAACACACTTTGCTATGAGCCACATCACTCAAATCTTAAACCAAGAGAATACCGACCCCAAAGCTAAAATCAATATTTTAGCCAAAGTTGTTGATTCCCTATCTGGCCGCCTTATTTTGAAAATTTACGATAAATTAAATCCGTCCGACCGAATTGAATTTGAAAAACTCGCTGAAAGCCAAGATGCCATTGCCATTGATTCTTTCCTTAAAACCAAAATTCCCGGTTTTTCTAAACTTATCACCGAAGAATTTGAAAAACTAGATGGAGAAGTTCAAGAAAAACTTACCTAGGAATAAACTCCACTTAATTTAATTAAAGAATCCATATATTTTCGCGCGGCTATAAAATCGACCTGCCCGCCGAAGCTTTCGGCGTAGGCGGGGCGGGCACGGTTCCGAAGGAGAGCAAGATTTTATGCCAACGAAAGTCCTCGCTGGGGACTTAAGTGATAGCGAAACGATATGGATTCTTTAAAATTTTACCCCCTTTCCAAAAATCATTTTTTTGTTTAAAATCTTAAGACCCTTATGACTAATAATTTTTATAAACACGTTCTCTGGACCATCGCCACTTTAATTATTATCTCTCTTCTTTTTTCCGTTTTTATGGAAAAAAAAGAAACCCCAAGAGCCGTTAGTTTAAATGAGCTGGCTGCAAAAATTAATGCCGGCGAAGTTACTCAAATCGAGGTCTCGGGTGAAGAATTAAAAATAGAATTTCAAGACAAAACCAAGGGCCTCTCTAAAAAAGAAGGTGGCACCGGATTCACTGATACTCTAAAAAATCTAGGCGTTGAAACCACGGCCCTTCAAAAAGTGGCCTTAAACATTAAAGAACAATCAGGTTGGCAATTCTGGGCTGGCATCTTAATTCCTGCTCTTTTACCCATCTTAATTATTGGTTTTATTTTCTGGATGATGTTTCGCCAAGCCAAAACCGGCGTTAACCAGGCCTTCAACTTTGGCCGCTCCACTATTCGCCTCTCCATCTTTGGCAAAGAAAAAATTCTCTTTAAAGATGTGGCTGGATTAAAAGAAGCTAAAGAAGAGTTGATAGAAGTGGTTGAATTCTTAAAAAACCCCAAAAAATTCCTTGACCTAGGCGCCAAAATTCCCCGAGGTGTACTCTTAGTCGGTCTCCCCGGCACTGGTAAAACACTTCTTGCTCGAGCAGTAGCTGGCGAAAGCAATGTTCCTTTTTTCCATGTCTCCGCCTCAGAATTTGTGGAGATGTTTGTCGGCGTCGGCGCCGCTCGTATTAGGGACGCCTTCTCTACTGCCAAAAAGGCCTCTCCCTCTATTCTTTTTATTGATGAAATCGACGCTGTCGGCCGTCAACGCGGCGCGGGCTTGGGCGGCGGCAATGATGAACGCGAACAAACCCTAAATCAAATTCTGGTGGAGCTTGACGGCTTTGACCGCGAATCCCGCATTATTGTTTTAGCCGCCACCAACCGTCCAGACGTCTTAGACCCCGCCCTGCTTCGACCCGGCCGATTTGATCGCCGCGTTATTTTAGATTTACCGGATTTAAACGACCGAGAGGAAATTTTAAAAATTCACAGCCAAGGCAAACCGCTCGACAAAAATGTGGATTTAAAAAAAGTGGCGGCTCGCACCCCTGGTTTCTCCGGCGCCGACCTAGCTAATTTATTTAATGAAGCCGCCATCCTCGCCGCCCGCAAAAACCAAAAAATTGTTCTCCAAGACGATTTATTTGAATCAATCGAAAAAGTACTCTTGGGACCTGAACGTCGCGGTCGAGTTATCGTGCAAAAAGAAAAAGAAATTGTCGCCTATCACGAAGCTGGCCACGCTGTTGTCTCCGCCTCCCTCAAGGACTCCGACCCAGTTCATAAAGTCACCATCATCAGCCGCGGCATGGCTGGCGGTTACACCCTAAAACTCCCAATTGAAGAACGCCGCCTTCGCACCCGATCCCAATTCTTAAACGAACTAGCGGTGATGATGGGCGGTTTTGCGGCCGAACAATCTACTTTCAACGATATCTCAACCGGCGCCTCCAATGACCTAAAAGAGGCCTCAGAACTCGCTCGCAAACTCGTCACTCGCTATGGCATGAGCGAAGCCTTAGGCCCAATGACTTTTGGCAACACCGAAGAACTTATCTTTTTGGGCCGAGAAATCGCCACTGAAAAAAACTACTCCGACAAAACCGCCACTCAAATTGACGAAGAAATTAAAAAATTCATCACTCATGCCTACGAACTAGCTCAAAAAATCGTCAAGACCAATAAACAAGCGCTTAAAAAAATCGCCCAAACCCTGCTTGAAAAAGAAACTTTGGAGCAAGAGGAATTTTATAACCTCCTAAAACCTTTTAAGATTAAACTGGTTGCGGCCTAAAAAGAATTATCCCAAAAACCTTTGGGAATAAGTTTGAATCCCAAAGAAGTTCCTGTCTCATAAATTGCCGGGTCATCTCCACCGTCTTTCGCATAACCCGTTATAAATTTTTCGCTCTCAAAACGGGTATTGAGTTCAAATTCGAAAGTTTTCGGATCGCACGCGAAAAGATAAACCTGTTTCTTAGAAGAATTGTTAACTGGATCCAAACGCATTTCAGCGATTGGAGAGCCAGAAGAAACCTCCTCCAAATTAACAGGAATCCAACCAGTTCCATCCACGGCCTTACTTCCAGAGTTCTTTCCGATTTTCCATCCAGTTGGCGGTTTAATTAAAGTTGAACTGTAAATATAATTCTTACCATCACAAATAGATGGTTTCGACACATCAGCTAAATACAAAGAAATGGCGCTCTTAAGGGTTGCTAAATCAGATATCCGAGTTGAATCTCTACTTTGGCCCAATAATCCAGAATTACCTAAATTAGTTCCAAAAAAATCAGCCAACAAATCCTCAAAAGACAAAGCGTCCTTAGGTTCTTCTAGAGTTACGAACTCATTGAATTTAGAATTGACGACTTCCAAATCCACCTCCATAACATCGCCACTCTCAGGAATCATAAAATCAACTCCCAACGCCGCCTTCTTAATAAATTTAGAATTTTTTGTAACCCAAATCTCGTGGGTTCTAAATTTCAAATATTTCGAATTATTAGCCAAAAAATCATCCATCTCCGCCAAACTGGCGCTTTTCTCTTCATCACTTAGATTCATTTTCGAGTAAATAAAATCGTTCAATTCAACTAAACTCTTTTTAAGAATTGGCAAATTCACGCCGATTCTAAAATGATAGGCCGCCTCCCCATCTATCTGCTCGTCTTCTAATTTTTCCTGAACCAAATAAAATTGATTATCTCGCAAGATCGATTTTATTTTCTCGGTGTCATCTTGGTTAAAATCCACCCCGCCCAAAGTTCCGGCAGTAAAAGCCAACGTCGGCCTCTGGCCTAAAACCACTCGAAAGGGATTATCTTTTAACATCAAGCCATTACTTAAAGGAAGCTGCTCTAAATCTTTCGTTTCAATTTTAATCCATTTATTATCAAACGAGCTCAAATCCACTTCACTTCCCATAAGCCCAAACCAGGTCGCGATGCTATCAAGATTTTTGGGCTTTAAATAAACCACATTCCCTGCAACCATCACATCCGCGGCAAATTGAAAGTTCAAAAAATCCTGCACTCCAAATCCTAATTTTAATTCATACAAGGCCTTCAAATTTTTTACGTCGCTCGAATCATTCTGGCCGACAAAATTTAAATTGAAATTTACTTTCTCGCCTTCACCAGCTCCCCCAAATATTGAAGCGAGCACTCCCTCGTAAACTAAATTTATTTTACCGCTTACCTCTGAACTTTTAACTTCAAGCGTATTTAAAACTGCCTCTCTTAAAATGTCATTCGGCGACTCACCTGAATAAAAATAATAGGCGTAAGCTCCACCGCCGCCCAAAATTAAAATCGCCACCACTAAACTTAAAATTTTTCCCAGCTTAGAATGAGCGGGGGTTGATTCCGCCCCTAAAACATTTGGGGTCCTAACCCCAGTTTGAACTACTGACCTCGATTCTTCTCCGGGCTTCAGTAAATTAAGTTCTGAAATCGCCGCGTTAATATCCGCCTCGCTCCAACCAATGCCCAAAAGCTTTTCTTTTATCACCTCTAAACTCTGGCCATTTTTTAAAAACTGTTTCAAATAATCCAAAAGTTCTTGATTGGCCATTTTAAAATTTACCTAAATTATAGCTCATTTCTAAAAATATCCCTTGGGGAGATCTTTAAATATTGTCGGTCCGGCAGGGATCGAACACCGATACCAAAGCAAAGCTTGGTACGGCACTATCGCCTGCTTAAATACTTCTGTGGGCCAGGATGGATTCGAACCATCGATCCCCGTCTTATAAGGGCGGTGCTTTAACCCCTAAGCTACTGGCCCAAATTTTCTGTATGGCTATTTTTATTTTCTATAACCTGCCACCTATCACCTAATCTACCTAGTCAAAACATCAAACCTCTCCATCGCTTGAACCGCCTGTTTATTAAAACTATTAATGGCGTTTACCTCAGAATTAATCTGGCTGATCAAAACTCCTACTTGATTATTATAAGGCAAATCCCCGCTAAACCGACCCCGAAGTATTTCCAAAAGATTAGTTAAATATCCGCTGTAATTAATAAGTCGTGTTAAAAGCGCCAAATGATTGCTAATACCTTGAAGCGCGGCTTCTCTTGCCTCAAAGGATTTTAAATCCGCGAGCGCCAATGTCATCTTTTCAAGCTCGCCCGACAATTTAACCGCTTCATTTCTCACTTCCTGGCTTTGATCAATGGCGTCCGTCACTAAATTTAGCGCTTTCTTAAAATTTCTCTGCTTATCCAATTGATTAATCTCATCTAAGCTACTAACCGATTTATTCGAAAGATTAACGATATTTTGAGCAATCAAAGCGCCCTGAAGTCGAGCTTCGGAGAATTCCGCCGGCACTCCGCCGCTAAATGACTGAACCAAAGACGCGGCAAAATAAATGCCTATAAAAACAATGAAAGCTAAAATGTATGTCTTAGGTTTTTTAAATAAGCTCGCCATTTAGATGTTTTTAACAAATTTAAGCCCAATAATCAAGCTAGATGATTAATTGAAAATTAAAAAAAACAGTGATAAATTTAATCCACTGACTTTAAGCGGGTATCGTATAACGGTATTATGCCACCCTTCCAAGGTGGAGACACGGGTCCGACTCCCGTTACCCGCTCCAGTAACAAAATAAGATGCCCTCGTGCCATCTTATTTTGATTTATAAATAGAAACATTGAAGCTTAACTCAAAAAAAAATGTTATAATACAACCAAATGAAATCTCATCCTTTCTACATAATAGTCCTGGGAATATTATTTATTTTAACAGGAATTATTTATTATGACGCGCAAACATGTAATGGATGGTTTTGTGGTATGAGTATTTTACTCATTCCCTTTCTTTGGGGGATAGCATTAATTTTATGCTTAAGTTATTTTTTTACATTCCGAAAAACACAACAACGTTCAAAATCTACTACTATCTCCATTGCGATTACGGTTGGTCTATGTTTATTAGGTTTTCTAACTTTAAAAATTTGGGGATACTATTCATCAAAACCATATCTGGATAATAAAGAAGCAGAACAAGCTCGGTGTAAAATACAACTTGTTCAATATGGAGATAGATATAACATTAGTGATTTTTCCGAAACAGCCGAACGTAATATTGAAGGAAAAATTGAAGCTCTCATTCCTGCGTTCGTATTAAACAGTAAAAATTATACTGGCCAGGCTAAAATCACGCTAGAAACAGGAGCAGGCAGCGGAGATTTCTCTAAAGGTTGGGGAAAAAAACAGGAAATTATAATAGAGGCCAGCATACCCAAAATTATTAAATTTGTACTTCCAATTAATCCAGCAGCAATCACCCCGTCTTCAAGATCTAAAGAAATTGAATACCAAGTCAGAATAGAAGATCAAGATACTAATCAATTAGATGTTGCTTGGGACTTTAGTTATCAAAATTATGCTGAAAAAGAACCGTGTTGGGCTATTATGGGAGGACCCAATATTTTAAGTCACCACACACCAATACTACACTCGAACACTTACACATACAACGATTTCATTAGTAATAAATAACTTAAAAAGCCAAATTAAAAAAGGATTTCGATATAACTGAAATACTAATCTACTACTCTAAAAAAACTCTTTTTCCCAATTTTAAGCGATTCCCCGCCGCGTAAATTTAAAATTTCTTTGGGATTATTTTTCACCTTCCCTTCAACACTCAACGCTCCCTGCTCCACCAACCGCCACGCCTGCGTTTTGCTTTTAACCACTCCGCTTAAAAATACCAAATCCGCCGCCGCAATTTTTTTGTTTTTTAACTTCAAACTCGGCAAATTGCTCGGCAGCTCATGACGCGAAAAAACTTTATCAAAATTATTTTTCGCTTTTTCCGCTTCCTTGACGCCAAAAATGGTTCTCACCACTTCTTCTGCGATTCTAAATTTAACATCTCGCGGATTCATCTCTCTTTTTTCTAATCCCTCCTTTAATTCCTTAACCTCATTCAAATCCATTTCAGAAGATAGTTCTGCTACTTGAAACATTGCCTCGTCATTCAAAGCCATCACCTTACCAAACATATCTTCTGGTTTGTCATTCAAATTAATCATCCCTCCATCACTTTTATTCATTAACTTCTCGCCTGTTCTTGGATTTATCAAAAGGGTCGTAGCAACAAAAAATTTATCACCCGACTTAGTTTGTGGAACTGCTCCTTTTTCGCTGTAAGCCTTCCTCAGGGCACGACCAATACTCATATTGAAAATTTGGTCATTCCCTCCAAGCTCAATATCAACATCCATCTCTACTCCGTCATAACCCTGTAAAAGAGGATAAATTAATTCTTTAAGACCTACAGCATCTAACCATTCTTCCTCGCTCCTATTTTTACTTCTCTCTTTAAACATATCCCGATTAAGCATATTTCTAACAGTAAAATACCCCACTACCCCCATAAACTTATCCAAACTCATGCTTCGATACCATTCTGAATTAAATCTAACTTCTGCCGGATTATCACCAGAAAAAGAAATAATGAGAGAAGCCTGTTTTTTAAATGTTCTCATATTTTTTCTAACCTGTTCTCTCGTTAATGGTTTCCTAATCGCAGATTTATTAGTTGGATCACCAATCATAGCCGTAAAATCACCGACCAAAAAAATAACTTTATGCCCAAGTTGTTGCAATCGCTTCATTACTAAAAAGTTAGTAAGATGCCCAAGATGAAGATCTGATCCAGTCGGATCAACTCCTATATAAATACGCATAGGCTTTTTGGTGTTAAAAAGAGCTTCCCGTAACTTATCCTTTGAAGGATAGATAGTACTAACCCAACGCGTAATTACCTCTTCAATAATTGTTTTGTTATTTAGAACTTTAACCATTATTAAATCCAATTCTATCACAACCACCACCTCGCTAAAAGCCGAGTTTTAATTCCATGCAAACTAATCCCCAGTTGACTTTTTAATCTACAGTTTTATATAATAAATTTCTGTTCCTTGTCATAACATAAACCTTTAACCTTTCATCTAATCCAAGGAGGATAAGATGCACCGAGTAGGAAACACGAAAGCAAAACAAAATGAAGGCCTCACAAAACTTGATCAAACCACGAATGGAGACAAAAAAAGGCAGCGAACTCCCAAAAACTGTTTTGGCGTATTTCGCCAAGAACCTGGTAATGAAACAGAATGTTTGGTTATATCTATCCCAATTGATCGAAGTAATAAAAAGAGATCTCTTTGGGAAGCTAAGTCGGCCGCAGATACAATCAAACAAGAATATCCCGAAAGCACGATCACAGTTCGCAACCGCCACGACACCTCCATCTACCTCGCCGAGGGGAAACCCAAGGTAGAGATAGAATTCGACCCAGAAGGGGACTTACAAATATACGCACCCCAAAACCCTACCAATCTTACTTTCCTTGGTTGTTTAAGCAGTAGAAAGAAAAGCTCAGTATCTGTGCTCGAAGCGATAAAAAAACAACGGCCGGCCGGAGAAACAATCCTCGTTATACCTATACCTATTCCTAAAATCGGAAACACCGGCGTCACAACCTCAATATAATCAAAAGAGGAAGCCAAAAAACAACAAAAATCAAAAGACCGAGCTCTCGCTTGGTCTTTTCCTATTTAACCTATCATCTACAACCTATAACCTGCCACCTAATTTACCTATTCTTAATAATATCATCCACCAACCCATAATCTTTTGCCTCTTGCGGTGTCATATAGAAATCCCTATCTGTGTCTTTCTCTATTTTAGAAATTGGCTTGCCAGTGTGCTTGGCCAAAATCTGATTGATTTTATCTTTAATCTTAATAATATGCCGAGCGGTAATTTCCACTTCAATGGCTTGACCTTCCACGCCTCCCATTACTTGATGCAATAATACTTCCGCGTTCGGCAAAGAAAATCTTTTGCCCTTTTTTCCGGCCGAAAGTAACACCGCGCCCATTGAAGCCGCCATTCCCACACAAATCGTCGAAACATCGGGTTTCACATACTGCATCGTATCATAAATCGCCAATCCCGCAGTCACCGACCCTCCCGGACTATTTAAATACAGCTTAATATCTTTTTTGGCATCCTCATGCTCTAAAAATAACAGCTGAGCAATCACGGAATTAGCCACCACGTCATTAATCGGTCCGCCTAAAAAAATTATCCGCTCCTTTAAAAGCCGCGAATAAATATCATACGCCCTCTCTCCATACTGGCTCTTTTCAATTACTGTTGGAATTAAATTCATAATTTCTAATAATTCTAATCACTATTTAAAAAATAGACAAGTAGCTAAAAATTCTAGTAAGCCGATTTGTTTTAAGGAAGCTCTCGCAGGTATCGCTAGCTCGGTTTCGCGAAGCGAATAGCGATGCCGAGAGGCAGGCGGGCAATTATCGCTGGAATAATTGAACCGCCGGTTCCGAAAAGCAAATCGACTTGCTAATTTATAAAAACGGAATCATTAGCAACGCCACAATATTTATTACTTTAATCAAGGGATTAATTGCCGGCCCAGCCGTATCTTTATAAGGATCGCCCACGGTGTCTCCGGTCACTGCCGCCTTATGCGCCTCGCTTCCCTTGCCGCCAAAATTCCCGCCTTCGATATATTTCTTGGCATTATCCCAAGCCGCTCCGCCCGCTGTCATTGAAATCGCCACAAAGAGCCCTGAGATAATCACGCCGATTAAAAATCCACCCACTGCCTTTGGTCCCAAAATCAACCCCACCGCCACCACGCTTACAATCGGCAAAAGCGCTGGCACTACCATTTCTTTAAGCGCGGCTCGCGTCACAATATCCACTGCTCGTCCGTACTCTGGCTTTGCTCTACCCTCCATTAAACCTTTAATCTCTCGAAATTGTCTCCTAATTTCCTCAACAATCGAACCCGCTGCTTTACCCACGGCTTTCATTGCCATCGAAGCAAACAAAAAAGGTATCGCCGCACCCAAAAGCAATCCGGCTAAAACGAGCGGATCCTGAATCTCAAAAACAATATCCTTAAACCTATGAGAATACTCACCAAAAAGAACTAGCGCCGCGAGCCCGGCGGATGCCACTGCATAACCTTTAGTTATGGCTTTAGTAGTATTGCCAACAGCATCTAAGGCATCAGTAACTTCCCGAATTTCTTTTGGCGCCTCGGTCATCTCCGCAATTCCACCTGCGTTGTCCGTAATCGGCCCAAAAGAATCAATCGCCACAATAATTCCGGCAACCGATAGCATAGCGGTCGCCGCAATCGCTATACCATAAAGACCAAATAGAGCGTAAGCCCCCAATATTCCCGCCACAATTATTAAAATCGGAATAAAAGTCGCCTCCATCCCAACTGAAAGTCCTAAAATAATATTGGTTCCGTGGCCAGATTGCGACGCCTCTGCGATTGACTTAACCGGCCGATATTTTTTTGAAGTATAATAATCCGTCACCCAAACCATCAATACAGTGACAACGAGCCCCACTAAACTCGAAAGATAAACTTCTACAAAATTATCCGGAAAGTATTTCCAAGCTGCCCAAAAGAAAAATACGGCCGACAAAACTAAAGCCACGATAAGTCCTTTATAAAGCGCTCCCATAATTGAGCCATTTTTTCCTAATTTCACAAAAAAACTGCCGATAATCGAAGCTAAAATCGCCAAACCCCCTAAGATAAGCGGAAAAGCCGCCTGGCCGCCGGAGAAAGCCGTAGCGCCAATCAAAATCGCCGCTGTAAGCGTAACCGCGTAGGTCTCAAAAAGATCCGCCGCCATTCCCGCGCAATCACCAACATTATCTCCCACATTATCCGCAATCACTCCGGGATTTCGAGGGTCATCTTCAGGAATACCCGCCTCAACCTTACCCACCAAATCCGTGCCCACATCCGCGGCTTTAGTAAAAATTCCGCCGCCCAGTCGCGCAAAAACAGAAATTAAAGAACTGCCAAATGCGAGTCCGATTAAAGCCCGAGTGTCGTCGAATAAATTAAAAAACAAAGACACTAAAAAGAGCCCTAATCCCACCACCAAAAAACCCGTCACTGATCCGCCTAAAAAAGCCACTCTAAAAGCCGGCGCCATTCCGCCTCTCGCCGCCTCCGTAGTTCGGGAATTAGTGTCTACCGCCGTCATCATTCCTAAATATCCGGCTAGGGCCGAAAAAAACGCTCCTGCCAAAAACCCTAAGGCCGTGAGCCATCCTAACGTTATAAAAAGAATAATTGCGATGACTAATGCCGCTATGGCAACGGTTTTATTTTGGCGGCGAAGATAACTCTTGGAACCTTCTTTAATGGCGTCTCTAATCGCCAACATCTTCTCATTCCCCGGAGGAAATTTCTTAATCAACTTTATTAAAACCACGCTAAAAAGAACGGCTACTGCCGCCAAACCAAAAGTCAATAATTTATCCATACTAAAAAAATCAAATTAATAATCCGACTTTTAAATATTTTCTTTTTCTTTAATTGGTTCCTCACTAGCTTCCGCGATTTTTAATACTCCGGCATCAGCCACGCCTCCTGCTTGAACTTCTTCTGGTCGCGTCTGCGAACGAACATCAATTTTCCAACCTGTAAGCCGCGCCGCCAGTCGCACATTCTGTCCTCCCCGCCCAATCGCTAAACTCAACTGGTCTTCAGGCACAAAAACCCTCGCCTCTCGTCTTGGCAAAATTTCAACCTCTTTAACTTTAGCCGGCGAAAGAGAATTACCAATAAATTTCTCCACATCCTCTGACCATTCGATTATATCAATCTTCTCATTCCCCAACTCATTATTGACCACCATCACTCTTGTCCCACGTTGACCTACGAGCGCCCCGACCGGATCAACCGCCTCCGAAGAAGATGCCACCGCCAGTTTGGTTCTATTTCCTGGTTCTCTCACCACCGCTTTTATCTCCACCACTCCTTCAGCAAGCTCCGGCACTTCTATCTCAAAAAGCTTAGTTACAAACTTGGGGTGAGAACGAGATAAAATAACCCCTGGCATTCGTGTATCTTCTTGTACCGCTAAAACAAAAAATTTTAGTCGCTCCCCAGTTCGATAATGCTCTCCAGGAATTGATTCGTTCGCAAACATCACACCCACTGTTCTCCCTAAATCAACATAAACATGCCCCCGCTCAAATCTCTGCACCACGCCGCTTACCACCTGACCCTCTCTTTCATGCCATTCTTTTAAAATCGAATCCCGCTCTGACCCTCTTAATTTTTGAAAAATCACCTGCTTAGCCGCTTGAGCCGCGATTCTGCCAAAATCATCATGAACCTCTAAAGGAAAAACTAGCTCTTCGCCCAAGATAGCATCCGGCTTTATTTTTTTGGCTTCTTCTAAAAGAATATGTCTTTCGACGTTATAACGCGGCAACTTCAACTCTTCTTTATCTGATTTATCTAGCGCGACATCTTCTTCATTCTCTTCGATAATTTTAACCGTTGTTTCATCAACCACGGTCTTAATCCGCCAAAAATTCACCCCGCCGGTTTTCATATCCAACTTAGCTTTAACTACTTCACCCCTTTCTCCGTATTCTTTTTTATAAGCCGCTGCAATCGAGGATTCAATCGCCTCAACCACTTGTTCCGGATTAATCCCTTTCTCCTCCGCAATCTGCTCGATTATTTTTTTAATGCCTTTAACGTCAAACATAAATTTTTCTATAGATTACTAATTAAATACTAATATACTAATGATTTAAACAAAATCCCCGCTTCTATTCGTTTACCCTCCTAAGTTTTCTTCAAAAAATTTTGGAGGGCAAGTTCGCCTCTAAATATAAGTAAAGTCCGCTAAAAGCGGACTCTAAAATCACTTCAATATCTATTATATATCCACCCCAAAAACAAGTCAACCCCTATCCCGGTTTTACCTGAGTCAATAATAGTTCTTCGTCCGCAATAATTTTCTTCAACCCTAACAAATCTTGATTTTTCAATGCTTCCCATTTAGACAAGCAAATTTGAGCGCTCCGTTTCAAAAATTCCGGGTCAGAATTAACGAGGTCGAAAAAATTTTTCAGATCCTCGTCTGACAACGTACCCAAAATCAAAAGAAGGGAATCTACATCTCCTTGAGTAAAGTTAAAATCTAATAAAATCTTCTCTGTATTCTTATATATTTCTCGCCGATTCATATTTTAAGCACTATTTAATAAAACGCTTCAAAATTTCTTGTTGTTTTTTAAATGCCACCGACGACCGTCTCTCGGCATGCTTCTTAATTGACTCAAGTTTGTCATCAAAAGTTTCGGCATACTGCGTTCCGTATTTTTTATCCCCCTCTTCCACAATACCAAGGAATTCTTGGATGGCACCGGTAATTTCTTCCACCCCTTCTCGCGACATCTCAGTATCCAAAGATATCTTCATTTGTTCCACGGCGCCCCCAGTTATCTTTTTACCACTCGCGTCATATTCTGGAAAGTAAAATTCCTGATTAAAACGATTGAAAGCATCCCTCGCTGCCCATTTAAAATCTTCTTGCGTTTTCACTGCTTTCATATCCGACTTAAAATCTTCGAGGATTTGAGTCGCCCAATTTTCTTTCGCAACTTCTTTGAATTCTGATTTTTGCGTTTCAGTAACTTGATCTTTATTCCCCGCTGCCGTCGCATCCTTAGCTTCTAAACGATCGGCTCCTAAAGCGCCAAAGTTAACCGCCGTAGCTAAAATTAGCAACTTCGCCACGGATTTTGCTTTTCCAGAAAACCGAGTTAAAAAACCTTCTTCCTTATCAAATTCATCCTGAAAACTTTCGCCGCCCTCTTTATTTTCTAAATCTTCGCTCGGATTTTCAAGTTTTGGAAAACTTTCAAAACTCATTGTTTAATTTTAAACTAGGCCTCAAAAAAAGCAAGTTGACCCTAATACTATTTGTAGCATTCGTGTGTATTCGTATATTAGTATTACGCTTATAATACCGAGTTGACAAACCCAATGAATCAGCTATAATAGAACCAACTTAGTTAATTTCTCCTTTCCGACTTCTCAAGCTATCTTAACTTTATCTTGAATAACTCAATTAATATCAACGATTTTTTGATTTAAACGATAAACTTTTTTATCTATTCTTTTTAATTGGGCAGGTGGCGAAACGGCAGACGCACTGGCTTCAGGAGTCAGCGACCGCAAGGTCTTGGAGGTTCAAATCCTCTCCTGCCCACCAGCTCAATCGACAACAAATTAAAAAACGTAGCGAAAACTCTCTCCTACTCACACGACACCAAAAGTATCTATACTTTTATGCTAAGAAAAACTTATCCGCATAAACCGCGGACCAGAATCCAGGAAACAAAATTCGAAAAACCAAAAACGAAAACAGAAACTCCGTTGCGTTTTGTTCCCTTAGGTGGCTTAGAAGAAATAGGCCGCAATATGATGTTTTTTGAATATCAAAACGAAATCGTCATCATTGACGCCGGTCTTCAATTTCCAGAAGAAGAAACTCCGGGTATTGATTTTATTATCCCGAACACCACTTATTTAGAATCAAAAAAAGCCAACATCCACGCCCTTCTCGTCACCCACGGTCACTATGACCACATCGGCGCTATTCCCTATATTATGAATAAAATCGGCAACCCGCCAATCTACACCACTTCGCTTACTAAAGCTATTATCGAAAAACGTCAGGAAGATTTTCCGAATCGTTCAAAGTTAAATATCATCACGGTCAAAAATGGCGAAAAGATAAAACTTTCCAATAATTTCGAGGCCGAATTCTTTGGTATCGCCCACACTATTCCCGAATCCGTCGCCATCAACTTAAAAACTCCGGTCGGCAATATTGTAAACCTGGGCGACTTTAAAATCGAAAATGACTTGAACGGCGAACCGACTGATGTCGAAGATTTAAAACGCATCGGCAAAGAAGGCGTTATTATGTTTACAGTGGACAGCACCAACGCCGACAAACCCGGCCATTCAGAATCCGAACGCATGGTTGAAAAAAACCTGGAAGAATTAATTGGAAACACCGAAGGCAGAATTATCATCGCCATGTTTGCCTCTGTTTTAACTCGCATCAACGAAGTCATTAAAATCGCCGAAAAACTCGGCCGAGTTGTCGCTTTATCCGGCTACTCAATGAAATCCAATGTAGAAATCGCCAAACGACTCGGTTTTATCAAATCCAGCCCCGGCGTTATTATTCCGGTTGAAGAAATCCATAAATACCGAGATAACAAAATCTTGATTCTCTCAACCGGCGCTCAAGGCGAATCAAACGCCTCTCTTATGAAAATCATCAATGGCGAACACCGCTTTATTAAAATCAAATTTGGCGACACAGTTATGTTTTCCGCTTCGGTTATTCCAGGCAACGAACGCAGTGTTCAAACCTTAAAAGACAATCTCGCCCGCCAAGGCGCCAACATCTACGCCTCCGACATCATCGACATTCACGCCTCTGGCCACGCTCCCAAAGAAGACCTGAAATTGGCTATGCGCCTTCTAAATCCTAAATTTCTTGTGCCGATTCATGGTTATTTTTATAAACGCTCTATCAACGCTAAATCCGCCGTTGAAACCAAAATCTCACCTAAAAATATTTTCTTAATGGATAACGGCCAAGTGGCGGAAATCACTAAAGACAGCTTTACCATCACCAAAGAAAATGTTCCGGCTTCCTATGTAATGGTTGACGGACTGGGCGTCGGCGATGTAGAAGAAGTCGTGCTTCGAGATCGTAAAACCCTGGCTCAAGAAGGCATGGTGGTTGCCATAATCACTTTAGACCAAAAACGCGGCCGCCTACTTAAAAGCCCAGACATCATCTCTCGCGGCTTTATCTACATCAAAGAAAATCAGGAAATCTTAGAAGAAGTTAGAAAAAAAATCCGCGCTATCATCTCTCGCCTCCCAAATTACCAACCCCTAGAAGCCGACTACGTTAAAACCTTAGTCCGAGACCAAATCGGTCAATTCTTGTATACTAAAACCAAACGCCGCCCGATGATACTCCCTGTTGTTATTGAAATATAACAACAGCGCAATGACTAATTTCTAATTATTCTAATTAACCTAAACAAATCCCAAAAATAAAAAGTTTAATTTTTTAATTTTAATATTGGGTATTGATTAGAATAATTAGGTTAATTAGAGTAATTAGAACAATTAATTCATGAAACCCTTACTAATTTCCGGTATCCAACCCAGCGGAAAACTTCATCTCGGCAACTACTTGGGCGCTTTAAAAAATTTTGTTGACCTTCAAAACTCAAACAAGTATGCCTGCTATTTTTTCATCGCCGACCTACACTCCTTAACCGAACCTTTCACTCCTAAAGAAAAACAAAGACAGATCTTGGAACTCACGTCTGATTATCTGGCCGCCGGGCTTAATCCCAAAAAATCTGTTATTTTCCAGCAGTCCCAAATCTCCGCTCATTCCGAACTGGCATGGATTTTAAACACCTTAACTCCAATGGGAGAGTTGCGTCGCATGACCCAATTTAAAGACAAAACCGAGCGGCACACTAAAGAACCAAGCGACAAGCTCTTCCATGAATTTATGCGCCAAAAAAGCGACGCTGGCGCCGAAAAAGTTAACGTCGGCCTTTTCACCTATCCGACTCTTATGGCCGCCGACATTCTACTCTACGACGCCAAATTTGTGCCAGTTGGCAACGACCAAGACCAACACCTGGAATTCACTAGAACCTTAGCTAGAAAATTCAATCAAAACTTTGGAAAAACTTTTGTTGAACCAAAATCACTCCACACCGAAACTCCCCGCCTGATGAGCGTAGGCAACCCTAGTAAAAAAATGTCTAAGTCCGAACCTGCCACTTGTCTATTTTTGGATGACTCGCCAGAAACCATCAAATCTAAAATCATGAAAGCGGTCACCGACTCTGATAAGGAAATCAAATATCATCCTGAATCCAAGCCCGCGATTTCTAATTTATTAAAAATCTACGCCTCACTCTCCGAAGATGGAATTCCAAAACTTGAAAAACAATTTCACGGCAAAACTTACGCCGAATTCAAATCCTCTCTCGCCAAACTCATCGTCAACCACCTCGCCCCCTACCGCCAAACAAAACAAAACCTAAAAACTAACACCTCTCACCTAAAAACTATTCTTAATTCCGGCTCCAATCTCGCAAGAAAAATCTCCTCCAAAAAAATCTCCGAAGTTAAAAAGAGAATCGGGCTCTCTTAAGCTCTATCTTTTGATAATTTCTATTGTATCTCCACCGTATTCCCACTATATCTCTATAACCTTTTAATTCCTATCCAAACCCCTTCTCCATCAATTTTCGTCTCAATCTCCGCTAAAAACTTGGCTGATTTTTTATACTCCACCCTCTTCGCCCCCACTTCTTTTTTAAACCAACTCTCGTTTTTCTGAATTATTGTTTTTAATCCCTCCAACAATTCCAACATTACAACAATCGCATCATTCGAGCTCAAACTCGCCTTCCCTCTTAATTCTTGAATCGCTCGAATAAATTCCCGTACTATTCCCTCCTCTTTCAATTCAGATGTAATATTTGTATCCAGTTCCACTTCTCCGGAAATTTTATTATCCGCCACCACCCTTTTAACATTCACCTCCTCCGCCAGAATATCCAATAATTGTCGATTATTTGCGATTTGCGATTTTCCTCCAGAGGAGGATCGGCCTCCGGCGGAGCGATTTGCCGCAACGCGAAGCGTTGCTAATGGCTGTCTCACTTTAATCCCTGCCTCCGCCCTCTTTGCTAGTCCCAACGCCGCCAGTCGTCTCACCTCCTCCATCTGTTTTATGATTTGCGATTTTCTTCCAAGGGAGGATTGGCCTCCGGCGGAGCGATTTGCGATTTGCGATTTTGGCCACTCCTCCAAATGCACTGACTCCAAATTCCGCGCTTCTCCACGTAATTGCTCATAAAGCAATTCGCTAAAAAATGGATTAAACGGCGCCATCAATTTTGAAATCTGAAGTAAAACAAAACCTAAAGTTCTTGAACAATCCTCATAATCTTTTTTATTCTCCGGCTTTTGAAGCCGCCGCCGCGACCGCCGAATATACCACCTCGACAAATCATCCCCTAATTTTTCAATTTCTAAAGCTGCCGCGCGTATATCGTATTTATCCATCGCCTTCGTTGTTTTTTGAATTGTCTCATCTAATCTCGCAACTATCCACTCATCCAATACCGAACCAAGTTGAATTTTTCCGCGCCTATCCGCTTCTACATTTCGAAAAGATCCACGTTTATCTGCGTATGTTTGATAAAACAAAAACGAATTCCACAAAATCAAATGAAACCTCCGATACGTTTTTAAAATCTCAGCCTCATCAAAATTTCTCGGCTCCCCGGGCGGCGTAGCGGTATAAAAATACCACCGCACCGCATCCATGCCATATTTCTCGGCCATTACCCACGGGTCAACCACATTTCCTTTTGACTTCGACATCTTCTGTCCATTTTTATCCAAGATATGCCCCAAGGAGATCACATTTTTATACGGCGCCTCATACCCCAACGCCACAGAAACCGCGAGCATGGTATAAAACCATCCCCGCGTCTGATCCACCGCCTCGCAAATGTAGTCAGCGGAATAAAGCAAATCGCGAATCGCCAATGGCGAATTGCTATCTTGTAATTTACGCGATGCTATTTGCTCTTTGCTCTTTGCTAGCGCAAACGGAAAGTGGCCTTGCGCGAACGGCATCGCCCCAGAATCAAACCATACATCACAAAGCTCTTTAATCCGTCTCATCTCACCCTTACACTTGCCGCATTTCAAATGAATTTCATCCACATACGGCCGATGCAAATTCACTTCTCCTGTTTCGTCCCTAGGAATTTGCCTAAATACCACCTCTTTTACTTCTCCAACTTTAAAATAATTTTCCGCTGTTTCATGTAAATCTTTTTCCGGCCAACCATTCGCTATCTGACTTAACATAAATGCCGGATCTCCATGAGTAACCAATAAAATCCTCTTATTTTTAAATCTTCTCTCTAAATCCTTAATAAAATTCCAAACTCTCTCCCTTAATACCCGAAGAGATTCTCCCCGTTCCGGATTCTTCTCAAATCTTTCCTGATAAGTCGGAAATATCTTCCAAAAATCTTTTGATGGCTTACCTGAAAAAGTTGGCAGATTAATCTCCGCTATTCTTTTATCCGCCACCACCTTCTTACCTAAAACTTTTGCAACAATTTGAGCTGTTTCTCTAGCTCTTAAAACCGGAGAGTGAAAAATCAAATCAATTTCATTTTTCCTTAAATCTAACGCGGCCTTCTTAACTTGATCCTTACCTTTATCAGTCAAATGATACTTTCCTTCTCCAGAATCAATTATCTTTAGAAGTTGTATTTCGCTCTCTCCATGCCGCATCACCCAATATTTATTTTTTGTCTCACCCGCTTTCTTATCCAACTCCTCCAAACTTCCAATTACTTCCCTCTCTCCGCACTTTTTACACTCCCAAATCGGCAAGGGCGTTCCCCAATACCGCTCGCGAGAAAAATTCCAATCCTTTGCATCTTTCAACCACTCGCCGAACCGCCCATTCTTCATATGCTCCGGTATCCAGTTAATCTTATTGTTACTCTCTAAAAGTTGCTTTTTTAATTTCGACATCGCCACAAACCACGACTCTCGCGCGTAATAAAGCAAAGGCGTCTTACACCGCCAACAAAAAGGATATTCATGAGAATATTTTTCTATCTTCAATAAATTCTTATTCTTTTCTAAATATGCAAAAATTTTATCCTCAGTCTGCTTTGACTTAACAAAAAGTCCGGCCAAACCTTTAACCTCGCTTTTGAATTTTCCCTGCTCATCTACCGTGTGATGTTTTGGCAATCCTACTTTCATGCCCAAATTATAGTCGTCTTCGCCATACATCACTGCTGTGTGCACCACGCCTGTGCCATCAGTGGTGGTCACAAAATCCGCCAAGTAAATTTTATGGCTGGCTTTATTCCGAAGCGCCGGAATAGGAAATAATGGCTCATACTCCAAACCCACCAAATCTTTACCCTTAATCTCTTTAATAATTTTTCCTTGAATCCCGACCGATTCCAATCTTTCTTTAGCTAAAATAAAAATATCTTTATCAACTTCAACTAAAACATAATCAATTTTCTCTCCCACCGCGAGTGCCACATTTCCGGGCAAAGTCCACGGCGTTGTTGTCCATGAAAGAATATAAATGTCTCCTTTTATAGAATTAAAAACTTTTAGCTTTTCGCTTTTAGCTTTTAGTTTAAATTTAATGTACACCGAATTATCTTCGACTGTTTCGTATCCCAAAGCTAATTCATGGGACGAAAGCGCTGTTCCGCAACGCGGACACCACGGCGCCACCCGATGTCCCTTGTAGAGCAATTTACGATTTGCGATTTGCTTTATAATCCACCACAAGGTCTCAATATAATTTTTCTCGTAAGTGATATAGGGGTTTTTAAGGTCCAGCCAAAAACCCATCCGCTCGGTTAACCTTTCCCACTCATCCTTATATTTCCAAACCGACTCTCGACATTTTTTGTTAAACGCCGCAATGCCGTATTTCTCGATGTCTTTTTTTGATTTCAAACCCAACTCTTTTTCCACTTCAATTTCAACTGGCAAGCCGTGCGTGTCCCATCCCGCCCGCCGAGGCGAGAGATACCCCCGCATGGTCTTATACCGCGGCATTACATCCTTAAAAGCTCGCGCCAAAACATGATGAATTCCCGGTCGTCCATTAGCCGTCGGCGGCCCCTCAAAAAACGTGAAATGTTTTTTGCCCTTCGCAGCTTTAGCGAAGTAGGGCGAATTCTTCCGCCTTAACCCACCTCTAAGTTTTTTATCTCCGCGTGAATCTACATCTAGCGATTTTTCGAAAATCTTATTTTTCTTCCAAAAATCCAAAACCTTCTCCTCGACTTTGGATAAATTAAATTCTTTTAAGTCCTTTAAAAACATAAGAAAATTAACGAATATTCGTATATTACTTTAAATTCGCAGATTAGTGAATACATATGCTAAAATCAAAAAAATGAAATCCTTATCCGAAAATCGCCGCGCCAAATTCGACTACGAAGTCCTGGAAAAATTTGAATCCGGCATTGAGCTTTTGGGCCACGAGGTCAAAAGCGTAAAATCCGGCCGGATGAATTTAACCGGCAGCCACTGCCTTATCAAAAACAATCAGGCCTTGCTTTTAGGCGCCGACATCCCGCCCTACCAACCCAAAAACACGCCCGCGGAATATGACCCTAGCCGCACTCGCCGCCTACTCTTACGCCACGCTGAAATCAAAAATCTAACCGGCCGACTCCAAGAAAAAGGCCTTTCTTTAATCCCGCTAAACACTCATCTTAAAAAAAATCTAATCAAACTCGAACTCGGCCTTTGCCGCAGCCGTAAAAAACACGATAAACGGGAATACCTAAAAAAACGAGAACACCAAAAAGAAATCCAAAAAGAAAAATAATTTTAATATAAAAAAGGAGCTCGCCTAATAAATAAACAAGCTCCTATAAATAACTCACAAAGATTAGTTATATCTCTAAAGATACTAATCTAGCTACGAAAGATGGATCAACTTCTCGGGAGCGGTAGCCGCGCTCGCAGTAAACAATTTTTCCCCTACCACCACCATATCGATTCACTTCAATCTGTTTAACCGCGACAAGTGTCATTACCGAAATTCCCCTACTCTGTGCTTCAATCCGAAGACGTGTTTCTTTATCTTGCCAACAACGTCTCTTACGAAGTCGCGACCGCTTCTGCCCCCCCCAACTCCTCTTCTAATTTCTTGTCTCATAAAACCTCCGTTGAATTAGGAATTAATCATCCTGTTAATTTGTCTCACCAATTTCGGTCCATGTATAACCGATAAATTCTGAACGTTAAAAGTGTTTAGCAAAACAGCTCTCTTCACTGAGGTCTTTTTTTTATCTTCAGCCCTCTTCACTCTAAAATGAATAGCTCTACATTTTCCATCTTTCCACCCTAAAGTTCCTCGATTCCAGAGAATCTCAGCTTTTTTGCGATATGCCGATTTTATTTCGGGACTGACTTTTACCCATCGAGTAGTCACTAAACCCACAATCGTCGGCACCACAAAATCCTCTCCAAAAGCCGTGATGATTTCTCGAAACAAAGAACTAGCCAGCTTCATTTTTCCTGGATGTGTCGCCAAATCCACCTTCCTTCTTATAAATTTATAGATGAACCTCTTTTATATTTCCTTAATTAAAAAATTTTGTCAAAAAAAATCACTGAACCACATCCTCTTTAATCATCCTTAAAGCCAGCTGCTCCTGTCTTGGACTAAAATCTTTCATAACTCAATCCATCCTTTCCTATAAAATTTACAATTTAACTATTTTAATCAAAGCATTTTCTTATGTTATAATCAAAAGCAAATGGCGCCAAAAGAACTCCTCGACTATATCAAACAAACCCTAAGTCAGGGCTTTACCGAAAATCAAATAAAAGAAAAACTCCTCGCGATCGGCTGGCAAGCAGAAGATATTAACGCCGGCTTTACCGAAATCAACAATTCTCTACCCCAAAAATCAACTTCGCCCTCAATCCAAACTCCAGTTCAAACACAAAAAATAAATCCCGCTTCGTTTTATAATTCTTCGCCGATTGAAATCAGTAAGCCAATTATCAAAAAATCCAAACTCCCGATTATTATAATTTCTGGAATAGCCGTTTTAGTTATCGCGGGCGCCACCGCCTATGCCTACACCCAAAAACTTTGGTTCTTTGCTCCCAAAATCGAACAACCAGCCACTGCCACAAAACAGAAACCCCAAAGTTTACTCGAACAAAAAATAAATGAGGCAGTAGCTCTCTATAAAACTCAGAATCCAACCTCAACCGAACAAGATATTGAAAACTTTAAAACCACGACCCGAAATCAAGCTCAACGAGCATTTGAAGAATTCATTTCTGGTTGCAAAAATTTTCCTGACACTGCTCCAATAATTGCAATCACTAGTAGCACAGTTCCTTCAACAAGCACTGTTTATGAATTTATAGTCCCCGGTTACGGTCTCGCCGGCAATCTTTTTGGTGGCGAATCATGTCTTTATAAAAAATCGGCTGACAATCAAACTTGGCAAAAAATAAACTCTGTTGAAGATATGCTCGCCTATACGGAAGGTGTGATGGCAGAAGGGAAGAAGATAAAAACTTGCCAAGATCTACCTAAAGAATATATCAGTGGTGAATTTGGCTGGGATAAAGAAAAATTGAATTATCAGGATTATACTCAAGAAATACCCGACAAAACAGTCTGGCTAATTTCTGTAGCACCCAGCAACCCCAAAGAAATTTACGCCACAGTCCGAGAAGATTGTCTTTATAAAAGTATGGATGGCGGAATTAACTGGCAAAGAGTAGAAATAAATACTAGTGATGTTTTCCAGCAAGATTTCAAATGGCTTCTAATTGATCCGGTTGATTCAAATCACATTTTTGGTTTCGGCGGAGCAAGTGGATTTTATAATGTGATGATTGAAAGCAAAAACGGCGGAGTGAACTGGAAACCTCTCATTATCGACTCTCTACCTGTTTCAAACATTGAGCTTGATAGTAAAGGAAAAAAAGTCATAGCCATCACAACCAATGAAATACCTGGTTATTTTTCCACAACAACTAAAAAATTAGTGCCCCCTGTTTATGAAAAAAATAAATATAAATCAAATGACGACGGGAAAACCTGGACTAAAATTGAAAATGATGAACTTAAAATATTAGACGCGAATAACCAGCCCGCAAAACAATGCTCAATAATATACAAAAAAGATGCAAAACAAGTCGCGCATTGCTCATCAGAAATATACGCCTCACTAAACAAAGGAATAACTTGGGAAAAAATTTATGACTCAAGTAAACAAATAACCTCAGTTAATTTTGATGTAGAATTTATAAACGATGAAATAATATATATAAAATACCGAGAAAGCGGAGAAAGTGATGATTTGGCCTATATTAGCAAGGATTTTGGAAAAACGTGGGCGAAAAAAATAGTCGGATTTTTAATTGCCTCTGATATTCAATGGCTGCCATCCAATAATAAGCATCTCTTTGCAATAAGTTTTAATTATTTATATGAATCAAAAGACAGCGGCTACACATGGCAAAAAATTACCAAAACACCAGAATTTCTTCTCTCGTTTAAAGTCAATAAACCCATAAATACCATTCTTTTAGGCGGCGAAACTGGAATAAGAAAAATCCCTATTCCTCACTAAAATTAGAAAAAAAATATCCCCACCCTTTTCCAACTTATCCACCGATTAATCTTCATAATCCACTCGTTATCGCTCTTTTTATTTTCTCCAAAATCTCTAATAACATCTTTGCCCTAGAGCGAGTATTTTCATTTTTAGGAAGCTTTCGGAGGCGCTAAAAGCTTGGTGTCGCCTTAGGTAACTTTTAGCACCGAGAAGCAGCGGACAGTTCGCCGCTGGAGTGAACTGAAACGCGGTTCCTAAAAATGAAAATACGAGTAAAAACTTATCCACCAACTATCCCCTAAAATCCTTGACCCCGTTAAGACACCTTCCATAATTAAATTAGGTTCTGAGCTGATCAAGAAATTCTGATTAATAATCAAAAAAACTATGATCCAACATTAAGTTTAACCCGTGGGTTAAACATGAGGATCAATAAATATTTTTACGCAGAATTCATCTCTTCAGCCGAGAACCACCCCTATAGTGAGGGGTAGGGGAGACCTCCTGAAGTCGACGAGGTCTTCTCTTTTTTCACCCGCGCCTCCGGCGCTTTTTTATTTCCTACGGGGTTTTCCCCGCACCACATTCCATTTGTAGCATTCGTATAAATTCGTAGATTAGTATTATGCTTTGAAATGCAAAAGCAAACTCCCTTTTTTATTCAGTCGTTTTACTGAAACCAATTTAAAATTCCAAATTCTGGATTTTTTTGTTTCAAATAAATTAAGCCCTTTACCAAAAACCAAGGGTTCAATCGTTAAATAAATCTCGTCTATCATTCTTTTTTCTAAAAAATAAGTGAAGGTCTGTGTCCCGCCCAAAACCACCACTCGTTTAAAACCTTTATCTTTTATATATCTTTTTAAATTTACATTTTTAGGATTTAAATAAACCAGTCCCTCCCTTTTTAAAACCACTCCTCTCACTGATCGAGTTAAAACCACACAATTCCGTTTTGAAAGCGGCTCGCGCGCTGTCTTATAAGTATTGTTCCCCACTAAAACCACGTCACTCTGGTCCAAAATCTTATGCAAAAAATCCTTGTCCTCTTTACTGGTCCAACCGGTAAATTGCCACGCGTGCGCCGCTATCCGTCCGTCAATCGTTGCCGCCGCTATCACCGAATAAATTGGTTTATTCATATCTAATATCATACTTATCTATACAATAAATTAGAAGTTGACTCATTTTTGAGTTGAGTATATAAAGACAACAGAAACTTGAAATAAGAAAGGAAATATTTATGCCCAGCATAGACCTTGAAAGACAGGAAGAGAGTTTATTTATTCCAATAAACTGCCTAGAGTCACTAATCGCCATTCTGAAAAGGCACGGCTTCGCTCTTCAACAATTTCCAAACTCACACGTCCAAACTATCTATCTAATGGACGATGAACAAACTTTGTCTATTGATACCAGCTTTAGGGCTCGTCGCTACCTACCCACCCGCTTCGACCCTATCACTCTAAAAAACATTCTTAGCGAAAAATTCTTCTTCGAAATCAAGCGGTATCAAAACCAAAATGGACATCTTGAGCGCATCAAAACGCCTCGACAAGAAACTACACTTAAGGAAGCGGTTGAAATCGCTAATTCTCTAAATCAAACTTTCCTTCCCCTTCGGCCATATTTAGCCATCGGATATGAAAGAAAGCATTGGATAAAAGGAGATAATCTCCGGATCACTATTGATTCGGCGATAAATTTCTGGTTCTTCCCAAAAGAGTCAACTGAAGCCAACCGCCTTGAAACCCCAAAAGAACATAATGTTCTAAGAATTGAAGCAAAATTCAATTCTTCATCAGAATCAGAAGCTAACAATTTTCTCATCGAGCTCGCAAATCTGGGTGCGCTACCGATTATCACAAAAAAACAGCAGGCTCTAAACATGATCCGCGAGTGGCACGACAAGCGATTTGCTTGCCTGAGGATGCAAAAAGAAATTCCGGACTCTGAGATTGAAGCTAAGATATCTGTCGCCGGCGATTCTAACCAACTCTTCTCTAATTTAATCCGAGAAGAGTTTGCTCCGTTTGTTTTCGACAATTCGTTTCCTTTCGTCCTTACCTCTGGCAGTGTTAATCACTACTGGAATAAAGAAAAATCCACAGAAACCAAGGAACAGGCAAAAGCACTTTTTCACGTAAGGTCATTCGACTTGGTCTTTAAAGATGGATATAAAGTCATCGACCCATCCTTAGGGATTATCGAACGGCGAGAAAAAAAATTGAAAGGATTTATGTATGATGACCAAGGCCTTACCGGTCTAATCCATCGACAAGGAATATTCTTAGATCCACTCAAACATATTGGATATCTTTTCCGGTCGCGCAAAGCTATCTGGCTATCCAATCCCAATGGTAGAATCTACCACGTCTCAATTGATCGCTGCCACGCAAAAAACAGAAGTCCCTTAACCCAAATAGAGATTGAATATACTGGTTGCGTTACTAATCCCTTGCCTCCAAATCAAGCTCGAACCATTATCATAAAAGATATCCAGCATCTCGCCGCAAAGACCTTATCCTTTCTCCGACCTCAATCATTTATTACCCTTGGCGATACAAAGTTTGCTTGGCTGAGCAGATAATACACTCGGCAACACGACACAAAACCCGTATCACCCCCCCTAGGTTCATCCAACCACCCAAACTAAAGCCCCGAAATCAAAATTCTAAGGGGCTTTTTATTTGACCCCTGAACTAATTAACCATACCCCCGCAAAAATTAAAACAATTGCCACATCTGCCACCAAGCTCCTTGTGAATGCGATTTTTCACTTATGGCCAAATTTCAATCATAAAAAATATTCCCAACACCCCAACATTCTCAAGTATGTTGGGGTGTTATTAAAAGAGATTCACCATCGACGGATATTTTTTTGACAAACCAAAATAAAATCTATATAAGTTAATTAGTTTTTCGTCATTCAAACCCGAAAGGAGGTCTAGGTGATCCACGAAATAAGCGCGATTGCCGTAGCCCTTCTGATGGGGCTCGCGATTTTTCACTACTGCATCCTAACTTTCAAAGGAAAAAAACAACCGACTCTCGCTACTTGGATTCTTTTTGTCTTGGCCACTAATATCGCTTTTATCACCAATCTCTTCTCTGCGCATACCGCCATCCTAAAAACTTTGATCGGTAATGCCGCCAATGTTGCTGACGTACCCACCACCTGGGCAGTTCTAATTACTATTCTTGTGGTCAATAAAAAGAATGGCTGGAAAAACAAATTCAATGGTTTTGACCTAAGTTGCATTATTGCCACGCTAGTTGTTTTGATAATTTGGGCTATAACCCAAAAACACCTTGCGACCAATCTAGTAGTTCAGATTATTCTTACTATCGGCTATTTCCCAACTCTCAAAAATCTCTGGCGAGCCAAAGGTAATCCAGAATCACTCTGGGTCTGGATAGCAATTCTAGCTGCTTCAGTCCTTGGACTCTATCTAGCCATCGAAAGCGGAGAGCTCACAGCCAAAATCTACTCATGGCGAGCGGTTATTCTGGTCTCGGTTCTGCTGATTCTTATTATCCGAGCTAACTTACGAGCAAAAAACTAAAAGGGGCCTGCTAAAATTTTAGCTCGCCCCTTTTCTAATTCTCGAAAAAATTCCAATCCCTGCCACATGTCTAAAATCTCCGTTGCTATGACACGTCATAACAACGCTACGCCACTTCTGTTTGGTAGCACTGCTCGCAGTACACAATCTCCGGTCGCTCCGGAGAATAAGACGTTTCAAATTCATTCAGACACCGCCCCTCGCCATGAAAATGCCCCGCGGTATTTTGATAAATATTATTTTTTGATTTTTTACCCGAACAATCACATTCACGGCGATAAAGTATCGGTGGGTTACGAAATATTAGCCGTTCAAAATACCGGCAATTCACGCATAAACGCGGCAGAGGTATTTCCATTCTCTTACAAAAATCCAGCTCCCGGTCAACAATCCGGAAGGCCCGGGTGCATTCATGTAAACACCCTCGGCTCGCGTGGGCGCATTCAATCACTTCGTTTAAAATGTCATTTTTAACATCTTGAATCTGATCCAGTAAATCATCCGCCTTAATTGTTGTTTTATAATCCGGTTTTTCTACTGAATACGCGGCATACCCTTTCTCTTTCGCCTCTTCCTCCGACAGCGGGATAAATTCATAAGCCGCCGAAACTTGATAAGGAAAAGGAGAGAATTCTGCCGGAAAAAATTCTCCGTAGCGATACTCCTGCCCTCCCGCCGAAATATATGGCATCTCATTCATCTGCTTAATAATTTTTTCCCGCAATTTAAAATAATCCTCTTTGGAATACTGCTTGTTAAAAATACAATACTGTTTGTTCCTTAAACTCACGCAGCCAAAAAGGTCCGAAGAATTCTGGCAAAAGATGCAGTACTCTAAGCTTTTAACATTTGGCCAAACCTGCGAGCAAAATTTAATCATCGAGACATTGTCGCCCGCAACCAAGGTTTCATACATCAGCTCCGCGTTTTGCCCCCAATTCGTGTAGTCATAACAATTATTCACAGCGCCCTGCAAAATATTCTGGCACCATTTCACATCTTCAACTTCCCTGGTCCGGAAACAATCCTTGGCGTTTTTGGAATTGTAGATATAGTCCCCGCTTACCGAAGAATTCCGCCGGCCGTGCATATACTTATGCGGATACCTCTGCCAATGCTCAAAGGCCTTTTTTTGGAGCGCCACCAACGACTCATAAGACCCAAAGTTAAGCTCTTTAATTTTCTTAAAATATTCTTCCTTTGAATATGGTTCATTGAAAATATGATACGACTTATTTCTAAGTCCGAATGACCCAAAACAATTATTCGAGCCAACGCAATCCGCGCAAAGAATCATTTCTTGGCAATCCTCCAAATCCACCGAGAAAAAAGTTTTATAGCAATTTATGGTGTTTAAATTCCCATAACTCAACTCGCAACGAATGGTCATGTGGCTATCAAATGAAAAACGTGAAGCGTGGTCCCAAACCAAATATGCCGAATCCTCGGTAAAAGTCGCCGCCCGAACAAAATAACAATTCTTCATATTGTTAGCATTCGCGCAGTACTGACAATTAGTTAAATTATGGATTGAATGTGCCGCAATCGGAACTGTTTGGTGCAAATCTCGAAATTGTTCAAAAAATGTCTTGGAAAAATCATAATCCCGGCCATAATCCATCGAATCCCAAGCATCCGAAAGCCAATATTCTTTTTCGAAAATCTTCACTGGGCTCTCCTCTGGAAACAAAGAAAATATTTCCTTTCCGGTTAAGGCGTCTTTTTTCTTAAAAACATGCCAATCATTCCGCCAAGCTAATCGCCGATAAAACCGGCACTCCGGACAAAAAGTCGGCGGAGGAACTTTTATTTTTTCATAAAACCCAAAATCTTGAACGTCTATAACGAAAGAACCTTTACAATTCTGGCATATTCGGCTTTCGGAATTTGCAACCATACAAAATATTATACACTAGTCCAAAACCATAAAACCACGCAAACATTAAACTTGCTTATATAGTAACATATGTTACTATATAAATATGCCCAAAACATTCTACTCAACTATTGAAGCAGCCCACGCTTTAAGAATAAGCCGCATTGAGGTCTTCAGAAAAATAAAATTAGGCAAGATTAAGGCCGAAAAAGTTGGTCGAAATTATATTATTTCCCATAACGCGCTCGCGGAAGCGCTGGGAAAATCAATCGGCGCTGAAAAAAAGCAAGATATTGAAAAAGTTATAGACCGAGCTCTTAGGGATTATGGAGAAACTTTTAGAAAACTCGGGAGAGAATGAGGCCAAAACGCATAACAGTCGCGGAGATTGAATACACCGCTTTCACTCTAGCGAAAAAATTTATGACTTGGGATGAACCCATCCCAGATTTTGGCACTCGTTTTCCGAAAGTTTTAGAAAGCTGCATTGACCAACCTTTTGTTCGTTTTAAAAAAGACCTTTATCGCGGTCTCATCCAAAAATCCAGCATACTTTTCTACCTTATGATAAAAAACCACCCTTTCCAAAACGGCAACAAACGAATCGCGATAATGGCACTTCTTTATTTTCTTCACAAAAACAACAAGTGGTTAAAAATAGAAAACGCAAACCTATATAAATTTGCCAAAGGCATAGCCGCGAGCAAACCTTCATCTCATGAAAAAACCTTATTTAATATTCAAAACACAATCAGAAAATATATTGTCGACTTGTAAAATTCTATTTCTGCAATAATACCTCCCTCCTAAATCCCATTTTGATGGCAACTAAAATCGCCAAGCTGGCTAAGCAAATATAAACCGGAAATGAGAGCAAAACAAAATTAAAACTCCCCACCGCTATACAAGCAAAAAAACCGCCGGCAAAAGTTAAAACCCAGGAACTGACAGTTTCAGTCGCCGGTTTCTCGTAGGACTTAATCACGGTTAAAACCGCGCCCACCGCGTCAATAAAAATCACCACGAACAGCGCCACTGCCGCTTCTTGAGTTATGTACCACAAAAAAAGTCCTACGCCCGCCCCAATTAAAGCGATAATATCTCTTTTTAAAAATCCTCCAATCCCGTGTTTAATCGCTAAGATAAAAATAATAAAATCGCCCACTGCTTGAGCGCCGGTTAAAATTAAAGAATCCGAAGCCCCTTTAGCCAACTGCGAGAAAAATGAAATCGCGCCGAGTATTGTCCAAATCAACCAAGAAATTCTCTCGGGTTTTGTCTTGCCTAAAAAAATGTCTTTTATATAAGGCACAAAAGACGCCAAAATCGCCAGCCCCGACAAATATCCAGCAATTTCCGCCACCATTTATTAAGTTTATCAGGAATCTCCAAAAATGCGATTTTATAAATTTATTGCGGAACGAGTCGGGATAACTGGCAAACTCTGATACGTATAATCTACGAGGTTTTTAGTGCTCCGGCATACATGAGGTCGGATTTGGTTTAAGGTAATTTTATAATTTTTCCAATTTATCAGAACCCAGCATTGTGGTTATATAATCCATCCTTTCGTGATATTGTCTTTCCGGCAAACTCTGTGGCCAAGGACCTTCACCAGATTTTAAGATTTTCGTGATTTCAGCATAGAAATTCGAATTATTTGTTCTCGCGAGAAGTAATACGTTTTTCAGTTTTGTTGCTTTTGATATCAATTTAAAACTTTCCAGGTCGGCAATATTTAAAAAATAACCATTGAATTCGCTAAATATTTTATATGTTTTATTATCCAATATATCTTTCATGCCGTGTCGATAAAGATTGGTGTCTATCAACGGCACATTATACGTAATGACAACGGGTATTAAATTTTTACCTTTTAGAAAATTCAATTCAGCGGAAGTATTGATATCTAGTATTTTATTGTCCAGCTTTTGGATCGTATCAATTGTAAGTTTTTTAGCTATTTCGTGTGCAACCATTTCGAGGTCGCCAGTTTGTAGTGTTTTGAAAGGAAATTGATAAGCTTTAACCTCAACTAAATACGCATCATCGCCGTCGACTACCACCCAATCAGTGAAAGCCTTCTTGCCTTTACCTCCATATATGATTTCTGGGGTTAAATGAGAATCTCCGAATATGTCACCAAGAATCAAGCCGACATATTGTTCAAATATCTCCTTACCAAATATTTCTCTGAATGTTGTCTTCGAGATTTCATGACCAAACTGCTTTTTCATGAAGAGATCGTCGAACCACCAAAACAATCCGTTGAATGCGGCCTGTATGTATGTCGGAATGCTTGGCACTAAAAACTTAGATTCAGAAAATTTTATAAGCGGCTTTTTCCATAAAGGATTAAACCTATTCCTTGTATCTTTTGGTGCTAGAGCTATATTTTGAGTAGAATCGATGGAACGAAATTCATCGTAGGTGGCGCTGAATAAGATTAGAAATCGCTCGAGTATTGAGTTGTTGATTATTTTTTGAAAATTTATACTGTCGCTACTCAAATCGCCGATAATTATGATCGGATTGACCAAGGCACATGCTAATAAGACCAATGCTGCATTTAAATACTCCTCGATAGTTAAACCTGAATTGTCGTGTAGTATCTTGGTTAAGGTTTGGTTCTTTATTATTTCCCGATCTAATTTCTGAAACATATAGATAGTTCTTCCGATAGACTGCAAATCGTTTGCCTGCGTCCTTAATTGCTCTTGCCAGAGAGAGACCATTATCGATATGACATTTTTTCTTTGGATACTCCCGATTACTAGAGAGTGTTGATAAATATTAAACAACCCCAAAAGATTATCTTTCTCCGTTATTGAAAGAGTCTTGAAGTCATTCGATCCCGAAATAATGAAGAGGTTTTCGAGGTACTCAATCATGCTTTGGCTAATCAGAAGGCCTGTTTCTTTCTGCCTTATTAAGCCCTTTCCTAAGCGCTCCCATCCATTCGGTATTTCGCCGCCGTATATCTTATTCGATAAAGACCCTAGTGCCGTCAATGCCCCTAACAGCCTAAAGCCCTTAAGGGCATTTTTGAAGTCGTCTTCGCTGATAAACGTTCTGGTCGTACCATCCAAATTAATTGCGCCAATTCTTGAATTCAGTTCTAGGTATATAGAGCCATCGGAATGTTTAATCATAAAGTTGATTATCTTCTTAAAAATAAAGATACGAGAATTGCCGTAGCTACGGAAACTAGGATTGGTACAACAATATTCCAGAAGAGTTTTGCTTTCCAGTCGTGCCTTCCATCTAAAATAAATTGACGCTTGAGTTGGAGTTGATCTTTTTCCACATCAAGATATGCAATTTCGTTTACTTCCATCTCATCACCCCAACTCCCCGAATAATTTTCTTTTGCGTTATGGACACGGGATGACTTCTCTGCATCAATCTGAAGTAATCTCTTCTCGATTTCTTTTAACGAAGATGGCCCTTTATATTCAAAAATATTTTCTTTTTTCATTATCACATCTAATATGCTCGTTTTTATCTGGTTTTTCAAGGAATTTACGATTCTCCAAATTTGCGATATTAAGTTATTAAACCAATAGTTCAGTAGTTTTTGATATTAACCATGCCCAAAGGAGTTAAAGGTTTTCAAAAAGGTCATCCACCGATCGGAGGTAGAAAGAACGCCTCTTACACTATTGAAGTGATTCCAAAAATATTTACTTTATTTTAAATCAGATCTATGTAAATTAATTCTCCAAAGAGAATGTACTATTTTCCTTTTTAAAATTTTATTTTTATTAAGCATTATAAGTTTTGGTTTTTTATTTCTTAAACCACAAACAATATATAGCCATAAATTATTTTCTTTTTTAAAAGCGGCGATATTATATTTATTAAAATTAACAAAAGGTTGATTTAATGGAGCAGCTCCTTTGACTTCAATCTTTCTCCCTTTAGATCTAATGTCATAGCCGCATTTAGTTTTTGAAACATCTTTGGGATTCCTTTTCTTATTTCTTTCAAAAGCCATGACGAAATCCATAGCCTGGCGCTCTATGGTTTTTTTAATTTTCTTCATTTTTTGGTGGAGACGGGCAGACGCTTCGCTATCGAACAAAATATTTTTCTTTTCGCAAAATATTTTCTAAAAACCTCTCGGTTTTTAGTTCCGTCAACCGACGGATTCCTACACGGGGAAACTCCCGTTTTCCCGACCCCTTTCCAGTTCGATTCTGCCCTACAAAATAAAACTACCTACCACAAGGGTAGGTAGTTTTATTTCGGTGGAGACGGGCAGAATCGAACTGCCGTGTAAAGATATTTAAACTGAACCATCTACGAGTGTATCCTCTTGCGAGGCAAAAGTGATTCTAGTTCTCGTTTTTAAATCAGAATCATCATTTAAAAACTAGCTTCCTTATATAAGACCGGATTTGAATTTCAAGAAGCCCGAAACTCACCGATCCCAACTTTACGCGTAAGCGAAAGCTGGAGCCGCAACTTTATTAGAGTTGGCAGTTATAATTTTTTTGCTAGTTTAACGAGTTGGCGCTCGACTCGCAATTCAGCTATTTATCTCTATCGAAGCCGATCGTCCCCTTATTAAATTTTCACCTATATTATACAAGATAATTCCCAAAAATGCAAATTTAAAAAAACAACATCAATTTTTTGATCTGCCTCTTTTTTACCCTAAATCCTCTATTCTAAATTCTATTTTCTATTTCACCGTCACTTTTAACTTAGCCGAAGCATAGCTTTCTGAATAATATTCGTATTCACCGATGCCCAAAACATTAGTCTCAACTGTCATTGAAGCTCCAGGAGCAAGCGTCACCGAGCTGCCAATGCCATACCCAATAATTTTATGGCTCACGGTGTCGTCGTTTTGAACAATTATTTTTTCGCCCTTATTAATAATTAAACTACTGGGTGCAAAAATTAAGTTTTTAATTGTTGCTTTATAAATAACCGGCTCTATCTGCGAAGCATATACTATCGAAAACTCACCGCTTTGGGCATCGGCTTGGTTCCGGTCAAACTTAATCTTCAAAATATACCGACCCACTGCCACTGATTTTTTTAATCCGCCTTGCCGATTAAGTAAAACATCCCGCGTGTCCCAAGTATATTCTTTCTGATGAGAAGTAATGGTCGGCGTTATCCAACCCACTAAAGTACCAGTGATCGCATCAACCAAATATATTCCTCCGGTTACTCCGGGCTCTCGATTCCATTTAATTATATTGTTTTGGTTAATCACCCACTGCGTGCCTGCCACTGGCGAAAGAAAAGTAATTGATTGACTTTGAACTTTAGGAATAGCGGACGGAATACTCTTTTTTGTATCTTGTGGCGAATCTTGATTACCTTGAATTTGCTCCTCATTTGAATTCGTATACGGACTTAAAATCTTATCAAGCTCTGTATCCGACTTCTGAAGCCCGAATATCAAAACCAAAATTACCAAAGCCGCGACCACGCCCACTAAACGATAAATATTTATTTTAGACATACCTTTATTATACCCCATTCCAAAAATCATCGATATCTCAATTATAATTAAATATTTATTCAATATTTCCAAATTGCTTCAAGGAAACAACCTTGTTTGATTTTATCACCCTCGCCAGCGCGCTCGTTTTTATTTTAAGAGAAACTATCGGACTGAAGCCGAAGCTTGGCCCCTCGCCTTGGCGAGGGTTCGGCGAAGGAGATGTAGGGGGATTTAATTTGCTGGAAATTAAATAACCCCGGTTCTCTTAAAATAAAAACGAGCGCGTCCTTGACATCCGAAACCATAAAATCATAGAATACTCTTATCAACGATTTAAAAATTTTGTTTTCGGAAACCCCAATTAAATTCCAATAAAATCCTTAGACCTCGCTTAAACAACCAAATAACCGCGCCCCAATTAAGAGTTCTTGATGACCAAGGCCAAAACCTTGGTGTTATGAGCACTGGCGACGCTCTTCGCCTCTCACTCGAAAAAGGGCTGGACTTAATCGAAACCGTCCCCAATGCCAATCCGCCGGTTGCTCAAATTATGAGTTTTGACAAATACCGCTACCAACGAGGAAAAGAGGAAAAAAAAGAACGTCTCGCTCAAAAAACCGCCGGCTCAAAACAAATTCAAATCAGCGCCCGCGCCGCTAAAAACGATCTTTTAATCAAAATCCGCCAACTCGAAAAATTCATGAAAGAAGGCCACCAAATCGAAATCAGCATGCGACTAAGAGGCCGGGAAAAATACAATAAGGACTGGTCCAATCAAAAAATAAATGATTTTTTGAAAATGATTCCTTTGGAATTTAAAGTTATTAGTCCGCCTAAATACGGCGGCCGAGGCATGTTAGTCCAAATCGCGCCTAAGTAAAATCTTGCAAAAATATTCTCGAAAGAGTATATTAGTTTGACATGAGTAAGACCAAAACCTCAAAAGCGGTGAGTAAACGCATTAAAATGACCCGCACTGGAAAGATGACCCATCGCCAAATCGGAGTCAGTCATTCTAAAACCAAACGCAGCTCCAAACAGCTTCGCAATAAACGCAAAAGCTATTCTTTAAACTACCCTGCCAAAAAAATATTCAACTACTAACAAACAAAAAATCCAATTATCAATCAAATTTCAATATCTGAATCATCAAATTGAAAATTGTTAATTGGCAACTGAAAATTTATTAAATTATGCCTCGCGTCAAACGCGGTACCACCGCCCACAAAAAAAGAGAAAAACTTTTAAAACTCACCAAGGGGTTTCGTTGGGGTCGCAAATCTAAAGAACGCGCCGCCAAAGAAGCTCTACTTCACGCTCTCTCTCGCTCTTTCCGTGGCCGCAAAGAAAAAAAGCGAACCTTTCGATCTCTCTGGCAGGTGCGCATCAACGCCGCCGTCCGCCCCCTTGGCTTCTCTTATAGCAAATTCGTCTCGGCCCTAAAAAAAGCCAACATCAAACTCGACCGCAAAATCCTCTCTGACCTGGCCCAAAACCATCCAGAGGTCTTTACCAAAATTGTAGAGAAAGTAAAAAACTAAACTAACAAAAATCATTTTACTCTTTAATATTATGACTAAAATAATAAAAGTATCATTAATTCTTTTACTTTCTCTACTCGGAATACTAGTTATCTATATCAGTTTTCAAAAAAATTCAAACAAAGATATTGAAAAAAAATCAATAACTTCAGAAAACACCACAGCCAACACAAACCAAGAAAACCCATTGGCTTTCATTGCTGTGCAAAACAGTGAAATATCAAATTCTTTCGTTGAAATTTATAACAAATATGATACTTACTTAACTTCAGAATTAACGGATTATTCTAAAGAACATCCTTTCATTGATCAATTTAGTCAAGCCTTCAAAAATCAATCGAATACAAATTCAATAATGTTAATTGCCCGTAGATATTCTGATGAAAACAACGCTAAAATCGTCAACCAACAAACCATATCAGATATCATTCAATCATCAAACAAGAATCGCATCATTTCAAAAATCCCATTGGAAAATTATATAGCTGGCACCGATATTTATCTAAGTGAAAAAAAATTAACCCCTACCATTACTCAATTCGACTATATATTCGCGATTCAAATGAAAACATTAACAATAATGCTTAACTATACAACTCTCCAAAATAATCTAAAAAATAACAATCTAGAAAACCAAACCTTTTTTACTGATTTAATTAATAAAATGTTAAATCGTATAAATAATAACCACTCGCAAAATCAATAAATTCAGACAAAAATCATCCAAAACCACCCCGAGGTCTTTGCCAAAATCGTGGAGAAGGTATCCACGTAAACCAGTTGACAGCTTTAAATTTTGATATAATATCTAAGTTACGTGTGTGCTTCAAACCTACGCACGAGCGAGCGCGCCATCGCCGTCCGGTTCACCCATTGGACGTTCAGTTTCGAATGGGCACGGTTACGGATGACGCCGTGACATGCGTTCTGCATTGTCACTGGGCTTCAGAGCAAAATCTGAAGCCCTATTTTTTTAGATTTTCGATATTCTAATTTGTTTCGAATTTCATGTTTGAGTATTCGAATATTTTAAACTTCTTTAGAATAATTAGAAATTTTCGCAAACCCTAGACCTTATTGGCTAATGGCTAATCTTGGCTCCCTCTTTCCTAAGTATTTGAATTTTTTTCTTCGTCCCGTGCGCATACCCTCCAGCCTGACCATCCGAACGAATTACTCGGTGGCAAGGAATGCCTTTTTCCATTCCGCCGTGCCGGTTTAAAATATTCCCCACTGCTCGATAGGCGAGAGGTCTACCGGCGCGCCTCGCCACTTCTTGGTATGTTAAAACGCGGCCGCTGGGGATTTTGGCCACCACTGCCAACACTTTTTCCTTGAAGGAATTGATAGACATTGCGTAAAACTTTTTGACTGTCTCTGTATTTGCCTAATATTCTACTCGCATCTCGGTATAAAAACCAAGCGTAACCCTGATGCTCATCCGAAAGCCGGATGTTCACCCGATTGGTTTCCGCTAAATAAAAAATCACAGTTTTAAAAATTGATTTCCCAGCCCGTTTAAAGGTAAATCTTTCATAGGCCTTAAAATTTCTGATAATCCGCATATCGCGCGGAGTCAGCCCCGTCTCCTCGCGCGTCTCTCGAATCGCCGCGTCAAAACTTTTCTCCTCGCTTTCAATTTTTCCTTTGGCAAAATTCCAATAACCATGCCCATGATAAAGAATTAAAAATTTCGGCCCCTCCAAGCTTTTCGTAAAAACCACTATGCCCGCTGAAATTTCTCTTGAAATATCTTTTTCCATATCCTTAGCGCCCCAAACCAGCGGGCGTGTGGTCTTTCACCAGCGGTGTAGCCGACGTTTTCCGCGGTAAAATCAACTCCGGAGCCAAAAGTAAAATAAAAGCCGCCACCATTGAAAAGACCCCGGCCAAAATAAAAACGCCGGAAAACCCCAGCCACCCCGCCACCACGCCTCCCAAAAATCCGCTGACTCCGGCCGAGAGCCCAGCCACGGTATTATCAAACGACCACTCAAAAGAAACACGGTCTTTATCAATGTGCCGCGAAAAAATCGCCGACCACGCTGGCACATAAAGCGCGAAAGCAATGGCGTGCACTACCTCCACCAAATATAGGTGCCACGGTTTACTCACCGCCAAATACAAAAACGACGCCACCGCCGCCATAAATAAGCTCGCTATAAGCGTTCTAAAATCATCGGTTTCGCCGTCGGTTTTGTCCAAGTAATTCGCCACCGGCATCTGCAAAATTGATTTCAAAATCCAGTAAATCGCCGCCGCCACACCCACTGTAACCAAGGTCGCCCCAGCCACTTTCTGAATCACAAAAACCGAAAAAACCGGCTGCACCAATCCCCAACCAGCCAGTAATGCCAAATCCGCCAGCACAAAATACTTAATCACCCGATTAACCTTAAAATCAATCTTGATATTGATATGCATTTATCTAATTCTACTCTCTATTGACAAAATAAAAAAATATAAATATAATGGGAATAAATAGAAACAGCACTTTAACAAAGAAGGGAATAAGAAATGAGGAAGTTGTTTTTCGGTATCTTACTAGTATCTCTTCTAGTCAATCAAAGTTTTGCTAGTAAACCACAATACAAGATGGTTTACGGGCAACTCGCCCTAGCTGAAGTCGATTCATCGAAAACAGATGTGGTTATCATAGTAGAAAAAGACACGATCGTAGTCATACACGAAGCCAGGTCTTTTGTATCTAAAGAAAAAGCTACTTACATCTTACACCAACTTGATTCCACCAACGCTACCTTCGTAACCCTAACAACACTGGACACTGTCTATGTTGGACAGATAGCATCCATGAATTATCAAGAATGGGTAAGTATCCGCAAGAAAGGATATTTCCTCATCAAATTCGCCACCTGGAAAAACAGGACGTACGCCCAAATAATCCAGGCCTTTCTCGAGCCATAGCCCAAGTCCGAGGAAACCCCTTTTTTCTATTACCAGCAATCAAAAACCACTCCTTAGGAGTGGTTTTATTTACAAAAGAATAAATTTTGCTATAATCCAACTGTAATATGAATAAATTCGAACAGCCACATAACTCAAACGAAGAAGAATCCGTAGGCCCTACTGATATCGAAAAAATTTTGGAAGGAGAAAAAAAGGACCCGAGAATAGAAGATGCTGAACTTATGGCCTCAAAATTAGGCGAGGTTTTTGAGGGGAAACTTCCGCCTGGAAAAATAACGACAATGTTATCAATAGAACTAAGAAAAATTTTTGATGAACAACCCACCCAAGCCGCAAACCAAAGCTCAGGAAATATCCGTACAGGTAAAAAATATTATCGTCGGAAAAATCGAAGCTTTTACCAGATCATTTCTTCCTGTTCAAGAAGAAGAACTATCTTCCTTGGAAATTTACGAACTTAAAAATAAAGATGAAGAAAAAGAACTCCAACGAAAAAAAGCTCTCGAAAATTTAGCCGACTTCTTTATCTCTCTTACAAAAGGAGCAGAATTCTTAGAAAATTCAAGAGACGCAATCAATATACTTGGTAAAATACCAAACGAATCATCTCTGGAACTCCTCAAAAAAATAGCTCAAGATCCAGAAAAAGAATTAAAACCCGAAACTAAAAAACTCGTTGATGAAAAATTTATAATACCACGATTAAAAGACGGATTAGAAAATTCAGAAATAAACCGACAATACGCTAATGAACATATTCAATTAGAAGCCTACCGATCTTTAATAAAACTTAAAAATAATATGGAATTAGAGCTCGATCCGGAAGAACAAAGTTATTTAGAAAAACATCCTGAAAAATTCTAACGCCAACCCCTCTTCAAGGGTACGAAACCGCTCTCCAAAGAGCGGCTTTATTTTTTAACTTTACCCTGTCATCCAATATTTAGAACACCTATAATAATTAGAACAATTACAACTTAAGAATTCCCAAATTCTAAATCCTCTCCCCTCTTTATCACCTTGAGCCGCGCCCCCCGCTTGGCCTCACCTTTCAAAATTTTCTCAGCCAAAGGCGCGCGTAATTTCTCCGCTATTACCCTCTCAAGCGGCCGCGCGCCAAACTCTGGGTCAAAACCCAATCGCGCAATCTGCCGCGCCGCCTCTTCCTCAAACTCCAAAAAAATTCCTTGTCCTTCTACGATTTTTGCAAAATCTCGCAGTCGAATCATGGTCACTTTCAAAATATCTTCGGACGATAGGTTATTAAAAACCACAATCTTGGTAAACCGATTCAAAAGCTCGGGTTTAAAAACATCGATTAATTTCTTTTTAAAATACTCGGCGATCTTCGCCATCGTCTCGCCCGCCCGAAGCGATTGATTAATAATGTCCGAATGCGCATTTGAGGTGGCGATAATAATTGTGTTGGAAAAATCCACCACCCGACCCATATTGTCGGTCAGCCGCCCATCATCAAAAACCTGCAGAAACAAATCCCAAATATCAGTGAACGCCTTCTCAAATTCGTCGAGCAAAATTAAACTATAGGGCTTCTCCAAAACCGCGTCCGTAAGCGACCCGGAAATTTTCCCGTCCGGCGAACCAATAAACCGGAAAAAACTCTGCTTATCTTGATACTCAGTCATGTCAAAACGAATCATCGCCTCCCGCGCCCCAAACTGCACCTCGGCCAAAATTTTAGCTAGCTCTGTTTTCCCCACCCCAGTCGGACCCACAAAAAGAAAACTTGCAATCGGGCCGCCCGAACGAGCGAGTCCACTCCGATACTCCCGCAAAACATTAGCCACGGCTTTCACTGCCTCTTCCTGGTCAATCAATTTCTCGTGAATAATTTTCTCTAAATTCAAAAGTTTTTTGGACTCCTCTTCCCCGGCCTCGTGCATCGGCACATTCACTTTGGCCTCAGCCGCAGCAATCACATCTCTGGCTTCTAAAACTTTTTTTTCTTTTTGTTTGACTCCCGCCAAAGCGCTTCGCAAAAGATCGCCGGCGCTTGAAGGCAAAAACCGATTCGTAAAATATTTTTTAGCCAAATAGACCGATTTTTTAATCGCCCCAAAACTAATTACCACTTTCGCCGACCGCTCTAAAAGCAAACTCTCATAAACCAAAACTTCCTCGGCTTCATCTTGAGTAATTTCATTCACCCGAATCACCTCAAAAGAACCAACTAAATCACTCCGAGACTCAATATCTCTTTTAAATTCTGGTGGGTAAGTGGCTCCAATCACCGGAAAAGCGCTGTTTTTTATAATCGGAACTAAAGCATCCGCGGCTGAAAGATAAGCTGTGCCCGAGGTTTTTACCAAATCATGAAACTCGGGCAAGTAAAGAATAACGTTACCAGCTGTAATAATCTCCGAGACAATTTGCTGCAATCGATCTTGAACTATCTCTGGGGTCGCTCCTGCCACTAAATCACTAATCTGAAAACTCACTAACCGTTTATCAAAAAGCGCGGCTGGCACCTGATCTTTGGAAATATTAAAAGCCAAATGAGCGATTAACGTTTCTTTGCCAATACCTTCTTCTCCCACTAAAAGCGCATTGGGATTAACTGATCTTGAAAGCGCATCCACTAGGCGCTCATATTCCGCCTTGTGACCAATTAAAAACCCGGTCTCGCCCTGACGAGCTAAATCTGTTAAGTCCAAGCTATATCTATCCAAAACCCTGGTTGGCCGGCTAGTCCAAGCCCGATTCATGATGCGATGACGGATCCGTCTATGCACTCCAGGCACAAAACCCGACAATGTCGATGGCCAACTTCTAAATTTAGACAGATGTTCGCTAAACGAGCTAAAAATCAACGCCTTCTCCAAATCTCCGCCCTGAACCTCAAATAAATTAAAAAGTCGCCCCACCCATTCATCGCTCACTACCGCTAAAGCCGAAAGAAGATGATGAGGTTGAATAAACCTTTGCCGACTAGACAAGGCCTTACCAAAAGCCAACTTTATTAAAATCTGAAGCTGCTCCTGCGCCAAAGACTTATTTTGTTCTTTCTGAATACTCTCGACTAAAAAGCCATCCGCTTTTTGTTCAAACTCATTCATTTTGATATCCATCCTCACTAAACCTTCTTTGATAGTTTTGATCTTGATAAGCTGCTTAATAATTTCCAAAAAAAAGTCGGTTTTTTTAAAAACGCTCCGGTCCAAAGCTTTCTCTAAAACATGAAAAGTGGCCGGCGTCATAAATTTAGCCAGATTAACTTTTCCGCTTTTGGGTAATTCCGAAAGCGCCCGATCGCCTTGTCTAAAATGAATTAGATAATCAATTAAAAATATAGCTAGAAAAAAACCGAGATATAAAAGCCAATTAATTCCAGAAAACAAAAAAGTTAAAGTGGCGGCTATAAGAAACAAATAAAAAACATAGCCCACCACCCTCGCTATTCCTCGGCCCAAAAAACTCATCTTAAGCCGAAAATCAGCAAAGTAAACTTCGAGTTGTAGTTCTAAAGAATTCTTCATCTAAAAATTTTTAATCGTTTGAAAAATCAGCAATACCGGCAAGATAAGCCAAGCCAAAAATATACCTAAAGCCAACACCCCTAAAAAAACATAAACCACGGTGCCAATTAAAATCCGGCCAGACCTAAAAAATACTCCCAAAATTCTTCCAATTACTGTGTAGTCCTTATAAAGCGGCTCAAAAAAATGCCGCAAAGTGATGCGAATCGCCAAACTTTGGTCAACTCTTTCTAAAAAAGAAATAAAATAATGCCCAATGTTGCGAGAGCCATGAACATACCAATGATAAAAAAAGTTGCTCACCAAAACCCAAAGACGCTGCCCCAGATAAATCAAAACCATTATTTTTAAATTATACCCTTACTCAATATCTAAAACCAACCCGTAATGGTCAGAAATCTGCAGTTTATTCCCATTATCTAAAGAATATGGCTCGCTAAAAACAATCTTGCCAGACGTTTTATGGCCCTCAAAGCCCTTAATTAATATATGGTCCAGTCGTTGGTTTAGTTTTTCCAACCAAAAAGATTTTCTGTTTAAGTTGTCGGCGCTAAACGTATTGCCTTTTAATTCTCGCGGTGGGTCAACCAATCCATAATTATTGGTGATCACCTTATAAGAAGATGAATTAATATCAAAGTTAAAGTCTCCGCCAATAATTATTCGTTTTGTCTTGCCTAATTTTCTAAGACAACTATCAATTTCCACAAATTGTTCAATTCGCGCTAAATGATACGAATTGTAATCATGCCCATAACCAGTAGATAGTAAATGAGTATTAACAAAAGTTATGGGCTGATTACCAAAATTTATCTCCACAATTTGATAACCCTTGCCGTAAATTCGGTTCAAAATTTTATAAATATTGGAAAAAATATTTCGTCCAAGATTAATTTTAAAATGCTGATAGGCGCGCGAAACAAGAGAATATTTTGAAACTATAAGTAAAGTATCAGAATAAAAAGAATCAACAAAGCCAAATTTAAAAAGCTCCCTCACTATATAATTCGCGTCCGATTTTAAAGAAACTTCCTGAAGAAAAATAACATCCGGATTTTCGTCGATAAGAGCCTTAGTAATATATGGCAATCGTTTTTTCCGCCCAGGACTCCACGGCGACAAAGCGCAATTCAAAGTTATAATTTTCATTAAAAAATTTCTTACTTCTTCACTTCTGGCAAAAACCTAATACTTGTCGCGTAACGCTTGATA
>CAYIOP010000004.1:0-56456 GCA_964365185.1 uncultured Candidatus Saccharibacteria bacterium | reverse complement strand
GTTCATCCTGGACCAGGATCAAATCCTCATAAAAAGTATCAAGTGTATTTACTGCCGCGAATCAAAAAATTTGAAACGCGACGATAACAAATGATACTGGAATATTCCACCACAACCGAAGTTTTGGCGGAATGCTCAAAACTAAAACAAAAATTTCTTGGTCAATGACTTTAAAATTGTTGAAAGTTTTGATTGGGACAACTAAAAAAATCTTATTTATTGTACTGACATTTATATATTAAATTTTAAAAGAGCTGTCGGGGGGCCCGACAGCTCTTTTTTCAAAGACTGTTTTTTATAGCTCAATAATTGCTATCGGACCTCATGGTACAGGGCTATTATATATACCTATTCGGACTTGTCAAATTGAATAAGGTGTGTATAATAATCAACTAATAACCGATAACTATTAACAAAAATAGCCATGAAAAAAGACATTCATCCTAAATATTTTGAAAAAACGCCGGTGCGGTGTGTTTGCGGAAATAGCTTTACCATTGGCTCAACCCAAGAAAAAATCAATGTGGAAATCTGCTATAAGTGTCACCCTTTTTACACGGGTGAGGAAAAATTAATCGACACTGCCGGCCGAGTAGAGAAATTTAAAGCTAGAAAAACAAAAGCTGAATCAGCCCTGAAAAAAGTTAAAAAAGCTCACGTGAAGAAGATAAAAAAATAGAAACTTTTAAAGGTTTCTATTTTTTTATTCTACATCTCTTCTAATGTTTCAATACCTAAAAGTGAAAGTCCCTGCGCTAGAACATTTTTAAAGGCGGCAGTGAGCGATAATCGGGTGGCGCGGATTTTTCCCTCGGCCTCCAAAACCGGCAGGTTGTGGTAGAAAGTGTTAAAGTCCTGCGAGAGTTCAATTAAATAATTGGCTAATTTAGCCGGGTCATATTCTTCAGCGATATCAGATAAAATTTTGGGAAAGTTTATAAGACCGAGAATAATTTTCCATTCTTGGGTGTCGCTTACTAAAATCTCCCGAGGTTTATTTATTTTTTTGGCTTTTCGCAAAATACTCGCGGCTCGTGCGTAAGAGTATTGCAAGTAGGGCCCGGTCTTGCCTTCAAAAGAAAGAGAGGCCTTGGGGTCAAAATAAATTGGCGTGGTCTTGCTGGCAATCAAGAAATTAAATTTAAGCGCTCCCAAACCGATAATTTCAGAACGTTTTTTAAGTTCAGTTTCTTTGAGCTTGGGATAGCGTTCCTTGAGTGAGTCATAAGCCAGCTCAACTATTTTTTTAATTAATTCGTCGGCGTCCACCACTTTGCCCTCGCGGGACTTAAGTTTGCCCTCGGGCAGATAAACCAACGCATAGCTTAAATGATAAAGTTTGTCGGCATTAGGAAATTTAAGCAGTTCAAAAATAGCAAAAAGCTGGCGAAAATAATAATCTTGCTCTGAACCGACGCAGTAAAGAGAGCTGGTGATTTTGTATTCTTTGGCCCTGAGCGCGGCCAGATTAATATCTTGGGTGATATACAAACTGGTGCCATCAGAGCGTAAAACCACTTTATCATCCAATGGATTTTGTTTGCCGTTTATAATTGGCCAAACTTCAGGGTGCTTTGAAAGCGGGGCGATGATGGCACCGCTTTTATTTTTATAAAAAATTCCTTTTTTTAAAGCTTCAAAAATAATTTCTTTGCCAGCTTGATAAATCTCGCTTTCGTAATAATGTTTGTCAAAATTGAGCCCAAGTTTTTTATAAGTGTTTTCAAAACCTTTGTAGACCCAAGAATTCATTTTTTTCCAAAGAACGCGAATTTTCCTATCATTATCTTCCCATTTTTTTAAAAGCTCGCGAGCTTGCTTCATTAACGCGGATTCTTTATCAAAATCCTCTTTTATTTTTTCTTTTTTATCATGTTCCAGTTTTTCAAAATCCAGATTTTTGTTTCTCTGCCAGGTTAGAAATTCTTGATTATATTCTTGGCTAAAGCGAACGTAGTATTTTCCAACCAAATGGTCGCCTTTAAGATTCGCGGAGGCGGGTGTTTCATTATTCCCCCATTTCAAATACGCAAGTATGGATTTAATAATGTGAATGCCGCGGTCATTTATAATGTCATTTTTAAAAACCCGACTGCCTTGAGTTTTTATAATTTCAGAGACCGAAGAACCGATTAGTCCGTTTCGAATATGGCCAATGTGAAGCGGTTTATTGGTGTTAGGCGAGATATATTCCATCATCACGAATTCCTTGGATTTTGATTTGGAATGCCCGTATTTATTTTTTTCTTTTAAAACTTCAGCCAGTGCTTTTTTTGATATCTGATTGCGGTTCAGATAGAAGTTAAGATACGGTCCGACGGCAACGGCTTTTTCAATAAACTCGGTTGCGGAAATTTTAGCGGCCAGGTCACTCGCGACTTTTGCGGCTGGGGTTTTTAATTCTTTAGAAATTTCAAAACATAGGAAGGAATAGTCCCCTAGTTCCGCCGAAGGTGGAGTGGTTAAAATAATATTACTGACTTTAACTTTCCCTTGGCTGGCTCTCGCAATTTCTTGGACAAGGTGGCTTAAAATTTTCTCCGCGGTTCCTATAGATTTCATAAATAGAATCTATTTAAGATTAAAATTTTTGTTTAGCTTAAGCAAATTTTAATAGTTTTTTGTGTTTCCTGACCAGAGCTTCTCCATTCTCTAATTCGCGCGAATTAGAGAATGGAGAAAAGGTGGCGGACAATGGATTTTTGATTTTTGGATATAGCGTAAAACATCTGTAAACTTCGCTGTTCTTTTTCGATAATGTCTAAAGCAGTAAGAATGGCTAAGTGTTTTGAGGTGGCCTTGAAAGATAGATTGATTGACCGGGCGATTTCACCTACCGATGCCTCCCGATTATACTTTAGGTGTTTTAATATAGCCAAACGGCGTTTATTGGCTAATGCCTTCAAAACTTTTTCAAGTTCTTTCATAATTATTATTCTACTTTATATCCCTAATTCGCGCGAATTAGGGATATAAGGAAAATAAAATTTGCGGCGCCGACTACGTCTTTCTTAATTTTACGTAAAAGGTCGAGCCTTTTCCATCTCCTGATGATTCCGCCCAGATTTTTCCGTTGTGCGCGTCAATAATGCTTTTGGCGATATAGAGGCCGAGGCCCGTGCCTTTGATTTCGCGCTTGATGCGTTCATCGCGGACAAATTCTTGGTTAAAAAGATTAGGCAAAAGAGTGGGTGTGATTCCAAGGCCAGAGTCCGAAACCGAGAAAATCACGTAGCCGCCAGAATTCTTTCCTCCAGAGGAGGATCCTCCTTCGGAGGAAGTTTCTACTTTCACAAAACCCTGCGGAGTGTATTTAATGGCGTTTTCAATTAGATTTTGAACGACTTGTTTTAATTTTTGCGGGTCAGCGCTCACGCTGGCTTCGGTTAGAGAGGTAAAGGTGAATGCCAATTTTTTGCCTTCGGCTTGGACTTTTAGGGAATCAAAAACGCCTTGGACCAAGTCCTTTAGCTTAACGGTTTCAAATTTATATTCCATCCTCCCCTCCTCCACTTTTCGTAAATCAAGCAAGGTGTTAATCAGGTCAATCAGCTCATCCGCCGAGCCCTTCATCTTGCCAAGGGTTTCTTTAACTTTGTCGCTCACCGGACCATAGAGACCTTCAATTAAGATACTCGCGAATTGTTTAATAACCGCGAGCGGGGCTTTAATTTGATGAGAGGCAAAAGAAAGAATTTGGGTTTTAAAGCGGCTTAAACTTTCGAGTTCGGTGTTAGCTTTTTTGAGCTGTTCAGTTAGTTTTTGTAATTCTTCGCGCTGTTCGACTTCTCTTAAAACGCTTTTGATGAGGAGAATGCCGAATCCAAGAACTAGCAAAAATATTCCAGACCTAAATACTAATGTGAGTGGGTCTTTTGATAATATAACTTCAAATAAGGATGCTACAGAGAGTAAGAAGGCAACGATTTCAGTAGTTATAACTTTTATGCTTAATAGATGATGCCTAAATATGGCGTAGGAAGTTAATGCCACGAAAGGAAATGTAAATACAGCGCCCAGAGGTACAAATCTTGGATTTTTTAAAATTATTGGAAATATAAAATTAAAAATGATGTGTAAAGTAAAAGTAATAGAGACTCCGGTGATTATGAATTTAAAAGGTATTCTTTCTTTTTTCTCAACCTTCAACATTCTTTTTGATAAAATAATTATCCCACTAAGAATAAGAGTAACAACAACTATGCCAAAAACAGCGATACCTGGGCCGGGGCTTATAACAGCTACGTTTCCAATAGAAGAATCGGTAACTTGATGCAGGACTAGTGGAGTAAGGGTAAGTAAAGAAGTAAGTCCTACTACGGGTAAAATTATTGATCTATAAAATTTAGGAAATTTAATTTTTTCTAAAGGAAAGACAAAAAATAATCTAAAAATTAAGAAAGAATATAAAACCGAAAAAAACATGTGCAATCTAGTAATAAGCAAAATAACCTCAGAGGACTGGAATTGATATATTAAATAATTGGAGACACTCCAAAAAAATGCCGAAATTGAAAAAGTTAAAAACGTTCTATTTGTCGAACTATTCTTATTGTTGAAGAAAACTGCAAATCCAAGAATACAAATACCGGCAATGGATATACCCACAGAAAGGAGATCTAAATTGACTAATAATCCAAATTTTCCCATATTAACTATTTTCAAAACTTATTACGGGAGGAAGACGTAAAGATTTATATGCTTTCTTTTTTGCGTATCCTATACGAAAAAGCATTGAAATATTATTGTTAGTTACACCGAATTCTTCAGTTATTTCTTGAAAAGCCCTCTGAATCATAGCTGAATGCATTTCCGAAAAACTTTCTTTGTCTCCGGCCATTAATCTTTGAATGAAAAAAATTATCCCTGTAACTGCTTGTATGCTCAATCCCAAGCTCGTGGCTTCTAGCCAAACTCTCTGCATGGCCCTCCCAGTAGACACATAGTCCTCGGGTGTATTGCCTTTAGATAGTATAACTCCAATCGCACCAACCTTACTATATAGTTTAATATTTCCCTTAGCAGCAATTTTAGAGAATCCGAATTTATTAAAGATTTTTACCTTTCCCCAACTTCTGAGTAATTTGAAGATCTTTTCGATTGGTGGCGGGAGAGCTAATTCCTTGATATAAAAGCCGGATTTTTTTTCTTGGCTCTCTTTTTCATTCCAAATTATGTGATGAAATAGAAAGTCATGTAATTCCTTGTTTTCAAAAAGAAGACGATCACTCAAGGATAATGATTTGCCTAATTTATCTTTCTTTTTCTGATCCGAAATTAATTTTAGTTCTATTCCATTTATTTTTTGAGCGGCCGTAATTAATTTATTTTCCTGTTCGGGATTTAATAATGTATTTTCATAAGGATTCCTATTGCTAACTCTTTTGTTAATAAAAGGAAATAACTCGTCTTTTTTTTCTTTTTCAAGTTTATTTAAAATCAACGTAGAAACATGATTAATATTTTGAGAGTCGGGAAATATTGCAACATCAACGCTATATCCAATTTCCTGAGCAGAAATTATTATATTTTCGATTAGGGCGCCGTGTGATATATAGGAGCCAAACTGATTGAAATTATATAAAGATTGATCTTTTTCTGGTAAATTAAAAATTTTTATTTTATTTTTTGAAATTATAAATCTCCATGGCTGACAATTTTCGCCAGAAGGTGCTGTTACGCCATACTCGATAATTTTTTTTATATCTTCAAACAAAGCCATATATCTTTCATTTATATTAATTATACCTAAATTAAGGTGAGGCACTACAAGTCGAATTTAATAAAGCTCGAAATCAGAAGTGAAATATTAGGTATGCTATAATTGCTAGGTTAGATTAGGATTCTAATTAAAATTAGATAAGTTTTGTTTTTTAAACTCTGATAATGGATATATTAAATTCAAGAAAAATTCATCGTTGGAAGATTTTGCGTTCAAAATTCGTATTTCGTAACCGATGGTACAAATTACGAAGAGATTCGGTTGAGATAAGGCCGGGGAAAATTATTGACGATTATTTTTTAGGAGTTTTCGAGAATGCAGTACACATCTTAGCTATTACCGATAAAAAAAAGATTATTATGGTTCGACAGTATAAACACGGAGCTGGAAAAGTCTTATTGGAAGTACCGGCAGGATATATGCGTAAAGGGGAAAAACCGCTGACGGCTGCGAAACGTGAGTTACTCGAAGAAACTGGTCATATGGCGAGAAGGTGGCGTAAGTTGGGGTTTTTTTATAGCAACCCAACACTTGAGAAGGGAAATGGAACCCATGTGTTTATAGCTGAAGGAGCAACACTTATAGCAAAACAAAATCTCGATATAACGGAAACGATAGAAGTTCATCTCTTTAGTCAAATGGAGATACTAAAAAAAATAACGACGAATCAGATAAAGGTTAGCCCAAGCACCCTTGCTATTCTTTTAGGTCTGCTCAAAAAGAAAAAGCTCCACATATAATACTATACGCAGAGCTAGAACAAAAACACGCCTGTTCCGCTAAAAAAGAATGGAACCTTGCTCCAATTCCTGGAGGTCTTTCGGCGTATCGATTGACCGCCAAAGTTGGTTAGTAGCGCGAAATGCAACTACCTGTCTTCTTTTCGCGAAAATCGAGATAGTCCTCTCTTCTTCTCCTTTTTCTGGTAGATCATCCAAAAACTCCCTAGAAGCAACGAAGATTCCGCTATTAACCCAATATGGTAGTTGCGGTCTCTCCCGGAATCCTACTAAGTAGTCATCATCAGCGACTTCCGCAATACCAAATGGCGAGCGATACGGAACTACTACAAGCGTAAGAAGGGGGCGCCGCTCACGATGCAGTTGCAAGACTTCACGAATAGGAATGTCGGTGATGATGTCTGCGTACGAAATGACTACTGGTTCTTTTTCTGAGGGAATTAGCTGCGCGGCTTTCTTTATTGCCCCACCTCTTCCAAGGGGTTCGCATTTAGTGACGAATTGAACATTTAATCTGGGTGGATAGTTTTTAGTTAAGGAGGTTATGATAACATTCTCCTTATAGCCGCATGCAACGACAACATCTTCTATGCCCTCCGAAGCAAGCCAAGCAAGGTGGCGATAAAGAATCGGTTTACCTAGAACTTCAATCATAGGCTTAGGGGTTTTTTCGGTTAGGGGTCGCAGTCTTTCTCCCCTTCCTCCCGCAAGGACAATTGCCCACATTTTTCCCTCCTTTCAAAGGATAGATACAAATCGAGGATTCAACTAGATACAGAAAGAGCCGTAAGAATAATAGAGTCAAAAAACGATGTTGTCAAAATTTGACAATATTATTGAGATAGCTACGATAAATAAAAAAATGGAATATCCAATTGCAGAGTTGGTTGATCGGGCAGCGATTTTTGCTATAAAAGCCGAAAATGGACTCCAAGTTGAATCACAAAGGGATTTACTATTAAAATCAGTGCCCGTCTCAGAAACAAAAAACTATTTGGAGTTGATAAGAATTCATCGCTTGATATGGACTAAAGAAGAAATGATAACTGTTAGTTATACAAAGAATGATTTCCTCGCGGCAGGAAAGATCTATAAGGAAATCAGAGAACTTAATATCAGGCGCCTAGAGATCAAGAACAGCATAGCTCTACGTTGTAATGGCTTCGAAGATAGGAAAAATTTTCCTCGGCTGTCTATCTCCTAAAAAATGTAGCTTTCTCCCATGAAATTATTATACGAACTAAAGTCCAAAAATTGATTTGAATTTCTCTATTGATTCGGTCCTCTTTTGAATTTCTTCGGGTGAATTGTAACCCGGCACTAATTTTTCGTCTAAAGAAATTAGAGCTCGGTTATTCTCAATAAGTTGATTATTAATAATGCGCCGCACGCAATAAGCCACTGCTGAACCATTTAAAAGCGCCGCTCCGCCAAGTTGAGGCCAAGAAACGATAGTTTTTCCGATCTCGGGCATTGATTCCCTAACTCGATTAGTTACTGTTTCAATACCAATATGTTGAGCGATAAGTTTACCGATGCTCATCTTGTCTAAACCAATAAGTTTTTCGTAAGTAACATCTCCCATGCGGCCATGAAAGAATGACGTGTTAGAATCTAAATCATATCTCTCTATATCGATCACTCCATTATCTCCATTATCCGCGGCCATCACCACTGCTAATCTGTTCTTCTTAGCTTCTTCTCTAATCAAAAATTTAACAGCCAGATTGTCCAGTTCATCAATCATAATATCAAGCTTTGGAGGCCCTAAGAAAAATTGGGAGATATTTTCTTTAGTTAGACCATCGGAAAACAATTCGACTTCGGCATAGGGGTTAATTTGATAAATTTGCCGCGCGGTCATTTCTATTTTCTTCAATCCAAGATTTTCTACTCCGGCTCGAATGCGATTAGTATTGGTTAGAGCTAAGGTATCAAAATCAGCTAAACGAATTCGCCTCCCCCCACCTTGAAGAACGATAGCTAAAGCCACGCTATTGCCAACGCTTAACCCTCCAATACCGATAGTCGAGTTATAAAATTTTCCCTGTTCTTCCGCATTAATTAAATTTTTATTACGCGCAGTTCTAACTAACTGGAAATCTTTATCATCCAAAATATGGACAACGGTTGAAATCCAGGGAAAATAAACCCACCGGCCGGTTTTAATTAATGAATTCTGCTTTTCTTGGTCGGAAAAATGATTTTCAAATTCGTCTTTAAAATTAGGGTTAAAAACTTTATCGGGATTATTAACGGCAAAGAGTTCGTGAAGTTGTTCTTTAAAATCATCAACTATGTGCTGAATTTTATTTTCGGATAGCAAAGAAATAAATAATCTCTCGTCATCTTGACTACTTAAATCAAAAATCTTTGGTTTTGAATCCGCTACTACTTTTGATTTTTGTTTTAGAATTTCCGTGAGTTCCATTATTTTAAGATTTTTTTACCCATTTTTGTTTAATACCGGGTTTGAAATGTAAATTATGTTCATGGGGCCAGAAAAAAACCCGGGGCCTAACTTTATGGGGCACCGATGAGTAATTATTCCTATATTCAGCGTTTTTAAGTAATAAGCTGTCAACAACTAAATCATGGCACAATTTTCTAAGATACTTTGATGATTGAACCTTAGGCTTTAATTCAATATGAACCTCCATAAACTGATTCTGTTTTTTATTATATTTTGTCATAATAGTAAATTTTCCCGTGACAAATTTTTCGAGCTTATCGTGCTGTATGGCTTCTCTAATATGCTCTGGATAAATTATGGCCCCGTATAATTTAGTCGACAAATCTTTGCGCTCGTACACATAAACAAACGGAATTTCCGAAATGCTTTTATCAGCTCCGATTTTTCTGGCTTCTTTTTTTAAATCAACTCCATTCGATTTTAGTTTTTCTTCGAGTTCCGAAAAATTCATCACCCCGCCATGATCACCAATCGCGTAACGAATAAGGGGAATAGTGTTATCACCAGTTAAAAGGATGTCTTCGCCCGCAGCTTCGAAAGTCATAAAAAACGGATTATATTGGGCTAAAGTCGGGGTCTTGTGAATGTCCGAAAAAATCTCGCGGAAAACTTTTTGGTTCTTTAGGGCCAGCCGTCGAACTAAAATAGATGTCGGCGTTTCATAAGCCATCGCGCCGATATCCGCCGTACCGTAAATGTTTAAAGTGTCTAAAACCGGATTTCGAACTCCACCATTTTTAACAACATAATCTCTAAATTTCTCGTTAAAGGCCTCCGCCGCAAAAAGCAATCGCAAATTCAAACGCCTCAAATTAATTCCCCTCTCCGGCGCTTCATCAATAATATCTTTTATAAAAGGCGGATAACCAATCAAAATTGTCTCCCGATAATGCGGAGCAAGATTTTTTAACGCGTGGAAAATCTCTGGCTTATTAATGCCCGGCGTAATAATCGAAACTGGCAAGCCACTCCTCTCCGCGGCTATTTCAAAGGCCTTGTAAGTAATAAGCCCGCCAATCCAAACGCCCATCCCAAAACCGACAATCACTAAGGTCGGCCCGCCGGTGCCATAAGAACTGTTATTTAAAAATTCTTCGGCCAAAATCGAGTACTGCCAGTCCAGTTTTTGCTCACGCGGAAAATAAAACGGCTCGCCGGTTGAGCCAGAGGTTGAAGTAAAAACAACTGGTTTATTAATATTGCCTTCCCAAGAAAGTTTTTCTAAAGGATACGCCCGAAGATATGTCTTTTTATCCGTAATGGGCAAAAGCTCAAAATCTTTAAAAGTTTTGATTTTAGCGGGATTAACCCGATGTTTTTTTAAAAAATCCTTGTAAGCCGGAACTCGGCTTGCGGCCGCGCGAAACAATTTAATCGTTCTCGATTCCCTTTCGTGAGACCAAAACGCATCCCCCTTCGTTCTTACAAAACGGAGGATTTTGTCGGCTGAAAATTTATCACTAAAGCCGCCAGACACAAGATTAATTATATAATCTTATCGGCTTTTTTGGAAGATTCTCTCGGCCATTAAATCGGCCACTATATCTGGCGATTTTTTGAGTTTCTTGGATAGGTTAATGATTTTTTGAGTTGTTCGCCGAATGGCCTTAGTTTTATCTATAACCCATTTGCGACTGAAGCCGCCTTTTCTAAGTTCGCTCACAACATTAATAAGCCCGCCGGAATTAGCAATATAATCAGGAACATACAAAATCCGCCTTCTATAAATACTATCGCCCACTTTATTGTGGGCCAGTTGATTATTGGCGCCCCCACAAATTATTTTACATTTCAAATCTTTAACATTGTTCTCAGTCAAATCAATGCCCATCGCGCAGGGCGCGTAAACATCCACTTTTTGTTTGTAAATAGTTGCGGGCGCCACAATTTTAACCATTGAAAAACACCTTTTAGTTTTTCGCAATACGGTTTTATCAATATCCGCCACAAAAATATCTCTTCCACCAGCTTTATAAATCAATTCCAAAAGATGATAGCCAACTTTGCCCAAGCCTTTAATCGCAAAACTCCGGCCGTAAAATTTATCGCTCCCAAAAACAGATTTCAAAGCGGCCTGCATAGAATAAAAAACCCCGAGCGCCGCCCAGGGGCTCGGGTCGCCAGCTAAGTTTTGGTGTCCAATCAGAAAGGGACTTTTTTTACTCAAAATGTTTACATCTTGTTGGGTAATGCCAACGTCTTCGCCGGTATAAAAAGAACCTTTGAGTAAATTAATTTGTCCGGCGAAGGCGTTTAAAAATTTAGTTGTTTTCGGAAATTTAGGATTGGCCATAATCACCGCCTTGCCGCCGCCGTGTGGCGCGCCGGCCAAAGCGCATTTATAAGTCATGGCCTCCGATAGCCGCAAAACATCGCGGAGCGCTTCCTCTTTTGATTTGTAATTAAAATAACGCGTGCCTCCAACCGCTGGACCTAAATTAGAATTATGAATCGCAACAAATCCTCGCAAGCCGGTTTCGGAGTCGTTGAAGTATGAAACTAGTTCGTGATTATCAAACTCCGGCAGTTTGGAGATTTCCATTTATTTAATTTTACGCCGTTTGGAGTATTAAAAAAAGCCCGAGCAAGCAAAAGCGCGCTCGGGCTGATTTTTTAGTGTATAATTGTATTAATGGACGAAAATAATCTACCTGAGATAAAACGAGAAATAGAATTAATCAAAGAACGTAATAAACGAGTTGAATCAGATAAAATCTGGGAGACAAGCTACACGCGCCGAATCTTATTAACGACTTTTACTTATCTAGCTGTCGGAATTTACTTGGACGCAATCAACATTTCAAATGCCTGGTTAAATGCAATTGTTCCTGCAGTTGGGTTTATGCTTTCAACTTTAGCGCTACCTTTTTTCAAAAGAGTTTGGACAAAATACATTTTCAAAAATGGGTTGACAAATAGTTAAATATATCATAATAATAAAAATAGAAAATCTATAAAACAGCGAGGTGATTGAATGACTACCAAAAAAGCCCTACTCTACAGTTTTGGCATTACCGTGGTTTCCGTTGTCTTGCTCGCTTTGGGAAATGGGATGCCGACGCCGGAAGCATTTCTAATGACTGGCGTTGCGATGTTCCTAGTGGCCTTTCTTGTTCTGCGAATTTTTGTACCACTGCTTGAATCTGGCAACAAAAATCGCGTAAAGTGATCCACGGAAACAAAACAAAAAAACCGGTATTCTAAAATGAATGACCGGTTTTTTATATCCCTATCAATATTTCTATTTTAATTTTTGGGCAGGGTAACCTTAAATTCAAAAATCGTAGTTTTGCCAGTGATGATTTTAAACAGGTTTTCGATAAAGTCGCCGCCTGCGTAGCCGATAACTATGGCCAAAGCCGGTGTAATTGATGGCAGACCCAAAAACGAAATACCCAAGTCCTTGGTCACCCAAGCGGCGATTAACCCCACCGCGCCCGAGATGCCAACGCTAAGGGCAAAATAGTTAAACATAAACGCGGTGTTTTTATAGGAACTGCGGTATTTAAGATAGCCGACCAGTCCCCTAACTGCTCCGCCTACAAACCCAAAAATAATCACTAAAAGTATATTGGACATAAATTTTTTTAAAAAATTTAAAATAATGAAACTGACCTTTGTTTTATTATAGTATGTTTGGGGTTGGGGGTAAACACTTACTACTTAAAATTTTCGATTTAAATTTGCTGTTATTATTCATATTGCGTCATAAATTCACAAAATTTATACCCCATTTCAGTAAGACGAAATTTTAATGTTGGTTCAAATTCATGTTGCAAACGATCCATTTCATATCTTGATGATATTAATCCTAAAGATTCTAAATTATTTTCGTATTTTAAAACAACTGAATCCATATCGCCATAGCCCATTTGCTGAGCTATGACTCTTCTCCAAGCTTTGCGACCTCGTTTACCATGTTCTATTCCTTGCTTCAAAACTGCTTCTGAAAATTTGTTTTGCGCTATTTCAAAATTTGCTTTTAGTATTAAAATTTCTGTCGCATTTAATCTTTTTGCAGTTTGTAAAAATTCATAAGCAAATATTTCGTCTTGTTCAGTTGCATTTTTGCTTATACCAGAGAAAAAAATGGATTTGAGAATTTTCATTCGATCTTCATCTGGAATTTCTTTACCAATAAATTTGATGAGATCAATTAAGGAAGCTTTTGGTTTATTAGTAACAAAAGATTTGGTTTTCACTTTATTTAATTCTTTTTGACTCCTGTAATCACTTAAAAATCTTGAAATTGTTCTGGTGGCTAAATTCTGTAGTATTTTAGTAAGAGGAATAATTGGATCATTTATAATCGCTGGATCTAAAATTTTAGGAAATTCTATTGCAAAATCTTGTGCTAATTGAATTAGATTATTCTTAATACCTCCTGGTTTTTTAGACCTACTATTCATAAAGATTCATGCTAATATGGTTTTAATTTACTCTATTTTGTGGATAACTACTACTTTTACACTTTCTATTTATTTTCTATAATATCAATATGGTAACAAAAAAGCAAAAACAAGTCCTGGATTTTATAACTGATTATCAAGGGCGAAAAGGGTACTCCCCCACGCTTCACGAGATACGCAAGAAATTCAAACTTGCCTCTGTTTCAACTGCCCATTTCCATGTCTCCAAACTCCGTGACTTGGGATATTTATCGAAAGGAGAAAACAAACCGCGATCTATCAAGGCCTTAGGCAACGAGACAATGATGAAGATTCCACTTTTAGGTACTATTTCCGCCGGACAACCTATTGAAGCAATTCAAGATAGAGAAACGATTGCGGTACCAAAAAGTAAAGTCCCCGCCTCATCTGAAATTTATGCTCTCCGAGTAGTTGGAAATAGTATGGTTGATGAAAATATCAACGATGGCGATATTGTTTTAGTGCGTCAACAAGAGACCGCTGAGAATGGCCAAAAAGTAGTTGCTTTGATAGATAATCACGGAGCGACGCTTAAGAAATTTTATAAAGAGCGAGGATATATACGCCTACAACCAGCCAATAAAAATATGGAGCCACTCATATTCCGAAATGGTCGGGATGTTGCGATACAGGGAATAGTGATTGATGTGATTCGGGAGGAAGGAAATTCTACAATCGAATTACCAGAATATAAAAAACAAGAGAAATACAATGATCTTCCACTGAATAAAATTATATGCGGTGACGCAGTGGAAGTAATGAAAAAGTTTCCTTCAAATTCAATAGACATAGTGATTACCTCTCCTCCGTACGATGCGGTTCGTGATTACAAAGGATTTTCCCTTGATCTACACGCATCTGGCAAAGAAATATATCGGGTTCTAAAAAACGGCGGAGTGGTGGCTATGGTAATTCAAGATCAAACAAAAAACTTTGGAAAATCGCTAACCTCTTTTAGGACAATAGTTGATTGGTGTGATAGTTTTGGCTTCAAGCTTTTCGAAACCGTGATTTATCGTAAATATGGAGCAGAGGGCGCGTGGTGGAATAAAAGATTCCGTGTTGATCATGAGTATGTTCCGATATTTTTAAAAGGTGAGAGACCACAACATTTCAACAAAGAACATCTAAAAATTCCTTCAAAACACGGCGGCAAAACAATGACTGGGGGAGGCACCCGTCTTACAAATGGAATTCGTATAGATACACGCTCTATTAAAATTAACCTAATGAAATGTCGCGGAACTATTTGGGAATACCTAACAGCTGGCGACGGAAGCCGCCTAAAACATCAGCACCCGGCCACTTTTCCAAATCAACTTCCATATGATTTTATTAGTTGTTTTACTCCAAAAAACGGAGTTGTATTAGATCCTTTTATTGGAAGTGGCACAACTGCCGTTGCGGCAAAAAATTTAGGCTACAAATATATTGGAATTGACATCGCGCCTGACTACTGCGCTATTGCCGAAAAACGGATAAAAGAAGAGTGCGCTCAAACATCAAGTAGAATGTTTTAAAAAACTTTTTTGCTGTCAATTGTAAATTCAATACTGTTCCTGCTAATAATCGCTAAAGATATGGGGTTTTGAGCAAGGAGTGAATTATAGCGTGCTTTTCCTGGCTTTACGCTACCCTTTTTAAAGGTAGCGATCCGATAAGGACCCCAAGACCAATGAGTAGGTGTAAATGCCCATCCTGTTTTATCCGCAAGCATTCTCAAAAATGTTTCGGCCTGCGTTTTTGTAGTTGTTTTTAATTGATGCGTGTGAGAATCGATATTGGTTATATTCCCCCGAGAATCGGAAATCTTAATCTTGTCGCCACCACGCTTTCCTCCACCGATAACGTTGATTTTTGAAAATAAATCCTTCAACTCAATCATCAATTCATATGTTGAATAATGCCGATCTAAAAATACTTTTTGGAGGGGATTGTTTGCACTATCTACGCCCAAGAAATCCAACCAACCCAAACAATTTTCTGGGTAATTAAATTGATTCTTGAAAGTCCCATCAGTATATAACAGCGGACTTACTGCTTTTTTTGCAATTGAAATGCTGCGATTTTGACCTAGAATAGAAAGTAAAATATGAATTGTTCCAAACGGATATTTGGATTTGAAATCATTCTTGAAATCATAATTTCTTAAATTATTCGCCGCTATAGAGTTTTCAAAATTATTCCAATTTAGTGGCAAATCTGCCTTGTCGTACATAACCATATGCTGTCCAACGCTACGAATACCTGAACGAAATATTTCCATGTCTAAGAAAATACATTTTTTATGATTAATATCTTCTTCAACAACAAGAACTTTGCCGTCATAAAATCCGCGAATCTTCCACCCTAAATAATGAGACATAAATAAACCGCACAGAAGGCCATCGCTATCTGGACTTAAAATACAATCCTGATCACGCTCAACTACCCAAGGGTATTTCTTTAGTAAAGCACCGTAATCAATTCCTATTGAGGAATTTTGATTCATATTATTACTTTGAAAGAATAATCATAGAAGGCAGAGAGCTTGAACCCATTATTAAATCATTAACCAGTATTTGCTTAAGCGGAACGGGAGATTTTTTATTTAAAATATCCGTGGCCCAAGCCCGAAGATCTTGGCTTGAGTCCTTATCTTGCAAAATTGAAATCGCGATTTGAACATAATCGCGGTCAAGATTTGAGTGTTGAATCGAGGTCTGAACCACCCACCCGCCAATGCCAATAACGAGCGGTATTAAAAGCAACGCAATTGATTTTATAATCTCAGCGGTTTTATTCATCGATTAGATTTTGTTAATAAAGAATGAATTCAGAAAATCAATCGTCCTGAGGAGCCATTAGCGACGAAGGATTACTTTTAATTTCATTCTTAATTTACTCTGTTTTAATGGGGTGTCAACCAACTCCGTACCGAAACATTCTCACATTCTTAAGAATGTGAGAATGTTTTCAAACAAAAAAGGCGGCTACATAATACCTACTCATCACCCCTTTTCTTCTTTCTTATATTCAAGCAATTTCTCGGCCGGAGATATGCCGCCGATAATTTTGTGCGGAAAATAATTCCAAGCGTCAGTTACTAATTCAAGAATATTGCTCAATTCCGAAGCATCGCCGCCGCGATCAAACATCGCGACGACCTTCGTCATATCATCAGAGTCCTTCTCGTTATAAATAACGTCTTTAATATCCTCAATTCCAAAATCACTACCGCTTTCTTTAAGCATCTCCAAAAGCTCCTTCTCTATTTCTTTCCGCCGCTCAAAGATTTTTTCTTTTGATTCAACTTCCATCGAAGAAAGTTTTTAGGGATTAAGCGAATTTCGTAATTTCGGATTTATTAAAGAATAATAATATTCCCCGGAACGACAGTGCCGAATGGACGGGTTGAGGAAGTGGGCGTTTGAGGTTGGCTTGGAGGCGGGTTTTGAATGGTCGGTTGCGGTGTTGAGACCGGAATATACATCGATTGGCCCTGCTGAACGGTTAGATTTTGTGGATTGATTGATTGTTGGGCTTGAACTTGCTGCTGAAGTATTTTTACCTGTTCCAGGAGCGAATTAAGTTGTGTCTGTAAAGCAGAAGGATTGGTCTCGATTTTTTGGATGGAGATTGAGGTTGGAGTTTCGGTGGATTGGAGTTTAAACGATGTCGGTTGATTTAGCCCAATTGAGACATCTTTTTGAATTGGGGAAATGTTTATTTTAGCTCGTGTTTTTGGTCCTAAATAACCAGAAGCGGGTACAATTCCTTCTCGCTTTTGAAAATCAATAACGGCTTTTTGAGTTAAGTTGAAGAAATTACCTGTGACGGGTCCAGTATAGAGATTTTCGCTTTTCAAGAATTCCTGGAGAAGACGAATGTCTTGGTCGGCTTGCATACCAAATTTCAAATCTTTAGTGAAAGTTTCGGCGCTGACCGAAGAGATAAAAATGGCCGATGCTAAAATAATTGTTGATAGAAAAATAATTTTGCGCATGATTTTTTTATTGTGTTTTGATTGGTTTTTATTTTATTGAGCGACAAATTAATAATGCGACCTTTTTGTTATTAATTACCCTGTGGTAATTTTTCTCTTTCTATAGAATCTACCCATACGCTACCAGTTCGTTTTTCTTGATAGGTTACGTCCCCACTTTCATTAATTTCTCTATATTCATAATTCTCACTGCGAGGTTGACCAAATAATCCTATAGTTTTTTCACTAATAAAAATATTATTCTCTAGACGATAAGACGATTTCCCTCTTTCGTAAGTTCCGTGCCAATCTGCGATTAATCGATTATTTTGATAATTTAAGTTATCAAAACTTATTACTCGAGACGGCTTATTTTCTGAATAGTGGTTAAAGAACAAGTTTTCAAGTTTTGATTCTATGCTTGAGAATCTAAACACAGAATACCACTTATTACCTTTAGCGTTCTGTTCGAATGGGACAAATATCTCGGATGTACCATCTCCAGTTACGTCTTTTAAAATCAGCTCTATTTCTCTATTTTTTTCTTCTTCAAAATACCAAATAACAGAACCCTCTTCTCCAATGAATTGAAAATTATCGCCGTTTTTTCTATAGAATCTATAAATTTTCCCTGATTCAATTTTCGGTTCCATAACTACTATCTCTCGCGATCCATTTTTATCTAAATCATCAATGGTTCTTGCGTAATAAATTTTATTATTTATTATGTACTGAAAATCTGATATTTTATTAATATTTTGTGTTTCAAAAATCTTTTGTAGTGCTATTTCAACAATTTGATTATTAGCGTTTTCACTAGGGTCAGGACTAGGTTTTTTGCTAGCGAAAATAAAAATAAGTAATACTGTTAGTAAAATACCTAATACAAAGGTAGGTTTTTTCATATTATTAATTTAGTAACTTACTACACTCCCATAAGGGGCGCTTTGGTCGACTGCCCAGCAAAACTCCACAATATCATCATGCTTTGCACCAATAGCACGTAAAGTTTCCAATGATGCTCCACCTGCACCCTCATTTGGCGAGGGTCCATAATCCAGTATACCGCCGACCACAGCCTTCCTAGTCGCTGGATTTTTAATCCAAACCTTTTTCCCAAAATACCATTTAACCTCTTCATATCTTTGAGGTATGGGAATGTCTAAATAGGCCCACCTCATATTCATGTAATACTTTTCGTGATCATTACTTAAAGCAGATTTATTAAAAGCTCCGAATCTGATAGACATGTTCCAATATTTGCCGGTTTCTGGATCAATCCAAGGATTGTTAACATTAAGATAAGTTGATTCTGGAGTTATAAGCTCGGCGAAGTATTCTCTTGAAGTCGGGTGAGTTTCTATTCCATCCTGTTTATTATACTGAACCTGATCATTTAATCGATATTGAAATATTCCTGAATTTTCTCTTATCCAAAGAGGCAAGTGCATTTCTTCAGAAATTTCTCCGGATACTTCGGGAATAATTCTACCTTCTAAATTCGTTGTACAATCAATAGTGGAGGGGACGGTGTCTCCCTTTAAAATAATTTGCACGCTTTGGTTTGTGCCATACCCGCTTTTTAGAGTGGCTGGACCAGAGGGCGCGTTAGAAAAATCTAAATTAACTATGTCATACCATTCGGTTGGTAGCCCTGGAACAGAAGTATCTCCTCGATAATAGGCCTGCCAAGGAATAAGATCGTCCTGCATAAAAATCTGTCCGGCGATAGGACTTTGAATTGTCGCCGTAAGGTTATAAATCAAATGATCTCGCCAGAAATGTTGCCAGCCGTCAGGCCACTGTTCCACGGTATATCCCCCGTTTAATCCTTCACCGATAATGTATTCGCCAAATCCGGTCGCGGGGTCAATATTGATATAGATGAGTCCATTCCAAGATTGATAAATAAAGTTAGCGCTCGGCACATAGACAATATGGCCCTGATGAACCGCGTTTCTAAGTTTGGTTTTAGTGGAGTCGGAAATACCAAGCGCATTGATTTCACTTTCATTTGCGGAAGTAATTTTTTTCACCTGAATTCCCGGGATTTGGTTTTGATTGATGAGCTTTAGGCCCTTTACGGTAGAGATGGATTCTATATTGTAGTCATCCTCAAAAATATCGGCTTCATCCTGCGAGGCCTCGAGGCCGAAAACATGCATAAACTCTTTTTGATGATGCTCGGGATTTTGAGAAAAATAGGAGTAGTAGTTAATTAAAGAAGAAGCGTCGATGCGAAGGCCCTGCCAAGAAAAAGAATAGGGCTCGCCGCTTTGATAGCTAACTTCGAGGCCGTTGAAAACAACAGCGCGGGTGGCGGAATTAGTGAAGCGCCCGCCGGTGATACGGGAGAGTTCGTCGTGAGATGATTGCAAACGATACAAGAAATTTTCGGCGGTTTTATAAAGTTTTTGATTGGCGACAGCGGATAAACTTTGTGTGTCCGCGCTCGGGCGAATTTCGGGCGGCGCGATGTGATCGGTGTTTATCGCAATGGCCTCGACATTGCCAGCAATATTGGCCTTTTCGACGGTCTCGGCAATTTTTTCCAAAACCGGATAACCGATATTTTTACTCGGCGACTTGAAAATGATTTTAAGTTTATTTTCTCGGCCCATCTGAACTTCGGGACTAGCCGCTCCCCCGCCCGAGCGAATTTCGCCGTTTACTTTAATCACTGGTTTTACATTCACCAGCGAGAGCGGCACCACATCGTAAATGGTGGGAAAACTGTCAATCACGGCTTGGTCTTCAGGAGTGGCGGCGACATATTCCAAAGTAAGTTCTTTATTTGAAATACCAGAGACATTTGAAATGTAACTAAGAAGACCTTGGCTGCCGTCGCCCGATTCAACCGAAAATTCAAGTCGATGTTTTAGATTTTCCGGCGCGGCGCTAAACGCGCCCGAGTCGCCGACCACTTCAACCGGCAAAGTGAGCGGCAAAAATTCCAAATCCTCTTCACTTCGATAGGTTTGGACATAAGTGTCTTCGGGAGTTAAATCCGGATGGTTCGCGGAAATATAATTCTGAATTTCGCCTTTTAGCGCCGCGATGGGTTTTTGTTCGCCGTAGCCGCCGTTTAAATAGTTTTCATAAAAAACGGAAATATCAAAATTCATCTCGTCTAAAACATTTAGATATTGGCTTTTGTAAAATTTGGCGAGGAACGGCATAAGCGGCACCCAACGTTTGGTGGCGCCGGGATTGCCCTGGATTATTCCACGAGTGTAGTCGTAGTCCACGTAGGCCTCGACATAAGTTAATTCCAAAACAAAAAATTGCGGGGTTTGATTTTGATCGGCGTATAAAATATAGGGCACGCCGGTTTTTTCAAAAATTGTGGCGGCCACGATTGGATCTTCAACTCCCAATAAATCCATTACCCGGCCGACATCGAGTTTGACGGTTGCCTGGCGATAACGAGCTGGAGTTTGATTTTGACCTTGTCCATTCCCGACCCTTAGAAGACCAATCAAAAGCGAGGCCTGGTCAAAATCATTGCCCAGTTTTTCAAGCAAAGTGGAATCAGCGCCTTTTTTGGAACCATAGTAGGGAACGTAATCAACGTTATTTGCCACATAGTTAAAAATGGTTAAGGGGTCGTTTTCTAAAGCAGTCGCCAGGTTGCGGATATTTTCGGTAAATTGAATTTCTTCGGCCTCGAGGGTGTCGCCAGGAGCCGGCGGCGAGACATTCGGCGTTCGCGGCTCGGCCGGCGAAGAAGCGGAAGATGGTTCGGGTGAATCAGAAGCCGAAGCCGGCGAATCTGAAGAGTTGAAAACCTCTTTGAATTTAAGAACTGTTGAATTGACTAAGTTTTTGATAAAATCCCCTTTTTGAGCCAGGGCGGTTTTGGGAAACTCGGAGACCGGCAATTTTTTTATTTCGCCTTTAAACTCGGTGGCGCGAAACGGAGTGGGATTTTCGATTTTTACTTCTGGTTTTTGGAGAAAACTTTTGATTTCTTTTTCCGCGTCATTGCCCTTTTTTAATCCATTTATAATCGGCGTGATTTGGTTTTGATAACGGGTTTGGAAGTCGTCGAGGCGAGCGATAATTTTAGATGACAGATTTTTAGATTCGAGCTCTTGTTTTAATCCGATTAAATCGGATTGAATTTGGCTTAAATTTTTCTCAAGCTCCTGAATTAAAGACAGAGAGGCCTTCGTGGATTTGGAGGCGACGAAAGACGCTAAATTTTCGTTTATCTTATCTAAATTGGACTTCAGCGTTTTTGAATCCGGAGCTGGAAGCGAAGTTTTGGCCGGAGCCGAAGGTTGAATAATTCCGCCGCCGGATGAGGGTGGCGCTATTATTGTTTTAGGTTCAGGCGCCTCGGGAGCGAGCGGAGCTGGCTTGGAAATTATTTCAGAATCATTGCCGGGCGCGGGAGCCAAGGCGGCCAGGCCCGAATTCGACCCGAAAAACGACAAAATAAGAAAACCTACAATAATAATTTTAGATTTATTCATCGATTTTTAATTTTTTGTTCGTTTAAATAATTATTGATTTGGTCAAGATTCCAATTAAGATACGGTTCGCGATTGAAAGAGGTGTTTGGCTCGCAAGGAGCTGGACCATCGTTAAAAATATATTGCACGAAATAGACCGCGTCGCTTACGTCAACCGATCCGCTTAAATCCACATCAGCCGAGATAAGCGGCGAGGGCGCGGGGCCGTCGTTGAAAATATACTGGATGATGTAGACGATGTCGGAGACGTCGATGGCGCCGCTATTGTCAACATCGCCACAGGTGTAAGAGTTAGGATCGTAAGTGATGTTGATCTGAGTTGGGACGCTTTGGTTTTTAAAAGCGTCCTTGGAGGTAACCGTAAAATTATTTTCACCTTCTTGGAGTGTGGCGGCGTAGAACCAATCGGTGCTTGAGGATAGTTCAGCGACCGTTTGATTATTAAAAAGAACGGAAGAGTTGGCCTCTTTAGTACCGGAGAAAGTTTTATGGAACTGGTTGGTGGGAGAAAAATAATTATTAACTGTCGGCGAGGTTGGGTTTAAGGTATCGAGGTTAAAAGGGTTGGATTCGAAATAGGCGGCATCGGCAAAATAGCCATCGTTCCAGGTTTTGATTCTAATTTTGGATTCGCCGGAGAAATTGGGAAATTCTGACTTAGCATTCCAAATGCCAAGTTTACCGCTGCCGGGAGTAGATGACCCTTCGCCAATGGCATCTGAAATTTCCTGCCAATTGGAACCGTTCCAAAATTCGAAAGCCGCAAAAGTTAAGTCCCCTTCTTGATCAGAGAGATCATAGTAAAGATTAACTGATTGGTCGCTTTGCGAGGCGCTAAAATTAGAGACAACCGGACGCGAATTGCCTTTGAAAGGACCAAGGGAGGGCATGGATGGCTCACCGCCGGCGGTATCCCTTGGGACAACGGCGTAGTAATAATTGATCCCATTTGAAATTGTGTTATCCGTAAATGAAGTGGCGGCTGAACTGGAAACAACGACAAAAAGTTGACTGGAGTATTGAGAATAGAAATATGTATTCGAGCGATAAATTCTAAATTCTTTAAAGTCGGGCGGAGGCGAATAGGCGTCCCAGTCCAGACGAATTTGACCATCAGAAGCGACGCCGCGCAAATTAGAGACCGGCGCGGGCGGAGTATAATCTGAAAGCGGATCGAGTCCGAAATCGCGTGAATCCGTGGTTTGGGTTTTAATCTCTAAAACACTAACATCTGAATAATAACCGGTTTTATAAACCGAATTAAGATAAAAACCCGGGTAATAATTGATAGAATAATTACCCGAGGCATCGGTATACCACTCATTGATAAGGAAAAAGCTTAGTTCAACATCCGCAAGATTTTGATTGGTGACTTTATCGAAAACCCGACCAGATACGGTGCCGCGATAATTTTCCGGGTCAGCGTAGGCCTTAGCATAGGATTCTTTGGAATAGTTGCCGCGGTTGCCGCTTGAGTCAAATGAGACAATTGTGAAATAAAATTGTTTATCGTAGTCGGCTGGATTATCAAAATAAAAAGTGATGCCGGCGAAATTTCCGGGTGGGAAAATGTAGAGAGGAATATCGGGATTGTAGAGACCGCTCGCGGAACTACCATAGAGAACGTAGTGATCTCGATTAGGGTCGTTTGATTGCTGCCATCTTAAAGTAATCTCACCAGGACCAGAGCCAGAAGAAGCGCCAAGCCAAGGCGGAGGTTGGGGTCCGCTAAATTGTTCGCTGTCAAAGGCAATGGGTTTGGTAAGCTCGTTATTGTTTTTATAAAATTCCGGTCCGGGGTGATTGATTTTAAATTTAAGGTCGTGTTCGCCAAAAATCGGCTTGGAAAATTCGATTTGGAAAATAACTTGCGAGCCGGGTTCAAAAATAGCGGTCGGCGGAGCGTCGCTAAAATCGAGATTAACTTCTTCGCCGTCAACAAATAAGGAGAAGGCGCTAGGCGCGGCAGAGAGATTTAAAACATCGGAGTTAAGATAGCCCTTATTTTCGATGGTGGCCCAAATAACAGCTGAAGGATTGGGAACTGAAAGCGGATTTTGGATATCGACCACGGCAACGTCTGGATAGGCAAGCGATTTTACGGCCTTGGAGCTAGTAAAAATATTTCCCGAATCAAAGCTGCCGTCCGGACTCTGGGAATTTTTTAGATAAGTAAGAGCGGAATCATAATAAGTAGGGGTTTTAGCGTAAGACAGAAAATTATTTAAGGATAAGGCGGTGAGAAGCAAGTTATCCTGCCAGGAACCCCAGAAATATTGATTACTTTTTAGGAAATTAAAGCCGAGATTGATTTTAGTTGGAAGAATTGTGTCGCCACCGGGAAGGCCTTCGATGGTGATGTTTTGATAGGGCCTTAGGGCTTCAAGAATGATGTTAGTGGCATAAATAGAGCTGGTTTCACCGTCAATTTCTGGCCAGCCGCCATCTAAACTTTGGGAATTTAAAATATAGAGCAGAGCGGCTTTGAGAGTAAACTGCGAGTCAGAGCCGGCATCTTGATAATTGGTTTTGGCAATGGCTTTTAAAACTCGGGCTGTGGTAATAACATCTGGGGAAAATTGTTTTTTGAAACCAAAAGCGAGATTGGTTTCATTGATTTGGCCCGCGAGATAATCCATTGGGTCGGACATTTCTTCGCTGGCTTCAGCTAAGACCGAAATTTTTTGAGCGAGATAGTCATTGTTTTCTGGAAAAGAAAAGTTCAGCCAATTAGTCGAAGAAGGATAGCTTTGATTTATTAAAGGTTGGTCAGAGCCAGAGATTTTCTGGTTTAAATTGCCTAAAATTTCAGTGGCGGCAAAAGTATTAATTAATCTTGTCTTGGAGTTATTACTAAAAGAACCGTCGGCATTTTGATTTTGTACTAAGAAATGAAGGCCAGCCGAAACCGGATCTGGAATAACGTCTCTTGAATCAGTGGTTTTATTTTTGGTCTCAAGAATTTTAATTTTGGCGGGTTCTAATTTGAAATCAGATTTTTCTTCGGGAGAGGGACGATAAATTTTAGAAGAATCAATCTTAACCGAATCCAAAATTTTAACATCTTCTGGGATTTGATAAGGGGTAGAATGAGTTTTATCTATTTCAGCCGGAATGACTGAAAAGGGCCAAAATCCGGCGAATAGAGTTGTTAAAACTAAGATATTGGCGATTTTATTACTCTTCATTACGGCTTATATATTACCCGACTAATATCTTTTGGCAATACTTGTTCAGTTTTCCAACATTCCAACATTCTTCCTTCGACAAGCTCAGGACAAGTCAGAATGTTGGAATGTTTAAGTCCCCTTCTTCGCCCACTGCGTAAACTCTATTCTAATGTTCTTGAGAACATTAGAATAGATATAAACCCCGGAAAAATAAAAAAGGAGTGATTCTGCTAGAAACCACCCCTCTGATAAATCTCTAATGGTAGTTAGGATTTATCTTTCGAAACATCAGCACAGACCGGAGGCCTTAATACTGAGGCATTATTATTTTTTGTTTTTACATAATTTTTGTCAAGAAATAAAAAGGAGTGGGTGTTGCAGCGACAACAGACCACTCCCACTTGTTGGCAAACCCTCGACGTAAACACCGAGAATCTGCTTGACGGATAGAATTATTTGACTCTATGTTGGCCGCTAAGTTTTCTTATTCCCTTTTCTCAGAGGGAATTTTAAAGAAAGCAAAGCGATTACATAGGCACTGTTTTTAGGATAACTCTAAGGAATTTTTTGTCAACCCCGTTAGAGGTCTCCTCATTTTATGATCCAGAGAACCGGCGTCGTATTTTCTCCAGCGGAAAATACGCGCCTGCATCTCGGCATTACGATTTTTACCTAGCGGCAAAAAACCAATCTCGTAATGCCTCCGGTAGCTTCTCTGGAACATAAAATTCGCTCCGGAGTAGAAATGAAACAAAGATGTTTGTTTAGTGAGGGATAAAAAAGGGAGACATTTGTCTCCCTTTTGGCTAGAAATCAATCCAGCCGATTGACCGACAACCCGCTCGCGTTGTGAAAAAGTATACCATCCGGAATCGCGAGGGATTATCAGCAGTCGCCGCTTTCACCCAAAAGACGAACGGCGAACAATTAGTACCAGCGCCAGAGTAAAACATGATTTCTCCTTTCTCCTGCTTGCGGCACGCAAACGGGAACCGCATAAGAAGAAAGAAGATACTTTCAATGTTAACCAGTTGAGGTTACTTAATCATCAGATTAAAAACTTCATAGCTTCACACCTCCAGGTTTGTGATCCAAAGGGTAAATCTGGCACAGGTTCTGCTAATTTGTATTTTAGTATTAAATATGAGAAAAGCAAGCCATGACATTTTAAGAGAATATTCTCTTAAAATGTCGTGGAAGCTATTCAACGACGGCTCTGATTCTTCTTATATCTTGTCCAACGGCCTCTTCCTTAATTATTTTAAATTTACCGATAACACCCGTATGATCAACATGCGGTCCCCCGCAGAACTCCTTGCTCCAAGCGTCCTCTAGCGAACGGCCGACATAATAAACTTTTACTTTGTCAGGATATTTTTCCTTTCCGCCGGAGGCGGATCCGCCTTTAGCGGAAAAAAAATGCAAGGCGCCGGTTTTCTCGGCTTCGCTTTTGGGTAGTTCCACAAAATTAACCGGCAGGTCTTCTTTGATTTTTTGATTGACCAAACCTTCAACTTTTTTGATTTCTTCGGGCGTTAATTTCCTTGAAAAATTAAAATCAAAACGAGTGCGTTCGGGAGTGATGTCCGAGCCGGCTTGACTTACTTCTTTGCTTAAAACTTCTCGCAGGGCTTGCTGGAGCAAGTGAGTGGCGGTGTGAAGCCGAAGCACTTTTTGCAGTTCCTCCTCACTCCCTGCTTTGAGTTCACCAGTGTTTAAAATCAAGCCGTGACCGCCGAATTTTTTCTCTGCCCCAGCGCGGGAGATAGCTTGATGTTTTTTAAACTCTTCATCAAATTCTTCGCGAGTTAAGTTTTTAGCTTTGCCGGCGTCAACTTCTTTGATGGTTTCATAAGGCAGACCAAAACTTTCATATAGTTTAAAAGCGGATTGGGCGTTTATTTCTTTAAGCTTTGATAATTCTTTAAGGCCAGTGGAAAGGGTTTTAGAAAATTTTTGATTTTCTTCTTCAAAAATACTTAGAACAATTTTAAGATTTAGCTCTTTATAAAAATCGCTATAATTTTCTACTATGGCTTTAAAAATTTTAGAAATATCAACGCTCGCTTGATATGAAATTAGCCGACGCATTAAACGGCGCAAAATATAACCCGCTTCTTTATTCGAAGGCCTAACGCCATCAGAAATTAAAAAATAAATGCCCCGGGCGTGGTCGGCAAAAATTCTTTTGGTTTTAGCGTCCATTTCAGCCGGCAGGATTTTAAAAATCAGCTCAAACAAATCTGTCTCAAAAAGATTTGATTTATTCTGTATCACCATCGCCAGTCGTTCCAAGCCCATGCCAGTGTCCACGCCTTTTTGTTTTAATGGCTCAAGTTTTCCGCTTAAATCTTGGTAATACTCGTTAAAAACAATATTCCAGACCTCAACGCCATTCACGTAAATCTCGGTGGTGGGGCCGCACGGGCCTTCGCTCCCAGTGGGACCCCAAAAGTTATCTTCGCGGCCTGCAAATTTGATATTTTTTACCCCAAGAGAACCCCAGATTTTTTCGGATTCTTCGTCTTTGGACACTCCGGCTCCGGCGGTGGCTCCGGCAGCTGCCGGGTCGCCTACAAAAACGCTCACATAATCAATTTCAAGCCCTAGTTCTTGAGTGATAAATTCGTGCGCCAACTTAATCGCCTGCTCTTTGAAATAGCCGCCAAAACTGAAATTGCCGAGCATCTCAAAAAAAGTGAGGTGGGTTTCGTCCCCCACTTCATCAATATCCGAGGTGCGAAAACATTTTTGAATCGAGACGGTATTTTTACTTTTAAAGTCATTTTCGGGATTATTCTCGCCGGTAAAATAGGATTTAAACTGTTGCATGCCGGCGGTGGTTAAAAGTACCGAGGAATCGGCTGGAATTAAAGAAGAAGACGGTACAATAGCGTGGTCACGCTTTTTAAAAAATTCCAGAAATTTATTTCTTATTTCACTTGAGCTAATCATAATTGCGGAAATATACTAAAGTACGAAAAAGCTAAAGTTGATCAAAACTTCTTAAGGCATCAGAGTGGTGGTGCTCGCGGATTTTTTCAAGCGCCTTAGCTTCAATCTGACGGATACGCTCACGGGTGACGCCGAAGACCTTACCCACTTCTTCTAGGGTATGAGAGACGCCGTCCTCTAAACCAAAACGCATTTTTAAAATTTTCTGTTCCCGATCAGCTAAATCCACCAAAACTTCTTTGATTAAGTCCCGAAGCAAGGACTGGGTAACTAGTTGTGAGGGCGAGGAATTTTTTTCATCTGGAATAAAATCGGAGAGAGTGGAGTCGTCGTCTTCGCCCACCGGTGATTCGATAGAGAGAACTTCTTGGGAAATTTTTTGGATGTGGCGGATTTTTTCCACATCCACGCTCATTTCGGAGGCGATTTCTTCGGCCAAAGGGTCGCGGCCCAACTCTTGCATTAATTGGCGGCGAACTTGGGTGTATTTGGAAATGGTCTCAACCATATGCACGGGAATACGAATGGTGCGCGACTGGTCGGCCAGAGCGCGGGTGATGGCCTGACGAATCCACCAAGTGGCGTAGGTGGAGAATTTAAACCCTTTGCGATAGTCGAATTTTTCAACTGCCCGGGCGAGCCCTAAATTTCCCTCTTGGGTTAAGTCCAGAATGCTTAAGTGCGGCGTGCGGTTAGCGTAACGCTTAGCAATCGAGACCACTAAACGCAAATTGGCTTTGATGAGTTTTTGGCGGGCTTCTTCGTCGCCTTGCTCCAAGCGTTTGGCGAGATCTCTTTCTTCGTCCTTGGTTAAAAGCGGGGTGCGGCCGATTTCTTTTAGATACATTTGCACGGCGTCCGGCACATCGGTGTCGAATTTACCAATATTTTTTAATTCGTTTTCAGAAGGTTCATCTTTGGAGATATCGATTAAAGCCGTAGTTTCGATGACTTTAATGCCGGCTTTCTCGAGCCGGTTGTAAATTTCTTCGAGGAAAAATAAATCCTCCTCAACTCTAGGAAAGTAATAAAGAATTTCATTGTCGGTCACAAAACCACGCGGACGGCCAGTTTCGATAAGTTCGTTTAAGGCGGTTTCGTCTAAGTCCTTTTTGCTTTTTTTAGGGACTTTGGGCGCAGGGGTTTTTTTGGCTTTTAAAACTTTGGCTTTTTTTGGTTTTTTAACCAATTTTTTGGCAACTTTTTTTAAAACTTTTTTCGCCTTGGATTTAGGTTTTTTAACTTTGCCAATTTTCCGTGGTTTTAATTTCGGTTTCTTTTTTTTCATATTTTAAATTTTTAAAATTTAGGTGGGGCGGAGTTGAGTTGGTTTAATTCAGCCATGGCCATTTTTAAGGCGGGTTCGTCGTTTGAACTTTCGGCTTGTTTGATTTTATTAGTGATGGCGTTTCTTTTTTCTTTAACGTATTCCGCAAAGAGATGGCGTTTTAAATCTTCGAGTTCACCGGCTTCAAAATTTTCGGAACGCAGGAGAATCAGATCGATCATCTGGTCTAAAGCAGGGTCGTTACTTTTTTTCTCGCCGCGTTTTAGCAGGTCAAAAATAGTTAGATACTCGGGTTTTAAATACTCTAAACTACTCGCAGCCATTTCCAAATTGCCTTGCTCAAAAATAGCGGATAGGAAACGTTGGCTAACAATATCCCAGCGGGAAAAATTATTGGCAAAATTGCTGGTTGAACTTTCTTTCTCTGGCGAAGTTGATAAGTTTTCAGAGCTTCTAACAACTAACTTATCAGTTTCTTCGCTTAAGGTTTTTTCGGGAATATTGGTAAGGTTAGATAATTCTTTGAGCCAAAAACCTTGTTCAACCGGACTCGATATATTTTTAACTTTAGAGAGGACGACCCGAAGATTACTTAGGGCCTCGCGATCTTTAAAACTTTGGGTTCCAGAGAGATATCTCTCAAAATAAAATTTGGGGGCGGGAATGGAGTTTGAAAGGTGTTTTTTTAAAATTTCCTCGCCCGCCTGAGCTGCCTCGGCAGCATCTTTAAAGTCGTTAAAAACGACAACCTTTACATTAAAATCCATATTCTCGGCTAGGTCAATAGCTCGTTCGCCAGCGACATATCCGGCTTCGTCATTATCAAAACTAATAACCAGTTGATCGGTAAGGCGCTTTAAAGCAGTTAAGTGGTCGGGAGTAAGGGCAGTGCCGGATGAGGCCACCACGTTTCTTACGCCGGATTGCCAAGCCATCACCATATCCATCTGGCCTTCAACTAAAAAAGCGAATTTGGATTCGCGGATAGCGTCTTTGGCTTTAGAAAAACCGTAAAGCAGTTTGGATTTATTGAAAATCGGGGTCTCGGGACTATTCATATATTTACCGGTCTGACCGGTGTCGAACTCCGGCAGAACGCGGCCGGTGAAGCCGACAACTTTACCCATGTGATTGCGGATGGGAAACATAATCCGGCCGCGAAAACGATCAAACTGAACATTCTTTTCGTTTTTAATAATCAGACCAGCCCGAATAACATCTTCCGGACGATGACCTAAATTTACAAAATGGAGATTTAAGGACTCGGAATTATTAGGGGCAAAACCAATATCAAAATCTTCCAGAGTTTCGGTTTTGAGGCCACGGCTTTTTAGATATTTTTGGGCGAGCTCGGAGTTGGCTAATTCTTTTTTAAAAAAATCTTTGGCGATGTCATTTAAATCGTAAAGCAGGCCAAAAAGGCGGTAGTCGGCTGGGCTGATGCGCTGAAGCTCAATGCCGGCTTTCTCGGCTAGAACTTTGAGCGCTTCGGCGAATTCCAGATTTTCATATTTCATTATAAAAGTGAAAATGTCGCCGCCCTGATTACAGCCAAAACAACGCCAGGACCCACGGTCGGGCGAAATCATAAACGAAGGAGTTTTTTCCCGATGAAAGGGGCAACGGGCTTTAAAATTCTTGCCGGCTTTTTGAAGCTCCAGATAACCCTTTAAAAACTCGACAACATCAAGTTTGGCTTTAATTTGTTCGACAGGTGAGGAGGGCATAGTATTTCAATAATAGAATAGATAAGCAAAGGGTAAATGGCAAATGGCAAAGGTACAAATAGAGATACAATAGGAATACAGTTGAGATATAGTAGTAAGTAAAGAAGAAGTAGATTAAAAAATTGTCCCGATTTTGGTCGGGACAAGGAGAATTGGAAAGTGGTTTTTATATGCGCTTTGAAGACCCGCGGATTCGTGGTTCAGCTTTTTTGGTCACAAGACCGAAGGGAATCCCGACGACAAACCCACCAAGAATTCCGAGAAGGCACATAGGATTTTTGATTATTAAAGCAGCTAAGACCGAGATGATAGCAACCACAAAGACCGTCCACCAATAAACTTTACCATTCATATTTCTCACCACCTTAGAGGTTGAAAATTAAAAGAGCTATGTTTACTTTCAACGACAGAATAGGCCACAACTAAAGGGGTGTCAATATAATATCTTGGAGCGGGATACGAGAATCGAACTCGCGTCTTTTGCTTGGGAAGCAAATATATTACCACTATACTAATCCCGCGTCTTTTGTAGAAATCCTAACCTTGCTTATTAATAAGGTCAATCCTCTATTAAAGGCACGAAGGCGAAGCCAAAATATTCTTTTTCCCTAAATTCATTCTCAGAGATTTTGTCGATGGCAACGATGCTGTGGCCAACTGGGGCCACGATGCGACCACCGATTTTTAGCTGCTCTTTCCAGATAGCGGGAATATTCTCGGCAGAGGCAGCAGCGATGATTTTATCAAATCCTCCTTTAGGAACTAAGCTTTGGGGCGCGCCTTTCCCGGCATTTTCATAAATCACTTTCACAATCCCCTTTTCTACAAAACTATATTTTTTTAAATTAGCTTCGGTCATACTTTTCAGTTCCAGAATTCTTTCCATCGCCAAAACTTTTCCTTCTGGCCCGACAATTTGAGCCAAAAGCGCAGTTTGCCAACCAGAACCAGAGCCAATATCCAAAATTTTTTCTCCAGGTTTGGGCTCTAAGAATTCGAGCATAAAAGCCACAGTTAAGGGCTGGGAGATGGTTTGATTGTGGCCAATAGGAAGTGGCTCATTGATATAAGCTAGATGTCGATACTCTTCCGAAACAAAATCCGCCCGGTCAATTTTTTTAAAGGCCTCAATTAGCCGCGGGGTTTTTAGATAACCATCAAAAATAAGATTGCTGACTAATTCTTGAAGAGTATTCATAAAAAGCTCTAATTTCTAAATCCTAAGTTCTAAATAAATCCAAAATTACAATTTTCAATAATTCCGCCGGAGGCGGATCCTCCTTCGGAGGACAATTATCAATGAAGTATCAATTATTAGATTTTCAAGATTTAAGATTCACGATTCCCTCCTTCATCAAGATTACAGAGGGCAAGCATTATTCATAATTCTTGATTCAAGTTCTAGGGTTTGGTTTGGACTTCTTCTCCATCCCAATAAAAATTAGTGGAAAAAATTTTTACTTTACTTAATTTTTTAGCGCTTGCGAGCCAGTCGTCAAAATTTTGGCCTTCCAAAAAAAGGCGGCCGGCTAGAATGTCTTCTTTGGCTAGCGGCACTAAAATCTCCTCTCGAAAATCTTCAAAAGTCAGGCCGTAGATGGCAGTGGCGGCTTTTTCGAGTTTTTGGTCTTGGGTAATTTTTTGAATCCGGTCTTCAATAATAACATTTAAGTCGTTGCCCAACTTTTTCTCCACTTCATTATTCACTAAAACATTCTCAATTAATTTAGTGAGGATAAATTTTTTTAAATCCTCGACTGTGATTTTTTCGATTTTGGTGTCAGGCGTGGTGTAGGTTTTAAGAAAATTTTGATAGTAAATTGATTCGGCTTGAAGATGGTCTTCGAGAGTGCGGGCGCTTAAAAACTTGCCGTTGACTAACGCAATAGGATAAAGCCCGGAAGAAATAATTAAAATTACGGCTAACCCGCAGACAAAAAGCCCCGAGAAAATAAGGTAAGGTTTATATTCAGATAAAAATTTCATAATTTAATTATTGGATTCATTGGGGCTTGAAGTTTCATTTTTGGGAACAATGATAATGGTTTTTTCTCCGGGCTTTTTGAGGTTAAAGCGCGAGCGAAGTTCTTTTTCAAGATTTAGAGGATTACTTAGATATTCTAGCTCGTTTTTAAGTTCAGTGGCGCTTTCTTTGGCTTCATTAAGTTTCATTTGGGATTCTTTAAATTCTTCGCTTAAATTTCGCTGATTAATCCACAGCGAAGGAATTTGAAAGATAAAAAATCCGAAAGCAACTAAAGCAACGAAAATGAGAGTTAGTCGCATATAGAGATTATATTACAAATCCGACTAAGATACGATAGAAATATTTTTAAAATTATCAATAAAAAGGCGAATAAAACCTAATATTTTAATATAATTTGACAGCGGAAACAGGGTAAAATCCCCAATCTTCTAAAAAGGGTGGGGGGCGAAAGTTCTAAAGAAAATAAAAAAATCCCTATCGCAGAAAGTATGCGATAGGGACAATTGGACAATTGGCTAATCGACGAATTTGACCATAGGACAAACTTTTTCCTTGATGGCTTTGAGCCAATCAAGAAAAGGTTGTTTGTTGTGGTCAATATTGGTTGCAATTCGAGCCTTGAGTTGGGCGAATTTTTTCTTGGGCCGTAACTCGGGATGATGAGAATAAATCCACTCGCGTTCCATTCTCTTTAAGCCGAAGTAGGCATAAGTCCACGGAACTAAAATCGACACAGTAAGAATCAACGCTGAGGTAATAATCTCTCTGGCCGTAAGGAGTGGAAGAGTAATTCCTGTTTTTAAGATCGCAACCAGGATTGATGCTAGGAAGATGAATTGGAGCGTCCAAAACGACAATTTGACAAGGGTTTGATTTTGCTGACGGAATTTGTATTCTCCATCGGGAAGTTCATGCCTTGGAATATAGAACTTTTCAATTACCTGCACCGTAAAAACAGGCAAGCAACCAAACAGGAATTTGAATAAATTCCAAAGCACGATTTTGAAGATGAAGACAAAAACCAATCCCACGGGTTTTAATAACCACTTTAAGACCCAGCCTGAGAAGTGATCAATGATTTCGGTTTCTGAAAACTTTTTTAAAACCAAAATTATCAAAAAAACTAAACCTATCAGACCGGCACAGTGTAAAATAAATCCAAGAATCCAGGGCAGAAAAACCCAGGCGCCGGAAATATTCACCAAAAAAAGAAGAAGCAACCAGACGACAAACGCGGCGGCGACATCGTTTCGGAAAATCGGACGAACTGCTTGATAGAGAATGTTGTAAAGTAAAATTTTAAGCGGTCCGTACAATATGTGGAGAATCGCGGTGATGATACCCCCTAAGATAGTCCTCCACCAGTATTGGCAAAGTGATTTGTTTTCTACTACTCTTTTTTTCCAGAGCAAATTTCTGAAAGTCCATCGCCAGACTTTGTAGTGAAGAGTGTGACGATGAATAGTTGGTTGTTTTACAAACATTAGTTACCCTCCTTGGAACTTCTGATAATGACGAAGACAACACCGAACAACGAGGCGTAGAAAGCGAAGGTCCAGCCCGGATATCGATTGAAGAATATGTGTTTATACACATAATTACCTTCGATCGATTGGATTTTCCCTAAAAACTTTCGTAAATCCTTTTTGGTTTCTTCTGGAAGATATTGGGTTGACGTAAGGTCAGGAAACACCGCTCTTAGAACTTTGGTATTCAAGGCCAGTTTTTGAATGGATCGATATCTGGATTCTAGATTACCCCAGCTCGGAATCCTTGACCAAATTAGACCTTGGGTTAGATTTTGTTCTTCGAGATAAGCAATCACGCTTTGTATAGCGGTGTCGGCTTGGATGAAATTTAGATTCTTGACATCAGATTCTAGTAATAGTAATTCGAAAGAATAGGGTTTCATTTCTAAGGAAAAGATGTTCACGAATGGCGTTAAGTTTCCACTAAGCCAAAAAATCACCGCACAACTCACAGCACCAAGAACTACGCTGAGAAGCAAGAAAATCTCGCCCAAGAACTTCAACTTTTTGTGCTCCATGAGCACCTCCTTTATATGTGTTTTATGTCAAATAACTTTCATTTAGAACCAAAAATATAATATATTTATTTTATGTATATGTCAAGAAGAATTTTAGAAATCCTTATTTCTTAAGTATCTCTCGGAAAACCTCGATCGGGACATTTACTCGGCCGCGCTCTTGAAGCCTTTCTTTGCCACGTTTTTGTTTTTTCCAGAGTTTCATTTTACGAGTTCGGTCGCCGCCGGTTTTACCAAAATTGCCGAGCAGTTTTTTCGCAGCAGGGATAGTTTCTCTCGCCACAATGCGGCCGGAGACCGAGGCCTGAATGGCTTGGGTAAATTGCTGTTTAGGTAAAAGTTCTTTTAGTTTTTCGACGGATTTGCGGGCTTCTTTTTCCAAATCTTTTTTAGCGACGATTCTGGTTAAGGCCGGAATGAAGTCGCCAGCAACCAAAATTTCCAATTTTTCGACATCCGCTTCTCTTTCGCCAGCGAGTTCATAACTAAAAGAGGCATAACCTTGGGAGATGGATTTAAGCTGGTCGTCAAAATCGCGCACCAGTTCAGAGAGAGACATAACGCCGGAGATAATAACGTTGTCGTTTAAGTTTTCGATTTCTTTAATCTCAAGATTAAAAACCTGCTGAAGATTAACAACGGAATTCAAGTAATTAGCCGGAGCGATAATTTCGATATTAATGACAGGTTCAAAGACCTTATCGGGTTTTACGGGAAAATCTTGGGGTTGTTTAATGATATATTCTCGCGTTCCTTCTTTAATGCGGTAAGCGACTGAAGGAAAGCTGGTGATAAAATCGATGTTGAATTCATCTTTAAGGCGGCTTGAGATAATCTCAAAATGAAGCTGGCCCAAAAAGCCAATTTTGAGTCCTCGACCCAAGGCGTCGTTGGCTTCGGGCTCGATGTTTAAGGCCGAGTCAGTGAGTTTTAATTTGGAGAAAGCGGATTTTAAATCCTCAAATTTAGTTTGGCCGATCGGGTAAAAAGAAATAAAGACAACGGGGCGCGGTTCTTGGTAGCCCGAAAGAGCCAAACCTCTAATTGAACTCAAAGAGTGGCTGTCTTTTAAAATCTTGCCGCCGAGCACGGTATCCCCTATTTTAATTAAGTCCGATTCTTTGAGATTGGTGGCGAGGTAGCCGATTTCGCCGGTTTTAATTTCGGGCGACGGTTTTAAATCCGGAACAAAATAGCCAATTTCTTTGGTCTTTACTTTTTTGTCGCTCGCGATAAGAAAAATGTCTTGGCCGACTTCGAAAGTGCCGCTAAAATTTCTCACAAAAGCCAAAATGCCCTTGTGGTCGTCGTAAAGAGAATCAAAAATCAAGGCCTGGGAAAGAGAATGGTTTTTGCTCGAATCAAGCGGTTTTGGCGCAGGGATTTTTTCGATGACGGCCGCTAAAAGTTTTTCTACGCCTTCGCCGGTTTTTCCAGAGACCCTTAAAATTTCAGAAGTTGGAACTTCAAGAAGCTGGGCTAGTGAGGATTCAATTTTGGGAAGATTTTGAGGGTTTAAATCAATTTTATTCACCGCGCCGATAATTTTAAGGCCGGCTTTTTTAGCGGCTCTAAAATTAGAAAGGGTCTGGGCCTGAATGCCCTTTAGGGCGTCAACTAAAAGCACAGCGCCTTCAACCGCAGCTAAGGCGCGGGAGACCTCATAGGAAAAATCGCTGTGGCCGGGAGTGTCTATCAAATTCAGAATATATTCTGAATTTGATTGTTCGGTGTTTGATGATCGATGATCGAGCTCGGGTAATTTGTAAATCATGCGGACGGGGGCCATTTTGATGGTGATGCCCCTCTCGCGTTCGAGTTCAAGACGGTCAAGATATTGGGGGCGCATTTTTCTCGCTTCGACTGTGCCGGTAAATTCAAGTAAGCGGTCAGCTAAAGTGGATTTGCCGTGATCGATGTGGGCGATAATAACAAAATTACGAATATGATTCATTGAGATTCAAATTAACACGAATTAAGAGCTAAAAACAGCGTAAAATTAAAAAACTTGACTTTTGGGGGTGATTGGTAGTATAATTGGATTAGACCTTTAACTTCGAAATAAGGAGATATCTATGGAGTTTTTAGAGCCCTTTTTGAAAGGAATGTCTCAAGGAGACGTTGCGTGGGGACGAAATTTGATTGGACTCGTGATCGGTGTATTGCTGGTGCTAGGATGCCTGTGGCTTTTAGGAAAATTAGCCATAGCGATCGAAAAACTTATTAAAGCCGCGATTCCGTTTATTATGGCCATCGGGGTTTTGGTTTTAATAATTTATGGCATGTTTACTGGCGACGGAGTTACCGGTATTACTGGCACAGCGAGTGGAGATTCTCTGTCTCTTCAGATTATAATTCCTGACACTTCAAGAGAAACCAACCCAGGAAAGCAGCCTAGATCCAAAAAAACAGAGAAAATTTTTGGATACGAAAATCCGATTCCAAGAATAGATTTGGGTCAGAGTAAAACAAAAGGATCTCTAGCTAAGGAAATTATCTGATGATTGTATGCGCCTCTTCACTTTACCGCTACATGGGACGGACCAGAATCCATAGGATGGATCTCTTCTTTCTCGATGTTCAGTATGAAAAAAATTACTTCAGATTTACTTCTTATTTTCCCCTCCTTTAATTAAAACCCCACCTAAGACGTGCGGGTTTTTTGTTTCCTCGCACTTAAATAAAAGAATGGGGGATAATTAAAAAATATCAATTATAAATCTGCTTTTTTTAAAGTGAGTTTTAAAATTAGGCGGCCGGGAGGATTTGAAGATTTATATTCATAAATCGGCAGATTGTTTTCTCGCCAAATGAAACCAACTGGAGCTTGAAGCTCAAATTTATAATTACCTTTAACGCCGGCTTGTTTCTCAAAAATAAATTGATAAGAACTGCCCTCTTTAAAAGGCACGGATAAATGATTAGTGTAGTCAAAAACGGTCTCGGTTTTTTTGCCGGGCAAGGTCTTGGTCCAAGTGGCAAAAATGTTTTTGCCAAAAGACGAAAAACTTTGAAGGGCTGGGTAATGAAGGAAATCTTTTTTGGTGGATTCAATTTGAGATACCAAAGGATTGCTGATGTATCCGGCGGTTTTGTAATTTAGAGGAGAAACGATTTTCTTTTCGATGCTACCGCTTGAGTCCCCAAGCTGGGCGTCCGGCAGGGTAAAAACTTGGAGATAATTTTGGTTGGTGGTTTTATACCAAGAATAAGAAGATTTGTCGCCTCGATGATTTCTTTCAATTACAAGATGATTTTTAACCAAGCCCTCTTCTTCAATTTGGGAAATCAGAGTGATGGTTTGATCAATATAGATATCGGTTTTATTGCCGCCCAGGTTGGCGTTTACGACTGCTAGATAATCACCGATGAAATTTTGGGGAAGTTTATAAACTGCGCCGTCAAGATTAAATTGGCTCATAAAATTCTCGAATTCCGGATCTTTAAAATAGACCATTAAATCCTTTTTTAAAATCCAATCTTCAAGTAAGGATAAAAATTTTTGATTATTCAAATCGTCAAAAGAAACGATTTTTTCAAGAAGCAGAGGGGCTAGCTCTTTTAAAATATCCTTGGGTGAAGAACTTTTCTTTTCCCTTTGGGTTTGAATTTGTTTTTGAATTTCAAGAAGAAAATTATCGGACGTCAAAATAATTTTGCTCTCCGGAATTTCTATGGAACCGGTAATTTTTAAAATATCTTCGAGGATGCGAGCGCTAACCGCAATAACACCGTCAAAAGCAATCGGTGGATCTTTTTTCTTATATAAATTAGAACTTTCAGCAAATTGCAGGGTTTGATTAGCAGAAGTGGGAAAATCGAAAAACCAGTTAGCATCAGCCGCGTTCCATCCTTTAGAGATAGCTTGAATAGGTTTGGGAGGAATTATTTTTAGGTCAATTTCTCGGTCTAGTTCATTGATGTCATAAATGTCGATGCTTTTAACGTGCCCGCCGCTCACCACCAAATCAGCATAGCTTCCTAAAAATCCCCCCCCGGGCCTAATTTCGGAAGGGTTTAAAAACATTACAAATAAGTGGTGGTCAGAAGAAGATTTAAGCCAATTAATCAATAAGCCCAAAAACTTATCGTAGCTAGCCAATTCGGAATGAAGAGGCAGATAAAAATCGGCCCCGAGCATAGAAAAATCTTTAAGCCGAGAAGTGGCGTCTATTAGATTGGAATTCTTTTCGCTCACAACTCCCAAAGATTTTTTAATGTCTTCGAGCTGGGCAATAAGCTCACCTCCTCTTTGTTTAAAAACCAAATCAAAAAAATCGGCGGCCAAAACATTGATTTTTTCCAAAAGTCCAACCAAGCCAAAAGAAAGACCTTGAAAATTGCTGTAAGCGCCAACGCTATCTTTTAAAAGAGGCCAGATTTTGACGCCGAATTCTTTGAAAGGATTATTTAAATCCAACTCGCCTACCGGAGCTAACTCTTGGATTTTTTGGCCAAAGCCAAAAATTTTAAGGTTAGAGGCGCGAGAGTTAAATTGATCAATTCCTTCCTCGAGAGTGCTCAAGACCTGATGATTAAAATTATATAGATTGTAAAAAACAAAACTGGCACCCAAAACACAAAAAACAATAAGCGCGAAAATAAAGCCGCGATTGATTCGATGGCTGACCGGAGAGAAATTTTTCTTGGGGAGAGTTCGAATAAGATCTTTCTTTATATCCTCAGGTTTACGCTTTCTAAAAATCGATTTTTTTAAAGCGTCGTTTTCCGGTTCTAAAGAGGGCTTAATAATATCGGTGACTCTTTTGAAATTTTGGCGATTAAAAAATTTAGGCACTAACTAGAATTTTATCAGGCCTGAAGCCAAATTCAAAATATTCTCTTAATAAGTGCTGATAATATAACTATCGAATTATTGATAATAAATCCTGTTTTCGGACCGAAGATCGATATACTGATATTTTTTAAAGTCGGGATTATTAACAAGAGATTTAAGAGCAGCTTTAAAATTATCGGCTTGACGGGCCAAGCTAAAATAAATAATCGGGCCGCGCCGAATTTGAACCTTAATTTCTTCAAGGGCAATATCTTCAAGGGTTATAGTTTGAACATCCAGAGGAATGGACTCCAAAACTTTTAAAATTGAAATTAAGTTGGCGTTGAGTTCGTCCGGCAGAACTTTCGACTGAAACGTTAAATTATCTTGGGAATAATCGGAGACGACCTGAACGAGATTACCGGTGGCAGTTAATGATTCTTTAAAAATTTCACCGGTCTCATCAAACCAAAAACAACGTGAAGGAAGAATTTTATTTAAACACCAAATCGCGAATGGTTGACGCTCAGAGACCTCGATAATAAGCGCGTTTTCGTTATATTCTCTGGTAATTTTCAGGTCGGCGATAGTGGGTAAAGATTTAAGGTCGGCTGCGTCAATACTTTTTGGCCAAGCTAAAAAATTATTAAAGCCTAGTAGGCGAATAAGCAGTGGGCCGGTGGATAATTTGGTTTTAAAAAAATCGGAGATATCTTCTTTGATTTTTTCATTCTCTATATTTTTGATAACAATTTCATTGAATTTAAAAATTGGAGAGTAAAAAACAATCCAAATCACTAAGGTGACGGCACTTAGAAAAATTAAACCGGAAAGAATAAATCTAACAATAAGCTTGCGGCGGCGGCGCTTATTTTGGGAATTTAATAAATTAAAATGAGATTCTTTTTTCATTTCAAACGATAATTCTCTCTATTAAAGGGTTTAAGCGAGTGATAATTTCATAGTGGCTAGTCAATGATTTTTGCGCCAGTTCAGAAACAGTAATTTCATCTTTCCCATCTTGGCCGATTAAGGTAGCAATGTCCCCCACTCGGCAATTAATGCCGGTTACGTCAACCACCACCAAATCCATAGAAACCCGACCGAGAACGCGAGCCCTGTGTCCTTTAATTAAAACCTCGCCAATACCCGAGAGGGCGCGGGGGAAGCCGTGCCAATAGCCAATGGGCAAAACCGCGATTTTGGCCGAACGGCTGACTTTTTCGGTTAAATCATAACCGATAAATTCGCCCGCGGAAATATTTTTGATTTCACTCACAATAGTTTTCCAGCTTAAAATCGGGCTTAAGGTGTTTTGATGAGCGAGCTGAATTTCTAATTCCTTAGACGGCCACAGACCATAAAAACCAATGCCCGCACGAACGGCATCTAAATGATATTTTTTATTTATTAAAGTGGCGCCGGTAGCGGCAGCATGTCTAACTAAATTTTTGTAGCCGGCTTTTTTGAAAAATTCAACGGCTTTTTCGAATTTATTTAATTGATTATCGGTGTAAGTTGGATAGTTAATATCTTTAGCTGAGGCGAAGTGGGTGTAGAGACCAGCGCATCGCAAATCGCTAATTGCAAATCGCGAACGGAGAAATTTAATAACTTTGGGGATGTCTTCGAGAAAGAAACCTTGGCGGTTCATGCCAGTATCAATCTTTATATGAAATTCAGGAGGATTTTTAGTTTGAATAAGATGCTTTAGGACTTCAAAATTAGAAATCGAAAGAGTAATTTTTTTATCGGCGGCATCTTTGGCGAGTTCGGCTAAAGTGGGACCTAAAACCAGAATAGATTTTTTAATACCGTCTCGTCTTAGTCGGAGGCCTTCCACAAAAGAATCCACGCAAAAACCGTCGATAGGAAATTTTTCAGCCAACTTAGGATAGACGGTGATGCCGTGGCCATAGACGTTTGATTTAACCACTGACCAAAGCTTAACTTTGGGACCGGTAATTTTCCTTAAAATCTCGGCATTTTTTCTCGCAGCGGATGCATTAATTTCAATCCAAGTACGAAATGTTCCGAAGGAATTAAACTGGCCGCTAATTTTTAAACCCGATTTCTTTTTTGCCAACATAGTCCTGTAAAATTTTGGGAATTTTGATTTTGCCGTCTGGAGTTTGAAAGTTTTCGATAATCGCCAAAATAGGCCGCCCGGAAAAAACGGTTCCGTTTAGAATGTGAACAAAGTCAGGTTTTAGGTTTTCCGCCTTCGCCTGAAGCTGCGGACGGACACTGGAGGTGTTTCCTCCAAAGGAGGATCCGCCTTTGGCGGAAGGTGTTAGGGATTTGTAACGAGTGTTTAACCCGCGGGCTTGATAGTCGGTGGTATTGGAGCAAGAATGGGTTTCGCGATATTCGCCCTGACTCGGAAACCAGGCTTCGATGTCAAATTGGCGGGCGTCGGCAAAAGTCATATCGCCGCTGCAGATTTCAACCACGCGATACGGCAATTCAAGCGTCTGCATTAATTTTTCCTGTAAGGCCAGCATTTTCTGGTGTTCTTTTTCCGAATCCTCGGGTTTGGAGAAAACCACCATTTCAACTTTGTCGAATTGATGCACTCTTAAAAAGCCTTTGGTGTCTTTGCCATAACTGCCGGCTTCACGGCGGAAACAAGTTGAAAAACCGACATAGCGTTTGGGCAAGTCAGCTTCACTTAAGGTTTCGCTCATATGATAGGGACCAATAGAGTGTTCAGAGGAGCCGACCAGATAAAGATTATCTTCAGGAAGATAGTAAGCATCTTTTTCCGCGATAAATTTTTGTTTACCCATAGCTTTCATAATTTCGGGCTTTACCAAGACCGGCGGCAGGATGGGCGAGAAACCCTCTTTAACTAAAGTTTTCATAGCCAAGTCAATAAGCGCGAATTCAAGCAAAACAGCTTCGTTTTTGAGATAGCCGAAACGAGAACCGGAGATGGCGCCAGCTTTTTCGGTGTCGATTAAATCCAGTTTTTCGGCGAGAGTTGAGTAGTCGCTGGGGTTTTTAAGGTCGGGCTTGTCCCCCACTTCGCGGAGAACTTTGTTGCTTGATTCATCTTTGCCAACCGGAACATCTTCAAACGGTAGATTGGGAAATTCCAAAAGCAGAATATCGCGCTTGTGGCCAGTTTTTTCCAAATCCTCGTTTAAGCCAGAGATTTTTTCTTTGAGTTTTTTGGCCTTGGCCACATCTTTGGCCTCACCGGCTTTTTTCTGTTCCGCCCGGAGATTTTCGGATTCTTGGGTTAATTTTCTCCATTTTTCATCCAGCGCCAAAAAGTCGTCCACTAATTTGGGACTTATTCCTTTTGACTTAACCCCGAGTTTTACGCGGTCGGGATTTTCGCGGATGAGTTTGATGTCGAGCATGTATTTAGAGATAATACCTCAAAATTTTAGTTAAGAAAAGAAAAGCCCCGCTTGAATTTACAGGCGGGGTAATTATCTTTATTAAATTTATGGCGGATTTGGTTAGGGATGTGATTTAATCCGTTTGAGCATGTGTTTACCCACAAAGATTTCTACCACGCCCGCAGACGCTATTATTATTGCCAAGCACCATAGACCGCCATTGGATCTATCGACGGAGTTTGCAAGCATGACCGAACCCACGATAGCAGTAATTAATAGTGAGGGACCAAAAATGATACAAATTATTGCGATCCATTTATTGGTTTGCCTTTCTATTCTTTCAAGGTCTGATGAAAAATTACTAGTCACAAGGAATCCTTTCTTAATGAAATTATTGTTGAACTGATAATTTTATATTCCTTAACTGGATTAAAGTCAAATATGGATTTATTTTACATTGTCCCAGTCCTTAGTTGATATTCCAGATTGACGCAAAATTTCCGAAAGTAAATGTTTCGAAATATCGCCTTTGTGAGGATTGGGAATGCGAACTTTGAATTCTCCTTTAGACATAAACAGGTGGCGCCCTCCGGAATAGGGGCCATCAAAACCAAGTTGCCTAAATCTCTGGACTAACTTACGCCACGAAACATTTTTAGGCATTTCTCACGAGCTCGCGCCGATCAACTTTTATTTTAAAACCAGGAATTTTGGCGTGGCTGCGGATTTTAAGCAAAAGCCAGTCCTCTAAAACCTCGGCTAATTCACGCCGGCAATCTTCGAGATTTTTGGCGCTAGCCCAAACACCGCGAAGGCCGGGAATTTCGCCAAAATAAACACCATCTTTTAAAATTTTATACCGGGCGGTTTTTAGTTTTTTAATTATAAATTGAGTTAACATTACTGCAATTATAGCTTTAAAAACCAAAAAAAATCAAGTATAATTTAAAGCAATGTCTAAACCTAAGGAAGAAAAAAATGGAGGATCAAATCAGGCCGACGGATTCGACACATTCGACAAACTCAGTGCAGGCAAGCTCACCGCAGGTCACCGGGAACTCGGCGAGCGATTAAATCTTTTTTCGTTTCACGAAGTGGCACCAGGCACGGTTTTTTGGCACGGTAAGGGAATGATTATTTTTAGGGAACTTGAAAAGTTAATTCGAGAGGAATTGGACCTGATGGGCTATAACGAAATTTCCACGCCGATTATGGTCAAAAAAGCAGTTTTTGAAAAATCCGGACACTGGAAATATTACCGAGAAAATATGTTTTATTTTGACCAAGAAAAAGAAACTTACGCAATTAAGCCAATGAACTGTCCGGAGTCAACTTATGTTTTTAACGTCAGAACCAGAAGTTATAAGGATTTGCCCTTACGATTAGCAGAGATTGGGCGACTGCACCGAAATGAACTTTCAGGAGTGGTGGGCGGACTTTTTCGGTTGAGGCAATTTACAATGGATGACGCGCATATCTATTTGCGACCAGACCAAATTCACACGGAAGTTTCCTCACTTTTAAAATTAGTGACTAAGGTTTATGCCATCTTTGGTTTTTCGCCGAAGTTTTATCTCTCCACCATGCCGGATAAGGCCATGGGCGAGAAAAAGGTCTGGGATAAGGCCGAGGAATCATTAAAGTCCGCGCTTACAGAAAACAAAGTTAAATACGAACTTAAAGAAAAAGACGGCGCGTTTTATGGCCCGAAGATTGATATTGAAATTAAGGACTCGCTAGAGCGGAGCTGGCAGTTGGCCACGATTCAACTCGACCTTGTGATGCTGCCCGAGCAGTTTGGTTTGGCTTACATTGACGAAGACGGCAAAAAACAAAAACCAATGGTGATTCATCGGGCGGTTTACGGGTCGTTTGAGCGATTCATCGGAATATTGCTCGAACATTTTAACGGCGCTTTGCCTTTGTGGCTCGCTCCGGTTCAGGCAACAGTTTTGCCGATAAGCGAGAAGATTGCGGATTATGGCCGGAAAATTTTTGATGAACTTAAAGTTGCGGGAGTGAGAGTGGAAATGTCGGATGCCAACGAAACACTAAATAAAAGAATCCGCGAGGCGGAGATGCAGAAGATTCCTTATATTTTAGTGGTGGGAGAAAAAGAAGAGAAAGTTGGAGAAGTAAGCGCGCGTAAGTTGGGTCAGAATAAAAACGAGGATTATAAAATTAAAGATTTAGTTGAAGAAATTAAGAAGAAAATAATGGAGAGAATGCTGTAGATGTTCTAAATATTGTAGGTGTTGTAATGTTGTAATGCTTGAATTGTTTGAATGATGGGAATGCGTGAATGTTAAAATATTAAAATAACAATATAAATAAAGACCCTCGTGAAACACGGGGGTCTTTTTTGGTTGGCTGGACGTTACTTTGCAGAACATCCATGTCGCGCGGAGCGGCTACCCTGCTCTCAATTCGAAATTTTTCTGAGGAACTTAATAAAAAAAAGGAGGGTTACTCCAAGTGGAATAAGAAAAGTTACAAGAAAAGTGCCGAAAAAATTAAGGAATGATAATGTACCACTCAAAAGCGGATGAGACTGAACGTACCCCATGATTGAGGCAGAAAGAACGAAAATATTGGTTATTATGGCGCCAAACAGTAGAATTAAGATTCTTATTTCCATACTAGAAACCTCCAACTCTTGAATCAAGCAACTAGTTTAATCCTAATACATTGGACTTTAAAAAGGAAGAGGATTATAAAAAGAAGACCCCGCAGCTTAGTAGCGACGGGGTTGCAAAGAGGAGGAAAGATCGTGGTTTACGCAGAGGATTTTTGTGAATTTGCAGCGACCCTTTTGTTTGTTCTAGCGATATCTATCGCCCGTAACAACAAACAAAGAGGAGCGGCGATCGCTATTACTATTAATTTGAACGGCCAATAGTAGGCCGATGGATCCACGAGTTCCATAAAAATCTCCTTTTGGGTTGATGTTAATTCTACTGTTTGTATTTTAGCATATGATAAATAAATTGTCAATAGCGGGAAATAGCCGGAAAGTAAGGCCTAAAATACTGGTGATTTTGGGGCCGACTGGGAGCGGTAAATCAGAGCTCGCGATTCAGATGGCCAAGAAGTTCAACGGCGAGGTTATCTCGGCGGATTCAAGGCAGGTGTATCGGGAGCTTAATATTGGGACGGGGAAAATACCCTGCGAAAGGTGCCAGGTGCCAGGTGTCAGGTGTCAGGTAAATAAATACTACTACAAAGGGATACGGCATCATTTGATTGACGTGGCGAGCGTGAAGAAAGTTTTTAGCGTGGCGGTGTATAAGCGAATGGCCGAGAAAGCGATAAAAGATATTTGGCGGCGCGGCCGGTTGCCAATTATCTGCGGGGGAACCGGACTTTATATTGACACGCTTTTGGGCGAGCGGACTTTTCCGGAAGTAAAGCCCAATCCCCTGCTTCGCAGGAAGTTAGAGAGAAAAACAACCGAAGAGTTATTCAGAGGGCTAAAAAAATTAGACCCGCGACGGGCGGAAAATATTGACCAACACAACCGGCGCCGGCTGGTACGAGCGATTGAAATTGCGATTCAAACCGGTAAATCGTCTTATTCTAGTGTTCTTGAGAATATTAGAATAGATAAATATCAGGCATTGAAGATTGGATTAAAAATTGATGGTCGGAAATTGAAAAACATTATTCGAAAGCGATTGATGGAGTGGTTGAGGCGCGGATTGGTAATTGAGGTTCAGGGTTTAAAAAAATCAGGAGTGTCAGAGAAACGACTAAAGGAGATTGGGATGGAGTATCCGATTGTGAATTTATTTTTAGAGGAGAAGATCAGCCGCGAGGAGATGATTGAAAAGTCGGTAGTTGAGATTTGGCGCTACGCCAAGCGGCAGATGACATGGTTTAGGCGAGATAAAAATATCGTGTGGATTTCGCGAAAATCGGAAGTGGAGAAATTGGTAAGAAAATTACTAGACGATTAACATTATATCCGCTTAAGCGGATATAATGTTAATCACTTTGGGGTTGAGCTTGATTGAAGCAAGTTTGATGTGAAAAAAAATAAAACTCCCTCAGATTATTTGAGGGAGAAGTGAAGTGATTTGCGAGAAGAGCCGCGGGGCTCGCGCCGCGCCAATCGTTGTTAAGCCAGTTGTAGCTCCAGTTCCAGCCACTGTCCTTGAAATACAGATAGCGCACATACAGGTTGCCGTTCGAGTCGCGGTTTCTGTGTAAAATGCCATCCGCGCCACTGCCCATTGAATATTCTCTGGGCTGTATCTTATTCGGCATCTAAAATGCCCTAGCATCCTACACCAAGTATCTTCACTTTTTTCGGATATTCCTGTCCCATTCCATCTCAAGCCGTAACCGGAGATGCTCTCGAGACAAGAACCCGGGTTCGGTAGCGGGAAACCGTAGCCGCCCGCATATTCACCTACTGCCGTTTTTATTATATCAAAAAAATCCGCGCCAAGAATTTGAGCGCGGATAAATATAGGGATCAAAATTTTAAACAAAAGCTATAAAGTTCTCTCCGCTTGGGAATTTTAATTCCCAAGCGGAAGTGTCAAAGAGTTAAGGTTCAACCCGCCTGCGCTTGCGCTCCGGCGGGGATACTTGCGAGAAGAGCCGCGGGGCTCGCGCCGCGCCAACCGCCGTCAAGCCAGCGGTAGCCCCAGTCCCAGCCACTGTCCTCGAAAGACAGATAGCGCACATACAGGTCGCCGTCCGAGTCGCGGTAAATTGTACCCCAGAAAAAGATGTAACGAGTGCGGCCCTGCTCGTCTAACTTCCATTCCTCGGGAATGAGGTGTGGATTAACAATGAGGTAATCAAGGACATTCGCGTTTAGAACCGGCTTATCAGCCATCTCCTTGCGAAGTTCATGTCCCTTTATAACCCCACCGCTACTCTGCGATTCAGATAAGTAGAACAACACCTTGGTGGGATCGAACTTAAATTGCCCGCCCTTCTGGTGATGCTCCACTTCCCAATTTTTCGGAACAAATGGGACGGCGTCGCAGTCGATGATGTGTTCGGGATATCTGATTTCGGCTAGACCGAGGAGATAGTCCCGGACCTTAGTCAAGCGGTCCTCTTCGCACAACCGCTTCACTAATGCGGCGCTCCAGTCGCCGGCTCGATCCATCGCCATTTCGAGCTCGTGAACCTGACCAGCACTATTAAATGTGAACCTGTCAGACATGACTTGTTCCTTTCTGTTTGCGACCTGTTTATAAAAACTTGTCGCGGGTTTTTGGTTTTAGGTGAACTGCTTAATTAAATTTTCAAGAGTGCAAGAGGGACTTGTTTAAAAGTCCTATCAGAAAAGCCGAGTGTAACGAGATCCCGAGCTTATCGAGGGATTACAACAAATTCAGCTACTCTGATAGGCGGGGAAGATAGATTTCTTCCCCGATTTTTTTCACCCGCATTACTTTTCGTTACGGATGATGATGGCACTTTCGCGATCCGTGATGACGACGCCATTAACCACGTAATAAGTCATTTTGCCTCCTTGGCAAAGATTTCCTTTATTCTTTTTCTATTATGGCACATTTATCTACTTTGTCAAGTGCTTCAGAAAAAGCTCTTTTAGGACTTCCGGATTCCCCTTCCCTCTCAACTTCCCCATAGCTTGGCCGATTAAAAATTTTAAGCTGGCTTCTTTGCCACCTTTGTAGTCGGCGACAGCTTTTTCGTTTTCGACGATGACTGCTTGGATAATTTTTTCGATTTCTTTTTCATCGGAAACCAAATGTAGGCCTTCGGACTCAAGAATGGTTTCTGGGTCTTCGCCGGTTTCAAACATCTTGCGTAAAATGTCTTTGGCGCCACGGCTTAAGATTTTGCCTTGTTCAATTAACGCGACCAAATGAGCCAGCTCTTCGGGCGAGACCTTAATTTCTTCAAAAGGGGTACTAGTCTCGTTTAGTAGCCCAACAAGGTCGCTGGTTAGATAGTTGAAAAGCATTTGGATGTTGGCGGCAGGATTTTTGACTTTTAGTTCGGAGACAGCGGACTCAAAAAAATCGGAAAGTTTTTTATCAGCGATTAAAACTTCGGCCTGGCTTTCGTTTAACTGAAACTCTTTTTTAAAGCGTTCTCTTTTCTCTTTGGGTAATTCGAGAATAGATGATTTTAAATCATCCAGATTAAAAGAGGCGGTTTCAAAAGGCGGTAAATCTGGCTCGGGAAAATAGCGGTAGTCGTGAGCTTCTTCTTTGGAACGTTGCGAAGTGGTTTCTTTTTTGGCGTCATCCCAGCCACGGGTTTCTTGATGCACTTTGCTATGCTTCATCACTTCGGCCTGGCGCTTAATTTCATAATCAATCGATTCGGCAACAGCTCGGAAGGAATTTAGATTTTTGATTTCCACTTTAGTCCCCTGCTTCCAAACGCCTTTTGTCCATTTGCCTAAAGATATATTCACCTCAACTCTCATCTGACCTTTTTCCATATCCGCGGTTGAAATATCTAAGTAACGTAAAATCAACTGGAATTCTTTGGCGAATTTTGCCGCTTCTTCGCCAGATTTTATTTCGGGTTCGGTCACCAACTCCATCAAGGGTACGCCAGCGCGGTTGAAGTCGACATAACTAACTGGCGACTGATGACTTATAACTCGTGACGAATGAAGCAGGCGACCGGTGTCTTCTTCTAAATGAATGCGGCGAAGAGTGATGCCATTTAGAGTACCGCCCAAAATTAGAGGTTTATCGTATTGAGAAATTTGATAACCCTTGGGAAGATCGGGGTAGAAATAATTTTTACGGTCAAATTTAGTTTCGGGATTAATTTCTCCACCGAGGGCTAAACCAGTTTTAATAACAAACTCGACAGCTTCTTTATTTATTGTCGGCAGAGCGCCAGGGTGGCCCAAGCAAACCGGACACACATTCACATTGGGGTGATGCTCTTCGGGATTATTGGGAGAATCACAAAACATCTTAGTTTTGGTCTTAAGTTCAGTATGGATTTCTAAACCAATAGTGGGGGTGTAGTTGGGCATAGGCGAAATTTAAGGCGCAAAACGAAAATCGTAAAGTTAAAAATTCTTTATAATGATTTTAGAGGATTTTTGATACTATCTCAACAATTTTTTGATGAACTTCTTTGATAGACCCTTCGCCATTTATAAGACGCGTATTTTTAAATTTCGGCGCAAGATTGCGGTAATTTTCCATAATTCGAGTTAGTTTCTTTTTGGTTTCAAAGAATTGAGCGGCTTTACCTCTTTTGATGATTCGCTCTATACAAATTTCGGGATTAACATCCAGAATAAAAGTGATATTGGGATTAGGAAAATTCTGGTTAAGAGTAGTGAGCCAGCCCAAGTCGCAGCTTAAAGAGCCGTAGGCCAGAGTGGATAAAAAATAGCGATCTGAAATGACAATTTTTGATTTTTCGAGATTAGGTAGAATGAAGTTTTGAACATGATGACGTCTATCTTCAACAAAAAGTTCTTGGAGTTTCTGGGGAGATGATTCAATTTCGTGTTTTAAAATTGAATGAATTTTGCGACTGACAGGACTATTTTCGGTAGGTTCTTTGGTGGCTACGACGTCTAATCCTTTTTTCTCAAGAGCTTCTTTTAATAAATTGACTTGAGTGGTTTGTCCGGAACCATCCGGACCTTCAAAAACAATGAATTTACCTGTGGCCATAATATACCCCGTAGGAAATTAAATATTTTTTGTTAATTCACAAACGACTTTTTTATTATTTTGCTTTACTCAATGCTTATATAGATTATACAGCTCAAAAATATTTAGGAATTTTTTCGCTATTTCCTACGGGGTAGAAATTCTAGGATAACAAAAATAGCCACGAATGGCTATGTTGAGATAACTAACTAACGGAAGTTTTCCCATCGCCCTTTCCGAGGAGTATGGGTTAATTGACTACGTCGATTCCCATACTTCTGGCTGTGCCTTCAATAATCTTTTCAGCGGCTTCGAGAGTGTGGGCATTTAAGTCGGGCATCTTGCGCTCGGCGATTCTTTTGATGTCGGCACGGGTGACCTTGCCGGCTTTACTTTTAGGAGTAGTGCCGGAACCTTTTTCAATGCCCGCGGCTTTTTTAAGCAAGTCCGAGGCAGGAGGAGTTTTTAAAACAAAACTAAAACTTCTATCTTCATAAATAGTAATTTCAGCCGGCACCACATCGCCGGTCATATCTTTGGTGGCATCGTTAAACTGCTTACAGAATTCCTGCAAGTTAATGCCATGCGGACCCAAAGCCGTCCCAACTGGAGGCGCAGGATTGGCTTTGCCTGCCTCTAATTGAATTTTTAAAATTGTTTTTATTTTTTTGGCCATGATTAACAAATATCTAAAATGGGATGTCTTCGGGTTTGATGTCTTCTTTGTCGCCCTCAAGATCGATTACTGGAATATCTTCTTGGGGAGGAACATCGATATTTGGATTTTGGGAAGGATTGGTGGGTTTAGAAAAAGATGAATCAGCCCTATTGCCTCCCCCGCTAGACCTAGGCCCAAATTGAATGCGCTCACAGACAATCTCGGTGGTTTTTCTTGTTTGACTTTGTTTATCGGTCCAAGAACGAGTTTGAAGATGGCCCTCAATCATAACCAAACTGCCTTTAGTTAAAAATTGACTGGCCACTTCGGCCTGCTTACCCCAAACCACCACATTGTGAAACTCGGTGCTTTCTTGCTTGGCGCCGGATTTATCATTCCAAACTCGATTGGTGGCAACACTGAAACTTGAAACCGACTGGCCACTGGGCGTGGTTTTAAGTTGAAGGTCGGCGGTTAATCGGCCGATGATAAAAACTTTGTTTAGGTTCATTTTAACAATTAATAATGTTTCAAAAAAGAGTGAGGGATTATTTTAATATTTCCTCGATCTTTTTTTCGATATCCTCGTTACTTAAGGGTAAATTGGATTTAACCTCGGCGGGAATGGATTTCTCTCGGGAAATTTTAGTGGCGGTGGGACGACTTTGCAAACTAACTTTCGGTTTAGTGAAAGGCGGCGTGATAATTAGAAATCTCAACACTTCAGCTTTGTTTTTGAATTCTTCGTTTACATGACTGAGATTAGCAGGATCCCCGCCAAAATGAATGAACCCAAAATAGGCCTGGTCTTCTTTTTTGATTTTATAAGCTAAGGTTATTTTTTTGACCGGATTATCGAGAATAACTTCGAATTGATTGCGTTTTAAAGAGTCAAGAATATCTTTTCCCGAATTCTCGTTTTTTAAGAGAAAGGAGATTTCGTACTCTTTTTTAGAAAAATCTTCTTTTGATTCCATGATTATAATTAGAAATTACTTTGTATGTTTAGCTGACTTTGGCGGATTCGTCAAGCGTGGCGACCTCTAGGGTTTTTTCTTCTTCTGGTGATTCTGCCGCTACTCGATTGGCTAATGCCTCAACTTCTTTTGAGTGGGCGGTAGGAATAAGGCGACCAATAATAACGTTTTCCTTGAGGCCCCGAAGAGGATCGATACGGGACTCAATGGCCGACCTAACCAAAACTCGAGCGGTGTCTTGGAAGGAAGCGGACGACAAGAAACTTTCGGTAGAGAGAGCCACTTGAGTAATGCCCATTAAAAGTTGCTCGGCCTTAGCGGGTTCGTGATTTTGTTTTTTTAGTTCGCGATTAATTTCCAGAAATTTTGGTTTTTCAATAATTTCACCGATAACCAGATCGGGAGCGTCGCCCGCGTCTTTAATTTTAACCCGAGAGAACATTTGTTTTACGATAACTTCGATATGTTTATTGTTAATAGAAGCGCCTTCGGAGAAATAAATTTTCTGAACTTCGCTCACGATATATTTCTCAACCTCGTGCTTACCTCTAAATTCCAGCAGTTCTTTTAGGTCGAGGTTGCCGTTTGAAATTTGATCTCCCTTCTTAACGCTATCGCCAATCTTAACCAAAAATGAAGATGAACTCGAAATAGAGTATTCGGCAAATTTGGCGGCTTTGGAAGTTTTTTTGGAAGAGGTGGCTTTCTTTTTGTCGGTAGATAAAGAAAGAACGCGGAGGGTTCCCCTTTCTTCGATGTTTTGAACAACTCCGTCCTCATAAGCCAAAATAGCCTTACCTTTAGGCGGACGAGCTTCAAAAATTTCTTCGATTCTGGGCAGACCATGAGTGATGTCGACTCCGGCAACACCGCCAGAGTGGAAAGTACGCATGGTAAGCTGCGTGCCGGGCTCGCCGATGGATTGAGCGGCGACAACGCCGACCGCTTCCCCGATTTTAATGGGCCGATTATCTCCTAAATTAAAACCGTAACATCGATTACAAATGCCGTATAGAGTTTTGCAGGTAATCGGCGAACGAACTCTAACTGAGGCAATTTCTGATTTATCAATTAATTCGGCGTTAACTTTGTTGATGATTTCATTGGGCTTAATGATAATTTTGCGGCCAATCTTAATTTCCTCGAGAGAAGTTCTGGAAAAAATCCGGCTGGTAAAAGATTGATTGATTTTCTGGCCATCAACCCGAACGATTTCAATACCTTCGGTGGTGCGACAATCTTCTTCTTTAGTGAAGATATCTTGAGAAACATCAACTAGCCGTCGAGTAAGATAACCGGCTTGAGCGGTTTTAAGCGCAGTGTCAGTTGTGCCTTTTCTGGCACCATGAGTTGAGATGAAATATTCGAGAACCGAAAGCCCTTCTTTGAGGGAAGATTTGATGGGCAATTCAATGGTTGCGCCTTGAGAATTTTGAACTAAACCTTTCATGCCCATCATTTGAATGGGCTGGATCCAAGAACCACGCGACCCTGAATCGATAATTTGATAAATAGAATTATTGGGTGGCAGGACTTTCAGAACCAATTCTGAAATCTTTTTCTTGGCTTCTTCCCAAGCATTAATAATTCGAATGCGCCGCTCTTCATTAGTTAAAAGACCGCTAAAAAACTGGCTGTAAACTTCGTCAACTTTAACTTCAGCTTCTTTTAAGATTTGGGGCTTCTCTTTGGGAATAATTAAATCAGAAGTAGCCCAAGTAATCCCTGACCGGGTTGACCTTTCAAAACCCAACAGTTTAATTTTGTCCAAAATATCGCCAGTTTTTTCAAAACCGTAATTCTCGACGTATTCATCTAGAATCTTGGAAAGTTCTTTCTTATTTAAAGTTTTATTGATAAAAGCGATTTCCCCTTGAAAAATCTGATTGAAGATTAATCGCCCCACAGTTGTTTCGAGAATTGCATCAGAGAATCCTATTTTAATCGGCTGCCTTAAATTAATAATACTGTAATTATAAGCCAAGAGGGCATCTTCGGCGTCAATAAAATGTTTAGCCGGTCCAGAAAAACTCTGATCAAGTTGAGTGAGGTAATAAATGCCCAAAACCACATCTTGAGTAGGAATAGTAATCAGGTCTCCGGTAGCGGGTTTTAAAAGATTGCGGTTAGCCGACATGATGGTTTTGGACTCCAATTGGGCCTCTTCGGAGAGAGGTAAATGAACCGCCATCTGGTCGCCGTCGAAATCGGCGTTAAAAGCCATACAAATTAAAGGAGGGATCTGAATAGCTAAGCCCTCAACGAGAATGGGTTTAAAGGCCTGAACGCTTAAACGATGGAGAGTGGGAGCGCGATTTAATAAGACATAGCGATCTTTAATAATTTCTTCAAGAATAGCCCAAATTTCGTCGCTGGTTTGCTCAAGAATCCGGTTGGCGCTCCGGATATTATTAGCTAAGCCCCGTTTGATAATTTCACTAATAACAAAAGGACGGAATAATTCAAGAGCCATTTTTTTAGGCAAACCACATTCATTAATTTTTAATTTTGGACCCACGACAATAACCGAACGGCCAGAATAATCAACTCTTTTGCCCAAAAGATTTTGCCTAAACCGACCTTGTTTACCTTTTAACATATCCGCGAGAGATCGAAGCGGACGGCGTTGAGTGGAAAGTTGTTGAGTGCCAAAGCGAGCGGAGTTATCAATGAGCGCATCTACCGCTTCTTGGAGCATGCGTTTCTCGTTTTTGACGATAACATCTGGCGCTTTAATCTCGAGCAGTTTTTTCAAACGATTATTGCGGTTGATGACTCGGCGATAAAGATCATTTAAATCTGAAGTGGCGTAACGGCCGCCATCTAAAGCCACCATTGGCCTTAGGTCGGGAGGCAGCACAGGCAAGACGGTGATAATCATCCACTCCGGCCGAGTGTTGTTTTTTATCATGGCCTTGAGCATTTTAAGGCGGCGGTACTGCCTTAAATCAACCTGTTTTTTCCCGGGAGAATTAATTTCTTTTTCTATTTTTTGAACGTCTTTTCTAAGATCAATTTTTTCTAAGATAGAGCGAACAGCTTCGGCGCCGCTGCCAGCTCGAAAAACATTGCCGAAGCGGCGGGAAATATTGAAATATTCCAATTCACTTAAAATATCTCCAGCCCTAAGATTATTTAAAAATTCTCGAGTTTGACTGGCGGCTCCAACTAAATCTTTTTTAACTTTAGGATCTTTGGCGCCGACAATTTTAAGTTTGCTTTTAAGTTCCCTGTCTAATTCTTCAAGGGCCTGTTTTCGAGCGGTCTCGTCAACGTCGGTGACAATATAAGCTGAATAATAAATAACTCGTTCTAGTTTAGAAGAGGAGGTATTTAAAATTAGACTTAACCTCGACGGAACGCTTTTTAAGAACCAAATATGACAAACCGGAGTGGATAACTCAATATGCCCCATGCGTTCGCGGCGAACAATGGAACGGGTGACTTCGACGCCGCATTTATCGCAAACAACATTTTTATAACGAATACGCCGATATTTACCGCAGTAACACTCATAATCCTTAGTGGGACCAAAAATTCTCTCAGAAAAAAGACCATCCTTTTCAGGGCGCTGAGTGCGGTAATTAATGGTCTCGGGCTTAACTACTTCTCCGTGAGACCATCTTAAAATATCTTGAGGCGAGGCCACATTAATTTTAAGAGCCTTAAACGCATCGTTTTTTTCATTGGAATCATAGAGGGGCTCAATATTAAAACCTAGCGATTTGAGTTCCGCAAGTAAAACATTAAAAGAAGCCGGAATGTTAGGTTTTTTGATTTTTTCTCCCCGGATTATTGATTCATAAGCCGATGAACGGCCGAGGATGTCATCGGATTTTATAGTCAACATTTCCTGAAGGGTGTGGCGGGCGCCATAACCCTCAAGAGCCCAGACCTCCATCTCCCCAAAACGCTGACCTCCAAATTGAGCTTTACCGCCTAGGGGTTGCTGGGTGATAAGCGAATAAGGACCAATCGATCGGACGTGAACCTTGTCTTCAACTAGATGGTTTAACTTCATCATGTAGATATAACCGACAGTTACGGGACGATCAAAAGGACGGCCAGTGCGGCCATCAATTAATTTAATT
>CAYIOP010000003.1:107416-115601 GCA_964365185.1 uncultured Candidatus Saccharibacteria bacterium | reverse complement strand
AAGATATGGGGCAAAAACTCATGCCAGAGTTTGTAGGCAGAGATGAGTTTTTGGATAATACTTAAACGAGAGTGCGGGGGGGGGTTCAAAGAAAAATTATTCATGAAGAGTCAATTTAACGGTGATTTTTTAGAAATGGTTTCAGTTGAGAATTTACTTTTGGCGTGGCAGGAATTTTTACGCGGTAAGCGGGAGAGGCGAGACGTTCAAGAATTCTCTCTGCGACTGATGGACCATATTCTAGGGCTTCACCGCGAGCTTGTAAATATGACTTATCGGCACGGCGGATACACCGCTTTTAATATTTCCGACCCCAAACCCCGAAATATCCATAAAGCCAGTGTCCGTGACCGCTTACTGCATCACGCCATCTATCGCAAGCTCTATCCATTTTTCGACAAGATTTTTATGGCTGATTCTTTTTCGTGCCGGACTGGTAAAGGCATTCACCGAGCCATTAATCGTTTTCGAGCGTTCGCCTATAAAGCCAGCCAAAACAACACGCGGACGGCGTGGGTTTTGAAGTGCGACATTAAAAAGTTTTTCCAGAGCATTGACCACCGAGTTTTGATGGAAATTCTAAATTCTTACATTCCAGATAAGCGAATTATTTGGCTTTTGAGTCGGGTGATAGATAGTTTCTATTCAGTCAAGCGTGGAGTGGGTTTGCCGCTTGGGAATTTAACTTCGCAGTTGTTGGTGAATATTTATATGCACGAGTTTGACTGGTTTGTAAAACATCAACTTAAGATAAAATATTATATCCGCTACGCGGATGACTTTGCGGTCTTTTCAGACGACAAAGGTGAATTAGTGAATTTGGTTTCAAGAATTGGTGAATTTTTATCGACAAGATTGAAACTTGAACTTCATCCCGATAAGGTTTTTATCAAGTCGCTTTCATCGGGAGTGGATTTTCTGGGCTGGGTTAATTTTCCTGACCACAGGGTTTTACGAACAGCTACAAAAAGACGGATGTTTCAAAAATTGAAGTACGATTCCCGAGAAGAAGTTTTAAATTCTTATTTAGGGTTGCTCGGGCATGGAAATACGGGGAAAATAATTCGAAAAATTAATGTGGCAATTTTGAATTGGGCGGTATAATTAGGAAGTGAGAACTTTGCTTTTAATTGACGCGCATTCTTTGATTCATCGGTGCTTCCACGCTTTGCCGCCTTTAACGGCGCCGGATGGGCGGGCTACGCAGGCGCTTTACGGGGTTTCGAACATTCTCCTTAGAATTTTGAAAGAAGACCGGCCGGATTTCGCGGCCGCGCTTTTTGATCGGCCAGAGCCGACTTTCAGGAAAGAGAAATATAAAGAGTATAAAGCCCAGCGACCCAAAGCGCCGGATGAGTTGGTTTCTCAAATAATCGAGGCGCGAGAGCTTTTTGGCCGGTTCGGGATTAAGGGTTTTGAGGCGGCTGGTTATGAGGGGGATGATTTAATAGCGACCTTGGCTCAAAAATTTAAAGACGAAAAGGATTTGAAAGTGGTGATTTTAACCGGTGACCTGGACACTTTGCAGATGGTGGAGGGAGATAAGTTAGTGGTGAAGACATTTCGGAAAGGCATCAGCGATACTTTTATTTATGACGAGGCGGCAGTTAGGGCGCGGTATAATTTGGAGCCGAACCAGCTGGTTGATTATAAGGCGTTAGTTGGTGATGTGTCTGACAATATTAAAGGCGTGGCGGGAGTGGGGCCGAAGACCGCGAGCGAATTGCTAAAAAAATATGGAACTTTGGATGAAATATATAAAAATTTGGATAAAGATCCGAAGGCGGCGAAAAAATTGGAAGGCACAAAAGAACAAGCCGAATTTTCTAAGTCGCTGGTGGTTTTAGATAGGGATGCTCCGGTTAAGGTTGATAAAATCGAGGAATTAAAAATTGATTTAAATAAAGATAAGTTAATTAACTATTTTGGAGCTCTAGGATTTGAGAGTTTAGTGAAGAGGTTAGGGGGTGATAATGGCAAAGGGCAAGGGGCAAAAGGTAAATTGCAAATGGCAAATAGTGAGTCGCAAATAGCAAATCGCAAATCGCAGCAACAGGGATTGGTTTTTGGAGAAAATAAGAAAAAAAAAGTTTATTCGGATGAAAATAAGATTTTTATTTTAGGGACAGATCTGGATTTTCAGAAAAAAGAATTTGAATCCGCTAAATTAAAAATTGGTTTTAGTTTAAAAACGATAATTAAAAATGTTTGGCAGAAAGGAATGGATTTACTGCCGCCTTATTTTGATTTGGGCGTGGCATTTTGGCTTTTAGACCCGGATTTTAAAAGTTATGATGTGGTTTCGGTTTTTAAGAAATTTTTAGGACGAACATTCGATGATTCTGAAGAAGATCTGCAAAGGGCTTTTGAATTAGTGAAAAAAAGAATGAAGGACCAGGAAATGGAAGAAGTGTTTTATAAAATTGAGACACCGCTTTTACGGGTACTTACCGAAGTGGAGCGTTTTGGAATTTTGGTTGACAGCCAAAAATTGGAGATACTTAGAGAAAAAATTGATGCGCGACTTAAGATTCTTTCAAAAGAAATTTATGGAGCCGCGGGAGAAGAATTTAACATTAATTCGTCGCAGCAATTAGCCAAAGTTATATTCGAAAAATTAGGTTTGAATAAAAATTTGGCCAAGAAAACCGGCGGCGGAAAAATTTCAACAAGGGAAGAAAGTTTGCTGGCCCTTAAAGGGCAGCACAAAATAATCGATTTAATTTTAGAATATCGGGAGAATTTTAAAATTCAAACCACTTACGTTCGACCCTTTTTAGAAATTTCGGATAAAGAAAAAAGAATTCATACGGAATTTATCCAGACTGGCACAGCCACCGGTCGGTTGAGTTCGCAGAATCCGAATTTACAAAATATTCCTCAAGAATCGGTTTGGGCGAAGGATTTAAGATCGGCGTTTGTTTCATCGCCTGGGACTTCCTTTGTAGCTTTTGATTATTCGCAAATCGAACTTAGGATTTTGGCGGTTTTAAGCAAAGATCCGGGTTTAACCGAGGCCTTCAAAAAAGGACAAGATATTCACACTTTGACCGCTTCTCGGGTTCTTAAAATTCCATTAGATAAAGTAGGTAAGGATGAGCGGCGGATGGCTAAAACATTAAATTTTGGATTGGTTTACGGCATGGGAGTGAGCGCGTTTTCTAAAGCCACGGGTTTTAAGCGGCAGCAAGCTCAAGATTTTATCGATACCTATTTTCAGGAGTTTTCTAAAGTTAGAGAGTGGCAAGAAGAAACAAAACAAGAGGCCAGAGATTTTGGCTATACCAAAACTTTGACTGGGCGCCGGCGATATTTGCCGGGGATTCATTCTTTGGCTCCTCAAATTTCGGCTGAAGCCGAGAGGGCGGCGATTAATCATCCAGTTCAAGGTTCGGCGGCGGATTTTATAAAGTTATCAATGATTAAAATTTATGAAGATTTAGTAAAAGAAAATTGGTGGGGCGAAAAAGTGAAAATGATTTTATCGATTCACGATGAATTGTTGTTTGAAGTTCGTGATGATATGATTGATGAGGTGGCGCGGCTAGTTAAGGAAGATATGGAAAATATTTTTTCTTTGTCCGTGCCCTTGAAAGTGGAAATTTCTTCGGGTAAAAATTGGGGAGAAATGATTAAAATATAGAAATTAATGGAGAATAACAATTCATTCGAACCAGAAAAAACTCGGCCAGTTGACCCTTTTGACGCTAAAAAGAAGTTTTTACTGGCGGTTTTTATCTTGCCGCTTTTGGCGGTGGTGGCGATTAATATTATTAATTTTGAGGCGCCTTATTCGCTTTTTGTGATTGGACTTATGATTGCGGCTGGAGCCGGTTTTTTTTCATTTACTTACACCAGCACTCGACGGATTTTTGAAGCTGAGACCAGCCGAGAGGAATTAAGAAATGTGATTTTAAATCTGGAAGACGCCACGATTATTTATGATAGGAATTTTAAGATTTTATTTTTTAATCCGGCGGCCGAGGATTTGTTTACGCTTAAAGCGGCGGAGGTGGTGGGCTATGTAATTCGGGCGCAAGACATCGAAAAGTTGGGATGGCAGAGATTGACTCAAGTGATATTCCCTTCGCTTGCTCCCTCGATTTCTAGCCGGTCTAAAGCTGGGGTCTATCCTCAAATTACTGATTTATCTTTTGAAGACCCAGATATGGAGCTTAGGGTAATGACTTCGGTTATAAATGACTCAAAGGGAGGAATTTTAGGATTTATGAAAGTGATTCGGGATAGAACGAGGGAACAATTTTTACTGCGATCGAAAAGTGAGTTCGTGACAGTGGCGTCTCATCAGCTTCGAGGGCCAGTCACTAATATCGCTTGGGCGCTTGAGACATTAAATCGAGATCAGGGTTTAGGCGAGGAGGGAAAATCGATGATGGATAATGCCCTAAAAGCTGGTCAGCAGTTGCTTAAAATTATCGAGGACTTGATTAATATCGCTAAAATTGAAGAAGGACGATTTGGTTATACTTTTGAACCAACGGATATAGGTTATTTTGTGAATAATATTTTGACGCAAGTGATGCCGCAGGCGAGGCGCGCCAGCATCAAGATTTATTTTGATCGGCCAAAAGATCCTTTGCCACAAGTGATGATTAACCAAGAAAAGATGACGATGGTGTTTTATAACTTTTTAGATAATGCGATTCGTTATAACGTTCAAAATGGCGAAGTGATTGTGAAAGTAGAAGAATTAAAAGATGAGCCCTTTGTGCAGGTGAGCGTTAGAGATACCGGAATCGGTATTTCTTCGAGTGAAATTAACAAAATTTTCGGCAAATTTTTCCGAGCTGAAAACGCGGTTAAGTTTCAGACCGAAGGTTCGGGCCTAGGGCTGTATATCAACAAAAATATTATTTTGGCGCACGGGGGGAAGATTTGGGCGGAGTCAGAAATTAATCGCGGCACGACTTTCTATTTTACATTGCCTACAAGCATGGAAGTGATACCGGAGAGGGAGATGCCGATGGTGGAGTAGTTCAACAGGGAATTTACTTTTTTCAACCCGCTTCGGCTCGAGAAATATAACTCGCTCATAGACGAGAAAATACCGCCCGGCCTCGCCCCGACGCATCGGGACTCGGGGGCACCCGGATATTTTCTCTATTCGCTCGTTAATTTCTACCTCACCTCTCGCTTATGGTTTCAGAAAGTAAATTCTCTATTGTTTTAGTTCGATAACTTCTTTTTTTAACCACCGGCAATTCTTTGTTAAAAAGGGTAAAATATTATAATGCCGGAGTTACCAGAGGTGGAAACGGTGGTGAGGGATTTAAAGAAGCGCGTTTTAGGGCGGCGAATTTTGGATGTTTGGACGGATTGGCCAAAATATTTTAAGCCGCACGGGAGTTTATCGGTTTTTAAGAGACATGTTTTAAAGAAAAGAATTGTTGGAGTGGAGCGGCGGGGGAAAAATATTTTACTTCATCTTTCCGACTCCCATCTTTTATTGATTCATCAGAAGATGACCGGGCATTTGTTAATTGGTAAGTGGTCCTTCGACTCCGCTCAGGATAAACAAAGATGGAAGCCAGTTGGGGACTCAAAAGAAATGAATGACCCGAAGAATGGGTTTATCCGCCTCATCTTTTTTTTGGATTCAAAAAAATATCCGATGTTGGCATTATCGGATATGCGAAGGTTCGCTAAAGTTTTATGCGGGCCGAAAGAGGAAATTTTAAATTTGCCGGATTTAAAAAATTTGGGGCCAGAGGCGCTTCAAGTTAGCTTTAAAGAATTTAGAGATAGGTTTAGGAATAGGAAGGGGAAAATTAAACAGGTTTTGATGGATCAGAAATTGATTGTGGGGATTGGCAATATTTATTCGGATGAGATTTTATACGCGGCGAAGATTCATCCCTTAAGCCGGGTGGAAAAATTAAAAGAGCCGAATTTTAAAATTTTATACTCGGCGATGAAAAGGATTTTGCAAAAAGGAGTTAAGATGCGGGGGACGAGCTCCGATGATTTTCGGGACACGTATGGGAAGAAAGGAAATTATGGCAAGGTGATTTTAATGTATCAGCGGCACGGGAAGAAGTGTCAAAAGGGTCATTTGATTCATCGGATCCGAGTAGCGCAAAGGTCAGCTCATTTTTGTCCGATTTGCCAGAAATTGGTTGTTTAGCCACTAGGGTTTAGGGTTTGGTCAATAGGGATTATAATTAAAATTATGACAATTAATTGGAAGAAAATTTTGGGAGCGGTTTTGGGAGTTGTGGTTTTAGTTGGGGCGTATTATCTGGTTTCATTTTTAAAACTCAAAAACGACTATTCTAAAAATCGAATTTGTTGTGGGAATGCGACTTCGACGGTAGAAACGGATTTTTCAGGGTGGAAGACGTATAGGAATGATGAATACGGATTTGAGTTTAAATATCCTGCTTTTTCTAATAAGCAAAATATAATTTTGAGTAAGGAATCGAATGGTGTAGATTTTTTAGAAATTCAGTACTGGGATGATAAGCCATCGGTTTTTATTTCTACTTTTGGAATTTCTATATATCGGAATAAAGATTTGTATTTTTTAGACGATTGGTTTCGTTCAAAAATCGATATCAATAATCTGTTAACTAGCGCTAATGTCTATGAGAAAAAGTTTTTGGCGGATGGAAAGTTTATTTTAGTTTTTAAAAATTCCATACCAAATGATTATTTAAATAAGGGGGGACCATTACCCTATGCTTTTTTGATTTCGCCTAACAGGAATCTAGTTTTTGGTATTGGTCTGCCTCAAGAGAAAGATATTTTTTTAAGTAATGGATATAATACTAAGAATAAACAAAATTCTTTATTAGAGTCGATTTTTTCTACTTTTAAATTCATTGAGTCAGAGGTTGATACGAGCGGATGGAAAATATATAAGAACGAAGAATATGAATTTGAGTTGAAATATCCGAACGATTGGGTTTTTGTGTCTAAAGATAATGATAGAATCGTTTTTTATAACCAATGCGGTCGAGGATTTCCGATAATATATGATGATTTCACTGCTGAATATTTGGAATTTTTAAAATCATGCGGGAGTTTTAGCGTGGAAATTGGTAGGAATTTAAATTCGGAGAAGTTATCAATAAAAGAGTGGTACGATAATTTTAGTAAAGATGCTGACCCTTATTCGGTTGTAAGTGTTGCAGAGGAAAAGGTTGAGAGTGTAAATTCTATCAAAGCTCGTTTGCCTTTCCTCGGGAGAGAATCTTTTTTAAATTATCTTTCAAGGGGTAGCGATATTTTCTTTTTGAGATATCCAACTAATTATGTTTACGGTCAGGATATTTTTCCAAAGATTTTATCTAGTTTTAAATTTATAAACTAAATGATAATTTTTTTGTATGGGCCGGACGATTATCGGCGCGAAGAGAAAAAGCGGGAGATTGTGGCGGAATTTAAAAAGAAAAGATCGGATTTGGGGATTGGAAAATTTAGCTTGGAAGACGAAAGTGGGTTTGATAAATTTTCGGACTTTTTGAAAAATCAGTCGCTTTTCCAGGCGGCGAAGATGGCGGTGCTCACAAATAGTTTTGAGGTTGAAGGTGGTAGGTTAAAGGGAGAATCGAAAAATGAATTGAAAGCAGTGATTGATAACAAAAATATTACAGTTTTGATTTCGGAAAAAGATAAGCCCTTGAAGGCGATGGACTTTCTTCTTAAGAAACCTGTTTTGGTTCAGGAGTTTGAGATTTTAAAAGGTAAAGAGTGGGAGGACTTTGCAAAAAGCGAGATTAAAAAAAGAAGCATTAATATTTCTGATAGCGGATTCAAGTTTTTAGTTCAGGTTTATGAGGGCAATACCTGGGGCTTGATTACCGAGTTAGATAAGGTTCAGTTTTTGGGCACAGAGGAGATTGGCGTTAGGGAATTGGAAAACATTGGCGTGGCGCAGGCGCCTAATTTTTGGAGTTTGATTTGGGGATTTAAAAATCGTGACATTAAACAGCGGCTTTGGGCGCTTGAGAAAGTTTTTGGTATGAATGAGCCAGGAGCCAAGATTTTTAATATTTTGGCGTATCAGTTGCCTGAAAAAATTGGCGATATGGCTAGGTATGATTTGATGGTGAAGTCGGGGAAGTTGGAATATGAAGAAGCACTAGTTGATTTGGTAATCAACTAAAATTTCAATTTTCAATTACCAATTTTCAATCAATAACTAATGATCAAATTTCTAATA
>CAYIOP010000003.1:0-107406 GCA_964365185.1 uncultured Candidatus Saccharibacteria bacterium | reverse complement strand
GCGAGGCGAGCGGCAAGGCGGGCTAAACAATATCAAAATACAAATAACAAATATTTTAAATTTTGAATTTTGATATTTGAATTTATTTAGGATTTAGAGCTTAGGATTTGGGGAGTTTCTTTGAGAGCCGAGATTTAAGTCGGTTGGCTTTATTCTTTTTTATCGTATCTTTCTTGGCGGCTTTATCAAGAGCTTTAAAAATTTTTGAAAGTTCAACTTTGGCTTTTTCTAGGTCTTTGTTCTCTAAAAGTTTTTTGTAGTTTTTAATAGCCGCTTTGTAGGCGGTTTTTCTTTTGAGGTTTTCTTTTTTGCGCCGAACGTTTTGGCGCAGGGCTTTTTTGGCAGATGAGGTTATAGGCATGTTTCAATAATTTTCGAATTGTTCGATTCGCCAACTGGCAAAGATCGAGTGTTCGAATTGTTGTGAATATTAATACTTTGTTTAGAAAAAGTAAAGCCCAGTTTAGTTTGGGTGGTTGGGGTCGTTGTTGTTCATTAGAACGGAGGTGATTTTTTTGAAGAAATTTTTAATCGCGGGTTTTTTGGTGAGATATTTTAAAAGGAACTGGAGAGCGATGACTAAGACCACGATGGTGCCGCCCATGACTTCCAGGTGCCGGAAAAATTTAGCGGAGGCAAAAGGTAAAAGGCCGGAGCCAATAATCACGGTTGCGACTAGCAAGATTACAACCCAGAAAACGGTGGTTTTAACATTGGCTTCAAAGAATTTTTTGAAAGACACATTTTGCGACCAGCCGAGAAGAAAAAGGAAGGGGGCGGTGATGGAGGAGATAAATTTAGATAAGTAGAGCCATTTTAAGCTGTCTTCGTGAATATGTTTATAAATTAAATCGTGATTGGGGAGGTGGTTTTTGATGAAGTTTCCGACTTTGGTGCCGTGGAGAGTTTTGCCAAGAGTAAACCAAAGTGAGTCGCCACCTAAATCAGCTAAGGTAACAGTGATAATTACAAAGAGCAGGCCCGAAGGACCAAGACCGCCCAAAAATGCCAAAAGAAAAGCCGAGAGGGCCACGGCGTTGCCTAAAATGATAATGGAAAAATATAAGACGATATAGGTCCAAAGTTCGGAGGGGATAAGCGAAGTGGGAGGCATCAATTAAGTGTCAAGTGTCAGGTGTCAAGTGTCAAGTGAGGTAAATTGAGAAATTGACGGGGAGAGGGGATTTATTGAAAGATTGTGGTTGGGGGGATATCTGCGCATGTTATTTAAGCTACTGATAATGTTATAATAGTTAAATGACTTGGGATTATATTGCTGGTTTTATTGACGGAGAAGGTGCAATCGTAAGAAGAAAAAGAGTTCATAATTTGTATATAAGTCAGACAAATTATGAAGTGCTTAAGGAGATTCGTGATTTTATGGGTTGTGGATATATTTACCATATTGGTAAGCGTAAGAGTCATTGGAAAGATGCTTGGTTATATAGTTCTGGAGGTGCGGCAAATACTCATTATATATTGCTTCATGTTGTTGATAAGTTAATAGTTAAAAAGGAATTAGCGACTTTAGTTTTAAGTGAATTACGAAAAAGGCTGAAAGAAATTGAAGATCAGAAAAAATTGAGGATTGAACAAATAAAAAAAGCTATTGTTCTAAGAAAGAAAAATTGGCCGTATCGGAGAATTGGCAAAGAATTAGGAATTGATTTTGGTTATATAAGGCGTTTGATTATTAATAAAGATTTGGTTAATAATAAGGTTTAACCTAATTCATGGAGGTATTGGTGTAGTAGCAGCACTACAGTCTGTGGCACTGTCAGCACGGGTGCAAATCCCGTATACCTCCCATTAATGCAATACTTGGGATAGAGTTGACCCCGTTGCACGGCTGCGGGCCCTCGCGACCTCTAACGGGGTTGATTTATTTTTATTAGGAATCTAAACTATTTTCATGCTTTTATCGCAAAATCAGATTTTGGAACATATGAAAAAGGGCACGATTGTGATTGAGCCCTTTAATGAAAAGAACTTAAAAACCACGAGTTATGACGTGAATTTGGGGGAGTGGTTTTGGAGAGAGAAGGCGCCTAAGGGTAGGCACACGATTCATAATTTGTATGATGAGGTTTCGACCAAGACAGTTTGGTCTGGGCCGTTCGAGGCGCAGATGGCCGGCGAACTTCGAAAGGACTGGGGGGTGGAACTTAAAAATATTCCGGACGGGGCGAAAGTGATTGTGCTTGAGCCGGGCGAGACGGTGCTCGCGCACACGCAGGAGTTTATTGGCGGCAAAGATATTTGCGTGGCGAAGATGTACGCGCGCAGTTCAATGGGCCGGAATTTTGTGGAAGTGTGCAAGGACGCGGGGTGGGGAGATATTGGTTACTTTAACCGGTGGACGATGGAGGTGACGAATAACTCGCGATATTTTTCGATTCCCTTGGTTGTTGGCCGCCGGATTGCGCAGATGGTTTTTTACGAAGTGGCGCCTTTAACGGCCAAAATTGATTATGTAAAAGAAGGCGGGAAGTATCAGAGCTCGCAGGATGTTGAAGAGTTAAAGCGGACATGGAATCCGCAGATGATGATTCCGCAGATGCATCGGGATTGGGAGGTGGGGATTAGTTAATTAGCCACTAGGGTTTAGCCAATAGGATATCGCGAGAAATGCATGAATGTCGGATCGTCCCGATAAGGCGGGACTTGTTCGAACGATTTAATGAAAATGGGTTAGGTTTTAGTTTACCTTTCGCTTCTGGTTTCAGAAAAATCAGTTTCCCCTTGGAAGGTGGGGGGGCGACGAAGGCGGTAAAATAAGGATTTTTGAGGTATTGACGAAATTGGATTTTGTGTGGTATAATTAAAATAGAAAATTGATAATTGCGAGATTTCGCTATAGCCCAGAATTGCTTTTAGTAAAAGCCGTTCCGGGCTGTGGCGAAACCAATACGGCTAAGTCCAACAGTGTTTTTGTAAAAACGGTCAAAAGAAGGAGAAAATTATGACCGAACAACAGATCCCGAAACTTGCCGGAGCTCTAGTTGAGCATCAGGCGGCGTTTGGACCACTTCCTACGGATGACGCCCAATGGGTTATCCAAAACACAGTGGCAGCGATTAATCTTTTTGTGACTGCGGTTCAAAATCGTGGGGCAGAAGTTACGGAACTAAAGCTCTCTATTCTCGAGCTCGTCTCGACTATCGTCGTACCGCCCACGATTTCGAAATTTGTCGCCAAAGAGAAGTTTGTTCGTGACACTGGTCGAAAAGCCAAGGTTAAGATCAGCTATCTTGGCGACAACTTCACTGACTGGTTCCTGAAGGGAGACGGAAAAATCGAAGACCGGATTGCCGAACAGGTTCTGCGTTATCACACACTGAAGCAGGCCTCGATCGATGGTCCGATTATCGCCGAGCTGGGCGGAGAAGAAAAATCTGAAACTATCCTCACCGAAATGTTTTCCTTGATGGAAAAGCAAGCTAACGGTGAAGCTGGCGTTCTTTTGACCAACGGCTACGCCAACATCTTCTACATCAAGGACCAAAACGGTGCGCTTCGTGCGGTCGGCGTGTCCTGGGGCGGTGACGGCTGGCTCGTTGATGCTAGTTCTGTCGAGGGTCCGGGCTGGTGGAGCGGTGGTGGCCGGGTGTTCTCTCGCAATTCTGTTCTCGAATCCTCGGAAACTCCGGCTCCGGCGCAAGTCTGACTCTGAGTCCCTTGGACACTTTGACCCTTGGTTTGCATAAGCAAACCAAGGGTCCTTTTTTATAAATTTTATTTGTTATAATAATTTCGAAATCATGCGATACACGGTGGCTATGGCTTTCGGGAAGAGGGGGTCAATGACGATTAAACCATCCTTAATCGCTTTTTTAATGTCTTTATCGGAGAGAATCATCGAGGTTAAGTATAGGGCGAGTTTTGATTGTTGTAAACTTTTGGGAATTTTAAGTGTTATATTTTTTGCAAGCTTTATCTAGGCATTGGGATTACTTGGCGAATATCTTTTTTGTGGGTATTATATTTTAATAAGAGACAAAGAAGTAGAAAATTTAATTAAGGCGGAGACGAGGCGGCAGAATGAGACGGTGATTGATTTTTGAGTCAGTTGATATTAATATAAAAGTGATGAAAAATTTAGAAGAAATTAAAAATATTTTATCTCAAAATAAAAAGGAGGTAGAAAGAAGATTTGGTGTGGTAATCGGAGAGTTAGCGGTTTTTGGTTCTTATGCGAGGAATAAGCAAAGTCGGAAAAGCGACGTTGATATTCTAGTGGATTTTAAAGAATCGATCGGCTTGTTAAAATTTATTGAACTTGAGAGATATTTATCTGATTTGCTGGGAACAAAAGTTGATTTAGTTACTAGAAGAGCTCTTAAGCCCAGAATCGGGAAACGGATACTTCAGGATTTGGTTAAGGTATGAAAAGAGATTACCTCGATTATATTCAGGACATTTTGGATTCCATTCGCGACATAGCTGATTTTATTGAAGGAATAAACTTTAAGAATTTTGAAAAAGACAAGAAAACTATCAATGCCGTTGTGAGAAGTTTGGAAATTATCGGCGAGGCGGCTACAAAAATTCCCGACGATATCAAAAATAGCTACAGCAACATTCCTTGGAGGAATATTGCTGGCATGAGAAATAAGCTAGTTCACGAATACTTTGGCGTTGATGAGGAAATCGTCTGGAAGGTGGCTTCTGAGGAAATTCCACCCTTGAAACCTTTAATTCAGGGTATTTTTGATAAGTTAAATGAGAAATAAATTTTCGATGGAATGTGAGATAAAATAAGTTAATGGTCGGAGTGATTGAATGTTGGAAATGTTTTAATGAACGACAAAATTGTTGAGGAATTAATTAAAAAGGAAACGAGGCGGCAGAATGAGACGATCAATCTTATACCGTCAGAGAATTTTGTTTCGCGGGATGTTTTAGAGGCCTTGGGGTCGGTTTTTACCAATAAATATGCCGAAGGGTATTCGGCGATGAGATATTATGGCGGGAATGAATTTGTGGACCAGCTTGAAAATTTAGCAAAAGAGCGGTCGCTTAAGGCATTTGGTTTATCTTCTGATGAATGGGGAGTGAATGTCCAGCCATACTCGGGGTCACCGGCGAACTTGGCGATTTACGTGGCGCTCGTGTCTTTGGGCGAGACGATTATGGGACTACAGCTTGATATGGGCGGGCATTTAACGCACGGACACAAGGTGAGTTTTACTTCTAAGGCGTGGAAGTCGGTGTCATACACTTTAAACAAAGAAACAGAACTTTTGGATTATGATGCGATTCGTGAGTTGGTCAAAGAACATAAACCGAAAATTATTGTGGCCGGATACACGGCCTACCCGCGAATCGTGGATTTTAAAAAGTTTCGGGAGATTTGTGATGAGGTGGGCGCATATTTAATGGTAGATATGTCGCATTTTGCGGGACTCATTGCAGGAGGAGTTTATCCGACTCCGTTTAAATATGCGGATGTAGTGATGGCAACAGCTCATAAGACACTTAGGGGACCGAGGGCGGGGGTGATTTTCGCAAATCGCAAATCGCAAATCGCAAATCGCGCGGGCGTGGATATTGTTAAGGCGATTGATAAAGCGATATTTCCGGGGTTGCAGGGTGGGCCGCATGCGAATCAGATTGCGGCAATTGCGGTGGCGATGGAAGAAGCGGTGCAGCTGGATTTTAAGGAATACGCAAGCCAGATTGTTTTGAATGCCCAAACATTGGCGGAGGAACTTAAAAATTATGGTTTTAGAATTGTGGCGGGCGGGACAGACACGCATTTGCTTTTGGTGGATTTAACTAATCATGGAATCGGTGGGAAAGAAGCGAGCGATAAATTGGAGAAAAACGGAATCATTGTGAATAAAAATACGATTCCTTATGATTCGCGAAGTCCGATGGACCCGTCGGGAATTCGAATGGGTACGCCGGCTTTAACTACGCGAGGAATGAAAGAGGCAGAGATGAAAGAGGTGGCGCGAATGATAAAAGAAGTATTGGTGGATGGGAAAGAGGTTTTACAAAAAGCAAAAGAATTATGCCTAAAATTCCCACTAAATTATTAGCTTTTTGTACGCGAGAGGTTTACCCTCCAAAATTTCGTCTTACGAAACTTAGGAGGATAAAAAAACTTTGCGAGAAATTTCCGCTTGAGTATTGATAATTTATGAATATTAATAAATTAATTTTGTTTTCTATTTCTATTTCTATTTTATTGGTAGTTTTGTTTTCTTTATTTTTTATTAATAAAAATAATAAAGAAGATGGAGAATTAAAAGATTTGAGTCGTGATGATGTTCAAGATATTTTGGAAGAACTTCAGAATTTAAATCAAAAAAGAGATTTTAGTAAGATCGGAGAGTATCCTAAATCAGCAGGTATTTTTCAGGGAAAGGCCGTAGTTGAAAATTATTTTTGTTTTGGAGATGTTTGTCCTGATAATGGTGGCTATTATTTGTTTTATCAAGATATTAAGTCGCGTAAAGAATGTGAAGAATTTGGGTCGTGGGCAACTTCAGTAGTGGGTTATGGTTGGGGTGAAGTATGGACGGGTTGTGGTGTATTTTTGTTACCTAAAAAACATCCTTAAAAGAGATGATTATTCCGATTCATGTTTTGTCGGATACGGCGATTTATTTTTTGAGCGGGAATTTGATTGAAACAACACCGGCAGATTTGGTTTTGATTTTGTCGGCTGGACTGATGGATTTAGATCATTTGGCAACTCGGCCGATTTATCACCCGAGGCGGAATCCTTTTAAGGTTCATCCGATCCACAGGAACTGGAAGATAGTTTTAGTGGTGGCGGGAGTGATGTTATTTTTCCGGCCGGTTTTATTTTTAGGGATAGGATTGATATCCCAATTATTTTGGGATTGGGTTTACATTAAGCGTTATAAGCTTTAGATTTATTGTAATGATTCAGGAGATTATAAAAATTGGTTCTTTGGCAGGATTGATAATTCCCCAAGAATTTCTCGATGAATTAGAAATTAAAATAGGAGATAAAGTGAAAGTTTATGTTTCTAAAGATAAAAGATCAATAATTGTTCGACCTCTAAAATAGGACTTTATGATTATTGACGGGAAAAAAATTGCGGTGGGGATAATTGAAAAACTTAAGGAACACCAAGAGGAATGGCAGGGGAAGTTTATGGGAGCGATGCTGGTGGGAGATGATTTGGCATCGGAGAATTTTTTGAACCAAAAAAAGCGAGTGGCGGAGGAATTGGGAATTAGTTTTCGGCTGCACCGGGCGCCGGAGGGAGTGACCACGGATGATTTGCGGGCGGAGATTGGGATGCTCACACGGCCGAAAAATTGCGGCGGGTTTTTGGTGCAACTACCTTTGCCGGAATCAATCAATAAACATTATGTTTTAAACGCGATTCCAAAAGAAAAAGACGTGGATTGTTTGAGCGAAAAAGCGCTGGGCGCGTTTTATACCGGACGAGGCGAGGTGGCGCCGCCGGCCGTGGAGGCGCTCGAGGAAATACTTAATTTGCAAATCGCAAATCGCAAATCGCTAAGGGATTTGAAAGTGGTTTTGATTGGAGCGGGATTTTTAATTGGCAAACCGCTGGGGTTTTGGTTGCAGAACCGGGTGGGAGAATTAACTGTTTTTGACAGTACGGTGAAAGGTATTCCGGCGCGACTTAAGGATGCGGATGTGGTGGTGAGCGGAACGGGGGTGGCTGGAATTTTTTCGGCTAAGGACATTAAGGAAGGAGCGCTGGTGGTGGATTTTGGTTATAGCCGGGAAGGCAATAAAATTTATGGGGATTTTGATCCCGATGGCGAGGAGGATAGAAATATTAGTTACACGCCAACGCCGGGCGGCACCGGGCCGATACTAGTGGCTAAGCTCTACGAAAATTTTTGGAAGTTGAATTCGGATTTATGAAAAGCAAGGTTGCGTTTTTAGCTGTGTTAGGGGCATCGATAATTGCCCTAATTTTTGCTTTAGGTAGTACGCAACAGGCAGAAATTTATTTTGCGTCACCTGAAAAAGTATCATCTCAACAAGATTACACGGATAAAATCGAGTTAATCATTAAAACTCTGCCGCTTGAGAAAAAAATCGGCCAGATGATGGTTGTTGGTTTTAAAAACCCTTACTTTGATGACCATATAAAAGAGATGATCGATGTTTACGGGGTTGGAGGCGTAAATCTTTTGGCTCGGAATGTTAACGATAGAGAAGGAGTGATAAAAATGATTAGTGATTTAAAATTACATTCAGAAATTCCCTTATTTATTGCGACCGATCAAGAAGGAGGTGATTATGTTCGGTTTAAATTTCTAAGTGAGCTGACGCCTCAGATGGAGATAAAAAGCATTGAGGAAGCCCGGCGAATTGCTAAAAGGCGAGGCGAGGAACTCCGTGAGCTCGGCATTAACATGAATTTTTCGCCCGTGATTGATTATGTTAATAATCCTCAGGCCTATTTATTCAAATCCAAACGTGTTTTTGAGGCAACCCCCGAGCTTATTGGCAAGTTAGGCCAAGCCATGATTGAAGGTTACCGAGAGGCGGATATTATTGCGGTGCCTAAACATTTTCCGGGGTATGGCAACGGAACATTAGATCCACATACGAATTTTGCGGTTTCTTCTGGTGGCGATGAATTTGAAAAGTGGCTTGTTCCTTTTCAGTATGTTATTGGGCAGGCCCATCCGGAAGTTCTGATGACGGCGCACGTTGTGGTTAAGGAAATCGATGACGTCCCAGCAACGCTTTCACCAGTTTTTCTTATTGAGATATTAAGGGGTCAATTAAAATATGAAGGCGTGATTATCACTGATGATTTAGAGATGGCATCAACTGGCGATTTGCCGATTGGCCAATTAGTCATTCAAGCTATTAATGCCGGGGCTGATATGATTATCAGTACGCTTACTATCTCGAAGCATAAAGGGATAGTGGAGGCAGTGCGCCAGGCGGTTTTAGAAAATAAAATTAACGAAAAAAGAATCGACGAATCTTTGCGTAGGATATTGAAGTTAAAATTTGAACGACTTAATTAAGGGGTGAATTGTGGGCACTGGAGGGATTGAACCCCCGACCTACTGTGTGTAAAACAGTCGCTCTACCACTGAGCTAAGTGCCCGCTTTTACTTTTTTATATATTAGGTGGATAACTTGGATTTGGCAATTTTTGGGTTAGATTTATGATTAAATTAGCGGGGTATTTGAACTTTTTCTACCCACCTTTTACTGAATTACCGCGCCCTTAAGACCGGGCGCGAACACAACTCCTAACAACCAATTTGTTAGATCTTGTGTTCATTTCAAAGCAGACGAAATTCCCAGTTTCGTCTGCTATTATTTTTGTCGGGCCGCCGAGAATCTCACGTCGTCCCATCAAAGCGGGACTCCCACGAACCCAGCGGTTCGTGAGCTTCGCCTCGGGGAAACTTCCGTTTCCCCGACCCCTTTCCGAGTCCGACTCTCGGCGAATAAAAAGTTAAATTGTTGTCGGGCCGCCGAGAGTCGAACTCGGTCTACCTGTTCCCAAAACAGGCGTACTACCCCCATACTCCGGCCCGTAATAATATGTGCCTGGGCGGTGAATCGAACACCGGACTCTTCGCTCTTCAGGCGAAAGCTCTTCCACTGAGCTACCCAGGCGATGCAGTTATTTTAGGAGGCACGAGTTAAATAATCAAGAGAGCACCTCTGAAATTTTTTACTGATTCAAATCAAGAATAATTCTTTTTTCTTCTGGAGAGATGGATTCGATTTTAAATTGATATTCTTTGCCTAATTCGAGGGTTTTTTTCATGGTTTCGATGTCGCCGAATTTAGAGACGTGAATCATGCCTTGGAGTTCGTGGTTTAAGTCAACAATAGCTCCGAAAGGATTAAGCTTATAAATTTTGCCGGTAACTATTTGTCCTATTTGATAGTGTTCATTAACTTTGTTCCAAGGATCGATTTTTAGAGCTTTTAGAGATAGAAAAACCCGGTTGTCTTTAAGGTCGATTATTTTTACCCGAACAGTGTCGTTGATTTTCACAATTTCTTTTGGGTTGTCGATTAAACGGTGATCGAGTTCAGAGATATGAATCATGCCTTCAATGGCTGGGTTGTCTATGAAACGAACAAAGACCCCGAAGTCGGCAATGCCGGAGATTAACCCGTCGATTTCTTGGCCGATTTGATATTGGCTTAAGAGTTCTTTTATATTGCTCGAGGCGGTTTCTCTTTCGGAGACAATAAGTTTATTACTTCTGGGGTTAAGGTTGATAACTTTGACGCTTAGTTCTTGGCCGATGAATTTTTTAAGTTCTTCAATAATTTTTTCTTTTTCTCCGTTTATGACTTGAGGTTGGTGTTCGTTTGAAAGTTGAGAAACAGGCAAAAAGGCCTTCAAACTTAAAAGATTTAAGGTTAAGCCGCCGCTATTTACGCCGATAACTTTGATTTTTATAATTTCGCCGTTTTCTTGCAGTTCTTTAACTTGTTGCCAAACTTGTTGTTTTTCAGCTTCAGAGATAGAAAGCTCAAGATAGCCTTGGCCGTTGTCGAGGTTGGCGATTTTAGCTGACAGTTTGTCGCCCAGCTTTAAATTTTTCAGGATATTTTTGGCGTTTAAAAATTCAACGCCGTAGATAATGCCGGTGCCAAAACTGTTCAAATCAAAATAGGCCTCACGAGAAGTTTTTTTGATTAGTTCGCCCTCTATAATATCGCCTTCGCGGGGACCATTAAAATTAGTTACTCCAGCTTTGGTTAACTGGTTTAAAATAGGCTTTATTTTTTTGCTGGCAATGGGCATATTTAGTTCAATGATTATAGGGGAGGGCAAGATTTTCGTCAAATAAAAGAGACGGGCGTTAGGTTTTAGGTGATAGATGATAGAGAATGTAAGGCGCAAAGCGAAAAGCTAAAAGTTTAGATTAAGAAGAAATACGATAGAAATTATCAATTTTCAATGACCAATTATCAATAAAATAAAAGCTAGAAATTATCAAGAATATTAAGAAATTGAAATGCAATAGAGATACAGTGGAAATACAATGGAAATTATCAATTATTCCGCCGGAGGCGTCCCCCGAAGGCCGATCCTCCCTCGGAGGAGATCCTCTTTCGGAGGACAATTGCTCCGCCTTCATCAAGATTACGGCGGGCAAGCAATTTTCAATTAATAATTAATTACTAATTATCAAAAAATACGATTTAAATACAGTAGAGATATAAGAGAAAAATAATTGAGATACGATTGGAATACTATTGAGATTAGGTTAATTATTTTAATTTGGTCTTTTCAGGGCGGCTTTTTTGTGCTAAAATAGATTGAAATATTGATTCATGGTGCTTAATTATTACGGCGAAGGAGGTTTTAGGTTGCAATCAGGCGACCTTTCTTTGTTAATTGATCCCCCGAATAATCGGTTAAAAGGGGATGTGGTTTTAAGAACGTCCGTTTCTTCCGATTTTGTTCCGTCTCGAGATGAGATAGGATTTCCAGGAGAATATGAGTTTAAAAAAATTGAAATTACGGGCTGGCAAATTCTTTCGGAGACGACAGAAAAATTGGTTAAAACGGTTTATCTAGTGAAGTGGGATGAGATGAATTTTGTTTTTTTAGGTAAGATAACGAAAGTTCCTCCGATAGAGGTGATGGAGAATTTAGACGGTTCTAGAATGATGGTTTTTTTACCGATTAGCGGAGGAGAATTAATTTCAGCTAAAGAGGCGGCAGAGGTTGTTAAGCAGCTTGAACCGGATGTGGTGGTGCCGAGTTTCTATCAAGACCCAAAGGATTTTTTGAAATTGCTGGGTCAAGAGCCCAAATTTCAAGAGAAGCTAGTTTTTAAATCTAAAGATTTTGAAAATAAAAAAAATGAAGTGGTTTTGCTTAAGGTTTCTTAAGATACTTTGAGATAAGATAACTTATTATGTCGATGTTTAGAGAAATTTTAGAAAAATTACAATCAGCGCCGGAGCATCAAAGGCGGATTTGGTTAGTAGTTTTTTCTTTAGCAGCAATGGTGGTGGTAGTGTTTCTTTGGTTCGGATATTTCAATGCTTTGGTGGTGAGTTCAAGTAAAACTGCGATTAATCCAGCGCCTGAGCAAGAACTTAAAAAAGATTTTTCTTTTTTGGGTACTATGAAGACGGGAGCAGCCACGGTTTATGAATTTTTCAAAGAAAAAGCGGCGGATTGGTTTGGTTTTTTGAGCGCTCCTAAGGAATATATTATTAAACCTTAATTTTGTAAAAAATAAATTTATGAGTGAAGGAGAGAAAAAAATTGAAAAAAGAGAAATTACTACCGAACTTCAAGAGTCCTATTTGGATTATGCGATGTCGGTGATTGTGGGGCGGGCTCTGCCGGATGTTCGGGACGGCTTAAAACCAGTGCATCGCCGAATTTTGTGGGATATGTGGGATGCGGGAGTGACTCATCAAGCGAGACTTAGAAAATCAGCCAATATCGTGGGAGAAACTTTGGGTCGCTACCATCCTCATGGCGATACGGCGGTTTATGACGCGCTTGTTAGGATGGCCCAGGATTTTTCAATGAGATACCCCCTAATTCAGGGCCAAGGTAATTTTGGTTCGATTGATGGTGATTCAGCAGCGGCCATGCGTTACACCGAGAGCCGTTTGGCGAAAATTAGCGATGAGATGCTCTTAGATATCGAAAAAGAAACTGTGGCTTGGCAGGATAATTATGATGGCACGCGAGAAGAGCCAAGGGTTTTGCCGGCGCGACTGCCGAATTTACTCCTAAACGGAGGACTTGGAATTGCGGTTGGAATGGCAACTAATATTCCACCTCATAACTTGAGTGAGGTGGCGGACGCAATTTTATACGCGGCGGATAATCCGGAGGCATCATCCAAGGATTTTTTGAAATTTATCCAAGGGCCAGATTTCCCGACGGGTGGCATTATTTTCGACAGTAAAGCGATTAAGGAAGCATATTTGACTGGCCGAGGAGCAATTACCACTAGGGCTAAGGCGGATATTCAAGAGCGAAAAAGCCGCAATTTCGATATTTTAATTACTGAGATTCCTTATCAAGTTAATAAGTCAGAGTTAATTAAACAGATGGCGGCTTTGGTGCAGGATAAAAAAATTGAAGGCATTCGGGACATTCGGGATGAGTCCGGACGCGAAGGGTTAAGAATCGTGATTGAGCTTAAAAACGACGCTTCGCCCCAGAAAGTTTTAAATCAGTTTTATAAACACACCGATCTTCAAAAGAATTTTAATTTGAATATGGTGGCGCTCGTTGATGGCATTCAGCCGAGGTTGCTTTCGGTGGGAGATATCATTGGACATTATCTTGATTATCGGAAAATTGTGGTTAAAAAAAGAACTGAGTTTGATTTAAGAAAAGCCGAGGAGCGGGCGCATATTTTAACGGGCTTGGCCAAGGCACTTGATGTGATTGATAAAATTATCGCCACGATTAAAAAATCAAAAGATCGGGAAGAGGCAAAGAGTAATCTAATTAAAATTTTTAAATTCAGCGAGCTTCAGACCGTGGCGATTTTAGAGATGCGACTGCAAACGCTGGCGGCTTTAGAGCGAGAAAAGATAGAATCAGAACTTAAAGAAAAATTAGCTATCATTAAAGAATTAGGTTTGATTTTAAAAAATCCGGATAGGATTTTGAAAATTATTAAAAGCGAGGTTTTGGAGCTTAAAGAAAAATACGGAGATGAAAGGCGAACCAAGTTGGTTTCAACAGGCATTACAGAATTTAAAGAAGAGGATTTAGTGCATCAAGAAGAGGTGGTGATTACTCTTTCGGGTAGCGGCTACATTAAAAGATTGTCGCCGAATGTTTTTAAAAGTCAAAATCGGGGTGGTAAAGGACTTATCGGGTCGGAAGTGGCAGAGGAGGATTTCTTAACTCATTTTTTAAACGCGAACACTCACGATAACCTGCTTTTTTTCACGAATAAGGGAAGAGTTTTTCAAACCAAAGTTTATGAAATTCCTGAAGCGGGGCGGATATCCAAGGGCCGAGCAATTCATAATTTTTTGGAGTTGCCGGCGGAGGAGAGTATTACGGCCATTATTGGTTATGCCGATATCGACGGAAAAAAAATAGAAAAAAGCGATTTAAGGTATTTGATGATGGTCACTAAAAACGGACTCATTAAAAAGACCCAGCTGGGTGATTTTACTAATATTCGGAGAAATGGAATTATCGCGATTGCTTTAAAGAAAGATGATAGTTTGCAGTGGGTTAAACTTTCGGGCGGGAAGGATCAGGTAATTTTAGCGACTCGTGGAGGACGCTCAATTAGGTTTAAAGAGTCAGAAATTAGGCCGCTCGGCAGAGGGGCGGCGGGAGTGAAAGCCATTAACCTTAAAAAAGGCGACGAAGTGGCTGGATTTGATATAATAAATGAGAATCAGATTAAAGAAGCGAAAAGTTTGAAATTTTTGGTGGTGATGGGGAATGGCTTTGCTAAGCAAACAGCTTTGGGCCAATACCGGCTTCAGAGTCGGGGTGGGAGCGGCATCGCGACCGCAAAAGTGACAGCTAAAACCGGAGAGATTGTGGCGGCTAGGATTTTAAGCGAGGAAGAAGAAATTATGGCTCTCTCGGCTAAGGGGCAGATTATTAAGACCAAGCTTAAAGGAGTGAGAGTGACGGGTAGGGCGGCGCAGGGAGTGAGAATTATGAATTTAAGTAAAGAAGATAAATTGATGGGAGTGGTGGTCATCTAAAATTAGGTGATAGGTTATGGGTGATAGGGAATAGGAGGCGTAAAGTGAAAAGTGAAAAACTAAAAGTATGAATGCAAGAAGAGACATATTAGAGATACGGTAGAGATATAATAGAAATTATTAATTACTCCGCCGGAGGCGTCCCCCGAAGGCCGATCCTCCCTCGGAGGAGATCCTCTTTTGGAGGACAATTAACAATTTTCAATCAATAAAATTAGAAAAAAATTATAAAGGAAATAAGAAGGGATGAATTTTTCAAAAAGACAAATAGTGATGATGGTGATCGGGGTGAGCTTGGCGATTTTGATTGTGGTTTTGATTGTGATGAATATTGCCGGCAACGAGCAAGGTAATCAGCCGGCTAAACTTAAGGTTTGGGGTATAGAGACGGCGCGTTCTTCTAAATTACTCTTGGATAATTTTAGGATAGCCAGACCTAATATAGAGATACAGTACGAACAAATTGATGAGGCCAGTTATGACGAGCGTTTGCTTGAGGCCTTGGCTTTGGGCGAGGGGCCGGATGTTTTTTTAGTTGACAATCATTCTTTATTAAAAAATAAAGCTAAACTCGCCGCGCTTAACCGAGAGGACTTTGGACTGATTAAACTACGGGAACTTTTTCCTCAAGTGATTGAGCAGGATTTTGTAAGCGCCGGGAAAATTTATGCTTTGCCGCTTTATTTAGATACTCTAGTTTTGTATTACAACAAAGATTTTTTCGACCAGGCGGGAATTATTTATCCGCCAAAAACTTGGCCGGAATTTCAGCAGGTTATTCCTTTGCTTAAAAAATCAGGTTTTGAGAAAAATATAGACAGAGCGGGAGCGGCTATCGGTGGCTCTGGGGGAGCGATTAAAAGAGCGGCGGATATTTTGGGGTTGTTAATGCTTCAAAATGGAACGCAGATGGTTGCTCCAGATTTATCTCGTGCCACTTTTGCCAAAGACGGCAAGCGAGGAATTGGTTTTCAGGCCTTTAATTTTTATCTTCAGTTTGCCAATCCACTTTCGTCTTATTTCACTTGGAATGATAATTTAGGAGATGAGGGAGTGAGTTTTAGTCAAGGGAAAACCGCTATGATTTTCGGTTACAAAAGTGATTTGGAGAATATCAAAAAGAAAAATCCTTTTTTAAATATCGGCGTAACCAAAGTGCCGCAAGTGGATGAGGAAAAAGCTATTAGTTATGCTCGGTATTTGGGTTTTGGAGTGTCCAAAAGGAGTCGTTATCAAACCCAGGCGTGGGATTTTGTGATTTTCGTTTCAACTAATAAAGAATTGCAGAGGCAATATTCGATTCAAGAAGGAAAGAGGCCAGCGGCTTTGAAATCGTTAATTGCCGAGGCCATTGGCGACCCGGAGCAAGAAATTTTTGCGAGACAGGCGCTGATTGCTAGATCATGGGTGCAAGTGGATGGCGAGAAAGTGGATCAGATTTTCTCCGAGGCCATAAGAGACGCAAATTTGGACTTACGGGCGGCGGATAAAATTTTGATTCAAGCCGAGGCGCGGGTTTCGGAGATTTTAAGAGCAGCCAAGTAGAATGAACAAAAAATATATCTTTATTATTTTAGGAATAGCGGTTTTGGGATTATTTTTTATGGTTCAACCAAAAGTGGGCTCGGCAGCGGAATTTGAATTTCCTTTTTGGGGGCCGCTTATAGCGTGTCAAGGCGGGGTTTGTGATGACCTTTGTGATGTAGTGGAGTTGGTTCAAAATTTGATTAGTTTTGGGTTAACCTTGCTCGTGGTTATTATTACGCCAATAATGCTGATTATAGGTGGTGGGATGATTTTGATGTCTAGTGGGTCGGAAGAGCGGTTAAATTCCGGCAAGAAAATTTTGACCTCAACCGCGGTGGGAGTCGGAATTGTGCTTCTCTCGTTTGTGATTGTGGCCACATTTTTATGGCTGATTGGAAATCGAGGAGAGGGTGAGACGCGGATAGCTTGGCCGAACATTAGTTGCAGTGTGCCAGATTTTGAATATTTACCTCAACCAGTGACAACAAGTACCACGGGCGGCGGAGGCGGCGGAGGAGGTGGAGGGGGTGGTATGGCGGCGAACTGTCCTGATTGCGTGAATATCGATTTTGAAAACTTTACTTTTAAACCAACAGCTAATAAAAAAGCTAATCCAAACCTCATTCCTCTTTTGGATTGTCTTTCAAGAAATTATTATGGGGATATTCGGGTAACCGAGGCCTTTCCACCTATTTCTCGGCATCAAAGTCCACAACATTATAATGGTTGCGCTATAGACGTGACTCCTTCGAGAGAAATGGATCGTAATAATTGCGAAGTGATCGGTGGAATTCTTGATGATGCTCGGGCGTGTGGGTTAAGAGTGATTAATGAGTATGCTAATTGTGGCGGGAATCCGACTGCCTATGCTACTGCTGGTCATCTTCATCTTGAGCTTACGTCTCAGGCATGTCCGTAAGATAAATTTTTAGAGTGTAATTTATTTTGCTTTATGCTAAAATTTAAAAAATGAAGGGATTAAAGATTGGAATTTTTATATTTTTGGCAGGGAATTTTTTGTTTTTTGGCGTGGCGTTGGCTCAAGATGGAGAGCCGGGTGGGCAAGGATTCACCATTCCCAATCCTTTAAAGTGCGTGACTTTAGAGGAATGCGTAAATAGTATTATTAACGGTTTAATTTTGCTTTCAGCACCGATTGCAACGGTGATGGTGATTGTAGGGGCTTTTCAGATTTTGACTGCGGCTGGAGACCCGGAGAAATTTAGCAAGGGTAGGAAAACAATTTTATACGCGGCTGTGGGTTTTGGTATAATTCTTTTGGCGAAAGGAGTAGTTTTTATTATTAAAGATGTTTTAGGCGTGGGTAGCTAAGTTGGGTGGCAATTTTTTTAAGATCGATATATAATAAATATATTGAAAGGTCGAGGCAAGTTTCTATGCGACTAAATAATTAATAGATTTTAGAGATTATGGAAAAGTTTAAAAAGATAACTTTGTGGTCGGTTTTGGCCTTGCAGGTGATAGTGCCGGTATTGGCTTTAGCTCAACAGGATCCCGCGGTAAGGGATTTTTGCGATGTGATAAAAGTGATTGAGAGGATAACTAGAATTTTGCTTGTGGTATTAATTGTGCTGGCGGTGATCTTTATTATTATGGCGGCTTTCAAGTATTTGACTGCGGGCGGGGATTCAGAGAAGGTGGCAGCAGCGAATAAACAGATTCTTTATGCGGCAATTGCGGTGGCAGTGGGACTTTTGGCTACAGCGGTACCAAGAGTGGTGGGATCGATTTTGGGAGGCGATGCCGGAACATGTGCAGATGTAGACGTTCCCTTATAAATAGCCAGTTTTAGCTTTTTGGATTTTGAAAACCCCCGAGACGAATATTTGTCGCGGGGGTTTTTGTGTTCGGAGAATTAAAAAAGCTCTGCGCGGTTGAGCGCAGAGCTTTGTTTTGGTCCTAAGTAAATTTTATTTTCACTCAGGAAATTTTTTAGTTCCACCGAGCAAGAACTTGAATTTCTTGCTCAGGGTCCTGGCGCCACTTAAGGTTGGAAGTGTTGAAGAAATATTCTTTTGGCACTTTTATCCCTTTCCCGTTTGGAATCGGGGGCAGCCATTTTCCCTCGACGTACGTTTCTTGACTAATACTCCATACGTCTTTTTTTCTGGCTTGAACCAAAGTTTTTACTTCTGTTTGAAACCAGTAGCCTCCAGCCATTTTGTCGCTTTCGGATATTACTCCCGACCAGCCGTTCCCAGCTGGTATGACGTAGAGTACCCACTGGCTTTGGTTTTGGGTGGGTGAATAGGTAGTGGTGTTGGGAGCGAGAACCACTGTGTCGCAAGGGGTTTGATTTTCCCTTTTGACTACCTCTACGGCTCTTTGGAGGATGTTTTGAGATGGAGGCCCAATTTTTTTTGCATCTTCCTTTTTGCCGGGCCGGAGCTTCTCTCCGGTTTCAGGTGAAAAACGAGCGGTGTCGCTATCTTCGCCACTTGCTGGCTTGATAAAGTGCATCTGCCCGTTTTTTTCATCAACCATGAAATTGGCTTGTCCACTCTTTTCGTCGAATAGTTGTTTTCCTCCATAATGGGCGTAAGCGAGGAAGATAGCTATAGCTAAGGAGACGGCACGGAGTCCACTTTTGACATTTTTGTAGTCACCAGGGATTCCAGCGACAGCGAAGAGTTTCCAAAGCGCAGGCGTGATTAATGCTAAGCCGAGGATAGTTACAAGCATCCACGCTGAAAATTCAGGCATTGCCCATTTAGATCGGATCATTTGAGAAATTGGTCCGTAGAGAAGCCAGAGGATGAGGCCGTAGAGGAAAATCAGAAAAGTGGCGGTGGCTGTGGATTTTCCAATCGGACTCTCGAGGAATTTCTCCCAAAAGGATTTTTGAGGAGTTGTTCCGGTTGGAGTTGGGCGTTGACCGGATGATCTTGTAATTTTAGCTATCATCGCGATAGCGAATATACCGATAGTCAGAATTACAAAGAGTCCAATAAAAAAGAGGAGACCGTTCCAAAGTGTTTTAGAATTGATATTGGTAATCAATCCAACCACTGTTATTAGGGCCAAAGAGCCAAGAGCTATTAAGCCGTATTTTACGAACTTCTTCACGGGGTTAATACCTTCCTTTCTATCTTGGTGTTTCAGATGATGGTTATCTACCAATCACCTGTTTGACGAAATTTAGAATTTCAACTGGGAATGGAATGATGGTCGATTTTCCTGTTTGAGACGATTTTTCAATCGCTTCTGCTCCTCGAATCGAGGTGCCAGTAGGACCGAAATCTTGAACGGCTTGGTAAACTTTCCGAATCCGACCTTCCTCGGCATCAGCCAAAACTTCAATTGATTCTGCTTTTTTCTGAGCTTCGTATTTTTTGGAAGCAGCAGCAACGTATTTTAAAGCTCTTGCGCCGGAAGGGTCGATTCTAATAAAACCGACTTTCTTGATGCGAACTCCGTAATCTTCTTGGATTTCTTCGTCCATTCGTGATTCAGTGAGAAATCCTTGTTCAGCTGCTTTCTGGGTTTGTCCCCCTTCTTTCATTTCGGTAGTTAGGTCTTCATATTCTTTGTTGCCTACAAAACTTCGAATGGCGGGTGTAATCAAGTTGGTGGTTTGTTCCAGCCACTCTTGGGTGCGGAATAAAGCTTTATAAGGGTTTACAACGCGAATAGTAAGAACTGCTAGAATGTCTAAAGGAACCATCTGTTTAGTCTCGGCTTCTTTCACGACAGTTACATAGACATCATCTTGAACAATGATGTAATCTATTTTTTCGTCGTGATGGATGGTTTTTTGAATGATAGCTCCGCTTTCTAGGACTTCTTGCCTTAAAGAATCCCAGCGAAAGGTGTAGCTATGTACAGAGTAAACGAAGGGGTTACCGATCCATTTTATGCCTTTTGGCAAGAATGATTTCGGTTTCTCGAGTTCAATTTTGTAATGTTTGTCGTCGAGAATTGATTTTTCATCCACTCTTCCATTCGCGATTTTGGCGATTTTTCCTTCTTCACTTACGTGGCGAACGAAACCTAGTTGGTCAAAATAATGGTCTTTATAAACCATTACCATCTTGTGAAATTCGCCGTATTCCATGACGGCTTTAGCTCTACCCTCTTCAACATACGTGAAAAACAAGTTGTTTTTCGCGAGGAGAAGAAGAGTAAGATAGAAAAGGGAAAGGAGGAGGGCGATAGTAACAATAACTAGCCCGATTCCTGCTCCTACAAACAGACTGTTCATTGAATTCTCCTTGTATCTGGTTATTTTCAATTTTCAAGTTGCGGGTGGCGAGTTTTTGAATCGCCGTTTCTACAGAAAATTTCGATATTCTTTTTAAAGAAGAGCGGAATTTCTGCGTCTAGTATCTTATCATATATTTTTTTATTTGTCAAATAAAATACGATGTTGTAATGTAGTATATGAATGCCTTAACAAATAGGTATATACGGATGATTTTTTTGGTGTTTTGTGAGGTTTTTGCCGAAGTGGCGAAATGGCAGACGCGCATGGTTTAGGACCATGTGGGAGTAATCCCGTGAGAGTTCAAATCTCTCCTTCGGCACAGATTATTTTCGTCTACAGCTTTAAATCAGAAAGTTACTCTCTTCTTTTTCCATGAAAGGCTTGATGGATTTCTTTTAATTGTTTGTTGGTAATGTGGGTGTAGATTTGAGTGGTGGAGATAGAGGAGTGGCCAAGCATTTCTTGGACCGCGCGCAGGTCGGCTCCATTCATCAGGAGGTCGGTGGCGAATTGGTGGCGGATTTTGTGCGGGCTGATTTTAGAGGCCGGGATGCCAGCTATTTTACCGTAGAGAGCGACTAGGCGTTCCACGGCGCGGGGAGTGATGCGGCCGAGAACTTTTGGATTTTTGGCTTTGGTTAAACTGATGAATAGTGCGGACTCGGCATCCGATCTTTTTTCAAGATATTTTTTGATTGAAGAGAGAGCTGAAGGAGATAGAAAGACAACGCGGATTTTTTCGCCTTTGCCTCGAATAGATATTTCCGCGCGATTAAAGTCCAAAAATCGGTCGAGCGAGCAGAGTTCGGAGAGACGGAGGCCGGTTGAAAAAAAGGTTTCAAGAATGGCTTTATCACGGAGGGAGCGGAGATCAGAACCGGCTGGGGCGGCAATTAAACGTTCAAGGTCTTTATATTCCAAAATTTCTATTTGGCGGCGACTTACCCTTGGGAGTTCGATTTTGTCAGGCGAGAGAACCTTGAGGTCGTGTTTGGTTAGATATTTCAGGAAATTCCGGATGGCGATGACATAATAATTTTGGGTGATTTTTTTGAGGTTTTTTCTTGAAAGCGAGACCCTAAATTCTCGGACAATATTTTCGTTAATGGCTTCAGGGGTTTTGATTTTAGAGGAATCTATAAATTGACGCAGGTAGTGTTCATAATTTTCGCGGGTTTTGGGGGAGCGATTTTTTTCGATTTCGAGATAATCCAAGTAATTTTTAAGGGCGGATTCAATAGTCATAATTTTAGGTGATAGGTGATAGTTTTTAGGTTTTAGAAACAAGTTGGTAAGAAAAAGAGCGATACTAGTAATACAAATTTTACACTTCAAAATTATAATATTATTTGTGATATTTTGCGACAGGTTTTTTTATCCCTCACTCTTTAGTTAAAAAATGAGGGACTCTTGATTTTTAACAATTTTTAATTTAGAATGACAAAATGCTTACTAAGCGAGTGAAGGCCAAGATTATTGGGGAGAGTCAAAAACACGATAAAGACACTGGTTCGGCGCAGGTGCAAACGGCTAATTTGACTCGCCAAATTGAGGAATTGGCTAAACATTTAAAGAAAAATCCGAAAGATAACCACTCGCGAAGGGGATTACTAAAGATGGTTTCAAAGCGGAGGAAACTTTTGGATTATTTAAAAAAGAAAGAACCGGCCGAATATTTAAAAGTAGTGAAAAAATTGGGGCTGAAGAAATAATGCCTGGGCGATAATTATTTAAAATATCGTATTCTCCCTATTATTTTTTTCGTTATGTCTTTTGGATACGAAAAAAATAATAGGGAGAATACATTGATTATGAAAGGAAATTTAGGGTATGTTAATCAGCGCATCGGGATTTTTGTGGATGTTCAGAATCTTTATCATTCAGCTAGAAATCTTTATCACGCGCGCGTAAATTATCCGGAGCTCATTAAAAACTTGGTGGCTGGTCGGCAACTTATTCGAGCGATGGCTTACGTGGTTAAAAGCGACACGGCTTTAGGCGAGTCGGCTTTTTTTGAGGCACTTGAAAAATCCGGTTTGGAACTAAGGATTAAAGATTTGCAAATTTATCCGGACGGACTTAAAAAAGCGGATTGGGATGTGGGAATGGCGGTGGATGCGATTCGGATGTCTCCATTTCTCGATGTGGTGGTGTTGGTAACGGGCGACGGAGATTTTTTGCCACTCATCGACTACTTAAAGTGGGGAGTTGGGAGATTGGTGGAAGTGGCGGCTTTTAAGCGGACGGCTTCGGCTAAAGTTCAGGAAGCGGCGGATAGATTTACTAATTTAGAAGAGGTGCCGAGGGTTATTTTGCGCAAATAATACTAACGATTCGAACGTAGGCGAACGCCGCTAATAAATAAAAATTAAAGTTAAAGAAAAAAAGAGAGCAACCCTTCAGAATTTTCAGCCCGCCAAAATTTTGATGAAATTTAGGAGGGTAAAAGAAAACTTAGGAGGGCAAGTAAAATTATGAATAAAAAACAATTTGAAATTGAAGTGGGTGGCAGGATGCTTAGGTTAGAGCTTTCAAATTTGGCGCCGCAGACCAATGCGTCGATTTTGGCGCGCTATGGTGAAACAGTGGTGTTGGTGACGGTCGTTATGTCTAAAAAAGAGGCGAGCGTGGATTATTTGCCGCTTAAGGTGGACTATGAAGAAAAATTTTATGCGGCGGGAAAAATTATTGGGAGTAGGTTTATTCGAAGAGAAGGCAGGCCGTCGGATGAGGCAGTGCTTTCGGGACGATTAGTAGATAGGACACTCCGGCCGCTTTTTGATAGTCGAATTAGAAGAGAGATTCAGGTAGTGGTGACAGTTTTAGCTTTTGACGAAGAAAACGATCCGGATTTTGTGGGATTAATGGGAGCATCGGCAGCGCTTGCGATATCGGATGTGCCGTGGGGCGGACCAATCGGGGGAGTAAGAGTGGCTAAGATCGGAGCCAAGATGATTTTTAATCCCACTAATTCTGAGATGCAATCCGGGGATCTTTCTTTTGAGACATTCCTTTCTGGTCCGGAAGATAAAATTAATATGGTGGAGCTTCAAGGAGATGAGGCGAAGGAATCGGAAATTTTAGAGGCGTTTGCCGCCGGCCAAAAAGAGATTAATAAATTAATTGATTTTCAGAAAAAAATTGTCAAAGAGGTTGGCCGTAAAAAATCGGAGATAGTTTTAGCGACCACAGATGTCGAACTTAAAACAAAAATAGATAAATTTTTATCGGGAAAATTGGAAGAGGTGGTTTATATTAAGGATCGATCACAATATTATGAAAGAATGGCTGATTTGAAACAGCAGCTCTTTAATTTTTTAAAAGAAGATCAAGGGGATTCCGGAGCCATGGATTTCAAAGTAGTTGATTTTATTTTTGATGAAGCCGTGGATGTGTTGGTTCATAAAAACGTGCTTCAAAAAGAGATGCGACCGGATGGCAGGGCGATGGATGAGGTTCGAGAACTTAATGCGGAAGTGGGACTTTTTGAGAGGACGCACGGGTCAGCGGTTTTTCAAAGAGGTAATACCCATGCGCTCGCTATCACCACTTTAGGGCCGCCGGGAGCAGAGCAATTAGTTGAGACAATGGAATCATCAGGGAAGCGTAGATTTATGCTCCATTATAATTTTCCGCCTTATTCAGTGGGGGAGATTGGATCATTTAGGTCGCCGGGGCGTCGGGAGATTGGTCACGGAGCGCTTGCCGAGAAGGCCTTAAAGCGATTGATTCCTTCAAAAGAAGATTTCCCTTATACTATCCGTTTAGTTTCAGAGATTGTTTCTTCGAACGGTTCTTCTTCGATGGCTTCGGTTTGCGCGGGATCATTATCGCTCATGGACGCGGGGGTGCCGATTCGAAAACCCGCGGCGGGAATTGCGATGGGGATGATGTCCGACGAGCAGGGCAATTATAAAATTTTAACCGATATTCAAGGACCGGAAGACCATTATGGGGACATGGATTTTAAAATAGCTGGAACCGAGGAAGGGGTGACCGCTATCCAGATGGATGTGAAATTTAATGGTTTAAATATGGAGATGATAGAGAAGACACTCGAACAGGCGAAACAGGCGAGAGTCAAAATTCTTAATTTTATGAAAGGAGTTTTAGACAAACCAAAACCAGAGTTTTCAAAATACGCGCCGATAATTTCACGACTTAAAATTGATTCATCTAAAATTGGAATGGTGATCGGGCCGGGCGGCAAAGTCATTAATGGAATGATTGAGAAATACGCGCTGGGTGGAATTGATATTGATGAGGACGGTTGGATTTTTGTCTCGGGTACGGATAAAAATAACGTGAATCAAGCAGTGGCTGATATTCAAGCGCTTACTAAGGAATATAAAATAGGGGAAATGGTTGAGGGTAAAATTATAAAGATTTTGGAATTTGGAGCGATTGTGGATTTAGGTGGAGGGCAGGATGGAATGATTCATATTTCAGAACTTAAAAACGGTTTCGTTAAAGAAGTAAAAGAGGTGGTTAAGGAGGGTGACTTTGTGAGAGTCAAAGTCATTCGGGTGGAAGATGGCAGGGTGGCTTTGTCTCTAAAACAAGCTCAGTAATGTAATACTGATAATCATTGTTCGGAAATAAAAATATCAAGATTTTGTAAATAATTTTCTTCCTAGCCAAAAGGCCTAAGTCAGAAAATTACTTACAAAATCTTTAAATAAATCATATAGATTAGGAAAGAGAAAGAAAGACCTGCTATAATTAGTTTATGGCTGAATTTTCTAATGGTTATGAGCAGAGTGAGTCGGATAAGACCGCTTATGTGCCGCCGCCGCCAACTGAAATTACGATTCGAACTTTGGAGTCAGATATAAAATCGATGATTTTGTCGGGTGGGAATTTTCCTAAATCAGAAAAAATCATACTGGCGTCTTCGGTTTCTCAAAATAAACCCGGAATGCTGGCCGGTTTAAATAATCCAAAATCAAAGGCGGTGATTTGGGTTTTAGTTTTGGCAATTATAATAATAGGATCTTTTATTTATTTTATTTATCCTTTTTTGAGAACAACGCCTCAATCTGATAATCAAAACAATAATTTCGAAGAAGTTCCCGAGTTAAGATTGCCTGTCGTGCCAACTGATTTAACTCCGGGTTTGACTCCGAATTCAACTTCAACCTCGACTCCAAACAACGATTTTGAACCGTCTTTTTAAAATAAGAAGTACGTTTTTTTATTCCTCGGAGGCAGAAACGGTGGTTGGAGAGCGGAGTTCGGCTTCAACTTTTTTTTCGATTTCCTTTAAGAGTTTTTTGTCGATTTTTAATTTTTCGCGGATAGCGTCAAAGCCAACGCCGAGTTTTTCGTTTTCAAAACTATAGCTGGCGCCGGATTTTTTGATGACGCCGTGTTTTAGCCCGGCATTTAGCACATCCGCTTCATAAGAGATGCCTTCGCCGTACATAATGTCGAATTCCGAGACCTTAAAAGGCGCGGCGACTTTGTTTTTGACTACTTTGGCTTTAACGCGAGAGCCCACCACATTTTCACCTTTTTTGACTTGGGCTACTCTACGAACGTCGATGCGGACCGAGGCGTAGAATTTAAGAGCGCGGCCGCCGGGAGTGGTCTCGGGATTGCCGAACATCATGCCGATTTGCATGCGGATTTGATTGATGAAAATAATTAAAGTTCTGGATTTGGCGGCAATGGCCGTGAGTTTTCGAAGCGCTTGAGACATCATTCTCGCTTGGAGGCCGATAAATTGAGCGCCCATTTCGCCTTCGATTTCAGCTCTGGGAGTTAGAGCGGCCACTGAATCCACAACAATTACTGAGATGGCCTCGGAGCGAACCAAGGACTCCAAGATATTTAAGGCCTCTTCGCCGTTGTCGGGCTGGGAAATTAGAAGGTCGTTGATTTTAACGCCTAGGCGTTTGGCGTATTCAGGGTCTAGCGCGTGCTCGGCATCAATGTAAGCGGCTCGGCCGCCTTGTTTTTGGGCTTGAGCCACAACATTTAAAGAGAGCGTGGTTTTACCGCTCGATTCGGGCCCGAAAATTTCAACAATCCGGCCGCGGGGTAGCCCGCCGACGCCTAAAGCGATGTCTAAAGAAAAAGAACCAGTGGGAATAACTTCAACGTCCACTCTTCTGGCTTCGCCAAGCATCATAATCGCGCCTTCGCCGTATTTGTCCCGAAGAGTAGAGAGGACGTGGTCGAGGTCTTTATTTTCGGTTTTATCACCTTTTTCCTCCTTGGTTTTTTTGAGCATAGGGATATTTTATATTACATAATGCCAATCTACAAATGTTCCGCCAGCTGGCGGACGAATGATACGAATAAAAAGGAGTAATCGCTAATAATGCTAATTTATTCAAATAATGCGAATAAGGTGAGTTTGTTTTGACTGTGTAAATGTTGTATGATGATCTTAGTATATTAACAGGGAGATTTTATGAAACAAGAAAGTAGGATTGGGCGACGAAGGGGGGGATCTAATAATTCAATTTTTACAGTTCTGTGTAGACTTCACGAGCTTTGTGTTCGTCACGGTTTTCGGGGAGTTGATCTGAGTCGGTGGCCTAAGAAAAATTTTAAGGAAGAGAGGAGGTGAAAGAATGAAAGAAATTACTTCTTTTTTTGATCCGACAAAGGGTGAATAGAGAAGGAGGTGATCTTGTCTGACGCACTTTTATTCACTAATTCGGCACAACCGCGGTGTCTGGAGGATGTGAATTGAACTCGGAACGAACACTGGTCACGTAGAAGTGGGGCTAGAGAAAGAAGGTTAAGATGAGAAAACGTCTTGACTACAAAGAAGGAGATGGGGGTTAGAATGAAACGTTGTTGGGATCCGGAAGAACCATTTCGACCATGCGGTCCAGAGGACGGGGAATAGTATGGACCAAGGAAATCGAGATGTCTGTATCGGCAATGCGTATCCGGCTACTGGGGACTAGAGCTTCTGTTCTCGTTAGCTCATTTCGCGGCAATTTAGGGGGCAGGTGTACTTTTTTAGGAATACGTTACATTCCTGGAACATGTGGGTTTTCTTGATCCTAGAGGATCAAGTGCTGGAGGCAAGAAATTGTCTCCAGCTTTTATTTTTAGCTACTAGTGGCAGTGGAGTATCATACCACTTTTCGACGCGTAGTTTATTCTACTGATTGTTTAGTTGAGGTGGCGTTAGATTCTTCCAGATTTTCTTTTGGTTCTTCGTAGATAATCTCGCGGATAATTTTGACTTCGCGGCCCAGGAATTTTTTACCGGTAATTTCGATATTATTTAAGCCCGGGTCAAGCGGGATAATTTTTTGCCAATCACCTTCGGCGTTAATTAATATTTCTTCACCATTCACTAAAACCTTGTTGCCGTTTTTAATGTGGCCGGTGATCATTAGCTCTTTAGAATTTAAAGTAGCTAGGTTTTCAGGAGGAAAGGTGATGGTTAGGGTGGGGCGGCCAATGATTTCTGGCAGGCGGATGCCAAAATAAAAAAGAGCGATGATTATAATAACTATGAGCCAGATTTTTTTAGACGATGATTTTTTAAGAAAGCGATTATCTGGAAGCCGATCAGCGGAGCCAGAGGAGGAAATTTCTTTTTGGGCGGCAAGCCGTTGCCACCAAGTATCGCTGTCAAAGTCGAGAACTTCGCCGAGTTTGGCAAGATAGCCGCGGACATAAGGAGCGGCGGGAAGGTCGTTTAAATTTCCGGTCATCAAATTTTCAAGATGCTTTAGAGCAATACCGCTTAGGTCGGATAACTTTTTTAAAGTTAATCCTTTTTCTTTAAGTTTTTCGTTTAGAAATTGAGGGAAATCCATAGGATTAGAATATAGAATATAGGATTTAGAATTTAGGAAAGGATATGGGATTTAGGGAGAAAATTTAGTCAGCAGGAGGGAAATTTTCAGTGAAGACCTCTCTGGCTTTGGCGCCTTCACCTGGGCCGATTAAACCATTTTCTTCCATCATATCCAAAAGCCGGGCGGCACGGGCATAGCCAACTTTAAGGCGACGCTGAAGAAAAGAAGCTGAGGCCTTGCCCGCATCTCGAATAGTTACTACGGCTTCTTCGTAAAGTTTGTCATCATCCGCCGATTCTCCTTCAAAACCATCTAGAACATCGGCTGGCTGCTGGTTGTTGTTTAAATTAATTTCTTCACTTTCCGCTTCTTCAAGGTCGTTGTTTTCAATGATGAATTTGGTGACTTTGTTTACTTCTTCTTCAGTGAGATAAGCGCTTTGGATGCGTTTGGGTTTGGAAAGTTCCGAAGAGATGAAAAGCAGGTCGCCGCCGCCTAAAAGTTTTTCAGCGCCCGAGGTATCTAAAATAGTGCGGGAGTCAATTTGACTGGCTACTTGGAGCGCAATGCGACTCGTAATATTGGCTTTGATAAGGCCGGTGATAATTTCAACAGATGGTCGTTGAGTGGAAAGAATTAAGTGGATGCCAGTGGCCCTAGCCATTTGAGCTAATCGGACAATCGAACTTTCGACATCTCGCCCGTAGGAGCTCATTAAATCAGCCAGTTCGTCGACCACAATTAAAAGATAAGGAATTGCTTCTTCTGGATTGGACTCGTTGTAAGTGCCAATATCTCTGCGGCCGGCTTTAAGTAGAATGTCGTATCTTCGATCCATTTCGGTTATCGCCCAGCGCAAAACATTAATAGCTTTTTTATTTTCAGTGATGACTGGTGTGGCCAAATGAGGGAGCATGCCGTAAATTGAGAGCTCGACTCTTTTTGGGTCAATCAAAATAAGTTTTAAGGTTTGAGGAGAATTTTTATAAAGCAGGGAGATAAGAATGGAGTGGATGGTGATGGATTTGCCAGAGCCAGTGGCACCGGCAACCATTAGGTGAGGCATTTTTGCGATGTTGGCAAAGACGGGTTCGCCGCTTACATTACGGCCCAAACAAAATCCTAGTGGTCCAGAGGATTGAAATTCGGGATAGAGCATTAAGCTGCCTAAGCGGACCAAGGCCGCAGCTTTGTTTGGAACTTCGATGCCAATCAGAGATTTTCCTGGGATTGGCGCTTCAATCCGGATGGGATGAGTGGCGAGAGCCAGCGCCAGGTCTTGGCTGAGCGCTGTGATACGGGAGAGTTTAATGCCTTCGGCGGGTTTGAGGGTATAGCGAGTGACTTTGGGGCCAATATTGATTTCGCCCATATCAACCGGCATGCCAAAGGACTCGAGCGTGCGTTTGATGATGTTGGCATTGGCGCGAAGGTCGCCGGTGGTCGGTTTTTCGGTGGAGGATTTTAAAAGATCAAGCGGCGGAGGGACATAATTTTTTATTTTGGCCACGGCTTTTTTGGGTTTTGGAGAAAAGAGGCCAAAGGTTTTAACCAGCGGTTCTTTTTCTTCCTCTTTTTCGGGCTCATCATCTGGTTCTTCCTTTTCATTTTCTTCTTCAGGGGATTCTTTTTCGTTTTCTTCACTAGTTTCATTGGCGTTGCCGGTGATGACAGCGGATTTTTTATGCTGGGGCAGTTTTAGGCGAATCGGGATATTGAGCGTAATTAAAGTGGCAATAATTAAAAGAGAGCAATTGATAACAGTGGCGGCAATCCGGCCGAAAGCTGAATTTAAACTGCCTAAAATAAATCCAACCCAGCCGCCTTGACTTGGCGCAAAGATATGAACAATGCCTAAAAAAGACAGGATAAGTAGAGTGGCGCCTAAAAATACTACTAATGACGGCCTTTTTCGGTTGGTAAGGATAAGAGTGCCACCAGAGAGAATTAAAGCCACGGGCAGGATAAGGTAGCCCCAGCCAAGGAGGGTGGTGAGGAAATTAAAGATGAAATTGCCGACTGGTCCGGCTTGGTGGATGCGGGCGAGGATTAAAATAACCGCTAAACCAACCGCGGCTACGCCATAGATACTGCGCTTGGTTTCGGGTTTGAGCCAGCCGTCGCCATTCTCATCTTCGTTTTCTTCTTCGTCTCTTTTTCTTTTCTTTTTAGCCATTTACAGGTTAATTTTCTTATATTTAGACTTTAAAGGCAACTTAGGTTTTTAGCGAATTGTGATAATAGTCAAGGTATTTTAAGATTAATCAAATGGAGATTAACAAAAATATTTTTAAAACCTACGACGTCCGCGGTATTTATCCCACAGAATTAAACGAGGCAGCGGCTTTACTGATCGGAAAGGCCCTTGGCACATATTTTGGCGAAGGACCAGTGGCGGTGGGGAGAGATATGAGAATTGGCAGCGATTCTCTTTTTAGCCATCTCACCAAGGGGATGATGGAAGTTGGGTGCAGTGTCGATGATTTGGGGCAAGTTTCGATTGACGCTGTTTATTTTGCGGTTCACAAATTGAATTATGCTGGAGCGGTGATGATTACCGCGTCGCATAATCCTCGGGAATATAATGGAATGAAAATTGCCAAGCGAGGAATGGAGTGGGTTTGGGGTCGGCAAGTATTGGAGTTACTTCAAAAGCCGTTTAAAGAAACAAATAAAAAAGGTCAAATTAAAAGTTTTGATATTTGGCCGGCTTTTTTGGAACATCTTTTTTCTTTTATTGATCTTTCAAAAATCAAAAAATTTAAGGTAGTGGTGGACGCGGGTAATGGCATGGCGGGAAAAGTAATACCAATGTTAGGGGCAGGTCTGTCGATTAAAGTAATTCCTTTATTTTTTGAATTGGACGGATCTTTTCCGAACCATCCTTCAAATCCGTTGGATCCAAAAAGCCAAGTGGCGATTCGGGAAAAAGTGCTTGAGGAGAAAGCTGACTTTGGCGTGATTTTTGACGGAGACACCGACCGGCTTTTTTTTGTGGATGAAAAAGGAAATTTTATTCGAGCGGATATTACCTTATTGCTTTTGGCTAAGTTGATGTTAGAGAGAGAACCAGGCGCGGCAATTGTTTATAACGCCATTTGTTCAAGAGTAGTGAGAGAGTTTATTTTAGAGTGGGGAGGTAAGCCAGTTCGGTCGGCGGTGGGTTACGCCAATGTGACGGCGGCGATGAGGAAAAATAATGCGATTGTAAGCGGCGAGCTTTCGTCCCACTACGCTTTTAGAGATAATGGTTACGCGGATTCGGGATTTATCGCATTTTTAATTTTACTTCAATTGATTTCCGAATCCGACCAGCCGTTTTCAGAAATTGTGAAACCATTTAGTAAATACTACAAAAGCGACGAGATTAATTTTCCGTTAAACGAACTTTCGGCGGCAGAAGTAATTTCTAAATTTAAAGAAAAATATAAAGATGCCAAGCAAGATGAGCTGGATGGGTTAACAGTGGAATATCCAGATTGGTGGGTGAATGTGAGGTCTTCAAATACGGAGCCGTTGCTGCGAGTAACAATTGAAGCGATGACTAAAGAAGTTTTTGAGGATAAAAAGAAAGAGGTTTTGGACTTTATTTCCTCTAGGATATAAACAGTTTAAACACAGGGTTGACTTGACAAAATACTTTGAAATTCGTAGATTAAAGATAGAACCTTAACTTTGAAAGGAGGTGAGAAAAGTGCCAGAAAAATTTGTTCGGTCGCCGCTTAGAATTCTTTTTAAACACATTCAGGGTCAAAGGGTGAAGCCGGATGAGTTGATTTCAATTCTAGATAATCTTGGGAGAAGGAAATTAAATTTTCGGGACGCCCGAGAAGGAATAGTGGGTTTAATACCTGGTGATAGTGTCGGAGACGATTCGAATACGAATGGTAGTGAGTCGAAGGACGATACTATTCTGCTTTTGATTTGGAATGGATCAATTAAACCCGATTCATTGATTCCTTGGATTGTCGGTCTTTATAGAAAGCAAATAACTTTCCAAGAAATACAAGATGAATTGGAATCAAAGCTTTTAGGAGCAAGGGTTGTTCCTCGATGGAATTCGAATGAAGAAAAAGGAATTTTAACTGAGGCGAAAGGGAATGGTAATGCAGAAGTGTGAGTGGCACGGTTAGGAGCTAAGGTGAAATGAATTCGCTTTTAGCTCCTTTTTGTTTTCACAAACATTGATTAAATATCGTTTTTGAGAGTATAGTGTGAGGATGGAAAAATTGTTATTTAACAGTTCTTTGGGATTGAAATTTTCGGTTAATCAGGTTGTCTCTGAAGTCATCCGATTCATGGAAGGTGATTTGAAGCGGCGTTATAAGATTACGATTGGCACGGATTCGCTTCGGTTAGTTGATGGGAGAGCGGATTTCGTGACAGCGGTGGTGGTGCATCGGGTTGGGAATGGCGGCCGATATTTTTGGCGGCGACTGGAGCTCGGTAAATTTCATACGCTTCGAGATAGAATTATAAAAGAGGTTTTGCTTTCACTTGAGGTGGCGCAGAAAATTTTGGATGAGTTTCAGAATTTTAAAAAAGTGGATTTTGATTTTGAGATTCACGCGGATATTGGTGAACATGGACCGACTAAAGCGATGATAAATGAAGTGGTAGGGATGATACGGGCCTATAACTTTGAGGCAAGAACCAAGCCGGAAAGTTATGCGGCGAGTCATGTGGCGGATAGGCATGTGTAGTGGCAAAGCGCAAATGGCAAATGGCAAGTTGCAAACTATGGACACTATTGTATTCGACATTGAAACCAAAAATTTTTTTACTGACCCAGGAGTAGGGCGGGATAATTTTGAGGCGCTTCAAATTTCGGCGGTCGGAGTTTATTCGTATTTGAAAAATAAATATTTTTGTTTTGAAGAAGATGAATTAGTGAAGGCGGCGGAGATTTTTAAGGGAGCTGAAAGATTGGTGGGTTTTAGTATTAACCGGTATGACATTCCAGTGCTTCAAGCGCATTTTTTAAGGATGTCCGAGACCAGGGAAGTTGATCTTTGGCAGAAGGAGAGAGTGGATTTGCTTCAAGAGATTGAGATGGCAGTTGGGCGGAGGATTAGTTTGAGCCGACTCTCTGAAGCGAATTTGGGCGTGCCGAAGTCGCAATCAGGAGCAGAGGCAATTGAGCTTTATAAAGCCGGAAAAATTGAGGAGCTTAAAAAATATTGTTTGGAAGATGTGCGAATCACCAAAGAACTTTATGATTTATATTTAAAGGACGGATATTTTTTGATTCCTAACAAAGAAACGGGAGAGATTAAAAAAGTACAGCTTCGGAAGCCGGAGCAAGCCATTTTATTTTAACCGATACGTATGACGTGAATAATTTTTTGAAACATTTTTGAGATTTTTTCGTATTATACCCCGTAGGAAATAAATATTTTTTTGTTAGTTTATTAACGACTTTTTTTGATTATCTAATATTTATCTAATGTTTATATGGATTATAGTAGCTTAAAAATATTTAGTATTTTTTCGCTATTTCCTACGGGGTATATATAATAGAACTATTCAGTTAACAATTATCAAAATTTTGGTCGTATATAAAATAAAATAATCAAATAAAATATGAATTTAATTAAAAATAAAAAAGCTCTGGTTTCTATTACAGTGGCTTTGGCAGTAATTATTTTTTTGGGTTCAGCGTTTAAGGCGCCATCGGCACGGGCGGATTTTTTCAAAGATTTATGGGGGAGCATTACTAAACCTTTTAGCAATAGCGGAGATGATAATAGCGAATTGCCAAGCGCAAATGGCGAAGTAGTTAAATCTAATAATGAATCAAATAAAGAAACGTCGCTTTATAAACCAGCGCTTGATTATGAGCAGGCAGTGATTGCGGCAGTTAAAAAGGCGTCGCCGGCAGTGGTTTCGATTACCGTGTCTAAAAACGTAGCGATTATCGAGAATTGCCCTTTTAATCCCTTCCCGGATTTGCCAAGAGAATTTCAGCAGTTTTTTGGCGATGATTTTTTTGGATTTAGCCAACCATGTGAAAAAGGAACGGAATTAAGGGAAATAGGCGGCGGAAGTGGATTTATAGTGGCGGAAGACGGTTTGATTGTGACTAATCGACATGTGGTTTCTGATACCGCCGCTTCGTATACGGTTTTTACGAATGATGGCAAGAAATATTCAGCCAAGGTGTTAGCCAGAGATTCAGCGCAAGATTTAGCAGTGCTTGAAATTGATGCTCGGGGACTTAAGGTGCTCACATTAGGGGATTCAAGTTCAATAGAATTGGGGCAGTCGGTGATTGCGATTGGAAATGCTTTGGGTGAATTTAGAAATACGGTTTCAGTGGGCGTGATTTCCGGCTTGTCGCGTGAAATTACAGCTTCAGATGGCCGGAGGGCTGAAACAATATCCGGCGTGATTCAGACTGACGCGGCGATTAATCCGGGTAATTCCGGCGGGCCGCTACTTAATTTGAGAGGAGAGGTAATTGGTATTAACACGGCGATTGTCTCGGGCGCTCAGAATATTGGTTTTGCTATTCCAATTAATAAAGCCAAACGAGATATTAGTTCGGTTAAAACAACTGGAGAAATTCAGACGCCTTATTTGGGTGTGCGGTATATGTTGGTGACGGAGGAATTGGCTAAGAAGGAAAGGTTGTTGGCTGATTACGGAGCGCTTATTCGCGGCAACGAAGAAGGGCCAGGAGTGGAGTCGGGTTCGCCGGCTGATAAGGCCGGAATTTTAGCAGAAGATATTATTTTGGAAGTGAATGGAAAGAAAATTGGCGACGACAATGGTTTGGGAGAAATTATTTCTGAACTTCAAGTTGGGCAGTCAGCGAGCTTTAAAATTAATCGCAAGGGAAAAATTTTAAATATAACCGTAAAACTTGGCAAAAGACCAATGCAATAGGTGATGGGTGATGGGTTACAGGTTATAGGTTGCAGAAATCTTTAAATTTTTATATTTATGTGTTAAACTCAGCTTAGGTTTTGTGGATAGGTTTGGGGTATTTAAAACCTATCGACTAACACCTCCAACCTAATTTTATATGCCTAACTTTCATCGTTTTACAATTAAAGCTCAAGAAGCGCTTCAAAACGCTCAAGAGTTAGCGGCTAAAAAAAGCAACGGAGAGCTTAAAGCCATCCATCTTTTGGCAAGTTTGTTATATGACCAGCAATCACTGGTCCAGCCGATTTTGGCGCGTTCGGGAGTGAATTTGGAAAAACTTCATAGCCAAGTTGAAGCGGAGCTTGATAAATTGCCGAAGCTGGTAAGCGGAACCAATATTAGTCAGCTTTATCTTTCGCAGGAACTTATGCAGGTTTTGGAACAGGCGGCGAAGGTCGCCACTTCGCAGAAAGACGAGTTTATTTCCTGCGAACATTTACTGCTGGCGATTTTAGATGTGACGTCACTCGCGCAATCGATTTTGCAGCAGTTTGGTTTAAGAAAAGAAATGGCGCTTAGGGTTTTTGGCCAACTTAGAGGATCGGTAAGAATTACTGATGAAACACCCGAGTCAAAATTTCAAGTGCTTGAGAAATACGCGATTAATATAACTAATAAAGCCAAAGCCGGAGAGCTTGATCCGGTAATTGGGCGAGAGGATGAACTGCGGCGGGTGATTCAGGTGTTATCCCGAAGGACAAAAAATAATCCGGTTTTAATCGGTGAACCAGGAGTGGGCAAGACCGCCATTGTCGAGGGTTTAGCCCAGAAAATTATATCAGGGAATGTGCCAGAGCCTTTAAAAAATAAGCAGATTATTATGTTGGATTTAGGGGCGCTTATAGCCGGAACAAAATTTAGAGGAGAATTTGAGGATCGTTTAAAGGCCTTTATAAAAGAAATAAAAAACGAAAGCGGGCGAATAATTCTTTTTATTGATGAAATTCACACGATTGTGGGCGCGGGAGCGGCTGAAGGAGCGGTGGACGCATCGAATTTGCTGAAACCATCACTCGCGAGAGGGGAGCTGCATGCGATTGGAGCAACCACGATTAGGGAATACCAACGCTATATCGAAAAAGACCCGGCTTTAGAGAGGCGATTCCAGCCGATTATGGTGGATGAGCCGACTATTGATGATAGTATCGCAATTTTACGAGGTCTTAAGGAAAAATATGAAATTCATCACGGACTTAGAATTACGGACGAAGCGATCGTGGAGGCGGTAAATTTGTCAGCTCGTTATATTACGGATAGATTTTTGCCGGATAAGGCAGTGGACTTGATTGATGAAGCGGCAGCGGCGAGGCGGCTGGAAACAGAAAGTTTGCCTAAAGAAATAGACCGAGTTCGTCACGAGATTATGAAATTAGAAATAGAGAAACAAGCGCTCTTAAGCGAGACAATTAAAAGTAGCGAGAGATTAAAAGAAATCGAGAAGGAGTTAAAGAAATTAAAGCAATTTAATAGTCAGCTTTCTGAACGATGGGAACAAGAAAAAGTGGTTTTTGAAAATTTTCACGACTTAAGGCGGCGAATTGATGGCTTAAAAAGAGAAGCGGAAATGGCGGAGAGGGCGGGTAATCTTGAGCGAGTGGCGCAAATAATTTATGGAGAGTTGCCTCAAGCGCAGAAAGATGAAGAGGCCTTTGAAAAAAAACATTTTTCAAAACCAGGAGAAGTTAAAAAGAAGAAGACGGATGTTAAACAAACCGCGGAGCCGGATAGATTTTTAAAGGACTCGGTGGATAAAGAAGATGTGGCGAATATTGTCTCTAATTGGACGGGCATACCACTCAAGCGAATTTTGGAGTCCGAAGGCGAGAAATTAATGAAGATTGAAGAAGTTTTGGGGGCTCGAGTGGTGGGGCAAGAAGTATCGATTCATGCGGTGGCCAGCGCTTTACGGAGGGCGCGGGCAGGACTCTCGGATGAGAATCGGCCACTCGGATCATTTATGTTTTTAGGTCCGACTGGAGTGGGTAAGACCGAACTAGCTAGGGCGCTCGCGGAGTTTATGTTTAATGATGAAAAGGCGATGCTTAGGTTTGACATGTCGGAATATATGGAAAGGCACGCCACAGCGCGACTTATTGGTTCTCCGCCGGGCTATGTTGGGCATGAGGAAGGTGGACAGTTAACCGAAGCTATTCGTCACCGGCCATATAGTTTAATTCTTTTTGATGAGATTGAGAAAGCCCATCCGGAAATTTTTAATTTGTTGCTTCAACTTTTGGATGATGGACGACTTACGGATAGCAAGGGCAAGTATGTGAATTTCAGAAATTCGATTATTATTATGACTTCAAATGTCGGGAGCCGCTATTTTAAAGCGATGGAGGGTTTGGGTTTTGACTTAGGGGGTGATAAAGTTAGTAAAGATGAGGCGGAGGTGACTAATTATAAAGATAAGGTGATGGCGGCGCTTAGAGATGATTTTAAGCCGGAATTTTTGAATCGAATTGACGAGATTATCATTTTTGAGGCGCTTAAAATGGGAGATATAGAGAAAATTGTGGATATTCAGCTGGATTTGATTGAAAAGCGATTAGTGAAACACAAAATTAAAATTTCGGTTGACGAATCAGCCAGGGTGTATTTAGCAAAAGAAGGATTTAGTCCAGAGTTTGGCGCCAGACCGCTTAAGCGCTTGATTCAGAAAGTAATCTTAGATAAACTAGCGGATCAAATTATTAAAGGTGAACTTAAAGATGGCGACCGAGTTAAAGTTAACTTTAAAGCAAATTCATTGGTCTTTAGTAGCTAAGGCCGGGTTCTTAGGTTTGGCCTGGGCCTACTTTCCTTTCTTGATTTTTTTGAGTCTGGCTTTGTTTTTTTATTTTTTCCCGTTTTTTAAGTCGTTTAAATTTCTTTTTCCGTTTTTGTTGTTTTTGGTTTTAATTTCGCCAGGGTTGGCGGATAAAAGTTTTTGGTTGGCGTTCCTTATAGCTTTTATTTTTTATATGATTTTTGGGGTTAAGGATTTACTTTTTATTAAGAGGAGATCGAGTTATGAAGCGGCGATTTTTGGCATTGCGCTTATTCTTTTTTGGGTATTTTTTAGTCAAGTTCAAGATTGGTTGGGAGTTGGAATGATTTTGGGATCGTTTGGAGTAGCGATCATTCTCTTCTTTTTATTTTTGAATGTGACTCAATACGATGAGTTTTTTAAGACAAAAGAGGTAAGAGTGGATGGTTTTAGAAAATCTTTGATTGCCGGATTTTTGTCATTTTGGATTTGGCAGCTAATTTGGGTGATGGTTTTTTTGCCGTTTAGTCCTTTTTATAGGTCAGTAATGCTTTTTATAGTAGCGTGGTTTTTAATGGAGGCGATGCTCTCTTATTTAAGAGGTGAATTAAATCGGCGTAAGATTTTAATAAATTTCACGGTTTTATTTTGTTTTACGGTTTTTATTTTAGCGAGCACGGATTTTGGGCTTTGATTTTTTTCTAAATGTTAAAATATGAATCAAGTTAGGAGTTTAATATTGCCGGTAGCCGGGCTAGGAAAGCGTCTTTATCCTTTAACCTTAAAAACTCCCAAGGCCTTAATTAAGGCGAACGGAAAAACTTTAATTGAATATGTTTTAGAAGAGACCAGAGGGACCAGTATTAAGCGGGCGGTTTTGGTGATTAACCCAATCCAAAAGGATTTTTTTAGAAAACATTTGGCTCAATTTCAAAAAAAATTTAAACATCTGCAGTTTTTTCTTAGGACGCAAGATGCGCCTTTGGGAACTGGGGATGCGATATTGCCAGCGGAAGATTTAATTAAAAAAGAGCCCTTTGGACTTAGATTTTGCGATGATATTTTTTATGTTGATGAGTCGGTTACCAAATCGTTGCTTAACTCATTTTCCAAACTTAACTCATCGATTTTAATTTTGAGAAGGATACCCAAAAATAAAGTTTCAAGATTTGGAGTGGTGGCGGCTGAAAAATTAAAATCAAACCCCCAGATTTACCGGATTTCGAAAATTATCGAGAAGCCCAAGCAAAAAGACGCGCCTTCGAATCTGGTGATTATGGGAGCTTACATATTGCTACCCTCAATTTTGAAGCAAATGAAATTTTTAAAGCGGGCCAAGGGCGGTTTTTTGACCAATGATTGTTTGCCGATTACTGACGGATTTGAGAGAGAAATTAAATCTCGCGGCAAAATTTTTGGTCTTGAGTTTAGCGGAGAATATCTTGATTGTGGAACTATTGAAAGCTTAGATAAGGCCAGCCGGTTTTTAGCTAATCACCGTAATTTTGGAGTTAAGTAGGAAGATCAAAGTTTTGTAAATAATTTTCTTCCAAGCCAAAAGGCCTAAGTCAGAAAATCATTCATAAAACTTTGAGAGAGAATCAAGATTTTCGAATAATGTCGCGTTGGGTTGACTTCGTTTTGGAGATCGGAATATACTGGGGGCTGTGGATAACTCTAGTTTTTTATCTCAAAAATCTTTTGAAATCGCCTACGCGGTTTTACGGGTAGTTAGTCAACAAGTCAAAGAGCATAGTTTGGGGCGATCTTTAGAAGAAAGAGTTTTGAAGATTATAGAGGCGATTGGAGAGGCTAAGTTTGATGGAGCTTTAAAAGAGATTCGGATTTTAGATAATTTGCTTAAACTTGGGAGTGGAGTTGGTTTGTTGGGCTACAATACTGTTCAGGTTATTGTTAGTGAATTAGATAAACTTAATTCGGCAATTGAAGAATACGGCAATGCGGCAAAGATTAGTGATGTTGAACTAGCTGATATTTTTTCTGATTCTAATATTGGGAATAAAGAAACTTTGAGTGGATTGGATGTTGTTTTTAGTAATAAAAAAGAGGTTCGTAGCAGCGTTGATAGTTTGATCTTAAATAATTATAGTCAATCCAACACCATCTATAATGAAGGTTTGAAACCGGCAATATCAGGCAATGCGGCAAAGATTTCTTCTTTACCGAGTGATGAACGCCATGGTGTTATTTTAAATAAGGTTAGAGAAAGCGGATATTGCCGACTTAGAGATTTACAGAATGTTTTTCCGGATATTAGCGAAAGAACTATTAGATATGATCTTGAAAAATTGGTAAATTCTGGTTCGATAGAGCGTTTTGGAAATGGAGGTCCTTCCACTTATTATCGACTAAAAAGATAAGCGAAGTCCGTACCATCCCGTTTAGTGGGACTGGTGCGTGGGTAACTTTTTGGGAGATAGTTCGTTTTATTCTATATGTGCCGGTTAAGCGGACTAATAGTTTTCCACAGAGTTAATACTTAACTTGGCAATATAATAAGTAGGTAAAAAGTTCAGAGTGAGGCTGGACTATAAATTAGGTGTTAGGTTATAGGTGATAGGGGGCTTTGGCGCTTGCGCTAAAACCTTAATATTTCTATAAACTAAACTTATTTTTTTCAGCTTCGCTCTAGACAGAGCGATTTTTTTATTATTGATATTAACTGACTTATATTTTTTATTTCTTCTGCCTCTAATCCTCACTTAGATTGGCGGTCGGTCGAAAATAAAAAATTGGTCATTACCGAACGAACGTAAGTATATAAACCCCTCCTAAAATTTAGGCGGGTAAAGGTCGAGATTGATAAGTAAAAAATAATTAAGTCGATTAAAAATAAATTAAATAATGAGTACTAAGAAAATTGTTTCTTTATCACTCGCGATGGCCACTTTTGTGGGATTCTCGGGAGTGATGATGTTTGTCCCCACTATTCCAGTGGCTCATGGACAAACTGTTTCAGAGCTTCAAGCGATGATTAATTCGTTAATGGCTCAAATTGCAGCGCTCACTGCGCAAATTCAAGGCCAAGGCGGTACTCCTCCAACCGGCGGCGCTTGTGGTTTCACTCGTGACCTCACCATGGGTGTGACTGGCGACGACGTTATGTGTTTACAGAAGTACCTAAACGGCGCTGGATTTACAGTGTCAACAGCTGGTCCGGGCGCGCCTGGGGCTGAATCAAATTACTTTGGCGCTAAGACCAAAGCAGCGGTTTCAGCTTGGCAGGCAGCCAACGGCGTTACGCCAACAGCGGGTTATTTTGGCGCTAAATCAAAAGCCAAATACACAGCGCTTGCAGGCGGTGGCGGATATGTTCCTCCTGGACCTGGTCAACCACCAGCTCCTTCAAGTGGATTAGCGGTTGGTTATGCTTCTGATAATCCAACAACTGGTTCTTTGATCGCTGGCGCTGGCCGAACCCCAGTTTTGGGAGTTAATCTCACGGCTGGAACTTCGGGTGGAGTTAGCGTGACAGAACTTAAGTTTAAGAAAGGAGGAGTAGTGGCTGATAATGGCATCTCTGGAGCGTACATTGTTGATGGTGGCACTAATAAAGTTATTGCCCAATATAGTTCGCTTTCAAGCGGTGTTATTACCTTTACTGGGTTGGACATTGATATCAATGCTGGTCAGACCAAGAAGGTTTGGTTGGCGATCGATCCAGCCTCAGGACTTACAGCCGGAAATACTATCTCCTTTAGTTTGCTGGCTGCGACAGATGTCATGGCGACTGATGCCAATAGTACGAGCATCACGCCAGCTGGCACTTTCCCATTAAACGGAGCCACCTTTACAGTGACTACGGTTTCTAATCCGAGCATCGCTACCTTAGTGGTTACTTCTTCGTCAATTGGAACCAGCGTTGACGCTGGTACCCAAGGGGTGATTGTTTCGGCTTGGAATTTTAATGTCGGAAACAGCCCAGTGAATATTAAGAGCTTAACCTTAAAAGCGGTTGGTTCAGCCGAAAAAGCTGATCTGAAAAACCTTAAACTTAAGATTAATGGAGCTGATGTTGGTTCGACGATAGCTTCCGCGGCTGGCGGCGATGTCAATTTTGACCTTTCCGCGAGCGTGGTGAAGCTCACAACTGGGAATAATACAATTCAAGTTTACGCTGATGTAATGGGAAGTCCGAATCGAAGTTTTAATTTTGGATTCTATGATTCTTTCAACGTGAGCGCGATTGACACCCAGTATAATACTCCAATTAAAGTTACCTTAACTGATACTACCAGCGCGACCGTCACAATTAACGCCGGAGCGCTCACGGTTACCTTGTCAACGGATACCCCGACTGGCAATGTGGCTAAGGGTGGCAGCAACACACCTTTACTTAAAGTTAAAATCTACGCGGCTGGTGAAGCGTTAAGAGTGAAGCATTTGACTTTTAATTTGACGTTTACTGGCGGCACGGTTAATCTTGATAACACCATTAAAAACATCTCTCTGACGGATGATAGAGGGAACCAGGTTGGTTCAACGGTTTCATCTTTGATGACGGATACAACTTGTACGGATAGCGGTGATTCTCAAGCAACCAGCACGCCTGTAAATTGTTTTGGTAACTCGACTTCACCGATTAACTATGTGGTTCCGGCCAATACTGCCGTAATCCTTACCTTAAAAGGTGATATTCAATCAACAGCTGACTTTTCTACGCTAAGAGCTGGGCTTAATGCTGGTAGTAGCAACTTAACTGGCGTGACTTCTTCGAACACAGCTTCAAGCGCGTCAGTGACCGGCAGTGTGCTCACCTTAGCGGCGAATGCCTTAACTCTGGCTCAAAACCCGGCTTATGGCACTGTAACTTATTCAGCTGGCGCCCAAGGGGTGGTAATTGGTTCTTATAGGTTAACTGCTTCTTCGGCAGAAGGCGTTAATCTTTCAACGATTAGCATTTTAACCAGCGCTAGCTCAACCAACTTCCAAAATTTGAAGTTGATGAGTGGTAGTCAGCAATTTGGCACTACCCAGCCGACACTAACAGCTTCAGCTACTTATACCTTTACTGGTAGTTTGAATCTTCCAGCTGGTCAGTCAAAGACAGTGGACGTGATAGCTGATATCTTAACTGGAGCAGCGGCCAATACTTACGCGACAGTAACAACACTTAGCGCTTGCAGTGGATCAGGAGCAGCTACTAATACTTCAATTAGCTGCACTTCGACTGCTGGCCAAGACGTTAAGGTGGCTGGTCAGGCAACGCTTACCGTAACTCACGACACCTCAAAAGCTCCATCAGATCAGATCGTGATGGGGACCAATGGTGTTGATTTGGGTTATTTCCGATTAGCTGAGACCTCGAACATTGATGATATAAAGGTGACTGATCTTTATGTCTTCCAGCAAGTAGCGTCAACCACTACTACAAAGAAAGGTTTTGGGAATTTGAATCTTTATAATGGAGGTACGTTGATAGCGACCGTAGGAATCCAGACGACCTATGCTTCAACATCTGGCCCAGGTCCTGGTTATTACCACAAATTCACATTCACGGATCCGCTTATTGTCCCGAGATCTAATTCAGTTCTCTTGACTTTGAAAGGTGATGTTGGAAGCTACAGTAATTCGGGAGTAGTTGATAACACCACTCACATCTTTAGAGTTTCAACTACAACAGCTGATACCGCGATAGATACCGCCGGAGAAGTTGTGGTGGCTTATGGCAAGACCTCGTCCGCGACTTCATCGGTTTCATTGCCGGGAACGACAATGAATACGATGACTATGCTTCGAACTAAGCTTGGCTTTACTGCTACGCCGCTTGGAGCGACAACTGGAAGAGGCAAGAGTGCTTCGGATAATTTTGCCCAACTTACCTTTAGCGCTGATAATGCGGGTGACTTAGTGGTCAATAGCGTGACTGTAACTTTCTCGGGTAGTGCTCCTTCGATTAGCACTTTCTTGGATGGAGTAACTTTGCTGGATGAGAATAATACTGCTTTAGGAAGCGGTAATGTGACATCTACGGCTTGCGCAGGTGGTACTACTACTTGCTCCAAGAGCTTTATCTTAGGCGCTACCACAGCTGGTCAGATAGTCGGCAAAGGCACCTCTAGGACGTGGACTTTACGACTTGATTTGACTAAGACTTTGGCTGGGGCGGCGAATGTTATTCAGACATTAACAGCGGAGATTAATGCTCTAGCTCATATTAAGTGGACAGATGCTACGGATGGAGCTGGAGTTTCAGAGCTTACCTTGCCGACCAAGACTTTGGTAGCAATTCCTATAAGCACTGTGAACTTTACGTCTGGCTTGTAGTTTAAGAGTTTTGGCTTAGGATTTCAGTTTCCTTGTGCCTGAGATCTAAAGCAGAACCAGCCCCGCTTTTAGCGGGGCTGGTTTGTTTTTACGATTTCTAAGGAATATAGCTTAGGGCTGATAAAACTGGTAAAATTAGATTTGAGATGAGTAATAAACTTCGAGATTTTTTAATTAAAACAATTAAGTTTTTGGTTTTAGTAACGGTTATTGGTGTTCCGCTTTTTTATATTAAACAGAGTGTTTTGCCTTACACTTTGCCCAAAACCGCTTTTTTTCAAGGAGTGGTGGAGATTTTGTTTTTTTTGTGGCTGGCCTTAATTTTGATTGATAAGCGTTATCGATTAAAAAAAAATATAGTTTTAATCGGACTTCTAGTTTTTATTTTTGTTTTAGCGGTCACGGCGTTTTTAGGAGAAGATATTTTTAGGAGTTTTTGGTCAACACAGAGCCGGGCGCTCGGAGTAATCACAATTTTTCATTTCGCGGCTTTAGCGGCCGTGCTTTCTTCTTTAGCTCGCGAGATTAATTGGAAAAAGGTTTTTTACGCGTCATTGATTACTTCCTCAATAATTTCTATTTTGGCTTTTTGGCAGATTTTTAAACCGGATTTGCTTTTAAATGAGCCGATCGGAACAAGGCCGGGGGCGACTTTTGGCAATCCGACATTTCTGGCTGGCTATCTTTTACCCCACGTTTTTTTGGCGCTTTATTTTCTTTTTAATTTTTTTAGAGAAGATAATGATTTTTTCGGGGCGATTAATAAAAAAAGTTATGGAGTTATTTTAGTTAGTTTAACTTTGGTTTTAAATGTCGCTGGTATTTTTAGAACAGAGACCAGGGGTGATATTTTGGGTTTGATGGTTGGCTTGCTGATGATTTTAGGATTTTTTGCGTTTCGACCACCGAGGTTTAAGGTTAATTTTTTTAAAAGCCGTTATGTTTATTTGTCCGTATTTTTATTAGTAGTTTTTTTAGGTTTTGTTTTTTTAGCAACTAAGTCCAATTCTTTTTGGAGTAAGGTGCCGGGTATTAATCGTTTTCAGAATGTTTCTTTTTCCAGTCAGGAATTGATGCCGAGGTTATCGGCAATGAGTTCGGCTTGGGAAGGATTTAAAGAAAAGCCGATCTTGGGTTGGGGCTATGAAAATTTTAATTTGCCTTTTAACAAGCACTATGACCCTAAAACGCTTGAAATGGGTTATCAGGAAACCCGTTTTGATAAACCGCATAATCTTTTTTTGGAGTATTTGGTTACCGGGGGCGCGGTTTTATTTTTAGCTTTTATTTTTTTAGTGGGCGTTCTTTTTTACGGCGCGTTTAAGTTGAAGGATAAATTTTTAGGGCAGATTATCGCGGTGACGCTTACGACATATCTCATAAGAAGTTTTTTTGTTTTTGATACCTTGGGACCGCTTTTAATTTTTTATTTACTGATTGGTTTTGTTGGTGGAAATCTAAAAAAGGTTGAGATTCAAGAGGTAAATGTTAATCATCAAAAACTTGAGAAGAGCCATAATAACGATAAGGGGGTCATAATGGTTTCATCGGCGATACTAGTAAGTTTGATTTTGGTTTACGTTTTAAATATTAATGTGATGAGGGCGGGCTATTATCAGTATCTTGGATTTACCAGTTTTGTGAAAAGCAATTCGAAATTAGCTATTGCGAGTTTTAAAAAAGGTATTGAAGTTTGGACTCCTTATGCTTGGGATTTTAAGCGTGATTACGCGGCGACAGTGGCCGAGAATTATTTTTATGGCCATCTTGGAGTTTTAGGTGATTCAGCTAAAGAGGAGGTTTGGTTGGCGATAAAAGCAATGGAGGAGACAAAAGATGAACATCCAAAAGACGCCTTTAATCATTATATGTTGATTGATTTATATAATCAGGTTTCGGATTTAGATTTGGCACTGCTTACGTCTAAGGCGGAACAAGAAGCGAAGATCGCTTTAGAACTTAGTCCAGACAGGCAGCAGGTTTATTTTTCTCTTGCTAAGACCAAGTTGATAAAAGGAGAAAGAGAAGAGGCGTTAGAGTTAGTGAGATATGGTTTGGAACTTAATCCTAAAGTTCCGGATGCTCATTTTTATTACGGTCTTTTGTCTTTTGATGCGGGCGATACTAAAACTGGTTATGACGAGATAAAGAAAGCTATTGAATTAGGCCGGAGATGGAGAAATTTTAACGAGCCGAGAATTGTGGCAAATTTTTTTGCTGACGCAGGATATTTAGATGAGGCGATAGAATTTTATAAGACGGCGGTAGCTATGAGCGGCCGTGATGTAGATTCGGAGTCATTGGCGAAATTGGCTGTGGCGTATTTTTATCGAGGAGAAAGTGATTTAGCTCGGAATGAGTTTTTAAAATTAATGGAAGTTGTAGACATAAAAAATATTATTGGTTATGAAGTGATTCTGCCGATTTTGAGGGATTTGGGGTTAGCACAATGACAAATAACTAATAACTAATGACTGATGGCTGATGACTAAGGACTAAGGACAAATTATTTAAAAGTTTAGATTAAAAATTTTCTTCCTAGCCAAAAGGTCTAAGTCAGAAAATTATTTATAAAACCTTGATTGATTGAAATAAACGATTTTTTTCTTAGAGGAAAGGTCTAAATTTAGAAAATTACCTACAAAATTTTGCTGTTGTTTAGGGGTGATTTTTTTGCTATAATGTAAATAATAATATTGGCCAAGCAGGCCTTATTTTAAATTATCTTAAATGGCAAAAGAAGCTAAAAAAGACCAAAAAGTGAAGGCGTCGGAGTTGGCAGTTAAAGACAAAAAACCCTCCTATGGCGCGGATGATATTTATGTTTTGGAGGGTTTAGAGCCGGTTCGGAAGCGGCCGGGGATGTATATTGGTTCAACCGGGACTGACGGACTCCACCATTTAATTTGGGAAGTGGTTGATAATTCGATCGACGAAGCCATGGCCGGGCATGCTAAGAATATTAGCGTGGAACTTTTGGCCAATAATCAAGTGAGCGTAATGGACGATGGCCGGGGGATACCGGTTGAAGTTCATAAGCAGACCAAGAAATCGGCGCTTGAGACGGTTTTAACCACGCTTCACGCCGGCGGAAAATTTGGAGGCGAATCGTATAAGGTGGCGGGCGGCTTGCACGGCGTGGGAGTATCAGTGGTCAATGCTTTATCCGAGTGGCTTAAAGTTGAAGTGGAGAGGGAGGGTGGTTTGTATATGCAGGAGTACCAAAGAGGAGAGCCAAAAGCCAAGGTAAAAAAGATCGGTAATTCTTCTTTAACCGGAACGAAAGTGGTTTTTTTGCCAGACAGCCAGATTTTTAAAGAAATCGAGTTTAATTCAAAGAGGATTATAGAACATTTGCGACAGCAGGCGTATCTGACTAAAGGTGTAAGAATCAGTTTTTTTGATCGGCGTGGAAAATTGCCGCTTGCCCATAGTTTTTATTTTGACGGCGGCCTTTTGTCGTTTGTAAAATATTTAAGCCGTAAAGAAAAATCATTGCAAGGAGAAATTTTTTACGCCAATAAGGAGCATGAAAATATTGAGGTGGAGGCGGCTTTTATCTTTGCCGATGCCCTAGAGACAAAAGAATATTCATTTGCCAACAATATTTATACGCCGGACGGCGGCATGCATTTGACCGGGTTTCGGTCCGCCTTGACCAGAACTTTAAATAATTATTCCCGGAGCGAGGGCTATTTAAAAGAAAAGGATGAAAATTTAACCAGCGAAGACACTCGAGAGGGTTTAACCGCGGTATTGTCGGTAAAGCTTCGAGAGCCGCAGTTTGAGGGGCAGACCAAAGCTCGTTTGGGCAATCCAGAGGCGAGAACCGCGGTGGAGAGTGTGGTGGGCGAAACCCTCAAAGATTTTTTTGAAAAGCATCCGGGTGAAGCCAGGCGGATTATTGAGAAAGTACTTTTGGCAGCTAAAGCTAGAAAAGCGGCCAAGGCGGCTCGGGATACGGTTTTAAGAAAAGGGATTTTAGAAGGTTTAACTTTACCGGGAAAGCTGGCTGATTGCAGTTCGAAGGAAGCAGTAGAGTCGGAATTATTTATTGTTGAGGGCGATAGTGCCGGCGGCTCAGCGAAATCTGGCCGGGACAGACGAACACAAGCAATCCTGCCGCTTAAAGGCAAGATTTTAAATGTTGAGAAAGCCAGATTAGATAAGATGCTTACTAATCAAGAAATTCGGGCGCTCATCACAGCGATTGGAACAGCGATTGCGGAGGAGTTTGATTTAGAAAAAATTAGATATCACAAAGTGATTATTATGACGGATGCGGATGTGGACGGGGCGCATATTCGAACACTGCTTTTAACTTTGTTTTACCGATATTTTAAAGAAATTATTGAGGCGGGATATTTATATATTGCTCAACCGCCGCTTTATCGAATTTCTGCCGGAAAAGAAATTCGCTACGCCTATACTGAAGGCGAAAAAGAAAAGACGATTAAAGAAGTACAACAAGCGAGAAGTGAGAAACGAAAAGCGAAAAATTTAGATAAGAGTTTAGAAATTAAAGATGACGCGCCAAAAGAAGGAGAGGAAGATATAGTTCAGGAAGAAATTAAGGGAGTGAATATTCAGCGTTATAAAGGTTTAGGAGAGATGAATCCGGATCAGTTATGGGAGACAACTATGGATCCGGCGCATAGATTTTTAATGCAAGTGAGGGTTGAGGACGCGGAAGCGGCGGACAGGTTATTTGATATTTTAATGGGAGACGAGGTGGCGCCGCGCAAGAAATTTATCGAACTTCATGCTTTGACGGTAAAAAACCTTGACATCTAAGCGGAATACTAATATACTCCGATTTCATCGAGAGTTTTTATATAAATTAAAATCAATCTTGCTCGACTTTGATGTAGATTAAACTTCAAATTGGGCGGGTTTATAACAAGAGTAAAAAATTAAAAAGCAATCGATTAATGTTTAATAGAATTAAAATATTTTTTGAAGAAGCTCGTCAAGAATTCAAACATGTTAATTGGCCGACTAGAAAGGAGGCCTTTCGACTAACCTTGATAGTGATCGGTATTTCTTTTGGGATAATGATATTTTTAGGTATTTTTGACAGTATTTTTAGATTAATTTTGGAGAGTTTTATTATTAACTAGAATTAAAATTTTTATGAATCAAATAGATAAAACAATAGTATTAAAAGATAAAATTGAGACAAGGCAGTGGTATGCCGTGCATACTTATTCTGGTTATGAAGAAGCGGTTGCCCGGTATTTAAAACAGCGAATTGAAATGTTGGGAATGGAGGATAAGATTTTTAAAGTGATTGTGCCGAAAGAAAAAAAAGTTAAAGTTAAAAGCGGCAAAAGACAAACTATTGAAGAGAAAATTTATCCTGGCTACGTATTAATCGAGATGATTTTAACCGGGGATTCGTGGTATGTGGTTAGAAATACGCCAAGAGTGACGGGGTTTGTGGGGGCGGATAACACTAAACCAACTCCTCTTTCAGGGGAAGAAGTGGAATTGCTTTTATCCAGGATGGGCAGTGACATCAGTAAGTTTAAGGTTGATTTGATAGTCGGCGATTTGGTTAAAATTATTGACGGACCTTTTAAGGATTATGACGGTAAGATAGCTGAAGTTGATGAAGAGCGGGGACATGTAAAAGTGATGGTTCCTATTTTTGGTCGAGATACCGCGGTTGAACTTGATTCGCTGCAGGTTAAGAAAGTTTAAAAAATAAGGTTTTGATTTTTAGGTGATAGGTTTTAGGGATTTGATTTTAATTTACTTTTAACATATATTTCTAACACTTAACACTTATAACCTATTTAACATGCAACAATGTTTTTTTTGTTCTCAAAATTTAAGACAGATTGATTATAAAGAAGTGGATTTACTTCGGCGTTTTGTTTCAGGTCAGGCCAAGATTATCGATCCTAAACATACTAATGTTTGCGCCAAGCACGAAAGAAAATTAGCTCAAGCTATTAAGCGAGCTCGTTATATGGGGCTTTTGCCGTTCGTGAATAGGTAGGGAGTTGGTTAATCGGGGTTTAGAGATTAGATGCAAAATTTAAATACAGAGGTTTTTAATTTGATTTTTTGGTTGGCGCATAGGAATATTTGGCTTGATCGCCTCGGAATTTTTTTAGCTGAATATTTGCCTTATTTTATTTTTATATCAACTTTGTTTTTGATTTTTTCACAACCGGTCTGGAAAAAACGGATTTTTTTTCTTGTTTATATTTTTTTGGCTTGGATTTTAGGCCGTGGAATAATTGTGGGATTTATAAATTTTTTATTCCCCCAAGAGCGGCCGTTTCAAATTTTAGGCGTAGAATCGTTAATTCGGGTCTCGGGATTTTCTTTTCCTTCGAGCCACGCCGTGATTTTGTTTTCTTTAGCGATGGTGATTTTTTATTTAAACAAGAAATATTTTGTTTGGTATTTGGGATTGGCTTTGGTGAATGGATTAGCTCGTATTTTTGTGGGCGTCCACTGGCCGATAGATATTGTTTTCGGCGCGATTTTAGGAATTTTAAGCGCTTTAGCTGTTCGAGAAATTATTAAGCCGTATTTTGATTTAAAAGTTGGTGACCAAAAAAACTTAGGTTGACCCCTTACTAATTATTAGTTCAGGGGTTGACTTAGCGGTGATTTAGAGTATTTTTAGTTTGGTCTTTTGATAGTAATTAGTGAGGTGAATAGTGCTTTATATAATAGCTTTTTTCTTGGTTTTAGGGATGGCGGTTTTTGTGGTTAACCGGCATTTTATCGGTTTAGTAGAGAGAGTGCTGCGTGATATTTCGGCTTCTGAGATAGACAAAGTTTCAGTAAGTTGTTTTTTTGGAATTTTCAGTTTTGAAGCAGAGTTTAGCCCTCAGAAAGAGAAAATCAGCGATTCTTCTTTTACAGAAGAGATGGAAGATTTTTTTGAAACCAAGAGAGGAAATTAAAAACTCGTTGTTTAGAAAATAGCGAGTTTTTTAATATATATATGGTTGGCCGGGGCGGGAATCTCACGTCGCCTCGCATTGCGGGATTCGTTCAAAACCCTCGGTTTTGAATCCACTCCGCTCATTCCAACACGGGAGACCAGATGTTCTCCCGACCCCACTCCAGTTCGATTCTTTAGCATCATAAAACAAAATTAGCTCGATTTTTAGTCGGGCTAATTTTGTTTGTGGGCGAGGAGACCCCGAAAAAATTACTTCGTAATTTAACGGGGCAGGGAGTCTCCATTTAAAGAGTGCCGCTGGTCGGAGTCGAACCGACACGAGTTTCCTCACACGATTTTGAGTCGTGCGCGTCTACCAGTTCCGCCACAGCGGCAAAATTAGTACGGGTAAATCTGCTCCCGTTGGTTGACGGGCCGCCACTCGCCCCTAATTTATGATTGATAATAATTCAAAAATAAGGTAGAGTAAAGCGAAATGGCCAGGGTGATTTCAATTTGTAATCAAAAAGGCGGGGTTGGAAAAACTACCACAGCCGTAAATTTAGGAAGTTATTTAGCCGCATTAAATAGAAGAGTGCTTTTGGTTGATTTTGACCCTCAAGCTAATGCCAGTTCGGCTTTGGGATACGATCCTTTAAAAACTGAACTTAGTGTTTATCACGGCATTATTAATGCCGCGCCGCATGATTATATTTTGCGTCCGACAGCGCTTTTTAATTTTCATTTAGTGCCAGCCGCGCCGCATTTAGCCGGAGCGCTCATTGAATTGGTAAATTTGCCGGAGCGAGAATATTTTTTGAGAAAATTTATAAATCGAGTTCGGCATAGCTACGATTATATTTTGATTGATTTGCCGCCGTCGCTTAGTTTGCTTACGGTGAATGGCTTGATGGCCTCGAGCGAGGTTTTGATTCCGGTTCAGGCTGAATATTACAGTTTAGAGGGCTTAGGGCAGCTTCTTCAAACTATTGATTTAATTAAAGGTAATTTGGATCATAAAATTAAAATTACAGGAGCTTTAATTACTATGTATAATCGCAATGAACGTTTGAGTCGTGAAGTGGCAAGGGACCTAAGAACCAATTTTCCTTATTTAGTTTTTAAGACCGAGATTCCAAGGAGCGTGGCTTTGGCAGAGGCCCCTAGTTTTTCAAAACCAGTCATGCTTTATCGGCCTGATTCGATCGGTGCTTTAGCTTATAAAAATTTGGCCGAGGAGATTACTGCTCAAGAAAAAACATTAACCGGGGTTCAAGTTGGTTCCAGCCCTGATTTTGGGAATTTCAATGTTACATAAATAATTCCAATCTACAAATTAGTGCGTCCTCCAAAGGAGGATCCTCCTTTGGAGGAAATGCTGCGAATAAAAATGTAGAAAATAAATTTTAAACTATTGTTATGACTTTAGGTAAGGGATTGGAATCATTAATACCGCCGATAAAAAAAAAGGATGGAGATAATAACACGGTAGCAAATCAAGATGAGGATAAAGCAGAATCCGCGGCAAATTCAAATTATACAGCTTCGATTTTAAGCCAAGAGAGTGATTTATCTTTGGGAGATAAGGAGAATCATTCGATAAGCTCGGGGCAGGCCAGTCCAAATTTTATAGATAAAAATTTAGGCGGGCAAGCAATTTTTCAGATTGAAGTTGATAAAATTAAACCTAATCCTCATCAACCAAGGAAAGATTTTGATGAGGAATCGCTTAGAGATTTAGCATCTTCGATTAGGGAAGTGGGAATTTTACAGCCGCTCGTTGTAACCAAAGTAGAGAAGGAGACGTCAGTCGGAACAGAGGTGGAATATATTTTGGTGGCTGGAGAGCGGCGACTACTCGCGGCAAAATTATTAGGACTTGAAAGGGTGCCGGTGATTGTGAAGCGGTTGGATTTTGAGCGTGAGCGGCTAGAGATGGCGATTATTGAGAACTTGCAGCGAGAGAATTTAAATCCAATTGAAACTGCTCGGGCTTTTTCTCGGTTGCAAGATGAATTTAATTTAACTCAGAGGGAAATAGCCACTCGGCTCGGAAAAAGTAGAGAAGCGATAGCCAATACGGTTCGCCTTTTAGATTTGCCGGTTTATATTCAGGAGGCGCTTTCCAAGAATCAAATTTCCGAGACCCACGGACGATTATTGCTTTCAATGATTGATCCGGCGGCCCAGAAAAGGTTATTTGATGATATCTTAGACAGTAAAATGACGACTCGAGAGCTTAAGGCCAAAGTTGAATTCGGCCGGCGAGATTCAGCCGGAGGGAGTCATTTAGCGGCAGAGATAAAAATGGCTGAAGCCGGTTTGACGTCCAAGCTGGGAGCGCCGGTTAAAATTGAACAGCGTGGCGTCAAAGGGAAAATTACCATTAGTTTTTTTTCCGATGAAGAGTTGAAAAGTATTCTTGATAAGATTGGCAGTTAAGGAAAATGTTAAAATTATAAATATAAGATTAATGGATTTTCGAGTAGTTTTATTAAGGTTTGATTAAAACGGAAGAATTTTAGATTTGAGGGTTTCGCGAATGTGATTTCGAGCATGAATGGTTTTAGCGAATTTGAGCCATTCGGGATCGGCTTTTTTGTTTTTTTGGGTGATGATTTTAATGACATCGCCGGATGTAAGTTTGGTTTTTAAAGGTTTAAGGGAGTTATTGATTTCGGCTCTTACAGCGCTCTGGCCAATATCGGAGTGAATTTTATAAGCGAAATCAATAGCGGTTGAATCTTTGGGAAGATCAATGACGTCGCCTTTGGGAGTAATGACGAAAATTTTATCTTCAAAAAAATCAATCTTAGTCATTTCGGCAAATTCTTGATAGCTCGAAGCCAAATTGACGGTTTTGTTTTGCCAGCGTCTGAGGTGGCGAATTAAGGGTACTTCTTTGAACCGGGATCTTAAGGATTTTGGCACTTCTTTTTTTTCTAAGTTTTGTTTATAGAGCCAGTGAGCAGCAAGCCCATTTTTATTTTCTTCGTGCATCCGGGGAGTATGGATTTGGATTTCGATGTATTTATTTTCCGGACCGATGATGGTGGTGTGAAGTGAGCGATAGCCGTTTAGTTTAGGAGAGGCGATATAATCTTTGATGCGACCAGGCAAAGGCGGCCAGATTTGATGGATAATACCTAAGGCCTCGTAACACTCTTTAACGTCCTTCATAACTACCCAAGTGGTAACTAAGTCGTAGATTTTTGAGAGATCCATGTCATATTTTAAGAGCTTAAAATATAAACTGGAATAGCGTTTAGCGCGGAAATCTATAAAGACCGGTTTTAGATTATGTTCTCCCAGGTTTTTTTCTAGTAAGGGTTTGAAATGAACTAGGTATTCATTCCGATCGGAATACTCGTCTTTTACGTTTTTAATAAGCCATTCATATTCCTTAGGATAGAGAATAGGGAAACAAAGTTCGTGCATCTCGCTAGCTAAGTTTTGCATGCCGATTAAATTGGCGAGAGGAGCGTAGATGTCGTTTGATTCCTGCGCTAATTTTTCTTTCCTACTTTCGGGAACGCCTTCGATAGTTTTTAGATTATGCAACCGATTGGCTAATTTAATGAGGATGATTCTGATGTCGCCGCTTAAAGCCAAGATCATTTTTTGCAGATTTTCAATTTTGGTGGCGGTATTTTTGTACTTAACTAAGGATAATTTAGTCATACCCTCAACTAAAAAAGCCACTTCTTTTCCGAATCGCGATTCAATTTCTTTAAGAGTAGTGTTGGTTCGGGCGCAGATGTCATGAAGAAGACCGGCAGCAACAGTGGCTTCGTCGAGGTGCCACTCATTTAAAAATTCAGCTGTCAGGCGACAGTGTTCGAAATAAGGTTCGCCGTTTTCGCGTTTCTGTTCTTTAAGGGTTTTTAGGGCAAATTCAAAGGCTTGTCCAATCAGGCCCTTAGGGTTTTTGGTAGCGATTTCTTCTACGGTCATTACTCAAATAGTTTCGGGTTTCAAGTATCAAGTGTCAAGTATCAAAATCAAAATCAAGATAGAAGGTTGTTAGGGGTTAGGTTTTTCTTCAGAGGAGGGTTCGTTTTTAGCATCAGTTTTTTCTTCCAGACGAGGATCAGTCCAGGAGGCATAATCGCAAGTCGGATATTGGTTGCAGCCCCAAAAAATCTTTCCTCGGGCGCGACCCTTGTTAACTCTTTTTTCGATAATTTCTCCTTCTTTACATTTTGGGCATTTTAAGCCAATTTTTTTAGGTCCCTCTCCTAAAGTTTTTGTGCTTTTGCATTCCGGAAAACCGGAACAGGCCATAAATTTTCCAAAACGACCGAATTTAATTAACATCGGTTTGCCACACTTTTCACATTTTTCATCAGTGGTTTCATTGGCCGGACTTTGTTTTTCCACTTCTTCATATTTTTGTTCCAAGTTTTTGGCGAAGGGTTCATAGAATTCTTGGATAGTTTCCTGCCACTTTTTTTTGCCTTCGGCGACTCGATCCAGTTCTTCTTCCATTTTGGCAGTAAATTCGATGTCGACAATTTTAGGGAAGTGTTCGGTTAAAACTTTATTAACCATAGCGCCGATTTGGGTGGGATGAAAACGTCTTTCGATTTTTTCAACATAGTTTCTTTCTTGGATAACCGAGATGGTGGGCGCATAAGTTGAGGGACGGCCAATGCCGTATTTTTCAAGAGTTTTAATCAAGGAGGCCTCGTTGTACCGGGGAGGCGGTTCAGTGAAGTGTTGAGAGGGTTTGACGGCAACTAGTTTTAGTTGATCATTTCTTTGAAGATTAGGAATTTCTTTGTCCTCGAATTTAGCCGGCCAGATTTTTAGAAAGCCATCGAAATGAAGGATGTTGCCATTAGAATTTAGAATATAGGCGATAGAATTTTCGGAATTTTTAGCTTCGATTTCGACTCGAGTGGCGTCAAAGACAGCTTCTGGCAATTGGGAGGCCATAAATCGGCGCCAAATTAAATCATAAATTTTATATTCGTCTTTAGTGAGTTTTTTATGAGCTTCGCCGCCAAAATTTTGGGGAGAAAAATCGGGCGAGGTAGGACGAATGGCTTCATGGGCTTCTTGGGCGAGCTTGGATTGGCTTTTAAAAATTCTTGGTTCGCGGTGATATTTAGAATCCAAATTATTTTTTATCCAGTCCTGAGATAAATCCAGAGCTTCTTTTGAGAGATTAACCGAGTCGGTGCGCATATAAGTTATAAAACCCTGTTCATAAAGCGATTGAGAGAGAAACATGGTTTTTTTGGCTGAGTAGCCCAAATAACGAGAAGAGGTTTGTTGAAGAGTGCTGGTGATAAATGGGGGCAGAGGATTTTTTTGATTCCTGGCTTTTTCCGAGGATAGAACTTGATATTCAGATTTTTCTAAATCGCCGGCGATTTTTTTAGCTTCCGGTTCGGCTTTGAGGCCGAGTTTAGGTATTGATTCGCCATTAATTTTAGAGAGAGCGGCTTCAAAATTTTCGTGGCCTTTTTCCAAGTCAACGATAATTGTCCAGTATTCTTCGGCTTTAAAATTTTTAATCTCTTCTTCTCGGTCAACAATTAAGCGAAGAGCCACAGATTGGACACGACCGGCCGAAAGTCCACGGACAACTTTTTTCCATAAAAAAGGAGAAAGTTTATAGCCAACTAAGCGATCTAAAATCCGGCGGCCTTGTTGGGCATTAACTAGATCCTCAAGAATATTTCTGGGATTTTCTAGGGCGTTTTTGATGGCGCTTTTCGTGATTTCATGAAAGACAATGCGGCGGATTTTTGATCCATCAAGTTTTAGAGCTTGTATGAGGTGCCAGGCAATAGCTTCGCCTTCTCTGTCTTCATCAGTAGCTAGAATTACAGAATCGGCTTTTTCCGAGAGTTTCCTTAAGGCGGTAACGTTTTTCTGGGCTTTTTTAGGGATGATATATTGAGGTTCGAAGTTATTTTCAATATCAATGCCGAGTTTACTTTTAGGAAGATCGCGAACATGTCCGTAAGAAGATTCAATTTTGTAATTTTTGCCTAAAAACTGACCGATGGTTTTGGCTTTAGTGGGGGACTCAACAATGACTAAATTCATGAATAAAATTTAAAGTTAAAAAATCAACCGGAGTAATTTTATATGAGTAAAAATTTTAATTCACTCAACCCGGATGATTGGCTCCAGCGGCCAATCTTCCTTGTCCTCGCTCGGCAAGTCCCACCGAGGCGGGACACCGAGCTTGCCGGCTGCGGGGTTTCGTAAATCGAAATTTTTACTCATAAGTTAAAATTAATTTTATAATTTTGATTTGCTATTTTGAATTTTAATTTTTAAATTTTGCATTTTAGAGGGTATAGCCGTTTTCAGTTTCTTTGATTAAATTTTTAATAACAAGGAAAGATAAAGTTTGGTTGACTGTCTGGGCGTCAAGTTTAGTGAGTTCAATAATTTTGTCAATATTTAAGGTTTGATGAGTAGAGGAAAAGGTATTTAGAATTTTAGATTCTTCCTGGGTAATGTTAAAAATTGTTGGAGGATTTTTAGGCGTGGTTAAAAATTCTGGTTTCAGCACTTCTAAAATATGTTCCGGTTTTGTGACGAGAGTGGCTCCTTGGCGGATTAATTCATTTGAGCCCTTGAAATTAGGATGATTAATAAAGCCGGGGACAACAAAAATTTCCCGATTTTGATCAAGGGCAAAACGGGCAGTGGCCAGCGATCCTGAATTTTCAGGGGCTTCAATAATTAGAATGCCTCGAGAGAGGCCGCTTATAATTCTATTTCTTTCAAGAAAGCGGTAAGGAAGAGAGGGTGTGCCCGGTGGGTATTCTGAAACCAGCAAGCCACTTTGATCCAATATTTTTTTTGCTAACTTTTCATTTATTCTGGGATAAATATAATCTAAGCCGTTGCCAAAAACTGCCACCGTGTTTTTTTTAGCTTCCAGGGCGCCTTCGTGGCTTTTGGTGTCAATGCCTAGAGCTAAGCCGCTTATAATATTTAAATCCGCTTGGGCTAAAGAGGTGGAAAAATGTTTAGCCAATTCTTTACCGGTTTGGCTGGCTTTACGAGTGCCAACAATCGCGATTGATTCTTGAGAAATAATTTTGTCGTTGCCTAAAAGATAGAGACCAAAAGGCGGGTGAGGAATTTCTTGAAGTAAAGGAGGAAATGAGAGGTCGCCTAAGAGACACAGCTTGATATTTAGATTTTCTAATTTTTGCCATTCTTTTTCGGGATTATAACTTTGCTTTTCTGAATTTTGAATATTTTCCCAGGCTCTTTGCCAAGTCTGGTAATGGTTTTTTAGTCGAGTCAATTTTGAGTAATTGCTTTCGAGCGCTAAATTTAAAGAGTTGTAGAAGATTGGTTCCATAGATGTTAGTTATTATAACTTTGGTTTTTGAAATAAAGCAAAAAATATCTAATTTCCTACGGGGTATATGTTATAATAAAAAGGATGTCATCTGATTATCGGCGCCAAATTTGGATTACGCTTGGGATAATTTTAGGCGGAGCGATGATTTTTATTCCGGCTTTTTATTGGTCTCGAGCTCAAATTAACAAAAATATTCAAGAGATTGTAGAAAAAAAGAGCTTGATTAGACAGGGTTCTAATTTAACGGGGACTTTGGCGAGTCTTAAAAAAGAAAAAACAGAAGCTGTTCGATTTAGCCAAGCTCTTGAGCGTTTAATCGCCACAAGAGATGAATTAGTGGTTAATTTTTCAGGATGGTTGGATAGGGAGGCCTCGAATTACCAAGTTGGCATTACTTTTAGTTTTCAAGGCAATGAGGTTTTACCAAATGAGGAGGGTTTTGGACAAGCTCAGTTTTCAATTCGATTAAGCGGAGATTTAAGCAATATTGTGGCGTTAATGAGGAGATTAGAAAGGGAATCGAATCAGTTCCTGTTGAATTTTGATAATTTTGATATTAACAGGGGAGCCGAGGGTTATTACGTGACGGTAGTAGGAAAAGTATTTTTTAAATAATAAGAAATGAAAATTTTTTTTCGAGAACATTTTGATAAGATTTTAATTATTTTCGCGGGCATTTTTCTGACTGTTATTTTGATGTTTTATATTTGGGGAGCGAGGTTTTTGGTTTTAAGCTTTAATGAGTCAACGGAATTAAAATCTTTTGATGGCGAAGCCGCTCATTTCAATATTGAAAAAGCGTCTCAACTGAATTTAGGTTTGTAGGTGGGGGATTAAATACGGGAAAGAAATTTTTTAAGGGTGCGCGGTAGAAGGATCGAACTTCTGGCCTTTTCGATGTCAACGAAACGCTCTACCACTGAGCTAACCGCGCAAACAAAACTGGGGAGTAAGCTAAATTATGGATGCTTATAAAAACCCATTTACGATTCTTCTACTTTAACTTCTGTAAAATTAAAATCAAGTCAATTTTGGAAGAACGAGTTGGGTTTTAAGAAATATCAATTTTATAAGCCATATATAACTAAAAACAAGAAAGCAAGTTTTTTGTACGAAGAGTCATTTAGACACAGAACTTGCTCAGTAACACTTTCTAATACTATAATCAAAAGAAAAATTATGATGGCTATTAAGGCTTACGTTGAGGTAGTTTTAAGTAGTCAAAATTTTTAAAGGGCGTGTAGTTTAGCTTGCCCGCCCAAGTTTTACTGCGTAAAATTTAGGCGGGTGAAATAAAACACGGTCCTAACCCCGATACCAAACTTTCCATTGATGGGCACATAGTTCAGTGGTAGAACGCTGTCCTGATAAGACAGAGGCCCTTGGTTCAATTCCAAGTGTGCCCACAGAGGAGATGGAAAGTTTGTTACGGGGCACAGTAAGACAAAGGTCTTGGTTTCCATTCCATCCACACTCACCTATGTTTAAGACCTGTTTTTGCGGAGATATTCCTCAAGAAGGAATTCATAAAATTGGAGCCATAGCGATTAAAGATCGCAAGCTTTTGGTGGTTCGAAAAAGAGGCAAGGAGGAATTTATTATTCCTGGAGGCAAGCATGAGCGAGACGAGAGTTTTGAAGAATGTTTAAGGCGGGAACTGCATGAAGAATTACAGGTTAATTTAACGCATTTTCATTTTTTAAAAGATATGAAGGTGAGGCGCATTTTGAAAAAGTGCCTTTAATTATGGATTTATATTTTGTTGATTATCGAGGCGAAATTCAAATTAATTCCGAAATTAAAGAATTTTTATGGTTGGATAGGGAATATAAGATTAAAGGCATTAAATTAGGCGGGGCGCTTGAATTTTTTACGGTGCCGGAGGTGGTTAAGCTGAATTTAATTTAAACGCCAATGGATTTACCAAAAGTAGTTTATGAAGATGGGGATTTATTGGTTATAAATAAGCCGGCGGGACTCCTCGTCCATCGGACGAGAATTTTCAATGATCAATTTTCAAATTTCCAAAAGGAGGAAACTTTAGTGAATTGGCTTTTGGAAAATTACCCAGAGGTAAAGGGAGTGGGGGACCCTTCGACAAACTCAGGGCAAGTAGATTTGAGGCCGGGAATTGTGCATCGGTTGGACAGAGATACTTCCGGAGTGATGGTGGTGGCGAAAAATCAGGCGACTTTTGAATATTTAAAGTCGTTGTTTCAAGAAAGGAAGATCATAAAAAAATACATAGCTTTGGTTTATGGGTTAATCGAAAAGAGGGAGGGAATAATTGACCAGCCGATTGGGATAAAATCTGGGACCATAAAACGAACAACTTTTTCTTCTAAAATGGAAAAGAAGGCGATAACTGAATATAAAATGATGGCAGGTTATAGGTTGCAGGTTAAAGGTTTTAGCAACAAGAAATCTTTTCAAGATTTTTCGTCGCTCAATGTTTTTCCAAAGACAGGTCGAACTCATCAGATTCGCGTGCATCTGGCTTTAATTGGGCATCCGGTAGTGGGAGATAAGATTTATGCAAAAACAAAAATTGGGATATTTAATCCAGGTAGATTGATGTTGCACGCGGAGTCCTTGGAATTTACGAAAATTAATGGCGAGCGGATTAAGGTTGAAGCCGAAGAGCCAGAGGATTTTAAGCGAGTAATTAAAAGTTTAGCTATGATATAGAAGCGTATCCCTCACTCTTGAAAAGGAGCGAGGGACGCAGATATGGAAATTTTAGAAGCGGGAATAGGCAGAAATACTTGATAGGCAACCCCGCCAAAGGCGGGGTACTCAATTTTGTTGGTTCGTTTACTCTCACGCAAAATTGGGAGTTATCCACACTTGATTTTTAAGGCGAAAATCAATCTATGCTATAATACTTTCAGGTTTTGCAAAGGTCGAATTTAAAGGAAAAAGGTCTTAAAGAAAATAAATAAATATAAATGCCTAGAAAACAGGTGAAGGGTTTTACTTTGATTGAGCTTCTGATTGTAATTGGTATTATCGCGATTCTGGCGACGGTCGTGATCTTAACTTTAAATCCGGCCGAATTATTAAGACAAGCTCGGGACTCCACCAGGACTTCGGATTTCGCCACTTTGAAAAGCGCTTTGTCTTTATATGGAGCGGATGTGAGTGCGCCTAATTACGGGAGTAGCACGGCTTTAAGTGTGTGTTATATTTCTATTTCGAGCGATGCGGCAGCTTCTGTTCCTCGTCCACCTATAGCTAATTGCGGCGGGCGTTTTGCGGCGGCTATTACTATAGTTGCGAGTACAACAGAGTCAAATAAGAGAAATGTGGGTGGAGTTGGTTGGATACCGGTTAATTTAAATACGATTAGTTCCGGAGCTCCAGTTTCTGCCTATCCAGTTGATCCGGTTTCGCCGAATAGTTCCAGTTCTTATTATGCTTACGCGACTGATGGATCTGGCGGTTTTGAAGTTAATACTCGATTAGAAAGTACTAAGTTTGCTAGTAGTTCTGAGAATGACGGAGGAACTTCTAGTGGGCTCTATGAAGTTGGAACTCAGCCAGGATTAAATCTCTAAACATAATCGTTTAGATGAACTTAGTTGATCGGATAGTATTAGTTTCGATTTTAGTAACCTTGGGAGCGCAGATAATTTATCGGCGCTCTTTTTGGTTTTTTTCTTACCCTTTAAAAAAGAGTGATGGATTCGTCAGTTTCTCTAAATTTTTAAAAATAATTTGGACTTTAAGCGTTCTAATTATTTTTGGCATACTTTTCTACTGGTCGTATTTGCAATATAGTTTTTGGCAAGGAAGTGAAATGACCAGATATCTTTTGCCGCCGTATCAAAGTATAAGTTATTTTATTTCTTATGTGGGAGTCAGGTTTTTTGGGCCATGGTTTCTGGCGCTCTTAGCTTCGTTTTTGATTAGCGGAGCAGTAAGGTTTTTGAATAAAAAATTTGAGGAAAGATTTTTTGAAGACGAAGAGATTAGACTAATAGCTTTGGGAATTTTTTTGACCGGTTACCCCGGATTTATTTTTTATCTTGTTTCTATTCTTGTAGTAGGCGTTCTACTTTCTACTTTCTACTTTCTACTTTCCAAGGGTAGGATGCCGTTTTATTACTTTTGGATGCCAATGGCGATTTTTGCTATGATTATGAAGATCTGGCTTTTGTCGATTTTCCACTTAACTTCTTTTTGGAGCCAGTTTGCTTTAGGGGATTTTTACAAATTAATTTTTGGTTTTTAATTTCTCACCCTTTTATTAAAGAGCGAGGGACTAATAATATTATTTTTTTTATGCATTTACCGATTCCAGAGGAACAACTTAAAAATAAATTGGTTCAAGAGGGACTAGTGACTGCAGAACGGTTTCAAACTATCGTTGATGATGCTAAGCGTAAAAATCAAGGCATTTTAGATTTATTAATTTCTCAGGGTGTAGTTGAGGCGACTTATTTGGGCAATCTTTTAGCTTCGATTTTGGGAGTGGGATTGGCTAAGCTTGACACTAAAAACGTTGATCCGGAAGTGGTTAAGATTTTGCCTGAAGACATTGCGAGGAGGAGAGAGGTGATCGTTTTTAATAAAGAAAAAGACGGAAGCTTTAATGTGGCGATGACTGACCCGAGTAACTTGGAGACGGTTAAATTTTTATCGCAACATCTTAAATCCAGGATTAATGTTTTTTTGGCCACGGATAGCGATTTGAATCGGGGCTTTGCCATTTATGGGTTGCAATCATCTCAAGATTTTAAGCAGCTGATTGAAAAAAATATTCAGGAGTCGCTTCGAGGGGAAGCCAAAACAATTGAGGAGGCAGCTTCGCTTTTGCCGATTGTCTCAATTGTGGAGAATCTTTTGTCATACGCCATGTCTTCAAGAGCGTCGGATATTCATCTTGAAGTTTTAGAAGATGTGACTTTGGTTCGTTATCGAGTTGACGGCATTCTTTTTGAAATTATGAGGATGCCCAAAGCGATTCATTCGGCGCTCGTGGCTAGAATTAAGATTCTCTCTGGTCTTAAAATCGACGAGCATTTTAAGCCTCAAGACGGACGTTTTCATTATCAGATTGTTAATCAAGTGATTGATGTTAGGGTTTCGATTTTACCGACTTTTTACGGCGAGAAGGTGGTGATGCGGTTACTTGAGGCGGCTCAAAAGCCGCTTTCTTTGGAAGAATTAGGGGTGTTAGCGGACGATGTGAAGTTGATGAGGGAAAATCTTAAGACGGCCTACGGCATGGTCTTGATTTGTGGACCAACTGGATCAGGTAAAACAACGACGCTTTACGCTTTGATGGATATTTTAAACCGGCCACAAGTCAATATTGTTACAGTTGAGGATCCGGTGGAATATAATATGCGCTACGTTAACCAAACTCAGATTAACACTCAAGCTGGTATTACTTTTTCTTCGGGACTTAGAGCGATTTTAAGGCAAGACCCGAATATTATTATGGTGGGTGAGATTCGAGACGCGGAGACAGCCGGAATTTCGGTTCAGGCGGCTTTAACCGGGCATTTGCTTTTGTCTTCGGTGCATACTAATGATTCGCCGACAGTGATACCCCGACTTTTTGATTTAAAAGTGCCGCCTTTTTTAGTGGTTTCGGTTTTGAATTTGATTATTGCTCAGAGATTAGTGAGGAGAATTTGCCAGACCTGTATTTCTTCTTATGAAATTGAGCCGGAAGTAAAAGATGTGATTCGGAATCAGCTTACGGAATTGGCTTTGGATCCTAACCAAGTTAAATTGCCTAAAAATTTTTACAGAGGTAAGGGTTGTTCGAATTGCGGGACAACTGGTTATCGAGGCCGGTTGGGAATTTTTGAATACTTAGATGTGAATGAGAAAATTAAAAAAGTAATTATTAGCAAGGATTTTACTTTGGAGAAATTGATGATGACGGCGCGAGAAAACGGGATGAGAACGATGTTTGAGGACGGGTTAATGAAAGTGGAGCTTGCCATGACGACGATTGACGAGGTCTTGAGGGTGATTAGGGAGTAAGTTGGTTTTATTTTTTAGGGTTGGTTTAAGCGGGCATATTTTTTCTTGAATTTTTTCCGTAGCCAAAAGGCCTAACGTAAAAAATCCAATAAAAAATACCGTTTATTTTGAACTAGAGGTCTTTTTAAAAATAGTTGACAAACTTATTAGGGTAGTAAAGGTGAGATAGGTTATAATATATAGGAAATGCTTTTTCATTATTTAGCTTCAGATAAAAATGGCAAGATGAGCGAGGGGGATTTGGAAACAGATACTTTCCAGCAGGCCTTGCAGTTTTTGGTGGGTAAGGAACTTAAACCGATATCAGTGAGGCCGATTCAAGCTGGAGGCAGCCGGGCGGCGCGGCGGATTTTTGGAGGAATAAATTTAACTGACAAAATATTTTTGACTCGGTATCTGGCTTTAATGCTTAAAGTAGGTACGGATTTGCTTTCCGCTATCGATATTTTAATTGCTGATTTTGAAAAGCCCGCGATGCGGAATTTTTTACTGGAAGTAAGGGATAATTTAGGGAGAGGTCAACCGTTTTATCAAACCTTTGCCCGATACCCTCGAATATTTTCTCCGGTTTTTATAAATTTAATTAAAGCCGCGGAGGTTTCTGGAAATCTACAGAAGACCTTTGAAGAAGTAAGTGTTTCTTTGGAGCAAGAGGCAAAACTTAGAAACAGCATTAAGTCAGCGATGATTTACCCGTTGATTTTGTTAGTGACCTCGGTGATGATTTTCGTTTTTTTGGTGACTTTTGCGTTGCCTAAAATCGCTAAAATTTTTGATGAGAGTGGTATCAACCCACCTTTTTTTTCGCGAGTAGTTTTTTCGGTCGGTCTTTTTATAAACGCGAACGCTTTAATTTTTGGATCGGTTTTTTTGGTTTTGATTACTTTTGGAACTTATTTTTTCTGGAAAAATCGAATTGGTCATCATTTGATTCAGAAGGTTTTTAGCCGGTTGCCGCTGGTAAAAAAAGTATATCGGGAACTGGCGGTGCAGAGATTTGCTTCAACCACTAGCTCGCTTATGAAGGCGGGCCTGCCAATTATGCAGACAATCAATATTGCGGCGGACACAGTTAATGTGGATGAATTTAAGTTTAGTTTAAGAAGAATTAGCGAAGAGGGTTTAGCCAAAGGGCTTACTGTGGGCGAGGCCTTTAAGAGAGAAGTGGTTTTTCCGAAGTTGGTGACTAATTTAATTGGAATATCAGAAAAAGCTGGCCATTTGGAGGATGTATTAGAAACACTGGCTAATTTTTACGCTTCTCGAATAGAAACTAGTGTTAAGTCCTTAGTGGCTTTTGTGGAGCCGGCGTTACTGCTCACTATGGGTATTTTTGTGGGTTTTGTGGCAGTTTCGATTATTTTGCCGATTTATCAATTAACTTCTCAGTTTTAAGCGAATTTTATTTCAGTTTTTCAGAATAGTTTGGGGTAAATGTGTTATGATTAGTGAGATGAGGAATTCTCGGAGAGAGGGTTTTACTTTGATTGAGTTTTTAGTGGTGGTGTCGCTTATCGCGGTCATCACGGCGGTAATTATGGTTAATTTTTTTAGCCAGAATGTTCGGAAAAAATTTGATACTTCGGTGGAAAACATTGTTTTTTCTTTGAATAACGCGCGAGATAGGGCAGTGGCTTGGGAGAAAGAAACTACTTGGGGGGTATTTTTTGAGAGGAAAATGTGCGGCGGATCAAGCAGATGGTCTAATTACGGAATTTATTTTACTAATGACGGTTACTATTACCCGGGAAAAATTGCTTATAGGAATACTTTGCCGGCTGCGATTGATTATAATGAATCGACAACTTGGGCTGGTTGGACTGATCCGCCGGGGCCTGAAAAATGTTTCCGGGCGATTTCTTTTTCAGAAGTTGTAGGAGAACTTAGAAATGTATCTAACGCCATTGAGACAAGTAGCGTAGCGATTTATTTAGTAAACAACCAGTCGGTTTCGTCAACAATTTCAGTTTCGTCTTTTGGGGTAATAACTTATACAACACCCTAGATATTTAAATGATTAAGATTTATTTAAGATGAGTTTTAAAAGTAATTTTTATAAAAAAGGGCAATCTTTAATCGAGGTTTTGGTGGCGGTGGTGGTGGGAATGATTTTGATTGGCGGGGTAATTATGATTATCGCGCCGACTTTAAAAATCAGCGCTGAGACCAACGAGTCAAAAATTGGAGCGGCCCTGGGGCGAGAATTAGTTGAGAAAGTTCGGGTTTTTGCGTCGGCCAATTGGCATAATATTGATGCCTTAGCCACGGGTACGAGCAATATCTTTCATTTAACTTCTACGGCCGTAACTTTTGCGACGAGCTCTGGGGCGGAGCAAATTATGGTGTCTACCACGACTTATACCCGTTATTTTTATCTTGAAGATGTTTGTCGGGATAATAATAATCGGGTTTCAAGCTCGCCGCCATGTTCGGGGCTATTAGAAGATGATCCGTCGACTAAAAAAGTAACCATAATTTATAAGTGGCCAATGAGCGCAACTAATACTTTCTCGACTCTTTTAACTCGGCATACAAGTCGATCTATAAGGCAGACGATTTGGTCGACAGTATCTAATCCATGGGGAATAGTAACGAGTTCTTTTCAAGGGTTTGTATCTTCTTCTAATTTGAGTTTTGCCAGTAGCGTGGGTTCGGTGGTGATTTCTAATATTGTTTACTGAAATGGATAAAAGAATTTTAAATTTTAGAAAAAATTGGGGATATTTTTTAATAGGAATTTTTGTTTTGGCAATTTTAGGATTTTTTGGGCGAGATAGTTTTACGGGGAGGTGGCGAGTTCAAGCGATAACTAATATTCATTCTACTTCGACGGATCATTGGGCCTGGAACGATATTATTGGCTGGATGGATTTTTATAGTCCAGATAAAGTAATGGTTGGAGCTAAGGGTTTAGATGGCTATGCCAGTTCTTCTTTAGGAGAGATTTCTTTGAATTGTGGTCTAAATGGAAATGCTTCTGGAATGACGACTATTTGTAGTACTAGTGATTATAAAGTTATTAATAATGGCGCTGGCAATCTTTCGGGTTGGGCTTGGAACGATGCTGTGGGTTGGATAAGTTTTTGCGGTACCACTAATACTCCAAATTCGAATTGTCCAAGCACGGCATATTTTTATAACATAAATGTTGTTCCTATAACTTCAGACCAGCCACCCAGTAATTTTTGGGGGTGGGCTTGGAATGATGTGGTGGGATGGTTTGTTTTTGATTGTGTTGTTATAGGTTCTTATTTTTGTGACATTGTAGATTTTAGAACCAGAACTGATTGGTTTGCTACTTCAACTTACGGCGATCTTGAGTCCTCGATTTTTGATACTGGTGTAGTTGGAGGCGTTCAATTTAATTCTATCAGTGTGATTGGCAAAAATATCAATGTTAATGGGACTGGAGTGTATTTACAGTTTGCGACTGAATGCCTTGGGGTCGAAGGAGTAGGGCCGCTACCACCACCAGGTTGTGAAAATAATAGCTGGAAATTTGTGGGACCGGATAATACTTCCAGCACTTTTTATAAAGTGGAGAGGGATGTGGATAATAAGGTGTTCTATACTAATCTTGAGAGGCGACATCATTATAACGCTCGCTATTTTCGTTATCGGTTGCGGCTTAAATCAAATGGTATTCAAGATACAACACCAGTGGTGGATGACGTGATTGTTAATTTTAGTCCCTAAATTAAGTTAGGGGTTATAGGTGTTAGGTTAAAGGTGATAGTCCCACACCAAATCTTTTGAGTTGGCATGGGATAAAGTTCTAAGAGTTAGGGTATAATTAGAGAATATGAAGTTGAGGACGAATTTTTTTAGATTGAATAAATTAGGACAGGCCCTGATACTAGAATTTCGAAGGCCTAAAGATCAGAAGGGTTCGAAATTCAGTACGGGTCAAGCTATGTTGTCTATGGTTTTTTTGATTGGTGGAATGTTGCTTTTAATCGGCATTACTTTGGCATTTTTAATCTATAATTTTGTTCACGCCACTTTTGGTTTTCAGGCGGCCAATCGGGCTTTAGGAGTAGCTTTGGCTGGCGCGAATGATGCTTTGGGTCAGTTAGTGATTAATCGGGAGTTTAATGTTAATGGCGAACAAAATTGCGTTTATAATTTTTTTATCGGGCCAGATAAAGCTGCGGTTACTGTGATTCATCACAATTCTCCTTGCCAGGGAAGCATGGGGCTGCCAGATGTTAATTCCAATCAAATATTTGTTATGTCTAATGCTGGAGTGTCTGGTAGGCGCCGGAAAATAGAGATGATTGTGTCGCTTGATAAAATTACCGGAGAGGTGAGTATTGGTTCTTTAAAACAGACAGGCGGCTGGGGAGGAGTAGAATGCGCTGGAGAAGATTGTAATATTTAGTAGTGAAACAGAGTGTTTAAAATTTATTGAACAGTAAATTTTTTAACTTTAAATGACTAGAAAATTATCTATTTTGGAGAAATTAAGGATATTTTTAAGGATTGAAATGGCAGTCGGGGGTTTGGAAATTTCGAATTCGGCTTTGCGGTTTGCTAAATTCGATGGTAAGGAATGGAAAATGATAAGTTTGCGTTTGCCCAAAGACGTGATTAGGGGGGGGCAGATTTTAAATTACCAGGTTTTGGTTCAAGCGCTTAAAAAATTAAAAAGCCAGATTCCTGGAAGAATGGGCGGGGGCGAGGTGGTTTCGGTGGCAGTGTGCTTAAGTTCAATCAATATCTATAGTCAGGTTATTAATTTGCCGGATATTGATGATGAAAATATTAACGAAGCAGTGAATCTTAATATTCAAATGGCAACCACAACCGACTTGACGAAGCTTTATACCGGATGGCAGATTGTTGCCAAAGATGACAATGAAAAGAAGTTGGATGTTTTAGGGGCTTTTATTGACCGCGGAGTAATTGATGATTTCAATAAGGTTTTAAAAGAGGCCAGATTTTTCCCTGTGGTTTTTGAGTCCAGGGCTTTAGCGATTAATCGCTTAGTTAGGGAGCAGGGAATAGGAATCGATAAAGATAAGTCCTATGTAGTTTTGGTTTTGGACAATGATATTCTGGATTTTGTTATTATTCGAAAAGGGCAATTTTACTTTGAGTATTTGAATTTTTGGCGAGATTTGCACGGTGAAGAGAGGGTGATTTCGCTTTTGGATTTTAAAACGACTATTATTAGTAATTTTCGCCAGGTGATGAATTTTTACAGCCAGCATTGGTTGGATAAAATTGAGGCGGTGGTTTTGGTAACTTCGGGTTTAAATGATGAAATTAAAAAAATTATCGTCAGTAATTTTTCATTTGTTACTAAAGATTTAATTTTAAGATTGGACCGGCCGATAGGAGCTGAATGGTTTTCGGTTTTAGGGACCGGACTGCGGGGCGTGGTAAAAAGAAAGGAAGATAGAGATATTAGTTTACTCGGGACAACTGCGAGAGACGAGTTTAGGATGGAACAGGTTTTGAGTTTTATGAGATTTTGGAGAGTGCTTGTTCCGGTGGCGGTTGGTTTTCTTCTGTTTCTGTTTCTAGCGACTAATTTTTTCTTAATTAAAAGAAATCAAGTCTTAGAGTCCCAGTCGCCGATTGGCGATAATAAACAATTTTTGGAAGTAGGATTTCTGGGGGCCGAGGCAAAGATTTTTAATCGTTCATTAGATTTAGTAGTTGAAGCTAGAGGGTCTAAAAGTTTAAGAACTTTGGTTTTGGATAAAATTTTTAATTTTTTAAAGAATAACGACATTACTTTAACTAAATTTAGTTTTCAGAATTTTGACGCTTCTTTGACTCTTCAAGGAGAGGCCAGAACTCAAAACCAGGTTCTAGATTTTAAAAAGTCGCTTGAGAGCGAGCCGGGAATCTCTGAGGTGACTTTGCCGCTTAAGGAAATAAAACCAATTTCTCAAGGTTTTTCTTTTTTGATTAATTTTAAAATTAATTCACCAAATATTGATTCTAAAATAGAATAATCTCGGGGACTAATTTTTTTAAGGACCAAGGCACCGGATTTTATTTTATTAGGAAGAAAAGACGCGGGTTGATTAGGTTCGGCGGTTTTTGGCCTGATACCGATTCGAAGGCGCCAGATTTTTTTTGTTTTTAAAGATTCAATAATCGAAATAACGCCTTTGTGGCCGGCGGCGCCGCGGTCAAAATCCAATTTATAGCGGCCGATATTAAGATCGCTGTCGTCATGAATGACTAACATTTTTTCTTTGGGAGTTTTGAAAAACGAGATGGCTTTGGTGGCGCATCGCCCTGACTGATTCATAAAAAGAGTGGGTTTGATTAAGATTAAGTTGTTTATTTTGATATATTCGAAAGGAATAATTTTTTTGAATTTTTGATCCCGGGAGATGAGGTGATTTTTTAAGTATTCTAAAGCCAGGAAGCCAGTGTTATGGTAGGTTTTCGCGTATTTTTCACCTGGATTGCCTAGTCCGATAATTAGTTTAAATCGAGGCCATTTAATAGAATCAGATTTGGTCATCTTTATTTTATGAGAGTTTGTTTTTTTGAAACCTTGGATTTATGGGGAATTCCCTCTTCTTATTGAAAGAGATTTGATTTTATTATAGAATAGTACCAATATTTTAAATAGGTATGAAAAAATTCTTAGTATCTATCTTTGAAGTTTTGGAAGTGGCTTTAATTGCCGTCGTTTCGGTGTTTTTGATTAGGACTTTTTTAATTCAACCATTTTTGGTAAGCGGAGCCAGCATGTCGCCGAATTTTTCTAATGGCGATTATTTATTAGTTGATGAGCTGACTTATCGCTTTAGGTCTCCAGAGAGAGGAGAGGTGGCGGTTTTTAAGTATAAAGGGGACTCGACTTATTTTATTAAGAGAATTATCGGGTTGCCAGGAGAAAAGATTCAAATTAAAACTGGAGGAGTGGTTGTTTTTAATAATAAAGATGCAGATGGATTTATTCTCTCTGAGCCGTATTTAATTCCTGGGACGATAACCGCCGGGGTGGATAATTTGATTAGTTTAGGCAAAGACGAATATTTTGTTTTGGGAGATAATCGAACCGCCAGTTTTGATTCTAGGAGTTGGGGAATGGTTAAGCGTAAAGATGTGGTCGGTTTAGCCAGATTGCGGCTTTGGCCACTTGATAGTTTTAGGGCCTTTGCCGCCCCTAGTTATTAAATTGATATGTCATCCTCTAAGAAAATTCCGGGTAAAAAAAATCAAAATGAACCTAGGTTTCCTCAAGCTCCTAAGGGTATGCGCGATATTTTGCCCCAAGATCAGTTGTGGTGGGAAAGAGTAGAAAGGGTGGCCAGGGAATTAGCTGATTTTTATAACTTCCAGAGAATTGATACAACTATTTTAGAAAAGGCGGAACTTTTTGAAAGAGGAGTGGGCGCGGAGACCGATATTGTCGAGAAGGAAATGTACACTTTAAAAACAAAAGGAGGTGATGTTTTGGCTTTGAGACCAGAAGGGACAGCCGGAGTTATGAGGGCTTACTTAGAGCATGGACTTAGCACGCTTGGCCAGCCGGTTAAACTTTTTTATCAGGGTCCTTTTTTTAGACATGAGAATCCGCAAGCCGGGCGTCTGCGACAATTTTTCCAAATTGGTTTTGAGATTATTGGAGGATTAAATGATCCGATTTATGACGCTCAAATTATTTCAGTTTTCGATAGATTACTTAAGGGGTTAAAGATAAAAAACTATGTTTTAAAAATTAATTCAATTGGTTGCAAAGTTTGTCGGCCGAATTATAAGCGCCAGCTTCAAAATTATTATAAGCGTTACGAAAAAAATCTTTGTTCTAATTGCGAAAGAAGATTGAAAAATAATTCTTTACGACTTTTGGATTGTAAAAATGAGAATTGCGCGCCCTTTAAGGAAAAAGCCCCTAACTTCTTAGATAAAATTTGTGTCAATTGCAGCCGCAATCTAAAGTCGGTTTTTGAGTATCTTGAAGATTTAGAGATTTCTTACAGCTTGGATAATTTTTTGGTTAGAGGATTAGATTATTATAGTCAGACAGTTTTTGAATTTTTGGTTGAAGATTCTAAAGTGGGGGCGTTGCCGGCAGGCGGCCGATATGATTATTTGGGAGAGTTGATTGGCGGAAGAGTTGTGCCGGCAGTAGGCGGAGCGGTGAGTTTTGAAAGGTTGATTGAAGTGATGAAAACTCAAGAAGTTAAATTAATTCCTAGGGCTCCGCGCAAGATTTTTGTGGTTCATGTGGGTGACTTGGCAAAACGCAAGGCGCTTAAAGTGATAGAGGATTTACGGATAGCCGGAATTTCGGTGACAGAAGCTTTAGGTAAGGAATCGGTTAGGGCCCAGTTGAAATTGGCTGATAAACAAGGAAGTTTGTTAGCTGTAATTTTTGGCCAGAAGGAAATCTTTGAAGGGAGCGCCATTATTAGGGATTTAAGAACGGGCTTGCAGGAAACCGTAATTTTGGATAAAATAGTGCCCGAGATTCAGAAAAGATTAAAAGATAAACCGATTGATAAATAGAGGATGCTTGATTTATGAAGTGTTTATTTTGCTCTTTGGTTAATAAAGAAATGCCGGTTCAGGTGGTTTATGAGGACAGCCACTCCTTGGCTTTTTTAGATATTAATCCTAGGTCTCCTAAACACACTTTAGTGATTCCTAAAATCCACTCAGAGACAATTTTGGATTTGCCGGAGAGTGAACGCGAGCCTTTTTGGGGGGCGGTGGTGGCGGTAGAAAAATTGCTTTTAGAGTCAATTCACCCTAATGGTTTTACTTTAGGAATAAATCAGTGGAAGGCGGCCGGGCAAGAAGTTGACCATCTTCATATGCATATTATTCCCCGATTTCTAGATGATGGAGGCGGTCCGGTTCAGATGATTGTTAATAATCCCAAGAATTAAAAAAATTTAAACTATGATTAAAGTAACCAAAAAAGAAGGCGAGTCGGCGAGCGCCTTAGTCTTCCGCTTTTCTAAAAAAATTAAGCAAAGCGGAATTCTAAAAGAGGTTAAAAAACGGCGTTCCCGAACGCGCCCTTTAAATAAACGTAAGCGGCGCCTTTCGGCTTTGCATCGTCACGCCAAAAAAGAAGAGATTAGCCGGCTTAAAAAGTTAGGTTTGATTTAGATGGGAATTTTAGAAAAAATTAATCAAGAGCTAAAGAAGGCGCTTAAGGCCGGCGAAAAAGAAAGAGCGGCGGTTTTGAGATTTATTTTATCTTTAATTCGTAATCTAGAAATCGAGAAAAGAAAAGGCAGTGGGGCGGTGGTTTTAAGCGATAAAGAAATTATCGAAGTTTTAAGAAGAGAAGCCAAAAAAAGAAAAGAGGCGGTAGGGCTTTTTCAAAAAGGAGGCCGAGAGGATTTAGCGCAGAAAGAAAAATCCGAACTTAAATTTTTTGACGATTATTTGCCTCAAGCTCCAGAATTTAAGGAGGTTGAATTAGCCATTGAAGAAGAAATGAGAGGCGGAGAGAAGGACTTCGGAGTTTTAATGAAAAAAGTTTTGGCGCGATTTGAAGGGGGCATCGATGGTAAAGAGGTGGCTGGGGTTATTAAAAATAAACTTCAAAGTGAGAAGTGATGACCAATCAGATTCGTGTTTTTAGCGCTCACGAGAGGTTTCATCAATTAGAGGGTAAGATTATTCGCGCGATCAAAAAGACCCTTTCTTTTTTAAAGAAGCAGGGTTTGGTTTTAGAAGTGTATTTAGTTGGCGATCGCATTATGCGGAAGCTGAATTTAAAATTCAAAAAAAAGAATAAAACCACTAATGTTTTAAGTTTTCCTGCCTTATCTCCTTTAATTTTTCGTGAGCCAAAACTAGATAGGCGATTTAATCATTTAGGCGAGATATATCTTAATCCGGATTATATATCTCGCAAACAGGAAAATTTGGAGGCGATGTTGATTCATGGGTTGCTGCATCTTTTGGGATTTGATCATAAAAATAAATTTCAGGCCGCTAAAATGGAGCGATTAGAAGAAAAACTTTTGGATAAATTATAAAAATTGGACTTGTGGATTTATGTGAAGTGAGGTAAATTAAGAGTAATTAATTGATTATGGGGAAAAACTTTGTAGTCGGTATTGATGTGGGAACTTCTTCGATTAAAGCAGTGGTGGCAGAGAAGGGTAGAGGAGGGCCGATCTTGCGAGCAGTTTTTAAAGAACCATCTTTGGGCATTCAAAGAGGAAGTATTTTTGATTTAACCGAGGCCTCGCAGTGTATTGGTCGAGTAATGAACGGAATTAGAAAGGTTAGTCGGAGGGCGGCCGAGAATTTGTATGTTAGTTTAGGAACCCCACAAGTTAAAGCTCAGACTTCTAAGGGAATCGTGGCTGTTTCGCGCGCCGATAATGAGATTTATAAAGATGATATTGATCGGGTGATTAGGGCGAGCCAAGCGGTTAATTTGGGTCCGAATCGAACGATTATTCATACTGTTACTAAGGATTTTATGATTGATGGCATTGGCGATATTATTGACCCCTTAGGTCTAAGCGGCAATCGATTAGAGGTTAGTAGTTTGGTGGTAGATGCTTTTACTCCGCATATTAAAAATTTAATAAAAATCATTGAACTTTCCGGTGGAGAAATTGGAGGTTTGGTTTTTACGCCACTCGCCACCAGTCGGTCGGTTTTAAGTAAAGTTCAGAAAGATTTAGGGACAGTGGTGGTGGATATTGGAGCTGGGACGACTGGATTTAGTGTTTATGAAGAAAATAGATTGATTGGACTGGCTAAATTTCCAGTTGGAGCCGGTAATATTTCCAAAGATTTGGCTGTGGGTTTAAAGATTCCTGTTTTAGCGGCGGAAAATCTGAAATTGAATTTTGGATATGCCATATCGAAAGAAGTGGGGTCCAAAGAGAATATTGAGATTAAAAAATTTTTTGAAGGGAGCGAAGGAATGATTTCGCGGCGATTCGTGGCGGAGATCATTGAGGCGCGCTTGAGTGAAATTTTTGAATTTGTTAATAACGAACTTAAGGTTTTGGGCAGAGCCGGAAAATTGGCCGGAGGAGTGGTGTTGGTGGGAGGAGGAGCAAAATTGCCGGGAATGGCAGAGTTGGCTCGGCAGGAACTTAAGCTTTTTAGCCAAATTGGTCTTACTAATAAAGATGAGTGGTATTTCAATTCTTCTGGTTTTGAAGAAGCAGTTGAAGATCCGGAATTTGTGAATGCTTTGGGGTTAGTGCTCTGGGGAGCGGATCAAGAAAATTGGAGGCCGACTGATTTGCGTTTTAAAGGTTTTGGAGGTACGATAAGGAAGTTTTTGAACTATTTTAAACCTTAAAAAACATGGCTAAAAAAGCTAAAAGAAATTATAAAGAGAAAAGTAATAATCCTAGCGCACCACTGGCTAGTATTAAAGTGGTTGGAATTGGCGGTGGAGGAGGGAATGTAATTTCCAGAATGAATCGCGATATTTTGAGGGGCGTTGATTTTATCGCTATCAATACTGATCATCAGGATTTAGATCATTGTGATGTTAAGAAAAAAATTTATATTGGTCGAAATTTGACCAGAGGTTTGGGAACGGGCATGACGCCTGAGCTCGGTAGGCAAGCGGCGGAGGAGAATCGTTCTGAAATAGCGGAGGCGCTTAGCGGCGCTGATTTAATTTTTATAGCTTCTTGTTTTGGGGGTGGAACCGGCACTGGCGCTTCGCCGGTGGTGGCAGAGGTAGCCAAGCAGGCCGGAGCTTTAACTTTGGCTTTTACCACTCGGCCTTTTGGTTTTGAGGGTAGCCAGAGAGACAGGATTGCTCAGGACGGCATAACGAAAATTAGAGACAAAGTTGACGCTTTAATTGTGGTTCCGAATGACCGGATTTTTGCCGTGATTGATAAAGATACGCCGATAGTAAAGGCCTTTGAAGTTATCGATGAAGTTCTTAAAAATGCCTTAAAGGGCATAGTGGAGTTGATTGTTACGCCGGGACTTATTAATATAGATTTTGCCGATGTTAAAAACATTATTCAAGATGCGGGTTCGGCGATTGTGGGGATTGGGGTGGCAAGCGGTCCAGATCGCGCGGTGGTGGCTGTTAATCAGGCGCTTAATTCTCCCCTTTTGGAAATTAATGCGGAAGGCGCCAAAGGGATAATTTTAGGGATATCTGGCGGCCGGGATTTGAAAATGACTGAGATCAACGAGGCGGCCAAGGTGGTGGCTCAAACCGCGGACCAGAGCGCTCGGATTATTTTCGGCGCCTACCATGATCGAAAATTGAAACCCAACCAGATTAAAGTAACTTTAATTGCCACTGGTTTTAATCAAGCCGGACAAATGGGACACTCTCTTTTTGATTTAGGCGGTCATAGACGGCCGGAATTTAGCGAATTTCCTAAAGTGAATGGTCCGAGTGAAGATTTTAGCAATACTAAACGAATATCTAAAGACGAAGATTTTGGCAAAAAAAATGAGAAACAAGTTGAGGCCGAGAAGGTTTTAAAAAATGATCAAAGTCAGAAATCGAAAGAGCGGGAAAGTGATATTTGGGATATACCCACTTTTTTAAGAAAGAGGAAAAAATAGGTTTTAATTGTTCTGGCGTTGGATCATCCGCCTCCGGGCGGATTTGTTTTAATGGTCTTTGATTTAAAACAAATAGAATGAATTAGACGTCTATAACCGTTAGGGTTTTAGTCTGTTATTTCAAATTCATCACTTTCCCAATTTTCATTATTTATTCCAATTACAATTTTGTATTTCCCCGGGAGGATATTTTGCCATTCGGCTATTCTGTCAGTTGGACAAAGGCCGCCGGGAGGACATCCTAAATAACTTAAGGCGCCAACTTTCCATTCTAAACTTGTCATTTCCGAAATTTCTTCAGGTTGCATAATTTTTCCTCCATTGGTTTCGGAATTATCGGGATCGCCGAAGATTTGGCCACCGTGGGAATTAGATATTAAATGGATTTCGAATGCCAGGTTGGAATTAGATTTTATGCTCTCGATAAACTCGGGTGAGTATTCCCAGGTTATTTTTTTAGTGGCGCCCAGTTCTAATTTTTCTCCGACTATTGGGGAAGATATTTCGATTAACTTGGTTGTTGTTGGATGATTATTGTTTGGGTTATTTTCTGTTTGAGTATTATCTTTCTTGCTAAAATAGTACATTCCAAAAATGATTATAATGATACCGATAATGCTAATTGCGGTGATAGCTAAGAGAGATCTTTTTCTGAATCTATTCATTTTTAAAGATTAATCTATTTCTTCAAGTTCAAGAGGTTTTTCAAGGATTTGGGGTTCCATATCAACCGCGGCCCCGGTAATACGCAAAACATCTTTGTCTATCTTTCCTAATTCTTTATAAGCATTGTTATACATTCCAACGGTTGTGCCTAGATGAATGCCCAGTTTTTTCATATAGTTTTCATAAGAGCCAAGATGGCGTCCCAGTTCTTCAACTCTTTTTCTGATTTCTTTGGCGGATTCTTCAATCTGGAGGGCCTTAAGTCCTTGAAGCACGGTTTGGAGATAAGCGAGGAAAGAGGTGGGGGAGACGATAATAACCTTTTTTTCATTGATGGCGTATTCAATTAGGTCTCGGGTGTTGGCTTTAATGGCGCCGATTTTATTGACCAAAAGGTCATAATAGATGGCTTCAGAGGGAATAAACATAAAGGCGAATTCCATAGTGCCTTCAGAGGGTTTGATGTATTTAGCGGTTTCCTCGATGCGATTTTTTAAATCATTTCTGAAGGCCTCTTCTAGACGTTTTCTTTCGCTTTCATCCGAGGCCTCAAGGACGCGATTATAGTTCTCTAGAGAAAATTTAGAGTCAATCGGAATAATTTTTTCTTTGACGAAAATAACAGCATCGACTTTGGTGCCGTCTTTAAATTCATATTGGCTGGCCCAAGTGCCAGGCGGGAGGACATTCTCAAGGACGGTGTTTAGATAATATTCGCCTAAGACCCCTCTTTGTTTGGGGTTTTTTAAGATATCTTGAAGGTTTTTGAGTTGGTCAGTGACGTTCATAACTTGTTTCTGGCCTTCGCCAACTTTAGTGAGTTCCTGGGTAATTTCTTTGATGATTTTAGCGGATTCAGAAAATTGACGTTCTAAAACACGGGCAGATTCGCCAAGTTTTAAATCTAGAGTGCGATTCATTTCGTTGATTTGGTTTTGAAGAAGCAAGAGAGATTTGTCCTCGGCCTTATTTGTTTTTTGGGATCTGAAGAGTTGCCAAATTAAACCGAAACCGGCTAAGAGAATAACTAAGATTAAAATCAGAAAAATCGTTTCCATTTTATGTATAAGCGGATAAGCGCGGATTTTAATAGAGTAGAAGCGGATTTACGCGGAAAGGGTTAAGGGATGGAGGGGAGCGCTTTTTATAAAGTTTAGCTTAAATTATGGTAAAAGAAAAACTCCTCTTTAGGGAGGAGTTTTTCTTGGATTGCTGGATTTTTAAGTATTTTCGATATCGAAATGTGGCTGTGGTTCGGTAGGCAGGGGAACCAGGTTGGTTGCCAACTTTCGATCGGTTTTTCATTAAAAATTAATCGATTAAAACGTTAATTTTGTTTTTCGGTGAGACCTCCATAAAGCCGGAGTTGATTTCCAATTCCTTTTTTTGGTTTTTTTGGTCGATAATTACGGCCAGACCTTTTTTAAGGAGAGTGATTAAGGGCCGGTGATTTTCTAAAACCGTAATTTCTCCGCTTTGAGTTGGGATATTTAAAGAGATAATATTACTCTCGTATTCAACGCCTTTTAAAGAAATTATTTTTAAATACATTGGATTTATTCTTTTAGCGAACCTTTCATATAAAAGAATTCTTCGGGTTTATCATCATAATGGCCATCGATGATTTCTTTGAAATCCTCGATGGTTTGTTTTAGAGAGATAAATTTGCCAGCGTGACCAGTGAAAGCTTCGGCCACGAAAAAGGGCTGCGAAAGAAACTTCTGAACTTTTCGAGCTCGGCCTACAAGTAGTTTATCTTCGTCTGAAAGTTCTTCCATGCCTAAAATAGCGATAATGTCTTGGAGTTCTTTATAGCGTTGTAAAATTTTTTGAACTGAGCGGGCAACTTGGTAGTGCTCAACACTCACTATTTTAGGATCTAAGGCGCTAGAAGAGGAAGAGAGGGGATCAACTGCCGGGTAGATGCCGATTTCGGTTAAGGCGCGAGAGAGAACGATAGTTGAATCAAGGTGAGCAAAAGTGGCGGCTGGGGCAGGGTCGGTGATGTCGTCGGCCGGAACATAAATGGCCTGGACAGAAGTAATGGAGCCGTCTTTGGTGGAAGTGATTCTTTCTTGAAGAGCTCCCATTTCGGTTTGAAGGGTGGGTTGGTAGCCGACAGCGGATGGTAGGCGGCCTAAAAGAGTGGAGACCTCTGATCCAGCTTGAGAGAAACGGAAGATGTTGTCGATAAAGAGTAGTATGTCTTTATGTTCTTCATCGCGGAAATATTCGGCCATAGTAAGCGCGGTTAAGGCGACTCGAAGGCGCGCGCCAGGAACTTCGTTCATTTGGCCATAGACCAGGGCGGTTTTTGAAATAACGCCGGATTCTCTCATTTCCTGGATTAAGTCATTGCCTTCCCTAGTTCTTTCGCCGACTCCGGCAAACACGCTGGCGCCACCGCTCTCTTCGGCCACATTGCGAATTAGCTCCATCAAAAGAACGGTTTTGCCGACGCCAGCGCCGCCAAAGAGACCGACTTTACCGCCTTTTACAAACGGCGCCAGAAGATCAATCACTTTAATACCGGTTTCAAAGACCTCGGTTTTAGTCGATTGTTTTTCGAGGGTTGGGGCGGAACGATGGATCGGCCAGTAGTGTTTGAAGGGGTCAGTTTTCTTTGGGCCAAAATCAGCCAGCACCTCGCCTCTCACATTAAAAATTTTGCCTAAGACCTCTGGCCCAACTGGAACTTTAATGGGTTCACCGGTGTCGATGACTTCATCCCCGCGCTTTAAGCCGTCGGTGGATGAAAGAGATATAGCTCTTAGGCGTCCGGGTTCCAGGTGTTTGGCAACTTCAAGGAGAATGTTATTTTCTTTGAGTTTTATCTCGAGGGCGTTTAAAAGGGGCGGGAGAGAGATATTCTCTTCAAATTCAACATCAACAACTGGGCCAATGATTTGTATAATTTTTCCTTTTTTCATGTTTTTTAAGTTAGGGTGCTTTGAGTCGACGTGATTTCAATTAATTCTCTGGTGATATTGGCTTGGCGGGCTTTGTTGTAGATGAGATTTAATTCTTTGGATATTTCTTCGGCATTATCAGAAGCGGTTTTCATGGCGACTCTCCGGGCAGAGTGTTCAGACGCGTTGGTTTCGAGAATTAAATGGTAAATTTCCATTTTTAAAAGATGGGGGACAAGAGCGGAAACAGTTTCTTCCGGGGAGGGTTCAAGGATATATTCGATTCCTCCGGAGCCGGTATCATTTTCTAGGTTTAAAATATCAGAATACTTCCCTTGTTCAGGAATAAGTTCTTTGACTGATTCGTGGATTTTTTTAAAATTAATAGGCAGAAGTTCGCGAATCAAAACCTCTTGTTTTAAGGCGGTTCTAAAATGAGTGGAAATAGTGATGACTTCGTCCCACTCGGCCTTATTAAACCCTTGGATAATAAATTGAGTAATCGGATCGGTTTCTTCCGGCAGAACATAATCGCCAACTTCATAGAAAGTGGCGGCGACATTAAGTTTTCTTTTAGTGGCGTAGTGGGCGGCTTTTTTGCCAATGGCTACTGTAAGTAGATTACCCCCGTTAAAGTTTCGGTGAGCCATAAATTTGTCAGTCGCTCTGAAGATTTGGGTATTAAAAGCTCCAGTCAAACCTTTGTCCGAGGCGATAACAACCAAAAGAGTTTTTTTAATTTTTCTTTGACTGGTTAAAGAATTTTTGATGGGAGCATTTTGAGACAGTTTTTCCAACAAGTGGAGAGCATAGTAAGCATAGGGCCTTGAATTTAGGGCTACTTCTTGAGCCCGGCGCATTTTGGTGGCCGAGACCACTTCCATAGCTTTAGTGATTTGCCCCACATTTTTTACAGCCTTGAGTCGATTTTTTGTTGTTTGTAAGGATTCCATAATTAGTATTCTTGAATAGACGAATTCGTGTATTAGTTTTGATTAGTGTATTAGTGATTACTCTAGAAAATTTTTTTGAATTCTTCCAAGGCGACTTTCAGAGCTTTTTCGCTTGTTTCGTTTAACTCATTCGATTTTTCAATCGGAGAGAGGACTTTATCTTGATGGGATTTTTCCAAGTAATTAATGAGTTTTATTTCAAACTCTTTAATTTTGGATTTAGGGATATCGTCTAAATAACCATTAATGCCGGCATAGAGAGCAACAATTTGTTTTTCAAAAGGGATGGGCTCTTGGTCGTTTTGTTTTAAGATTTCAGTTAGACGTTCGCCGCGATCGATTTTTTTCTTGGTGTTCTCGTCTAAATCAGAAGCGAATTGGACAAAGGCCTGCAGTTCTCTAAATTGCGCCAGTTCTAGCCGGAGGCGGCCAGCCACTTTTTTCATGGCTTTGGTTTGAGCTGAAGAACCGACTCTAGAGACAGAAAGGCCGACATTGATGGCTGGGCGCAATCCTTGATAGAAAAGATTGGATTCGAGGTAGATTTGTCCGTCGGTGATTGAGATGACGTTGGTGGGAATATAAGCCGAAACATCGCCTAATTGGGTTTCGATAATCGGCAAGGCGGTTAAAGAGCCACTTCCGTTTTCTTGGTTGAGTTTAGCGGCGCGTTCAAGAAGGCGAGAGTGAAGATAGAAAATATCTCCAGGATAGGCCTCTCGGCCCGGCGGCCGTCTAAGAAGTAGGGAAAGCTCCCTATAACTTTGAGCATGCTTGGTTAAGTCATCGTAGATGACTAAAGCATCTTGGCCTTGGTCCATAAAATATTCTCCGATGGCGCAACCGGCAAAAGGAGCTAGGTATTGAAGAGTGGCGGGATCAGAGGCAGGGGCGGAAACAACGACGGTATATTTTAAGGCTCCGGTTTCGCTTAAATTTTTAAGAATTTTGGCGATTTTCGAATTTTTTTGGCCGATGGCGACGTAGATGCAAATAACTTGAGGTCGGCCGGAATCTTGGTTTTGATTAAGGATGGTATCAATAGCAATGGCGGTTTTGCCGGTGCCACGGTCACCAATAATAAGCTCTCTTTGGCCTCGACCAATAGGGATCATAGAATCAACGGCTTTAAGGCCGGTGTGGAGAGGAGTTTTGACTGATTCTCGACTGATAACTGAGGGAGCATTTCTTTCTAGTCGATAATCTTTGGTTTTCTCCGGATTTTTAAAAATTGGGCCCTTGCCATCTAGTGGTTCGCCTAAGGGGTTAACCACTCGGCCAATCAATTCTTCACCGACTTTAATTGAGAGGACTTGGCCAGTTTGGCGAACGCGGTGGCCAATTTTTATTTTTTTAAAATCGCCTAAAATAATGGCGCCGATGGTTGTTTCTTCGAGGTTAGAGGCCAGGCAAGGAATGTTCTCATCTTCGGTTTCAATCATTAAAATTTCTTGGCTTAGAGCTTTCCCGAGTCCTGAAATTTTAGCGATGCCGTCGGCGGTTTCGGTGACTAAGCCAACATTTTGAAATTCAGCTTCATCTTTGAAATTCTCAATCTCCTTTTTTAATTTTTGAATAATGTCGTAACTCATTTTTAAAAATTCAATTAATTATTTAAATATTTTGTTTAGTTTACGGATTAAAGAATTGTCTAGTTCTTTTTCTCCGTCAATATTGATTCTTACGCCGGCAACTAAATCGGGATTAATTGAAATTTCAATCAGGTCTTCTTTTTTAAATTTCGCCATTAAAGTTTGAGCTAATTTTTTTTGTGGTTCACGGGCGAATTCTATTTTAATTCTTTGCCCACCTTTTTCTTTAACTAGAAGACCTTTCAGGTATTCAACGATTTTAGGCAGAAGCGAGAGGTCTCCATTTTTTCGAATGAGCTTGGCGAAGCTTTTGGTCAACTTTTCTTTTTCTTCGGGCGATGAGTGAATAGCTTGGATGAAGGCCTCGCTGTAAATTTTGGGCGAGAATTTCATTTTAGATTTTTTGCTTAACAAGTTCGCTGGCCCGCGCAATTAGTTTTTCGTCAATTTGTTCTGGGCTTAACTCGACAGTTTTAATAATGACTTCTTTAATTAGAGCGCCGGCTTGTTTCTCGAGGCGGCTTAACTCTTTTTGTTTTTTGTTTTCGGCAATTTGCGCGGCTTCAAGGAGAACTTCATTGGCTTTAATCTCGGCTATTTTAACCGCTTCGGTGATTTTGTGATGACCTTGTTTTTCGGCTTCAGAGATGATACCCGCCGCCTTTTTTTCGGCTTCGCCAACCTTTTCTTTTTTCAAGATTTCTATTTGGTGAAGTCGCTTTTCGGCTTCTTCGGCGCCTAAAATGCCGGATTCGATTTTTTTTCTTCTTGCCTCAAGAGTTTTGACTAGCGGTTTATAAATCAGAAAAGTAAGCGCGACCAGCAGAATAAAAAAGTTAACTCCTTGGGTTAAGAGGAGCTTCCAATCAATGCCTAATTGATGAATTAATTCGGACATAATTTAACGAAATGACTAATAACTTTTGCGATTTAAACGAATTTTAAGATTAACGAAATGACTAAGGCGTAGATGGCGATAGCTTCAGCAAAGGCGATGGCCAAAATCATGTTAGTTTGGATTTTGGGAGTAGCTTCAGGGTTGCGGCCAATAGCTTCTGCTCCCTTTGAACCAATCAGCCCGATGGCGATGGCTGGGCCAATTGTGCCTAAGCCCATCACTAAACCGATGGCCAAAAATTTCATTGCTTCAGGTTCCATAATTTATATGTTTTAGATTGATTTTTAATAATAACGAAGCGACCTTTTTGTTTAATGAGCTTCTTCGTGTCGGATGTTGATGGCGATAAAAACCAGAGTTAGCATGCCAAAGATGAAGGCCTGGATAAAACCCACAAAGATTTCTAAAAAGAGGAAAGGCAGGGGCAATACATAGGGGATTAGAATGCCGATTACCGCCAACAAAATTTCTCCGGCGAAGATGTTCCCGAATAATCGAAACGAGAACGACACTATTTTAACAAATTCAGACAAGAATTCAAGTAGGCCAACGAAAGAAATGAGCGGGAAAGGTTTTTTAAAATTGAAAAATTTTGAGAAATGTTTTTTAAATCCCAAAGCTAACACACCCAAGAAATGAATGCTCGTCATGCTGATTAGAGCGAGGGCTAACGTGAAATTTAAATCACTGCCGGGCGAACGAAAAAGAGGAGTAAAAACAGTTTCTTCGCCATGTAAGATATTTAAACCAATCGGTCCGGTAAAGGGCAGAAGCCCCAGCCAATTTGAGGTCATAACAAACAGAAAGATGGTGGCAATAAGCGGGAGGTATTTTTCCGAAAGACGGCGGTCGCCTAAGACCGAATCCATAATTTTAAAGGTTTGTTCAATTAAAATTTCAAAAATACTCTGAAGTTTGCCGGGAATGATTTTAAGGCCTTTTTTAATAAAAAAGCCGATTATAATTAAGACAATTAAGCTAACAAATGAAAGTAGTAGGGCATTGGTTATAGTAAATGGCCCTAAATGGAATAATTCTTCGGCGCGGAGAGAGATTTCGTGCATAAGGGTTGATGTCGCTTATCTTATCAAAAACTCAGGATTTTGTGAATAGTTGAAAGAAAATTTGGACTTCTTTTGCTATCGCTCAAATTCCCAGCGAGGATTTTCGCTGGCATTCGGCCTCACTCTTCCCCGCCGAGGCGGGGAAACCTTGCTCGTTCGGTCTCATAGCCGCGTAAAAGAATATCGGTATTTTCTTTTAGTGAAGTATGGTTATCTTTTGGTTTTGGTAGAAATAAAAAGATTAATAGCTAAGGCGATAACTACCAGGTTCTTGATAATATATTGGCCTTCTAAAGTGGGAGTAAAGGTTGATTGCCAAGTGATTTCGGTTAAGAAAACCAGCGGCATAAAAGTTGTAATCATGTGTGGGATAAGCAGGATGATGGCGAGTTTCTCCATTTTGGGAATTATAAATAAAACGCCGATTGCCATTTCCCAAATTCCTAAGAAGATAATGAAATTTTCAAAAGTGATGCCGGGCATGGTTCGGCTCAGTAGATTTTCCACGAGTGGATTAGCCGGGCTCTCGCCAAAAATTTTAAGCGTGCCGAACCAGAAAAAAACGATAAATAAAGAAAAGCGAGCCAAAGGTGCGCTTAATTTTTTTAGGTTTTTAAAGAGGGTTTCTGACTGCATTTATGAATTTATTTAATTATACAACTTCAGCGTTATAACATTGTTCATCCGCCGTCGCTTAAGCTGTGGCAGGACTTCGGCCTGTTTTCATTAAACAACCTCAGCGTTGTAACAGGCCTCGCAGTAAATAATTTCTGGGCGGTCAGGAGAGTAGCTGGTTTGAAATTCATTGAAGCAGGGATTCTCGCCGTGGAAATGTGAAACGGTGTTTTGATAAACTTTGTTTGTTGAATTTGAGCCAGCGCAGAGACATTTTCTTGACCAGAGTTTAAGTGGATTTCTTTGTTTTAGGCGTTCGTAATGTCTGCAATTGGGGCATAATTCTGGTAATGGGATCCCGGTTTTTTTATAGAATTGAAATTCTTGGTTGACAATTCTAAAGGCAGTTGAGCATTGGTCGGTACAATTTCCTTTATGTTTACATTCAATAACTTGATTAATAATTTCATCGTTGACAATATTGATTTGGTCAGGTAGATCCTTAGATTTGAGCGTGATTTTATAGTTTTTTTCGATTTGATCTTGCCAGGTGTATCCTTTGGTGTCGGCGACGATTTTACTTAGCGGAAAATATTCTTGGGCGACTGTTTCGTTATATGAAAAGGGAGAAAGTTCAAACGGGAAAAATTCTCCAAATTTATAAGTTTTGCCATCCTTACTTTTATATTGATTTTCTTTTAGATGCTCAATAATTTTTGGTAGTAGTTTTTCATACTCTTCTTTTGAATATTGTTTATTTAAGATGCAATATTCTTTTTTTCTTAAACTGATGCACCCCAAGAGATTGTTTGAATGATGGCAGTCGTCCGAGTAGTAAATATCGTGGCAATAATAAATTCTGTTTCCGTATAGAACTTTGTTATTACCAAAACCACTCATAAGTTCACAAGTAAGTTCGGTGCCTAGTCCGCAATGATCGAGGTCAAAACTGTCTTTGGCTCCGGTTGGCACAAAGAAAGAATATCGGCAATTTTCATCTTCAAAGGCTGAAAAACAATGATGGCAGTTTTTAACTTGTTCTAAATCGTCACCGGTAGAATTTAGAATATTTTTGGTCCAGGCGAATTTTCTGGGGAATTTGAGAGAATTTTCTCTGAATTTTTTCGTCAGCAAATCTATATTTTTTCTGGAGTTTAGGTCTAATTCTTTGATTTTATTTTTGTAGTCGGTTTTTGAATATTGTTCATTGAAAACGCAATAGGAAGCATTTCTCAAATTAGTACAGCCAACACAGTTATGGCAGTTTTTACAACCAAATAGAAACCACGAATTCGATGAATCTTCGGAAAAAGCGCTAAAATAAACGCGATTACATTGTTTTAGATGAATAGAGTTGTAACACTGTTCGCTTTTTTTAGAGAAGTCCACATCAAAACAATCTTTTAAATAGAAGCTTTGGCTGGCATAAAAAGAATCTTCATAGTGATGGCCACCGAAGACCAGATAGCAGTTTTTTAGGTAAACTGCCCAGTTGGTATAGTCGCTCGCGGTTACGAAATCTTGATAGAGAGTATGTCGGGGGACTATTTCCATTAATGATTGGAATTGTTCAAAAAAAGATTTTGAAAAATCATAATCACGGCCATATTCGAGTGGATTCCATTTATCAGATTGGTAGCATTCAGTGCAATAAACGATGTATTTTTTTTCGGGGGCATACATACTAATTATTTCTTTCTTGCATAAATCGCAGGTGTGTTTGTAAAGTGAACGTTCATTGCGCCAGATTTGTCTTCGGATCATCCGACACTCCGGACACCAAGTTGGCGGCGGAACCTGGATTTTTTCGTAGAAATTAAAATCTTCAGATTCAATTACGAAATTCTGTTTGCAGTTTTGACATTGTTTGGTTTCTGGATTCATGTTTAAAACAAGCTGGCTTGGGGTTTAAGGGCGGTTTCGCTTTCGCCAAAGATTTTGATTTTGCCGTACTCGCCGTCGTAGCCGGGTTCGATTTTTAGGCGGCCTTGCCGCATCAGCGAGATGCCGTCTGAAACGCGCGGGTCGGAAATTTGGGCGGCTTCCGTTAAATCTCCATCTAAAAGCAGATTTAATTCGCCTTTAAAATGTTCGCAGAGTTTATGGTATTCTTCCCAAACCTTTTTAGTTTTGGATTTGGCGCCTAAGGCATCAGCGATAATTTCATCAAGCGGCACGAGGTTTTTATAAGGCACTCTTTTTGGGTCTTTAAAATCAACGGGCCGGTCAGCGAGTTTATGGATTCGATTCATCACGCCAATGGTGACTGGGCGGCCGCATTTAGGGCAAAGCCCTTTATTTTTTTCGGTTTCTTCGGGCGAGAGGCAAAGATTGCAGGCGCGGTGGCCGTCGAAGTGATATTTGCCTTCTTCAGGAAAAAATTCAATAGTGGATAAAAATTTTTCTGGATTCTTGGATTTAACCGCTTGAGTAATAGCGGAGTAGCTTAGCTCGGTGTTGAAGACATTGGCTTCGCGGCCAATGCGTTCCGGCGAGTGAGAATCAGAGTTAGAAACCAGAGAAATGTTATCTAGTTTTGAGAGCCGCCAGTTCATTTGCGGGTCAGAAGAAAGCCCGGTTTCAATGGCGTAGATTTCTGGGGCGAGTTCATCGAAACATTCTTCAAGTGAATCAAAGCCGGACATAGAGCCAAAGACCGAAAACCACGGAGTCCAGGCATGGGCCGGAATCACGGCGCAGGTTGGGTCGGATTCAAGCACGATTTTTAAAAGTTCTTTGGAATCAAGGCCTAGGATGGGTCGGCCATCGGATTTGAGGTTGCCAATCCAAGAGAGGCGGGTGTTAATTTTTTCCACGGATTCAAAACTAGGAGCCCAGATTAAGATATGAACGCGTCGGGTTCTGCCGTTTTTGGAGTAGATATGGCTGGTTTCAGCGGTGAGCATAAAACGGGTGGCGCGTCCGGTTTTTAAATCTGGATCGTCTTTCCAGGTAAAAAGACCAGGTTCAGCTGGTTCGAGTTTATTTTTGAGCTCACGAAACCATTCCGGATGAGTGAAATCGCCGGTGCCTAACACTTGAATGCCTTTTATTTTGGCCCATCTAGATAGTTCTTCAATCACCATTCTGGGAGAAGTGGCGCGTGCGTATTTGGAGTGGATTTGCAGGTCAGCGATGAACTTCATAAATATAATACTAATCTACGAATTTTATGTGTCCTCTGAAGGAGGATCCGCTTTTAGCGGAAATGACGTGAATAAAAAAAGGAAATACAATTTAAAACAATTTTAGAATTATAATAAGAAGATAGCAAAAGCGATAGTGAGGGCGATGCGATAGATGCCAAACGGAATAAATGAATGAGTTTGGATAAATTTAAGCAAAAATTTTATGCCTAAAATCGCGGACAGGAAAGCGGTTATAAATCCGATTAAAAGAAGGTAGATTTGGTTACCTTCTAAAACATTCGGACTTTTTATAAGGTCCAGGCCAGTGGCCGCGGCCATGGTGGGAATAGCCAAAAGAAATGAAAATTCAACAATGGTTTTACGGCTGATATTTAAAATTAAGCCGCCAATAATAGTGGCGGCGGCGCGCGAGACGCCGGGGATAATGGCGATAGATTGGAAAAGGCCGATTAAAAAAGAATTTTTGTAAGATATGTTTTCGAGGTTGGTTTCGGCATTCGGTTTTTCTCGGTGGATTTTTTCAAACAAAATCAGCAATAGGCCGCCTAAGAAAAGCGCGATTAAAACCACCGTCTCGCTTCCTAAGAGATATTTTTTAACCACGCTATAGAAAATTAAGCCGATTAAAGCGGTTGGCAGAAAAGCCAGCAGAATTTTTTTTATAATTTCCAGATTTAAAAAAACTTGTCGCCAGTAGAGAAAAACTACGGCTAAGATGGCGCCCAGTTGAATGGAGATTTCAAAGGTTTTTAGAAATTCAGATGAGGCGATATTTAAAATATGGGAGGTGAGAATTAGGTGGCCGGTTGAGGAGATGGGCAGAAATTCAGTGATGCCCTCAACTAAGCCAAGGATTAAGCTGTCCAAAAAATTCATCTAGATAATTTTCGCATATTCTTAAAAAAGATACAGCCCCAATTTTAAGTATTTGATATACGAAAATTGGGGCTGAGTAATTTTGAATTTTAGGTTTTATTGGTTTCTCTTGAGATAGTAATAATCCAAGGTTCATTTTGACTTAAAGAAGCCGTGAGCGTTTCTCCTTTCGTATTCAAGTTTTTCAGAATCGCTTCGATTTTTTGGTGACATTCATTTGGGTCGTCGATTATGGTCGACTTAGATCCTATTACTAATTGAGCTTGGGGACAGCCACAGCGTAGGAAGTTAACGGCCTTTGTTACTTCTTGAATGGGTTTTGGGAGATTGAATAGCGCGATAACTGGAATTCCACCTTCAGCTATTGAAGTTGAACTTTCACCTTGTTGGATAAGTCGAGGTTTTTTGTCTTCATTTTGACTCATGACTCATTCTCCTTTAAGTTTGTTGTGTCAATTAATGCTGATAGTATTTTTATCATTTTTATGATTTTGGTCAAGACCTTATTTTAAAATAGATTTAATTCTTCCGGCTTCGTCGCGGATGGTTTCGGAGTCGTAGTCGCCGGAGTGGGCGTGGGCGCCGGGGTAAGACGGTTTTTTTTGGTCTAGATGAAGATTAATAATAATTTCATTTTTTTCTTCTTTACTATATATATGGAAGCGAGGATAGTTTTGGCCAAAAAGAGGGCGGACGCAGTTGAGTTGCCCCTGTTCGCTTACGTCAATCGGGTGATAACCGATTTTGCGCATAGCGTTTGCCAAGTTTTCGTTTGAAGCGGGAATTCTAAAAGTCATCCCCGTAGGAAATTAAATATTTTTTGTGAGTTCATAAGTGACCTTTTGTTTATTATTTTACTTTTTTACAATATCTTGTAAATTCTACTAGCTCAAAAATATTTATATTTTTTCGCTATTTCCTACGGGGTCATTTTATTTTTTTAAATTTATTTCTTCGCGCGCGATAATGCCGTCTTGTAAAGTTAAGACGCGGTCGGTTAGGGCCGCGTATTCGGGTTCGTGGGTAACCATCACGATAGTTTGGCCTTCTTTATTTAAGGCGAGAAAAGTTTTTAAAACAACATCCGCGGTTTCGGAATCCAGGTTAGCGGTGGGTTCATCGGCAAAAAGAATTTTTGGATTATGGCTAATAGCTCGAGCAATTGAAATTCTTTGTTGTTCCCCTCCAGAGAGCTGGCTGGGCAGGTTTTTTAATTTATCGGAAAGGCCAACTTTAGCCATAGCGTCTTTAGCTATTTTTTCAGCGTTTTGGTTACTTAGGCCTTGCATCAAAAGGGGAATGAGTACGTTTTCTATGGCAGTTAACTCTGGCACTAAAGCGTAGTCCTGAAAGATATAACCTAGTTCATTTAAGTGGAAAAGGGTGCGTTCATTGTCGCTTAAGGATGAGACGTCAATGCCGTTAATATTAATTTCGCCGGTATTGGGCCGGTCCAAAAGTCCAAGTTGATAAAGCAAGGTGCTTTTGCCTGATCCAGAACGGCCAGTAATAGAGAGAAATTCGCCTTGTTTGACGCTTAAGTCCAGGCCTTTTAAAACCGTAAGTTCATCAGCTCCGCTTTTGAATTTTTTAACCAGTTTTTTGGCTTCGATAATCATAGTCATTAATTTTTTATCGACCCAAAATAGCGTCCAAGGTATTTTGTTTAACCACAATGCGAGCCGGGATATAGCCGGCGATAAGAGTGGCAATAGCGAGAACTGCAATTCTAATTATGGTACCGTCAACAGTCGCCACTAAGATGCCATCGCTAAAAGGAAAGTTAATTGGGTGAGCTAGAAAATAAGGTTTTAAAACCGCAAAGACCAAAAAAGTGCCTAGGGTTGAACCGATAAATGCGTAAAATAATGATTGTAAGATGTAGGCGATTTCAATAGCTCTGGGTTCAATGCCGATGCCTTTTAAGATGCCAATAAATTTGCGGCGAGTGATGGCATTGATAAAAATAACAATGAAAATGGTGATGGCGGCGACCGCCAGGCCAATCGAGCTGATAATATTACCGAGCAGCGCAAAAGTTTTTTTCATGTCTTTAATAAACTTTGGTTCAGCTTCTTCTTGGGTTTGAATTCGGGCGTATTTATCAAAGCCGTTGGCAATTAAAGCGGATTTGATGGCAATGGGGTTGGTTTTAGGGGAAATCCTTAAAACGATTTCATCGACATTATAGTCGTCGCGGCCGATTAGACCTTTCAGTTGTTTGTCCACGAAAAAGACGCGGCGGTCAATTTCATCGACTTTGCTTTTAGTGATGCCTTTGACCGTGACCTCGCGGGTGTTGCCATTCACGGTAATACGCACGCGGCTGCCAATTTCGACATTGGCTAAAGTCGGAAAATTAGGGGATTCGAAATCGAGATATTTTTTAAGGAGCATAGCGCCGACTAGAACTTGGTCGTAGTCGTCTTCATCGAGGTATTCGCCTTCAACCACCAAGCTAGCCAGGCCGCTGACTCTATCTTCAATTTCCGGATTAATGCCGGCGATAGAGGTGCCAACGCTTTCATCGCGGTCAGTGGGCCGTTCTTTGCCTTGTTTGTATTCGGATTCAATGGTGCCGCTTTCGATGTAGCGATAAGTTAGGGCTTCAACGCCGGGCAGGTTTTCAGCCACTTTAATTAAGTCCTGACTTTTTTCGATAAATGATTTTTGTTTTAAGTTGCTAATAAAAACGTCGCCAATGTAGTGGTTTTTAACCGCGGTGACCGCGCCTTCGATTAGCCCCACTAAGATGCCGCTTACAATCACTAAATTCAAAAAAGTGAGCGTCATAATAAAGATAATTAAAACATTGGTCCAGATGCTGCTGCGCTTTACCTGCCGGAACGCCAAAAAGAAAGCTACCTTGAAGATTATGGGCCAGCTTTTGGTTTTTTGATTATTTTTTTTCACTAGAGCGAGGATGAAAATTATTTTTTTTCTTCTAGGACAATGTCGCCTAAAGAGAGACCTGAAACAATTTCAACATTGCCGTCTCGGCCGCTTATGCCAAGAGTAATTTCTGTCTCCTCAATTTTATTATTTGAGATGGGTTGATTAACAAAATATTTGCCGTTTTTTTTGAAAACAGCGTAGCGGGGCAGAATAAGAACATTTTCTTTTTTTCCAGTTTCGATAGTGAGGCCGGAGGTAAAACCGCTTTTGACACGCGGGTCGAGAAGGTCGATAGCGACAACGATTTTAAAATTAACCACACCATTTACAATAGTTTCTCCAGGTTCAATCTGGATAACCTTACCAGTGAATTTTTCATTCGGCAGGGCGTCGAATTCAATTGAGACGGGATTACTTAGGGCCATGTTGCCAATATTAATTTCTGGAATATTGGCCTCAATTTCCAAATCGTTTTCTGAGATAATTGAGACGATGTTTGAATTAGTAGAGATAATTTCTCCGACTTTAGTTTCTTGTTTAGAAATAGTGCCGCCAATCGGCGCGCGCAGAATGGTTTTTTCAATTTGGCTTTGGATATTTTGAATTTTAGCCAGCGCTTCTTTGACTCTGGCTTCTTGGGATAAGATTTCTTCAGGAGTTCGGCCGGCTTGGTCTAGTAGCAATTCGTTTTCGCTGAGTTTCAAATCCGATTCGGCATTTTTGAATTTTTCAAGTGAGGCGGAAAGAGAAGAGAGGGCGTCTAGAATACTAGTTCTCGCGCCAGAGACAATGTCTTTGTAGCTTTGGGCGGTGGCGGATGAAAGATTGCTGGGGTTGTTTAAAGTCAGATTAATTTTGTCTAAGAGGATTCTGATGGTTTCCAGGGCGTCTTTAGTTTTCTCGGCTTGCGAGTTTAAGTCGCTTTGCGAGGTCAATTTATTAACTTCTGACTCCAGAACAGTAAGCGAGGTTTCAATTTTTAACCGCGAGAATTCGATTTCGGTTTTAAGGCTGCTGTTGGCGGCTTCATAAGAGAGCCGAGGATTGGTTTTGGGATTTGAGAAAAGCTGGTCGGTTTCGTTGTGAATGGCGTTGTCGGCTTCGGTGTAGGCGTTTTTAATGTTTTCAATCAAGTTGCGTTTGGTTGATTCAAGCGCCACGCGGGCATTTTGAACTTTGGTTTCTTGGATGGCGATTTCTTCGGGCCGAGTGCCTTTTTTGTATTCTTCAAGCGTGGCTCCTTCGGCATCTAGGTTAGCTTCGGCTTCCAGGAGTTGAGCTCTAAGTTCTCCATTGCTTAAAGTGATGAGCGTTTGGCCGGCTACGACTTGATTGCCGATTTTGACGTTGATGGATTTAACCAACCCGCTTTTTTCAAAAGATAAGTCCACGCTTTCGGCGGGTTTGGTTTTGCCGGTGGCCTCAACTTCTTGGATAATCGTGCCTTCTCTAACCGTTATCTCGAGCCCTTTATTTTGGCCGTTTTTAAAGATGACGGTAATTAAAAGAATTACCAAAATAGCGCCGCCTAAAAAGTAAAATGGCCTTTTTTTAATAAAGCCCAGGATTTTGCTCATAACGGTAATATTTTAAGGTTTATTTCGCATTATTTCAATATTTTGGATTTAACAACTTGCGATTTATAAAGAGTTTTTGTAAACTTTAACGGCGATCCGGCAATTGACGGATTCCCCGGTAGCTCTCCGGCGGCTGCCGGAGGTAGAGCGGTTTATGTTCATTGTTTACGCAGTTTATAATAAAAAACATAATAAAATATATATCGGTCAAACCGAGAACATCGAAAGGCGCATTGCATTACATAACTCTGGAGAGCTAACTAATAGTTATACTTCTAGATTTGACGGAGGATGGCAGCTAATTTATTCTGAAATAGCTTATAATCGAGTCGCGGCTTTAATCAGGGAGAGGCAACTAAAGTCGCATAAGGGCAGAGATTTTGTAAAAAAATATATTCCCCGGTAGCTCAGCGGTAGAGCGGATCCCTGTTAAGGATAAGGTCGTAGGTTCGAATCCTACCCGGGGAGCCATGAGGTATTTATTGTATATAGTCCTCTGGGTTTTGTTAGTGGTGGCTGTCATACTGAGTTTTATTTTTAGGTATGACTGGCAAGTTATAAATACTATATGGCAGATCGTTTCGGCAATAGCAATTGTTTTAACAATTTTGTATGTCTATAAGCAGGCTAAGGCAACGGAGGTTTTAGCGAGAGATAGTATATTGCCAAAAGTGCAAGTTTTTTTGTGCGGCGAAGATAAAAAACCGAGAGCATACATTGTAAATTCCAGTGCAATATCAGGCTATATTGATTTTGAAACTAAAGTAACTATTAATGGAGTGAGTTACGATAAAGAAGTTAAAGGGGAAAATGGTTATAATCCATCTAACCTACTAGGATGGCCTCACCGCAGTCGCAGTATTTTTCCAGGGATAGTATCGACTGCTCTCCAACCTCAATTTGAGGCTTTGTTTAAAGATATTGGTTTATATTCAGAAAATAATAAAATCGTTATAACTTTAGTTGTGAAAGTTACACCACTTAATGAAAAAGATAGTGGGGTTTGTTTAGGGTATAAAAAGGAATATGTTTATAAAGATTATAATGGGAAATGGCAGTGGGTAAATAATAATTGGGGTATGTCTGAGGATCATATAGTTCGTCGTTTAAATATGTAGTCTGCGTTGTGTTCTTTTGTACGGGTAGGTTTATAAAATTATTGAGTAAAGGAAACTATTTTCTTTATTGTTATCTGTTCGCCTCAGGCGGAAATCCAGGCGCCGGAGCAACTAAAAATAACCTGATTTTATGCGGATAATTTTTGTACGGGAGCATGACGGTAGAACTTTTTGGCAAAAAATGATATGATTATTGAAGGGTTGGTGTATTTAATTAACCTAATTATAAAACTATGATAAAAGGAAACTTTCTTGGTGCGGCGATTGTTGCAATAATCTACACAATCTATATTTTATGGAATCCTCTTCCACCAACCTCACAAAAAGTATTATTAGTGATTCTTAATGCTTTGACTATCGTGCTCATGTCTTTTGCATTCAAGGGTATAAAATAAAAATAATTAGTTACCGCTCTATGAATGACTGAATGAGGGGATGTGAATCTTCTCATTGCGGAGCCACGAATTTTCGAAATTTATCTTGATAAAAAATTAACGCCTGGTCCATATTGGGGTCAGGCGCTAGGTTATTGATTTGAGCGAATTTGTGGTGTTACTCCGGTGAGTTCGTTCATTAATTCGTCCACAGAGAGAATGCGATCCACGCGCGACGCATTTGTTCCTACGGTAAAGATTGGAAGATCAGACGTGGTGTTACAGTCCACCGCACTAAGGAGCGCGTTACAAATACAGAAAGCTTCATAGCCTTCCAATGCAAGACAGGTCATATTGCCATCCCTGTCTTTATGAAGCAAGTATTGTTTGTCGCAGAGAAGCGGCCTTCCATGCTCGAGCGCCTGCGCATATCCAGGCGAGGTTCGGATGATACGGAAGGGCATACCGGCAGGTGATCCTGGATTTGTCACAACCTCGATATCCTCTTCGCGCGCGGCAACGATGGCTAGCTTGAATTCTTCCGATGCATCACTTTCATGCGTGGCGGCGAAGCGGGTGCCGATCTGTACGCCATCGGCTCCGGTATTAATCCAGCGCACTATGTCTTCGTGCGTGTAGATACCGCCCGCCACGATGACTGGGAAGTTCCCGTTTTCCTGGGCAACCTTCTTCACTGGATCGAAGAGTTTTTCAAGCTGGAACTCGGGCTTAGAAATATCTTCAGTTTTAAAGCCGAGGTGTCCACCGGCAAGTGGTCCCTCTAGAATTACGGCATCTGGCATCCGTCCGTAACGACTCCAACGTCGGCATATTAATTCAAGCACCCGACAAGAAGAGACGATTGGGATAAGTGCCACCTGTTTTTTTCCCGCGATCTCTGGCAAGGTCATTGGCAGACCTGCGCCCGCGACAATAATGTTTACCCCGCCTTCAATTGCGCCCTCAATAGAAGGAATATAGGTCTTTTCGATTAAGACCATGCAATTGAGGGCGATTGCGCCATTATTTCCCGATAGCCGTATTGTTTCTTCGATTTCAAGCTTGGCCGCTTCGCGATGGCTTACCTTGCGGCCAATTTTGCGTTCAACCATCCTATCCAAAGCAACAGAGGATATCGTTCCGATACCACCCCTTCGAGCAACTGCTCCGGCAAGGCGTGCGAGCGAGACACCCGCACCCATGCCGCCTTGGATAAGGATTATTTTGCGGTCCAGGCCGCGGACAGTAATTTTCGGCAACGGCACCATAGGTCTTGTCTCTCCTTTCTATATTTTTACGTAAAGTTAGTTGCTGATTTAAGTTTAGCACTAGTTAAGAATATCGTTAAGTGCACACATAGGGTTTTGTGTTTTTGATAGTGTGCGGTTTCTTTTGCGTTTTATATAAAATTAAAACCCGACAACTCTGTTTTTATTTTTTTCAATCCGGAGTTCTCAACTCGTTCAATAAGGAGCCAAGTTTAGCGGCTGATTTTGAAACCAAGCCAAATGCCGATGGCTTCTCCGATGGCCGTAAAGAGAATGGATGAAAGCGAGAACCAATTTCCACCCCGGAGAGCTGGTATAAAACCGCCAAGAGTGGAGCCGATGATCATTCCAATCCAAACAATAGATTTTGAGCTCATTTTAATATTATAATTCTATTAATCACTACTAAGAAGTATTGGGAAACAAATATATGGAATCAACGCTTCAAAAAGTATGTCCCAGATGCAAAGCCGAAATTTCCGAAGCAGCTTATTTTTGTTCGAATTGCGGCCGGAAATTAAAATCGACACCAGAGGATACTTCTACTCCAAAACAAATTCTTATCTATTTTGTGAGTTTTTTTCTGGCGCCATTCGGTTTGGGCTATGCTTTTAAATATTTGAAACAATCGGATAGAAAATCAAAAATAATTGGAACTATTTCTTTAGTTTTGACGTTTGTGGCAATAGCAGCGGTTATTTTTATATCCAAGAAATATATTGAAAAAGAATACGATCTAATTAATTTAATTAATAATGGCGGGTTATAAATAATTTTAAAAAGAAATTGTTTAATAACCTTGTATTTTCAAGGAGAGGTGTTGGATGGGAGTTAGATGGAGAGTTAAATAGCTACGGAATTGGAGTAAGCTTGCACCTTTTTAAATAGATGTTAAGTTATTTGCAAATAACTTAACATCTATGCTATAGTTGTTAAGTTATGAAATTGGGTGAATTTGTACAACAATCACAAGGCTTTAAGGCTTTTGTTCCTGGAAAATTTCCACCCGCGGGATCTTTTGAGTTTTCCAAATTAACCGAACAGCTTCACGCGCGAGCGGCTCTTTTAGTGGGTAAACTTGATGGTGTTACTCAACTCTTGCCAGACGTTGATCTTTTTATATTTATGTATGCGAGGAAAGAAGCTGCTTTATCGAGTGAAATTGAAGGTACTAAGGCAACCATGAGTGATGCAATCCGCGCGGAAGTTGAAATGACAAGTGATTTGCCCAAAGACGTTGACCGGATTTTGCATTACATTAAAGCGATGAATCAAGGGTTGCGGCGATTGGAATCACTTCCGCTTTCAACTCGTCTTATCTGTGAGGTACATAAAATCTTACTTGAAAATACCGGAGATGCGCCGGGGAAAACGCCGGGAGAGTTTCGAACTACACAGAACTGGATCGGCGGCGCTTCGCCGACTACCGCTCGCTTTGTGCCGCCTCCAGCTCAGGAGATGAAAAGAGCCCTCTCTGATTGGGAGAGATTTTTGCACGAAAAAGATAATCTTACGCCTCTCATAAAAACTGCTCTCATGCACGCACAGTTTGAGACCATTCATCCCTTTCTTGATGGTAATGGCCGAGTTGGGCGTCTTTTGATTACATTTTATTTGTGTCATCAAGACATTTTGGAACGGCCCGTCTTGTATATTTCCGAGTTCTTCAAAAAGCATCGCGAAGCATATTTTGATTTGTTGGAGGGTTACCACAACAGAGGAGATATTGAGTCATGGGTGAATTTCTTTTTGGAAGGCGTGGCGAATGTATCTGGAGGCGCTGTGGAAACCGCAAAAAAGATTAATGTGTTACGCGAGGAAGATATGGCGAAAATTCATGCCCTTGGCGGTCTTCGCGCGAAAAGTGGTATGGTGGTATTGCGTAAGCTATACGAGTTGCCAATTATCAACGTTCGTAAAATTGAAGAATGGACTGGCCTCTCTCGTCCGGCGGCGAACGGGTTGGTTAAAGTTCTTGTTAAAGAAGGTATATTGGAACAACGAAATCGTCGTACGAAATATGGCCGTGATTTTGAGTACAAAAAATATTTGAAATTGTTTACCGACGAAACAAAGTAAATCTATGTAAAGAATGCGTACTTTTATGATTCAAAAAATTTTTCCATTCTGTCTAAAGCATCGAGATTAGGTTTATCAGTTATAATACCCCTTGCTTCTTCGATTGTCGTCCAGCGGGTAGCGTGAAATTCTCTGGGGTCAATGTTAAATTCGTTTTCACTAGCTGGAATTCGATACCAAATGTCCAAATGTTCCTTGCAGGGGATATTGGGATTCTCAATAAGAATTATAGTTAAAAGAAAGGGTTGGATTTCCTCTTTTACTTTATCTACCACTCCTAGCTCTTCTTGAATTTCTCTTTTAAGGGTTTGTGTTAATGTTTCTCCCTTATCGATATGGCCGCCGGGAAAAAGCCACAATCCGGCTTTTTTGTGATGAATAATGAATACCCGTTTTGTTTCGGGGTTATAAGGTAGGAAATATACGCAGTAATGGCTTTGCGGATTTTCATCGCGAGTATAATTTCCTTCCTCTAGTCGTTTCAAAAAACGATTAGAAACCAATTCGTCCGTTATTCCCAGGCTAATATTTTTTTTAATTTCGTCGGGTAGGTTTGTTATTGGCATTATTTTTTGTTTTTGTAATACGGATGGAGCGCGGCGAAGTCGTCGTGGAGGCGGTTTAGTAGCGGGCCCAAAGTGTCCAGCATTTTTTTGGCAACTAGATAAAATTCAGAGAGCTGGGCGCGGTTTGAAATTTGCCGATCGTCGTAGAGGTACATCCTATCTTCGGCAAATTCCACGGTAAAGTCGGGGGCTTGGGTTTTTAAAAATTCGAGCACTTCAGGGGTGAAAATTTGGAGAGTTTCGACTTCGTAGCCGGGGTCAGCGAAAAGACGATAACTGGTTTTGAAATTTTCTTCGAGCGAGATTTCTTTTTCTTTGGAGCCAAAGGTAAATTCGCCAAAGCGGCGCATTGTTTGGGATTGGAGCAGGATGCGCGGAAAAATTGTTTTTTCAAAAGTGACTTCAAAAATAGTGAAGAGATGCACCGATTGGTTTTTGCCGCCGCCGGTTGTGAAGCGATAGCTGAAGAGTTTGGTCGGGTGGTTTTGGTAGATGCCCGAGAGAGCGTTTGAAATACCTTGGGAGTGGCCGATTTTGAAAAAATCTCCGCGGATGGATGAGAGCGGCAGATTTTTTTGGTATTCCAGATTATTGGCCGCGGCGAACTGTTTCATAAATTCGGCGAGGACTTTATTTTGAATATAAAAGTAATAAACAGCGAGGGCGATGATGGGCAAAAACGGGTGGATGATAATTATTAAGATGGACAGCAAAATAACGCCGATTGAAGCGGAGAGATATTTTTTACGAATCAGGGACCAGGTGGTAGTTTTGACGTCTTGGATAATTTCCGGATTATCGGAATTGTTTTGGGGGCTAGGAGGAGTTGTTTCAAGTTCGGGCATGATGAGTTGATTTTAGCATATTTGAAAAGATTTCTGTTTTTTGCTATTCTTAAAATATGAAAAAATTATTTTTGGTTTTGTCGGCGTTTACAATTGTGGTTGGGGTTTTAATGGTTGCGGGTGGTGTTTATGGTATTTTGTTTACGCGGTCCAATGTAGCAAGAGAAAAAGTGGTTACGCCGGATGATGCTTCCATTCCTAAAACTTTAGTGAGCGGACCTCTGACGCTTAAGGCGCAAGCTGATATTATTCGAACTCATGCGCTTCGTATTGCTGGAGGTAAGGCCTATGCTGAGATGCCGCGGGAAATTCCTAAACTTGATTCAAGTGGTAATCCTATTTTAGATGAGGCTGGCAAACCAGTCATGACAGCCAATACGGCTCGGGATATTTGGATAACTGCGACCACACTTATTACCGCGCTTAATCTGGGAATTATGGCCTATGTATTTTCCAGTCTAATACTTCTTTTAGGACTAATATTGATTGGGACGGGGATGACATTGGTTTATGTTTTAAAACGCGAGGTTTGATTGAGGGAGAGACACATGAAAGGATTTATTAATTTTGTTCGGGAACAGGGGGTTGTCGGTTTAGCGGTTGGTTTTATATTAGGTGGAGCGGTTTCAAAAGTGGTGGCGGCGTTCGTAAATGATATTATCAATCCGATTCTAGGAGCGGCTTTGGGCGCGGTGGGGGATTTTAAAACAGCTGCAATTGAAATTGGTTCAGCGCAGATTCTTTATGGGGACTTAGTGGTAGTGGTGATTGATTTTCTAGTAGTGGTGTTAGTGGTTTATTTTGGCGTAAAAATAATTGGTCTTGATAAATTGGACAAGAAAAAGGAGTAGGGAAGGTTTGTGTTAGAATAATTCTTGTGAAAATATTGCAGTCAAAAAAGATTTTTTTTATAGCGGTTGGGTTGGTAGTGGGATTTTTGGCCTATGGCGGGTATCGAGTTTGGGCTTTAAATGTGCTTAAAAATACTTTTAAAGAAAAAGCCGTTCAGTTAGAGCGGGTTTTAGAGATTAAAGAAAAGAAGTTGGTGTTGATTCAACAAGAAAATTTAGAATTGAATGGGGTGCTCACCAGTGAGCGGGCCAAAAATCAGCTTTTTCAAAATCAGATTCAGAATATTTCTGGCGTGGTGGGCGGGCTCTCGGGTACAGTGGGGGAGCTTAAAAAATTAAGTGAGACCGACAAAGAATTGCTTCAGAAGTATTCCAAGACGTATTTTTTAAACGAACATTATGTGCCGTCCGCGCTTTCGATTATTAGCGCCGAGTATATTTACGATAAAAATAAACCGCAACAGTTTCATACCAATGGGCTTAGTTTTTTGGAGCGAATGTTTCAGGCCGCGGCAGGAGAAAATATTATTTTAAAGATAGTTTCGGCGTATCGGTCGTTTAATACTCAATCATCGGTAAAAGCGGGCTACAAAATTACTTATGGTAGCGGGGCCAATCAATTCTCGGCTGACCAAGGATATTCGGAGCACCAATTGGGAACGGCAGTTGATTTTACTTCTTCGGTAACGAGTGAGGTGTTTTCCGGATTTGAAAAAACCAACAGTTATAAGTGGCTCGGACAAAACGCTTACAAATTTGGATTTGTTTTGTCGTATCCTTCAAACAATACTTATTATCAATTTGAGTCGTGGCACTGGCGGTTTGTGGGCGTGGCGCTCGCCACGAAATTGTACAATGAGAATAAATATTTTTATGAGTTGCCGCAGAGAGATATTGACGGGTACTTGGTGAATATTTTTGATTAGAGAGCGGATTATTAAAACATTCCAACATTCTGCAGAATGTTGGAATGTTAAATAACTTCGGAATTATAGCATTGCTCACCCTTCGACTTCGCTCAGGATGAATCATGTTTTTGTCAGACAACTTCAGAATTGTAACAGGCCTCGCCCCTCGATTTACTCGGGACTGCAGTTGCTATTTTTATGAGACTTCACTATTGTAGCAACTTTCGCAGTACACAATTTCGGGGCGGTCGGGGGCGTAGCTAGTTTCAAATTGATTGGGGCAAGGCGCGGAGCCGTGGAAATGTTCCGCGGTGTTCGTATAAGCGATTAGCGATTGGCGACTAGCCAACCCATCGCACTCGCAAGTTCGAGGCCAAAGTTTCATCGGATTTCTTTTCTTGATTCTTTGTATATGCCGGCAGTTGAAACAAAGTCGAGGTAGGGGAAGACCAAGTTTGCGATAAAATTCCAGTTCTTGGGGAATAATTCTAAAGGCCGTGGCGCATTCTTCATTACACTTGCCTTGGTGAGCGCATTCAATAATTTCTTTTAGAATATCATCTTTAACATCGTCGATTTCGTCCGGCAGGTTATCGGTTGAAATTGAAATCTGGTAATCTTTGGCGTCATTTTTTTGCCAGCTGTAGCCACGCGCCTCGGCTTTTTCTTTGGTGAGCGGTAAATAATCCTGGGCAATGGTTTCGTTATAGGCAAACATAGATAATTCAACAGGGAAAAATTCTCCATAAGGATAGCGAATGCCTTTTTTATCGAGGTAGGGAAGTTGGTTCATTTGATCGATAATTTTCGGCACGAGTTTTTGATATTCTTCTTTTGAATATTGCTTGTTTAAGACGCAGTATTCTTTGCTTCTTAAGCCGTAGCAGCCGAAAAGATTTTTAGAGCCGTGACAGTTAATGCTATAGCGGATATTATAAGAGCCATAAATTACGCCCGCGAAAAATAAGTCACTGCCTTAGATGCCGGAATCAAAGGCCTCGTAGAGCCGTTCGCCAAGGCCCAGTCCCGGACCAGAGCGCCAGACGTCTTTAATGCCGTAGCCGCCCCAATGGGAATCTTTGCAATCCTCGGCTGAAGGCCGGCCGATTAAATCAAAACAAGAGCGGCAATTTTTAACTCCCAATAGATTGTCGCCGGTTGAGCCGGTGGATTTGATGATTTGGGCGTAGCGATGGATGGGGCGGGATTTTAATTCCTCGAATTTTTGTTTTACTTCTTCCGTGGCTTTGAAGCTTCCGGAGTTAAAGGCCTTGATTTTAGAGAGGTATTCTTCTTTGTTCAAGGGCTCATTAAAATAATAGTAGGATTTGTTGCGGAGATTGGTGGAGGCAAAGCAATTATTGCAGCCGATACAGTCAAACAAAAAAGCCGAGTTGGAACATTCCAGGCAGTTTTGAGAAAATTTTAGCTGGTAGCATTTGCTGCAGTTTATAAGTTCGTAGCAGAGTTCGCTTGATTCAGCGAGGTAGAGATCCATCGAGTCCTTATCCATTCCGACTCGATTGGAAAAATAGGTATTTTCATTGCGCCAGGAAGCGGAAATTAAATAGCAATTTTTGTCGCCCTCGGCCACATTACAATAACTGCAACCCACCATATTAGTGGCGGATAGGGAGATAAGCGGGACTTTTTCGAGCAGTTCGCGGTATTGTTTAAAAAAGGGTTTTTCAAAATCGTAATCGCGGCCGTAGTTTAAAGGGTCCCAGGCATCCGACCACCAGTATTTTTCGTCGTAGACCGTGAAGGGTTTGTCTGGCGAGAAGACCGAGAAAATTTCTTCATCATGCCCCGGGGCGTCGCATTTTCTGCGATAGAGGGTGCGTTCGTTGCGATACGCGAGGCGCCTTTGCATGGAACACTCGGCGCAGAAAGTCGGCAAAGGAAGATTGGTTTTTTGATAGAAATTAAAGTCGTCCGGGTCGAGGGTGAAATTTTGTTTACAATTCTGACAAATTTTTGTTTCAGACGTATTCATAGTTTTTGTTTCGCCTACTGCGGAATCCTCGATTTTATAATCAAATCTGAGATTTGATTATAAAATCGGGACAGTTTTGGCGCTGTCTAGCTTGTCCTGAGCGTTAGTCGAACGGGTTGTTTGTTCCATAGATTTTATTTTGTCTAGTTCTATTATATTCGATATCTTTCATGGACTAAAGTATTTTAATATTAGGGATAGATTTGATTTTTTTAGTATTTAAGGTATTATAAAAATAGCGTTGTGTTCTGTTGTGATGAGCAGGATGCAGCAAGGTTTAATGTTTCGGGGAACACCTTTTTTAAGGTGAGTCGGCGTCTGCATAAGTAGCGCCGATTTTTTTCGATCGGCGGAGTTGTCCCCATAAAAAAGGATTTGATTTTTAGAACGGATTTGATATATTTAATCCTAGATTTAATTTTGTCATTTGAATACTACTGATAATACATAGAATTAGATAAGGTGCTGACTATACAAGATTGAACTAATAAGAAAGGATTGGTTCAGGGTATTGCCAAAGAAGGAATCTTTAGCAAATAAAGCCATATAGTTGGTGGGTTCGGGTCTATCAAATAGATAGATCGTAGGATTCTATTAACCTCAAAAACCTCAAGGAGGAAACGATGTTGAAGAAATTACTTCTTCTAGTCGTCGTGTTTGTTCTTGGGATGGTATTGATGGTGGCTCCATTGCTCGCATGTAATGAGAGTCAGATTCTGACTGTGGCGAATGATGTTTCGCCGCCTTCATTCGTTAATACCACCCCGGTTAACGGCCATAACTTCACGCCGAGTGTCTGTGATTTGACGTCATACTCCATATTTGACGGCAGGTCGCTTTCAACGGCCCGACAACTGTCATTATCTATGTCGAATTCGATCCTCTCAACGAACGAATTGGCGAACATGGGTAGACAGCGATTAGGCGAATCTCCTTCGGCTATGAACGGATATTCGCTGACTATTACGACGACCATATTGATGACCACCCCGTCTAACGGCAACAAGTCCAGTCCGGCGGCCCTGAATCAGATTTCGAATGAATGTGAGATTACGATGGCGAAATTGGTACTCATGAAGTCGAATCAGAATCAGGACCCTGCTGAACCGAGAACATCCGAGGTACTGGCGGCATCGCACGCTCGGAACTGTATTTCCAACGCGATGTTTTCGTTTGAGACCAACTGTTCAGAGGTGAATTTGTCCGGGAACAACCAATCAATAACCGGTGAAATTCGGAAACTGGCTCCGTTTGCTTAAAGATCAACTCGATTCTTTAGGGATGGAGTGAATTCCAAGCGGCACTATCCTAATTAGGAGGTGCCGCTATTTTTTTGCTATTAAGTTCAATATTAATTATATTAAAGATTATGAAGCGGTCTTTTTTTATTATAATTATAGTAGCAGTTTTTATAGCTATCATTGTTTTTTTAGCTGGGAGTTCGAATCAACAAGGCAAAGCAGGAAAATTAAAGGTGGCGGCCACGATTTTTCCTCTTTACGATATTGTTCGAAATGTGGCGGGGGACAGAGCCGAGGTGAAATTAATTGCGCCGCCTGGAGCCACGCCTCATTTTTTGGATTTTTCTTCCAAGCAACTCATTGATTTTCAAGGAGTAAAAATTATTTTCGCGATTGGCGAGGGTTTGGATGATTGGGTGACTCAGGTTAAAGAGGCAATTACGGGAGCAGAGGTAGTGGGGGTTGATGGCGGGATTAAACTTAGAGAATTTGAAGATGGTTCAGTTGATCCTCATTACTGGCTTAATTTTGGCAATGCCAGAATTATGACGGACAATATTGTTCGGGCGCTCTATCAAATTGACCCTGAAAATAAGGAGAATTATTTAGCGAATGGAGAGAGTTATAAAGCCGCGCTTACGACCAGAGAGCAAGAATTAAAAGAAATGTTTGATTCAACGGCCAAGCAGCCGATTATAACTTTTCACGACGCGATGTTTTATTTTGCCGAAGATTTCGGGTTGAAGATTGTGGGGAGTTTTGAATTAGCAGCTGGCCAGGAGCCGACACCGCGTTATTTAGCCGAGTTAAAGAAAAAAGTGGATGAATATAAAGTGAAGAGAATTTTTATTGAGCCGCAGATGTCTTCCCAGGTTTTAGCGGGTTTTCTTAAGGATAATAATTTATCCGTGGCGGAATTAGATGAGGTGGGCGGGATATCTCCGCGCGAGACGTATCTTAAATTAATGGAGTTTAACGCCAGTTCGATTCTTAAGACATTTAAGGAAAAATAAGCATGGATAAAACCGACGTAATCAGCGTAAAAAATTTAGATTTTGCTTATGAGTCCCACGAGTCAATTTTGCGGGATCTCTCTTTTTCGATTCCCGACAAAAGCATTTGCGCGCTGGTTGGCCCGAACGGTTCGGGAAAAACCACTTTGCTTAAAATTTTCTTGGGACTGCTAACACCCCAAAAAGGGGAAGTTTTGGTTTTGGGTAAGATGCCGTTTGCCGCAAGAGGCGAGGTGGCTTACGTGCCCCAGCGATTTTCTTTTGATCGGAGTTTTCCGATTACGGTTTTCGAATTTTTGCATTTTTCCCATCCGAGTTTTCCCAGGGAAGAGATAAAAAAATATTTGGATCATTTAAATATCGGAGAAATGGTGGATACAAAATTGGGGTACCTTTCCGGCGGTCAGATGCAAAGGGTGCTTGTAGTGCGGGCGATACTAGGGAGTCCCAAAATAATTTTTATGGATGAACCTGCGGCTGGCATTGATATTGGCGGCGAGCAGAATTTCTATGAGCTAATTTTGCATTTGCATAACGAGCACCAGAGTACGATTGTGATGGTGTCGCATGAATTGGATATCGTGGCCAATTTTGCGAATTTTGTTCTTTGTTTAAACAAAAAGTTAGTGTGTTACGGCAAGCCGGAGAAAGTGTTGACTTTGCAAACACTTCAGGATCTTTATGGTAAAGAAGCAACCGTGTATCGGCATAAGGAAAAATAAAATTAAGAATGTCTGAAATCTTAAATATTTTTCAATTTCCATTTATGCAGCGAGCGCTTATTGCGGGCGCGGCCTTGGCTTTAACCTTGTCTTTTTTAGGGGTATTTGTGACTCTTCGGAAAATGTCTTTTTTAGGGGAAGGCATTGCTCATATTTCACTTTTAGGAGTGGCGATTGGGCTTGTCGCGGGATTTAGTCCTTTTATCGCGGCTTTAGGGGTGGGGGTACTGATGGGGGTATTAATTTATTTTTTAGAGAGGAGGACCAATATTTCTTCGGACGCTTTGATTGGGGTCGTCTT
>CAYIOP010000002.1:0-134219 GCA_964365185.1 uncultured Candidatus Saccharibacteria bacterium | reverse complement strand
CGCTGAATTTTCCAGTTAATCATTTCGCTTTGGGAAAAATTCACGGAGGCGCGGGGGAGAATCGAACTCCCGTATAAGGGTTTTGCAGACCCTTGCTTTACCACTTAGCAACCGCGCCGTCTTAAAAACTTATTTATTATTATCTTCTATTAATAATTTTTCAACCACCGCGGCGTTTTCCAGGCCACGGTTAATTTTGAAATCAATCTGAGGCATAGTTTTAATGGTCACTTTTTTGGAGAGCAATTTTCGAAGTTTAAATCTATTTTCGTTTAAGATTTTTAAAGCCGCTTCGGATTTTTCCGAAGGGAAAACGCTAAAATCTATATTGGCGTGGTCGAGCTTATCGTTAAATTCAACTCCAATGATGGTGACTAAAGCGCCGGAGAATTCCAATTCTCTTTCAATAATTATAGATAACTCTTCTTCAAAAACTTTGACTAAGCGAAGATTGCGAAACTTCATTGGGTTAGAATTTAGGATTCAGAATATAGGATTATGAATTAAGAATAGCTGATTCACGATGACTTTGTTTTCTGATGATAAAGTTTATTACTAAAGAAACTACAAGAATAAAAAATATATCAAGAATTAAATTCCTTAAAGAAAATGATCTACCCATACTTCCATTTATAGTTTCACCTCCATAAGAGTAGAAATTCAAGGGAAATCCAATTTTGGCTTGACCATCAACATTGGGTCGATCTTTAGTCATAAAATAAGGAATAACGGATAACGTACTTAGTAGTAAAAAAACAATAAAAAAATATTTAGATAGTTTCATTTCTACTTAATTATAATCGAATCTCCTTTTTGGAGGGCAACTTTTGAATCAACGATGAGTCCGCATTCTTTGCCAGATTCAACTTGATTCACTTCAAGTTTGCCGGCTTGAACACTTAGAATTTTGCCGTGGCCGATGAGTTTTTCTTCTAATTTAGCTGGGGTTTCGGCTGAATCGGTTGGTGATTCAACCAAACGGAAAATTTCCAGATTGGCTTTATTTTTCATGATGCCTTCCAAAACTTTGCCGCCTATGAGTTGTTTGTGAAGTTTGGCTTGATTAAAAACCGCTAAAATTTCAAGTTTGCCTTTGATGGCCGCGGCTTCAGGCTTTCTTAAAATATCTTCGGCGAGCTTTACAAGCTCGTAGATAATCGGCGAGGTTTCAACGCGAACTTTTTGGGCATCGGCCAAAATTTGCGCGGCTTTGGAAATTTTATTTTTAAACCCAAGAATAATGGCGTTCGTAGCAGAGGCGTTTTTAACATCGCCATCAGTAATATCCCCCACTCCTTCATCAATAACAATAACCTTTTTCTCGCAAGGCAGATTACGGATAATGGCGGAGATGGCTTCAAGCGACCCTTGGTCAGAAGATTTAATAATAAAACGGAGCGATGATTCTTTTTCAGAGACAGTGGTTAAAGTTCGGGTTTGAGAACCGTTTTGAGAATCAAGCAATTCACTCGCCGAGCCGGTTTTAAATTCCTCGCCCACTTGCGGCGGCTTTTCAAAACCAATGATTAAAGCCGGCGAAGAGGGCAAAAGCTCACTGGCTTTTTCGTCCAAAAAATTTTCTAGAATTTTAACCTTGCCTTTGGCGCTAGGGGTGGAGATTAAATCATTTTGCTTGAGCGTACCGTTTTTGATAATGACAACAGCTTCAATGCCGCGGCGGGAGGCAAGTTTGGCCTCCAAAATAAAACCGCTGGCGGGCAAGGCGGGATTGTAGGTTAGGTTTTCGTAATCAGCGGCTAAAAGAATTAGATCTAAAAGCTTATCAACGTTCTCGCCGGTCTTGGCAGAGACGGGCTCAAAACTAATGTGGCCGCCATAGCCCTCGAGCGGAACGCCATTCGCGGTTAATTCGTTTTTAACTTTTTCGATATTGGCTTCGGGTTTGTCTATTTTGTTTATCGCCACTATATAAGGAAGTTTGGCGTCGGTTAAAATTTTGATGGACTCTTTGGTTTGGGGTTTAAGGCCTTCTTCGGCGGCGACAACTAGAATAGCGAGGTCGGCAATTTGGGCGCCGCGGGAACGCATTTTAGTAAAGGCCTCGTGGCCCGGGGTATCAATAAATGTAATCTTACGACCTATTTGTGTGGGCGCTTTTGTGTTGCTGGAACCGCTGGGCGAAGGCGCGCTATTCGTGTGCTCAATTTCGTAGGCGCCGATGGCTTGGGTGATGCCACCGGCCTCTTTACCAGCAACATTAGCTTTACGGATATAATCGAGCAAAGTGGTTTTGCCGTGGTCAACGTGGCCCATCACCACTACTACAGGCGGTCGAGTCAAACTCGATTCACGGGGTTTCAGATTTTCTTGAGTTTTTTCGGTCATTGTGGCTAAAGAATACAGAAAAAAGCTTGAAAATACAAGGTTTTTGTTTGATAATTTATTTCCATTTCTGTATTATGGGAATGATTTGGTGAGGTCGCATAGTGGCCTAGTGCCGCGGTTTGCTAAACCGCTATACGGGTTAAACCGTATCGAGGGTTCGAATCCCTCCCTCACCGCAGAGAATATTTTTTATCGAGAAACCGCCCGCGCCGAGACGGTTGTGATATCTAGACTTGCCGGAAAAAATATTTATAATACATTTATGGCAATAAATTGGATTCCTCTAGATAACAGTCACGAAAAAGATTCAGCGACTGTATTAGTAGGAAAAGATATACTTATAATGTTTAAACCGACTAATCCCGTACCAACGGAAACGGATACCATTTCACAATTAATTAATACGCCCGATTTATTATTAAAGACTGAAATATTAGAAAAAGTAAGAAACTTACAACTACTGACCGATAAAATCGTGGAAACGGTAAGTACTATGCTAAGAATTAGAGATGCTAAAATTCCCAATAATATTCTGAGAAATTTTTTAGCACAACAAAAAAAAGAGATTATAGATACTGCTAATCAAATCGCAAGAACAGAAGATGAATTACAACTATATTTTGCCGGAGACCATCGTATATACTTCTGTAGTGAATGTGACGCATATATAGGATTAGCGACAGATCCGATACCTGAAAAATGCAAAGTGTGCAGTAAACCTATTGTAAAAGATATTACAAAAGCTGACAGTATCAGATATTTAGACGGTTTAATTAGAAATTATCTTCAAGGGATTTGGCTACAGGACTACATCGCTAAAATTTTAAACTCAATGGATTGGGAAACATGGACGGAATGCTCCGTTATGGGATCATCGGGCGTCTATCACCCTATTGATATTCTGGCTATCAATAAAACACATGGAAAAGTAGCAATAATCGAATGTAAAAGAAGTGCAGATGGCGATCATGCCTTCAAGCTAGCCGCAAGATTTTCTGATATTCAACCGAGTTTCGGTTTACTTATGAGTTTAAAAAAACTTAACAGTGAGCCTGGGAAAAACCTTTTGGCAAAAAGACCTGGTCTTAAACTCGTAGAACTTGAGGGACACTCAGATGAAAGTATAAAAGAAAAACTTAGGGGCTATATTTCAAGAGATAATTAATATATTATTAATATTAGAGATAAAAAATATGAAAACTTCCGGTATTCTAACCTGGACCAAAGAAAATATTAAAGAAACCCCGACTTTAAAGGGTATTTTTGTATTGCGTACCTCTCCCATCAACGGTTTTATCCAAACCGTTAATAAAACAGAAAATTTAAAAAACACCCTCGAGCAAATATATATGGACCAATTATATCCGGATATTAAATTTTTCGAATGGTATCAAACAGATGATACGGAAGAAATACAAAAAAAACTTGATGAATTGAAACTAAAATATAATCTCGAATTAGGGCATTCGGAATAAACAAACTATTTTTAGTCAAAATTAACAGACCGCCCCGCCTCAAACGGATCGCTAGAACAAATCATATGAAACCCTTATACTGCTTGCATAAGCTAAATTCTAGACCAACCCACACCACATCAACAAAAAACCAGCATCTTGCGTTAGCAAAATGCTGGCTATGATTAGATCAACTCAAGTTTGGTTCAATCGAATCAGTAGTTGAAGACGCCTTTGGAGTTTCGGATGGTCAGCCGGGGGTATTTTCCCTTTTTCTCAACATGGCCAACTACCTTGGCTTTGATACCGAAACCTTTGGCAGTTTGGATACAGAACCCTGCGTATTTTTCCGGCAAAACAGCTTCGAGCCGATGGCCCATGTTATAGACCTCGTGCATTTCTCTCCAAGTCATCCCACTTGCTCTTTGGAGCGTTTTGAAAATCGGCGCGGTAGGAAATAAGTCGTCCTTAACGTAGCGGACGCTTTCCGGTCCAAATTTTTTAATTTTGGTTTGCCCACCGCCAGAGCAGTGAATCAATCCGTGAAGTTCAGCGTGAGGAATACCGGGAAGAAGATATTGAATTAGTGGAAGATAGGTTCTAGTGGGAGAAAGTAGAGCTGATCCAATTGTAAAATTGGGAGCGCCCGGGAGAGCATCGGTGAGTTCAAATTTACCTCGATAGGTTAAATGAGCTGGCATTTGCGGACATGAAACTTCAGGATATTCCAGTTGAATATTGTTCAAGAGATCGTGCCTGGCGTTGGTGAAACCATTGGACCCGATGCCGCTGTTTTCTTCGTCTTCATAAGAGGTCTGGCCAGTTGAGCTAAAACCGACGATTACGTCGCCGGGAACAATTCGACTGGCATCAATGACTTCAGATCTTTTCATCCGGCAGATAATGGTGTTATCGACGGTAATAGTTTTTTCCAGATCAGGGAGATCGGCAGTTTCTCCTCCTCCGACATAACACGGCAGGCCCAGCTTAGTGAGAAAGTCGCAGTATTCTTCACAGCCACCGATGATAGCGGCAATCACTTCGTCGGGGACAAAAAACTTGTTACGGCCGATAGTAGTTGAAACAAGGAAAGGACCGGTTGCTCCAACACAAGCCATGTCATCAAAGTTCATAACTAAGCTGTCGCGAATAGGTTTTCTGAAAACGCTCGCGTTAGCCAATTTGCGTTTGTAGAACAGGTAGGCAATGATAATTTTGGTGCCAACTCCGTCCGCATGGAGAATCACGCAGCATTCTGGATCTCCCGCAAGATAATCCGGAAGGATTTTGCAGAACGCTCCGGGGAATAAGCCGGGGTTATGTTTAGCAATGGCTTTTGAGACCGCAGTTTTCTCAGTAGTAACCCCGCGCTTTTCATAAATGGTTGAATTAGACATTTCATTTCTCCTTCTATTACTTGAGTTATTTAGTTAATGTCAATTTGCTAAGGATAAAAATTCCAGTGGGTAGGTTAACACGTAAAATCTTTTTTTTCAATTTTTTCTAATCCTAACTTTCCTGATTTTTTCAAAAAGCGGCTGATAGAGGTCGTCTTTGGGGTTGATGATTAATTCACGGGTAGAAGTTTTTTGATTGGTAAATTCTACTGGAGCGTTCTTTATAATCGCGAGCGGCCGGCGTTCGTTGGACTCCCCCATTAAAAGCACGGCGGTAGTGGCTAAGCTATCCGCCACGTCGGACTTGGAAAGCTTGAGTTTGCGGCCAAAAATGTCGGGCAGGCCTCGGTAATCTTTAAGCCCTTTGAAACCGGCGTAGCCTACGGCCAAACCAATGATGCCGGCGCGGAGCGGGAAAAGCCGGCTATCGGTGATAAGCACGCCGAAGTTTTTAAGGTGGTAAAATTTTTTGATTTGGCCGCGGATTTTGGCGGCGGCGGCGTAGCTGTTTTTGGGCAGAAGAATAAGTTTACCTTGAGCATTTGATTCATCCACTCCAGCCGAAGACATCACCGCGCCGTCTTTAATCGTGAGCCAGGTGTATTTGGTTTTTAGCGCCCAGTCGCTTTCGCTTTTGATAATTCTGTCTTTGTCGCGGCGGCTTTTTATAACCCGCACCCGGCCTTCGGATAAAGCCACGATTTTTGAAGTAATCACTAAAACCGATTTTTCCGGCAGGCGTTTGACGTGAGCACGGATAAAATCAAAAAGATTTTCGCCTTGTTTGAAAATTCTAGTTTTGATGGGTTGGACTATCATTTTTTTTACCACGCAAAAGACGAAGACCTAAGTAACTTAGCGGCAGATAAAAGGCGCCCATCGTCACTTTGTAGAGCCACCAAGGAATAATTAGTAGGGGTAGTGTTTCAAGAGAATAAATGCCGGGAATGTTGAGCCCGCCAATTTTTATGCCGAGGAAAGCGACGGACATAAAAATCGTGGTATCTAGAAGTTGGGACCAAAGATTGGAGAGAATGGAGCGCAGGCCAAAAAGTTTAGTTCCAATTTTCCGGCGGAAGAAAAAGAAGGCGACGACATCTTGATATTCGGCAATGGCGAAGGCCACGAGCGAGGCAATAGAGATGCGGGCCGAGACACCAAAAATTTGATTGTAGCTTTCTTTAGCCCAGAGGGCGCGCTCACCCCAGGGCATGATGGTTGAAATTAAAGAAAAAAGCAGGAAAAGGAGAATACTCAAAAAACCAGCCAAAACAAAACGGCGGGCCATTTTTTTGCCATAAACCTCGCCAATCACATCCGTCATTAAAAAAACAAACGGGAAAAAGAAAACCGCCACGGAAAGCTGGGTGCCGAAAAGAAAAGGCATGAGTTTGAGGCCCAGAGTATTAGAGGCGAAAAGCGCGGCCAGATAGAGGGTGAGGGCGATGATGAGCTTGGTGTCGAATTTTTCTTTTTCTTCCATATTAAAACTAGTGTAAAGAATTATTAAAATTTTTGCTAATTATGATGTGGGGGTAAAAAAGGCCCGAGGTTTTTAATCTCGGGCTTGGTTGGCGCTGTTTCAAAAACTCTTTTCTTGATAGGTTAGGAGTTTTTGAAATTAAAAGGCAAATCACTTGATATTGATGGTGCAGGAAGTATACTCTGTTCGCCCGTTAATTAACACGTAGGCAACTAAATTGGCGTAAGAGTTTTTCTTGAAACGCGGAGGAAGTATGAAACTCGCGTTAATTGACTGACGGAAAGTTGATGGGCTATTGGCGACGCGATAAAGCAGGGAAGCCACTCTGTTTTTAGGAACAGGGTTTTCTTGCCTCCATCTTTTCTCTCTTTCGTAGTGTCGCCTTTCATCAACGACACTCTTTCTCCAAGGTATAATCGCACGCCTTCCAGTTGAATCTGGGTTTTCAAAGATACTATCCCCTTCCGCTTCTATAAATTCAACTGGCTCAACGATTACTTCAGTTTTTTGGTTAATTGAATTTAGATAGACATCAACCTTTAAGTTAACGCTGTCGGACCTTGGATCAACTTCGAGGAAAAGGTGCACGCTGTCGCCGGGGGCATAGGTTGCTTCTGGCATACCCCTCAATAACCAGTTGTGAAAAAAGAATCCGCCAGTGCCATCTGGTTCATAAGCTCTTTGGGGAGGAACTTTGAGAAGCATGATATCGCTGATACCATCGGAAGATCTATTTTTAGATGGAATAGTAATGGGTAAACGTATTACCCCAAGACCCCCTCGACCGTTTTCAACGCTAGCGACCACTAGGTAATCACCTGAATCCGGAAGGTTGTAGAGTAATGAGAGCGGATAACTTCCATTTTCTTCCCGAACTGCCCTATAGGAGACCTCAAATTTTGAAGAATCCCTATAAAGTTCAACTGGAAAGTCGGGATTTCTAAGGAGGCGCCGAGAAAAAGCAATCGCGGCATGATTAGACGAATCAAGTTGGATGTCTTTGGCTTCGATCGCACTAGACAAAAGCAGGGAGTAGCCACCAAATTTTTTAGGGAAGATTGCTGATTCTGCTAGAATGCGAAGGTTGCGCTCAACCCCGGGAAACAAATTCATAGTCGGTTTTAGAGAACTGAAGCGATCGCGTTTCTCGTCGCGACCCCTCTTTTCGGTTTGAGCGATTTTCTCTCGCTTATCCGCAGGGGTTAGAGCTGAACCCGATGGAATATAATCCTCGTGAGGAATTATTTGATAAGCAATTCCGTCGTTGCGAGCCATATAGCCGCGACGCGCTTTCCCCTCGACTGTTTCCCATTCGTAATAATGGAGTTCGCAATTTCCAGGTTCCTGTCCCGTACTAGTCCAACAAGTACCTTCTTTGAAAATGTGACTGGGATTTATGCCTTTCAGCATAAAGTCGTGGGCTCGAATATCTTCGTAGTAATGGTAGTAATCCATTCCGGGTTTAAATCTTTCCCGGCAAAAAACCATTCGTTTTTGGATTTCATTCCATTTTTCATTCTCCGGAGTGTGCGGTCCCGAGATAATGTCAAGATTTCTGCTCCAGGAATTGAAGAGGAAATAGACCTCGATGAGTTCCAATTGGGGATCGAGTCGACTCAATTTTTGGTAATAAATCGAATCCTTTTCCCCTTCGAATACCCACATCAAGTATTCTATTTCGCGAAGAACCATTTGGTCGCTCCCTGTAAAGTTCGCGTGAACGCTGTCGATAAAAGTATGATTCTTTTTTTTATCTACAGCGTTATCGATATTTCCGACGCTCACATAAGAGCAGGAAACAATAAGAGCCATCAAACAAGTCGAGATGACCGTTAATAGAATCAGTTTTTTCATTGCTATCTATCCTTTCGATAAATCTTGTATTCTTTTGTTAAGGTACGAAATTTCAGCTTACAATTTACTCTTTTTTGGCGAAAATGTCAACCCCGTTAGAGGTAGAGGCATGCTGTGAGCCCTCGCGACCTCTAACGGGGTCAAATGCAAACTTGGAACTAAAAATGCCCCTCAGGGGCATTTTTAGTTTAAATCGACTAATCAAATACTTATTTTTAATTACCGAAATTGTAAGTTCCTGGATTTGTTCCGGGGCAGCTCCAAAAGGACGGATCACCCGGAATCCATTGGCAAATTTTCGGGTTTGGGGCGTTATTTCCAATGGCCTCGGCGCTGTTAGCACCAATAAGTAAGTTAACGCCTGCGCCAATAACTACGGCTAGTAATACAAAAAGAACGATTTTTTTAGTCATTTATTAAATTAATAGATAAAGCTTATAAAATCGACCTTTTCTAACTATATCTTATTTTTATTCCTAAATCTTAGGGTTGTCAACCCCGTTAGAGGTAGAGGCGCTAGGAGGGCTTTTTCTCCACCAACTGGGATATTCGCCGAGGCGAAAACAGAGCAAATCGAAAATCAAAAGGATGGCAATGGCCCACGGAGCAAAATTAATAAGCGTGTCGCTTATGGAATGAGAATTTTGATCGGTTTTTAAAAATAATAAAACAAAAGCGGTAGCGAGAATAAGAGTAATAAGCCAACCTAAAGGAGTGGTGGGGTAATAGATGGCAAAGATGCCTAAGCGTGCAGGTTTAAAATGATAGGTTTTCATTTCTATTATCTCTGTATAAATAATTATAATTTGTGGAAATAAAAAAGACCACCTAAGAGCAATTACTGTATGAAGGAAACTGCTTTTGATCGGTGGTCTTTGTGGGCAGGAACGCCCGGGTGGGAAATTTTTTAGGTTGTGGTGACCAGCGGTATCCCAAGGAATTCTGTTTTTTGAGGTTGATTAATAATTATCCCCCAGGAATCTTTGCGCTCACAGATACGACGACAAGTATCGCATCGTCCTCTGATACGATATTTCTTATCGTCTTTTGACTGTATTTGAACTGTCTCGATACAACCAAAACAATCTTTGTGATGGCATTTCTGAATTGAGCAAATTGATCCTACTGATATTTCCGTTGTATTCATCTAAGACTTCCTTACCTTAAAATTTTCCCCGCAGAATAACAAAAAAGCTGGGTGTATTGTAATCTTTGTAAATATATATGTCAAGAGGAGGTAATTTGAAGATAATTTATATCAATAGTTACTTCATTTTAAATATCTGTCGATGTTTTGTTTATGCTCGGTATAAGTTTTGGCGCAATGAATTTGTTTTGAAGAATCATGAAGATAGTAAAAACAATCAGTTTTCTCTGGGTTAAGCGCGGCCGCGATGGCATCTAGGCCGGGGTTCGCAATGGGATGCGGCGGCAGGCCAGCGTAAAGATAGGTGTTGTATTTGGAATCAATTTTTTTGTCTTCGGTTTTAAGAGAGGCCCACCACTCCACTTGCGTTTGGGCCTCCCAAAGAGCGGAGTCGCGAGCGTATTGAAGGGTGGCGTCAATATCCAGTTTCATTTTTTTAAGGAGTCGATTCCAGATAATGCCAGAGATAAGCGGCATATCTTCCGGGCCGCCGGTTTCGCGCTCAATAAGAGAAGCAATTTTGATAAGCGTGGTCCATTTGATATTTTGTTTTACCGCTTCTTGAAGATAAGGCGAAAATTTTTCGTTGAACCTTCCAATGAGGCGATTGGCGACTTCAAGGGGTGTTTCGTCAATCGGGATTAAATAAGTGTCTGGAAAATAGACGCCTTCGAGGTAGTCGGATTTTTGGGCGGTGTCTTCTTTAATCCATTTTGTTTTTATCTCGTCGTTCCATCTCAAGGCCTCAGCTAAGATGTCGGCGATTTGCTCTTTGCGGCGACCTTCGGGAATAACCACCCATTTCAGATAGGGGGCTTTAGTTAAAACTCCAGCGATCTGCCAAGGAGTCATAGATTTTGAAATTTTATAACCACCAGGCGTAATATCTCCCCCGCTTTTAAGGACGCGGGCAAGATTAAAAACAAATTGATTTTTGATAAAGCCGCTGGTTTTTAGATTAGAAATAATGTCAGAATTTTCTGAATTAAGCGGAGCCACAAAATTCTCTAAAGAGGCGGTTTTTTGGTTGGCAACAAAAAGATTGAGGTAGATAAAAACCCCTAAAATAAAAACTATTAGAGCCACTAGAGCAAAAATGAATTTTGGAGATTTGAATAAAAACATGCATTTGCTGGATCGCTAAGCGATTCTAATTGGCGAAGGGCGAGAGATTTAATAAAAATCTTTCTCCCGCTCATTGCGGAGGCGGTGAGATTTGAACTCACGATACCTTTCGGTATGCCACCTTTCCAAGATGGTGCACTAAGCCACTATGCGACGCCTCCCGAGGGTTTTAACTATTCTGCCTTTGAATCAAGATAAATTCAAGCGCGGTTACTTAGAGTTTTGCGAAAGAGCAGTTTCTCTTTGATAGGTAGACATAATTAATTTCTTAACAAACTCGGGATTTTTGATGCCACGAATTAAAATTTCCTTGTCTGAGCCAGCGGTCTGAAGATGAAGATTGCCAAAATTAAACGCCGTGGCCATGACTCCCAAAATTTCGATTTTAATGTCTTCAATGTTTTCAAGCGGAGCCGTAGCTATGTCGCGGGCGAAAAGACCAGCTTGCTCAATATCAATAATCCGCTGGTTGGTAATGACTAAAACATCAAGATAATAATCAGTGAAGATAACAAAAAATATCATCCATAAAACCGAAATCCAGGCGGCGGAAATAAAAATTAAAGTGGAGGTAATTTCTGAAAAACTCAAATACTGAACGCCGGCTTCATGAATATAACCAGAAAAAACAACAAAAAAAATCGGTAGGAAGAAAGCGATAATAAGCGCGGAAATTTCACCGATAAAAATTAGCCAGTGACGGCGGACGGTTAAAATAATTTCTTCTTTAGGGTGTAAGTCAATCATTTTAAATTAGGTGTTAGATTATAGGTTATAGGTTTCAGTAGGAGAGTTTGGCGATGGCCATGACGCCTACTAAAACTATCCCACCGATTAAGTAAATTAACATAAAAAGAGCGGCTTTGAGGCGACCGACGCCATATTTTCGCCAGTGATAGCTTAAAATAACAGCTAGTATCAAAAAAACTATTATCAAACTGATAAATATAATCGGCATGGTAAAGCCAATAATATCGACTAGATTTCTGGAAAAATTTAATTTTTCAAGCATATTTATTCTATAATTGTCCCTCTAAAATCCTTACCTTTCAAGAGGTTTTCAAAATTTTTGAGGTTTTTACCGCTCACCACAATGGCTTTGATTTTCTTTTTTTGGCAGATCTGAGCGGCAACCGGATCGATGGGAGAACTAAAACCAGGAGTCCATTTTCTAGGGATAAGCTTACGGTATTTAGCCCAGGAAATTTGGCTAAATTTCTTGGCTTTAGGAAATTTAGCGGGGTCTTTTTCGTAAACATAGGCGGGTTTACCAGTATTCACAAACTCTTTGGCTTTAAAGGCGGCTGCGATTTGGACAGAAACATAATCAGTGGACCAACCAGGTCGCCAACCAGAACCAATAGTGACTGAGTATTTTAACTTTTTCTTTCTTTTTAAAACTTTTTTAGGGGAATCAAGAATTTGAGGGTCAGCGATATCGCGAAAAATCGTTCGAATGAGATGGGCATTTAAGCGAGTGGCGTGGATGCCGAGCCAATCCTTGTCCTCATCGTTAATCCTAGAAATTTGATAAGCGGCATTTTGGAAAATGCGGGCGGGTTTGCCGCCGCCGGTTATGATAATAAATTTATAACCTTTTTTAATAAATTTACGAATTAATGAGTTGAATTGTTTTAAGAATTTAATATCGATTTGGTCGGGGTAAATAATGGAGCCGCCTAAGCTCACCACGATTATTTTTTTGAAGTTATAGTTCATGATTTTCTTTTTATTTCTGGAATTCCAAGATCGCGACAAATTTTTTTGGCTAGAAAATTATTAATTTCGTTATGACGGGGCACGGTAGAAACTCGGCGGGTTTGTGGATTAAAAAAGACGCTATGCCGAGCGCCTTCTCTTATAAAAACACAACCTTGTGAATTTAAATGAGTGATTAAATCCCGCCGCTTCATTTAGACGGAAACGGCGATGGACTCACGAATGGTTTTGCCGCCGGAAGAATCTTTTTGGGTAAGAATTTTATTGGTTTCAAGCACTAATAGGAGGGCATCTAAAAGATTGGTTTTGGCTTCTTTTAAAGTTTTCCCTTGGGTGTTCACGCCTGGGATTTCTTCTACCCAAGCGGAATACCACTTGCCAGTTTTTTTATAGACAGCGGTGAAATTTCGCATATAAATATGATATTTCAAAAAAATACAGGAGTCAATTTAAACCGACATCCCGCGCAAGATTTTAATTCTTTCTTCGATGGGCGGATGCGTTTGAAACAACTTATGGAACCAAGAAGTGCGGGATTTGCCCGGGAAGGGGTCATCAATCCAAAGATGAGAGGTGGTGTTTTTAGCCACCCGCATGGGAGTGACATCAATGGCGATTTTTTCAAGCGCACTCGCCAGACCTTCGGGATAACGGGTGAGCAGGGCGCCAGAGGTATCGGCTAGAAATTCCCGCTTTCTTGAGATGGCGAGTTGAATAAGAGTGGCGGAGATGGGAGCGAGAATTGAAAGGCCAACACCGATTAAAAATATAATAGCTTGAGATTGACCTCCGCCCTCACTGCTGCGCCTTCTGCCTCCGCCCCAAAACACTGAACGCAAGAAAAAGTCGGATAAGATAGAGATAAACCCAACTAAAATAACGGCGATGGTGCTCACCAATATATCGCGGTTGCCAATGTGGGAGAGTTCGTGAGCAAGCACGCCCTCAAGTTCGGTTCTATTTAATTTTTCTAAAAGTCCGCGGGTGACCGCCACCACCGCGTGCTTAGGGTCGCGGCCGGTGGCAAAAGCGTTTAAAGCGGACTCGGGAATAATATAAATTTTAGGAGTGGGTAGGCCGGCAGTAATACTTAAATTTTCGACAATGCTATAGAGTTCACGGTGGGTGTTTCTATCAACCGGCACTGCCTTGGCCATAGAGAGCACAATTTTATCCGAATACCAAAAACTAATAAAACTCATTAGGCAGGAAAAAATAACCGCAATATATAAAATACCGGGATTGCCGTAGGCCTGCGAGATAACAAAGCCGATGCCAATCACCGCGCCGAAAAAGAGAGTGAATAAGAGAAAAGTTTTGCGGATATTTGAGGATTTGTGGGTATAGAGAGTGGCCATAATAAATAAATTCTAAGCTCTAATTTCTAAATCCTAAATAATATACAATATCAAAATTCTAATAATAAAACTTAAGATTTCGTTGTAATAAATTCAAAGATCTTTAATAACAAAAAACATCCAAATAATAAAAACAAAAATGGAGATAATTATCAAAGATAACTTATTTTTTATTGATACCGAAACATTGGGCATCCCCTTATATTTTTGCTTTCTAAATAGAGTATAAAAAGATAAGAGAAGAATAGGGAGAAGTGTTATAAATAAATGAATAAAAAAAATAAGTGGAGCATTAGGAGATAACTGCATCATTACAAAAGAATCCTGAAAAAGATAATTAAAATAATAACTAGGAATAAAGTGGACCAATAAAAAAGCAACCAACAAGTACAGGGTGGTTTGTTTTGGATTGATATTAAATCCTAATTCTCTTAATTTTTTATTTTGAAAGTGAATTTTTGCTAACCAAAAAACGCTAGTAAAGAATACTATAGGTGCAATAATAATAAAATTAATTTCCATTAGAACTTAACAGTTACGGGTTGGCCTTCTGGGCCTTTTTCATCAATGTCGAAGAATTCTTTGGCGGCAAAACTAAATATTTTGGCGATTAGATTTGAAGGGAAAGTTTCAACTTTAGTGTTGAAGTCACGGACATTGCCGTTGTAAAACCGGCGAGCGGCTTGGATTTTGTTTTCGGTGTCGGAGAGTTCGTCTTGAAGTTTTTGGAAGTTTTCAGTGGCTCTAAGGGTGGGATAGTTTTCAGCCACGGCAAAAAGGGTTTTCAAGGTGCCAGCGAGCATATTTTCGGCTTTGGCGATTTCTTTCATATCCCCTTTTGATTCCGCTCCCATAGCGCGAGTGCGGGCTTCGGTAACTTTTTCAAAAACGCCGCTTTCATGCTTGGCGTAACCCTTAACGGATTCCATGATATTAGGAATCAAGTCGTAGCGACGTTTTAGCTGAACCTCGATGTCTGACCACGCTTCTTTAACGCGATTATTTAAACGAACAAAACTGTTATAGGCAAAGATAAACCAGAGGATTATAACGCCAATTACGATAAGTAATATTGTCATTTTATGTTTATTTTTCCCGCCAAAATTTCTATAAAATTTAGGAGGGTGAACGACTTTTAGTTTCTTGTATTATAGAGGTTTTTAATTAAAAAATAAAGCCACTTCTGGACGAAATGGCTTTTTAAGGACTGTGGACTGGCCTAATGTTTCCTTCAATAATCGGATTCGTAACTCGGATTAGAAGGGTATTTATCGGGCGGCTTGAGGTGGGGAGATTTGGATTCTTTCTTCTTGATTAGAAAATTGAAGAAAAGAATTATGGATTCGATAATAGCAATCACGACGAAAATTATGATAGCTACGCTTAGGAAATTTGGAGTATTAATCAAAAGCAAAATACACCTCCGTGTTAAATAAAAGATCTAGTTGAATTTTAATAGGAATCAAAAAATAAATCAATTCTTTTCGCCGAATTTTTTAAGCAGAAATTCCTCTTTTTTCTTAATGCCCTCCTCTGTCCCCCTTCTGGCAATGGCGTAATCCGCCATATCAACGAGTAAATATTTTGAAATTAAGGGGAATTTTTCTTTGAAAAGTTCAAACTTTTTTTGCTCGATTAGGCGATAGTCGGGGTGGCCTTGAGAGATAGTGCGCAGTTCGGTTTCCCAGAAAAACTCACGGATATTTTGCCACTGATAAAAACGCATCCGATAAGCGAGCGGCACGACATATTGAGCAAGTTCCGGATTTTGGGATTCGATTTTGTCAAAAAGAGTTTTAACGGCTTCGAGTGGCTTTTTAAAATCTTCTACCAGTCCCGCTTCTTCGATTTCTTTCGGGATATTGTAGCCGTGGTGACAGGAGAAAAGCTGACGTTCTTGGGTCATAATGCGGTGACGGTGCAAATCGCGATAACTGCCGATATCCATAATAATTTCAAATTTTAGATAGGAATTTTCGAGCGCGCGGCCGACTTTATACCACCTACCCTTCCTCTCTCCGAAGTAGGATTCCAGAATTTTTTCTTTTTCGGTGGCAGACATTTTTTTAACTTGCTCGTTAATTTTTTCATAAGAGGCGTGGGTTTCGGGGAAAATAATGGCGGCGATAATTTTATTTTCTGCCTCGGGATCGTATTCAATGAGACGAGCTTCGGGAGATAAGATTGAATTGATGGATTTAGAATTTTCTTCTTTTAGCGACTGGCGAACGCGAGAGGGACGGCCGACAAGATATTCCTGGTAATCTTGAGATTTTTCTTCATTTAAACGTAGGAGGAGCGAGGGGATTTCCTTGTCGAGTTCGGTTTTAAGCGCGGTGGCAATAAAACGCAGTTCACCAAGCGGGTGTTTTAGAGTGCGACTCAATAGATACTCAAAGGCCTGGGCGTTGCCGCGGAAAGCCACTTGGCCTAAGGTAGCCATTGGGAGCAGGCCGCGCAAAGTGTCAAAGGCCTTTTTTTCGAGAATGGATTTTTTGTCGTCGTAAGTTTTTTCGAGCCAGGCCTGCAGTTTGGGAAGTAAATCCACATAAGTATTAAAAAGCTGGTCAAGAGTTTTTTGGTATTCTTCAAACAGGCCGATTTTTTCTAGGTCTGGCGTGGGAGTGTAATACAAGTAACTACCATTAATCTTGTTGCCGAAATTCACATAGCGGGTGGATTTTTCAATCGGCTCTAGCCCGAGGCGGCGGTCTTCGATAAATTTCATCGCCACCTGCGAGATGCCCCAAAAGACAACGTGGGCGCCGGTCATCTGAGCGATTGAATCGTCGCCGTATTGCGAGAGCCATTTGGCGTAGAAGGCCTGGGCGCGCTGGTTGTTTAAGATATTTTTGAAGCCCTTGGTTTTTAAAAACTTGACGGTTTCTTCGAGTTCTTGGGCTAGATTTTTATCAACGCCCTCTAAAATCGGGTAGAGGTATTCGTCTAAAAGCACGCGGAGGAGCGACCCCTGAGCACGGCTGGCGCGAGAACACAGAGCGCCCACAAGTTCTGGTGGTAAATTCCTTAAAACCGAAATCAGGCCTTGGGGGTTGGTGGCAAAGGGCTCTAGGTAATAGAGGTCGCGCTCGGAGAAATTATCGCCGGAGAAGGCGGGTTTATAAACTTCGGCGTCCATTCTTAAAAGAATAGCTGAAAAATAAGTAAGACGCTAATTATTTAACCGGCAAAATTTCGATAGTCCCTACTCCTTTATCCGAGTATTCAAACACAATATATTTGCCGTCAGGAAACCATTGTGGATTGAGCGCTGGTCCCTTCTCTATTTCTGTTTCTATTTTCCTACTTCCCGTTCCATCAGCGTTCACGATGTAGATATCGGACGCCTCAATGTCGTAATGGCTCTCTGTGACAAGATTATAAGCAATTTTTGAACTATCAAATGACCACGAAGGACTACCGCCTGAACCGACTTGAACTTTGTCACTACCATCAATATTCATAACAATAATCTTTTGCGGCCCCGACCCAAAAGAAATATAAGCCACTTTTTTCCCGTCAGGAGATAAAACAGGAGAAGAAGCGCTTTCTGTATCTGGAGTTAGTTGTTTAACAATGCCGTCGAAAGTAACTGATTTAATTACGCCATGATCAAGAGCATTATTGAGGTAATCTGTGTAAACTAACGCAACTTCACTGCCCCGTTTGGTAGGCCGACGCCCATCAACATCTATAAATTTCAATTTGTTATTTTGATTACGGTCAATGTAGGCAATATCGGTTACAGAAATCCAGCGAGGGAACATAACAAATTCATCGATTGTAGTAAGTTCTTTTACATAATCACCATTCTGATTTACAACTTTAAGAACGTATGTTGTGTCGGGGAATTTTCCTTGAGTAGGAATTTCCTTTCTCATAAGATAAAAGACATATCTTTCATTATAATGAGTATCAACTATCCGCAACCACTCAAAGTCAATACCGACAATATTTAGATCTTTGATCAACTGCTTTATACCAGTGCCGTCAGTATTCATAATCCACAATCCTCTTTCTTCTGGTTTTCCTTCGCTTCCTCCTGCTCCTGCTCCTGATTTCCAAAAAACAATATTAGAGCCGTCGGCGGAAACCTTTGGATAAAAATCCGGTGAAAATTGATTGGGTATAAGACCAATAGCAATTTTTAGGATTTTTTCCGGCGGGATAGCTTTATTATCCGGCACACCGTTTTGGGGCGCTTCGGATTTTTTGCTAAAAGCAAAGTAGCCAAGGACTAAAACAACCACAACTGTAACAACGATTGAAATTACGTTAATAAAGCCCTGTTTGTTTTTTGATTCTTGGATAGATTGGTTCATAAATCTAGACGTTAGATTTTTATTTTGCTGAAACTAAAATATCGGAAGCTTTGCCGAAGTTTTTTAAATCTTTTAAATTATTTTTGAAATTGTCGAAATTGAAGCTATAGATATTGACTCTCACGATTTCGCCGTTTTTATCGTAATCGATCACAAAATTGCCCTGAATATCAGAGTCAACGCTTTTCGCTTCCTTAATCTCAAAAGAAAGAACTTTATTTTCTTTGTCGTAAAAAATTTTGGGAGATTTTTTTTTCATAGATATTTTTTAATTTTTGAGGTTTCAATAATGGTTATGATTTTGTATTGATTGTCGACAATTTCGGCCACAAGAATTAAAAGCTTATGCTGGCTCTTGTTTTTGTATAGTTTTTTAATCAAAATTTTTTCGAAATCTGATGTGTAAATACCTGTATTGTCAGTGTTAACCAGTGATAATATGTTCGTTCCTTTTGGAGTGGCTTTGAAAAACGAGATGTAATTGCCAACCTTGTTCCAAATAGGTTTGTCTATACCACCCTCGAATTGAAATGCTACTGGATATAATGATCCGTTTTGAAGATTCTTTATTCCTGCCCAACGATGAATTCCACTATTGACAATGAAAGCAACTATTGACTTTGTGGGCGACAATACAGCATTAGTAAATCCTTGATTGGTAACATCAAAAGAACTATCTGAGTTAATTCTAATTCGTGTAGGAAGTTGTTTTACTTCAAGAATAACTTTGTTATTCCAGAAAACTTTTGTCTCATCTGAGCTTACTTGTAGCACAGTCCCATAGTTTTGCGGGGTTGGAAGATTATAATCGACACAGTTTACTGATGCGGGTGGGTTGTCTGGTAATCCAGAACCTCCAGCTCCACCTCCACCATCTGTGCCGCTAGGAATTTGAACACCGCTTACATTATCAGGCGCGCCGTTTTGGGGCGCTTCGGATTTTTTGCTGAACGCAAAGTAGCCGAGGACTAAAACAACTACAACAGTGACGATGATTGAAATTACGTTAATAAAGCCCTGTTTGTTTTGAGTGGGTTGGTCCATAAGATAATTGTAGTTTTATTTGGTAAAAAAGAAACCCCTGGACTAATTAAGAAATTAGTACAGGGGTGATTTGATTTGATGGTGATTTGATTTGATATAGAAATATCAGCTCGACTTGGGAAATATGAGAAGAGAAGTTAGGGTATAAAATAGTCCGTGTCGATTTGCTTCTGCTTTAGAAAAATACATATATCGAGATCCTTCCTGGATTTTCCACCCTTCGTTTCTGTCCACCGGGTCAATCCGAATTTCTTGTTCGTATACAAAAAATTGATCGGGATAGTTTTTGATGGAGAGACAAGCCTTAGGCGCCTCTCCCTTTTTATCCCTTGGAAGCTCAACTATCAATATAGTAGCAGCATCGGTCGCTTGCTGTTGGTAAAAATTCCATTGCGGATCGGGTTGTTTTATAAATGAAGCAAAGAAGGTTGGATCGACGTTGACGTGAATACGGAAAGTGATTTTTGTCTCTGGATCTTCCGGCTTCAACTGGAAGGTCAAGATGCAGAAATAAGTGGTTGTCATGATGCTCCTCCTTATGGTTCATGACGTTAACGGTTTTTGGATGATTTCAAAACAGAGAATTAACTCTGATTTCTAATTTAAATTATATATTATCTTTTTGTGTTTGTCAATAAATTTTTGACAATTGATTAGATATTTTTTAACCTAACTTCAGGAACTTGATTTATTTTTGAAACATCAATTCGGAACGAGGAGCTAAAATGAATACTTGGGAATTGGCTATTAAGGTTTCTTTACCGAAGCAATGTCTTTTAGCAGGAATAGGAGCTTGGATTATCGCTTTAATCTCGAATGGACCAGAGTGGTTAAACCAACCCAAAATCGCAGTAGCTTTTTGCGCAGCGTTTAGTTGCCTTGGGTCGAGTTTATTTCATTATGGGATGCGTCGTGAAATGTATGCGAAGAAGTGGTGGGATCCAGTGGTAATAAAGAAACCAATCATCTTACTCGCGCTGAGAGCATCTATATTTGTTATTTCGATTTTAATCGTAATGATATTTGTGGGGGCGGCCTGCGCAGTAGTTGCAGCCGGGAATTTTGTCATTATTGCTTTATACGGTAAGGTGCTTGACCGAATTTGGCCGATAAAAAATATTACGGCGGCAATGGTTTGTGTCTCGCCAATTATTATGGGGTGGCTGGCTGGTAATCGATTAAATCCAATCATACCATCTCTTATTTTGGGAACACTCTGTGTTTATTTAGGAAGAGAAGGCATCAAAGACACAGAGGATATTGAAGCGAACCGAGGCATTCGATTCACGTTACCAATGATGATGGGAAAATTAGCCGCGATGCGAGTAGCAGGATGGTGCTTACTTGCAAGCGTAGTTTTCTATTTACAAGTCGCGCTCAAGATACCCGAACACCCGATTATGCCTTTTCTACTGATATTATCAGCTATCTGTCTGTTCGCTTTGCTGGCTTCGAGATTGATTTTTGCTTCCAAGCTAAAGGTAAAATATCAAAATCTCGACTTAGGCATACTTCTATTAATGGCAGCCATACTAGGAATGAAGGGTGGACTGCCCTAATTCTCTATAAACACAGAAAACAAAAACCGCTGAGATATTAACTCAGTGGTTTTTTTGTTTCTAAGGTTTTCTGGAATTTTAGTAATCTTCCATTCCCATACCACCACTCATTCCAGGCATACCAGCTGGATTACCTTTCTTTTCAGGTAGTTCGGTGATGGCCGCGCCAATAGTTAAATAATTGGCGGCTACCGAGATGGCGTTGGTAAAAGCGGTTTTAGTGACTTTTAGAGGATCAATGATGCCGGCTTCTTTAAGGTCGCCGATTTTATTCATGAGCGCATTGAAACCAAGCCAAGGATTTTTATTTTTTTCTTTCTCGCTTTTTAGTTCCTGAATAACTTTACTGTGGGATTCACCGGAGTTATCAATGATAGCAGTAAGCGGGGCTTCTAGAGCACGCCTTAAAATCTGGATAGCACCATCGACAATCGGACGATTAGCTTCGCCAACATTCATGGCGGCGAGCTCAACGTTAAAGAGGGCGATGCCGCCGCCGGGGACGATCCCCTCTTCCATGGCAGCGCGAGTGGCAGCGACTGCGTCTTCAACGCGTTGCTTTAATTCTTTTTGGGCGGATTCAGTCGGGGCGCCAACTTTAATGACAGCTACGCCGCCAGAGAGTTTGCCCAAACGTTCTTGAAGTTTTTCTTTATCGAAATCAGAATCGGTTTTTTGAATTTGGGCCTTGATTTGAGAGACCCTTTCGTCAATGACTTTCTTGTCGCCTTTGCCGCCAACAATCGTGGTGTTGTCTTTATCAGAAACAACACGGTTGGCGTGACCCAAACTTGCAAGCTCAACATTTTCCATTTTTTTGCCAAGATCATCCGAGATGAATTCGGCGCCAGTTACAACCGCGATATCTTGAAGCATTTCTTTGCGACGATCGCCGAAACCCGGAGCTTTGACCGCTAAAACGCTGAAAATGCCGCGGAGTTTATTCACCACTAAAGTGGCCAAGGCCTCACCTTCGATTTCTTCGGCGATAATCACTAATTCTTTTTTGCCGCTTTGGACAATTTTTTCCAAAAGAGGGAGGAGTTCGCTCACCGCAGAAACCTTTTTATCGGTCACTAAAATATAAGGATTTTCGAGCTCAGATTCCATTCTTTCTTGATTGGTAATCATATAAGGCGAGATGTAGCCGCGGTCGAACTGCATACCCTCAACCATTTCGTAGGAATTGCCAATGGTGTTGGAGTCCTCAATAGTGACTACGCCGTCTTTACCAATTTTTTCCATCACCTTAGCGATTAACTCGCCGATCAATTTGTCTTTAGCAGACAACGTTGCGACTTCTTCAATTTTTTTGTTGTCGTTGATTAATTCTTTCTGACCCTCAAGTTTTTTGACCACTGTCTCACTGGCGCGTTTCAATTCTTCCGCGAGTTGAATGACATTGAAACCCTTTTCGCGGATAATTTTTTCGCCTTCGTCGATCATGGCGTGAGCTAAAACCACAGAAGTAGTGGTGCCGTCGCCAACATTGTCGTTGGTTTTGTCCGCGGCTTGTTTAATAAATTCCGCGCCAAGATTTTCGTATTTGTCTTTCAGTTCGATTTCTTTGGCAACGGTGACGCCGTCAAAAGTGACCTGCGGGGCGCCGTAAGATTTTTCAATCACAACCGCGCGGCCTCTTGGACCGAGCGTCATTCGGACTGCATCCGCTAATTTGTCGATGCCTTTTTTGATAGCGGAACGGGCATCTTCGTTGAATAAAATTTGTTTGGCCATTTTTTTGTATCAAGTGTCGGGTGTCATGTATTAGGTAAGAATTTTTAACTTAATACCTAATACTTGATGCGCAACACTATTCAATGATTGCTAAAATATCGTCCTCGTCGCCGACCAGATATTTTTTGTCTTCGATTTCAACTTCATCTGGTCCGTATTTTTTAAAGAGGACGATGTCTCCGACCTTGACCGACATCGGGATTCTCTCGCTTTTGTCGTTTAGCTTGCCGGGGCCAATAGAGAGGACTTTACCCCGGATGGGTTTTTCTTTTTCCGCTGAGTCGGGCAAAACAATGCCGGACTTGGTGGTTTTCTCTTCTTCGAGCGGTTCGAGGAAGAGATGGTTGGATAAGGGTTTGAAATTCATTTTTTGTATTTATTAGCACTCTCGACCTAAGAGTGCTAATAGTGTAGTCGGGGGGCTAAATCCTGTCAAGAGGTCGCTCGTTTTTGCCTTGAGAGAACCGGAGTTATTTAATTTCCAGCGAATTAAAATACCCCTGCTTCTCCTTCGCCGTACCCTTGCTAAAGCTTCGGGACCAAGCTACGGCTCAGTCCGAAAGCTTCTCTCAAGACAAAAACTCGCTTAGGTGGAGGAATACATAGGGACTTCCCGAAAATAAAATTCGCTCCGGAGATTGCAAAGAAAAAGGCGGCCTCGAAATGAATCGAGCCGCCTTTGGCATTGCCATGTTGGCGATAGTTGGTAAGGTTAGGCAGTAACTGGCGTTTTGATTGTGTCTCTTCCTGGTTCTGGGAGAATAGATGGAGGTAAAATTTTTTCTTGAACAACACGATATCCACCCTCGATTGGTATGATCCGAACTTTTTCTCCTTCTAAGGATTTGACTATTTCAAAAGTGACCGTTGTTTTTTCCATGCCTGTTGATTCTGGAATACCCACTAAAAGAAGTTTATCGCTGTTTTCTTCTCTTAAAAGCAGGATGATGGTTGAGGGGTCATTTTTTCTGTCTGCAATTGAGCAAACGTAGAGGAGAGAGAAAAGGGTGTGCTGACTGATGAAGCTTGGATAGATTGGCTGGCCGAGCACAAGGCGAGTTAGTTCAGTTTCTATTGCGTCTGTAGTCCCCAGCTTGGAAATCATGATGCTATGGGAACGACTATAGATGTCAAAATAGAAACAATAACGAGTAGCCCTGTGAAAGTAAAATCTTGTTCATTTTTAGTGGTGGCTATAAGAGTAATAAGCGCCGCTAAGGAACAAACAAGGATGATCCATAAACCTACCTGGTATCTCTTCATTAATTCCTTGGGTTTGCTAAACCAGTCCCAGTAAACAATATTCATTTTAACCCTCCGGTTAATGGTTAGTTTTCAAGTTTGTCAGATTATTTTATACTCCGAGTTTTTAAATAAGTCAATAAAAAAATGCCCCGATACATAGATCGAGGCATTGGCCGCTACTGCCGTTCGCGTGGAGCGAAATCTTGGCCAGCAGTATACGACTTTTTCTTAACCTTTGCCGCCGCCGGAGAATGGAAGTTGAAAAATGGTATAGCCATTTTCAACTCGACTGGCTGGGGGATTTCTCCACCCATTCACATCAATCGCAAGTAAATTGGTTACTACCGAGGTGCCTCCCCAAGAATAGTTAACCACGGCCCGAATACGAAGATTTTCCTCGGAATATCCGCCGGTCAGAAACTTCGAGGTAACCGACCACGGGTTTGAAGAGTTTATATCGTATCTTACGGCCGTCCGATAAGTATTAAAATACGAGGAGACGATCAGTAGGGGCTGCCAGAGTGTTTGCCCGTCTGAAGTCGCGATGAGGTGATCGACGGTAATAGTGACCGGGCCGCCAAAATCATAGGAATACGTGTTGCTCGCCGCAATATAGATGGGATAGAGATAATCCCTAGTGTTGGAATACAAACTGGTATTTCCGGCCGCATCTATAGAAATGACGATCGAGCCGTCAGACGCGAATTGATAGGGCGATTGTTCGTTAATGAACGCCCAATGACTCACATCTTGGGACGGAGAAAAAGTATTCGCCCTCTCTGAAAATCCGAGGTAGGAAACCCGGATAGAATAGGTATTTTTCTTTCCGTATTCGGGGACTTCGACAGCTACGCTGTCGTGGAAAATGTAATAAACACCGGCGTCGCTTGCGGTTGGCTTAGGATTTTCCAGTGTGTAGCTGGAAATTTTTCCGTCCACGGAAGTCACGCTCACGACAAGCTGATTTTTTTCAACGTTAATGTCGTAGGTAGACGGGGTGACGAAAGTGATTTTGAGAAAAGCCGTGTTGGAACTTTCCTCGGGAGCAACTGTGTTGCTTGATCTATCGCAACCGAAAAAGAAGACGGCAGCGACAAAGATAACCAGAATACTGAAGAGCTGTTTCACTTTTTTTCCTTTCTGAAATTTAAGTGATTACCCCCTAGTTTTTGTGAGCGGGTTAAATCCTTTTAACCTACATTGGTTTACCTCCTTCTTTGGGCAAAGGTTTATTTAGATTTCAAGTTACTACTTATTAACAAAAATACCTGACTTAAAGCTGGGTATTTTGAGGCCTAAATTGTATTCTTTTTTCTGCTTTTTGTCAAGGGTGAATTTACTATGTTTGAGGATTATTAAATTCACAATTATCGGATACTTTAATTGCGAAACCCCTAAAAACCATCTCGTCCGTAAACTTACTTTGCAAATAAGATTGCCAATCCCCATTTTCGCCGTCATAAAGATATAGTTTTTCAACAGTACAGTTGCCTTTAAAATCATCGATACTTCTACCCTCATTTGATACCATCCATTGATCAATGTATTTTAGATTCCATCCTTTGAAGAGTTTGACCCGGTGATAGGGAGAAGCGCTAATATATGAATTATTTACCCCTTTATATTTAGATGCTGTAAACGTGCCAGATTTTTTGAAATAAACAAACGAGGCATTATTACTAGTATAAAATTCGGCGTCCACGCCTAATTGATTCTTTAGTTCAGCCATTTTTTTCTGGTCTTTTTTAGAAATATCTTTATCTCCACGAATATATTTGTTTAAAGGATTTAACCAATTATAACGAACTAATATGTCGTCTTTGCTAATATCGCCTTCTTTAGTTGTATTTTCTGGATTATAGGGATAAGGATTAAAGTCAGTATTAATAAGTAGATTCCACCCTTTAGTGATCTTAATATTATGCCCAACTAAATATGGTTGTTTTATATCTTCGGCGTTAGCTGAATAAAATAGTGTAAAAACGGAAAAGGCGGTAACAAAAAACAGTACGATAAATTTGAGGTGATTCTTTTTGAATTTCATCATTTCTTCTTAGTTAGGAAATGCAGGGGGGGTAGGTAGGGAGAACGCCCTGAAAATTATAATTCCTACAATAATTATTAAAATAAATGCAATAGTTAAAATTAATTTTTTACTCATTTATTTTTTAATTTTAAGGGTGCTTAAGATTTGGTTCATAATATCCGCAGATACGGGTCCGCTTAAAATATAGACCGTACCTGATTTTTGGACTGCTACCAAAATTTCCTCAACTATTACTTCTTTTATTTCTTTACCGCTGCCATCAAAATGCTGCTGAGTGCCAATAACCATAGTGGCTGGCAAACCAAGTAAAGTTATATTTTTTTCCTCTTTGATAGAATTAAATCCTGTTTTGAAGTTTTTTAAATCGTCAGAAGAACCTGTTCCGGCGATAAAAACATTTTTACCCGAATTATCACTAAACATTACTGTCAAAGCTGATTGATTTGGCGTATCTGCATCGAGGGTAATCACCCAATTACTAGGATATCGAAATTCAAAACCGTATTTTTCGTTTTTGTAGGTTTGCCAGTTAGCGGTTTCGCTAGCGATCTGATGATTTCCTTGGGTTTCACTGAAATCATCTTCCCATACCTGACTAGTTGAAGTTGAATTTTGGTTCGCACTTGGGGCGGAAGATTTATTTTTGAAGACCAGATAACCCGCGACAACGACTATGGCCACGACCACGATGATTAAGATTACAACTATATTAGCTACTCCTTTTTTGTTCATTATTTAGATTTTATTTATTTTTCGTTATTTTCTGAATTGACTAATAAGTTGATGAAGTTCGCCTCTTAATTTCGTAGATAAAAACTTTCTTTTGACTAATCATAACTTCATAAGTGATTCTATAGTTCCCAATTCGACGTCGCCAGACATTTTCTTCACCTTCAAGTTTTTGAATATCGCCAGCGAATGGATTTATTTCTAGATTATCGATGGTTTTATTGATCCTAGCAAGATCAAAAACAGGAATTTTTCTAGCTTGTTTTCTTGCGTGATCGGTTAGATAAATTTTCCAGTTCATTTTTAACTGCGCCCCAAGGAGTATATTTGCCTTTAGCAACTTCCCGACGACCGCGGGCAATGACCTTAAGTTCGCCACGGGTGGGTTTGAAAAAAGGCAGGATTGATTTGAGCTTTAAAAGTTTCTCGTATTCTTCTCGAGGAATAATCACTAGGTCTTTGGAGGAGAATTTTTTGGGGATAGTAACTACATTCATGTTTTTATACTAACTTAAAAAACGCAGGAAGTAAATTTTCCCGCGGGACAATTTAATTTTCAGATTTTTTGATTTCGTGTATACCCCCGCACTTAAATATTAAAGAAGCTACTAACAACTCCCCTACTTTGGTATAAGAATGTCTTTTTTATTCAAAAAACTTTAGAGTTGATAAGATTTGTCTTACTAAATCAACCGTCTCCTCTCCTTCACTAAGCCCAGTAGTTCCAAACTCAAAAACATTATCGTCTTTTACAAAGAAAACATGGATTGAGCTTTTGCCGCTTGGAGTTAAATTTAAATACTCCTTTGCTGGCAAATTATCTACATGAACATTTCTGAGATCTCCTTTGATCCAGTTAAATCCTCCACTTGTCAAATAACTTTCAAGATTAACTGGTGGCCTACCGAAAACTTTAGGATACATGGTTAAAAATATAATAGATTGGCCTGTTCTTTCCTTAAAATCGAAGTGAAAAGTACCGCCATCGCCGATACCCATATTTGGATTAGCGGGGCCTACAAGCTCTTCGGGATATTTAATTTCGAACTTATAGATATCATTGCGATAGGTTTGCCAGTTGGCGGTTTCGTCTTGAACGCCGTTTACGTTATCGGGTATGCCGCCACTAGTGGAGGTGGAGTTTTGATCGGAATTGGGCGCAGAAGATTTTTTGCTTAATACTAAATAACCACCAACAATCACGACGGCCACGATGATTAATATTACAGCTAGATTGGCTGATCCTTTTTTGTTCATAATTTTGCGAAAAATAAATTAGATATCGATTATTTTACCAGAGCTAGTTCTCTAGCTTTTTTGGCGAGATCGGGCAGGGATTTTTTGAAATGCCGAGAGGCCTTTAAGATTTCAAAACCCAAAATGTTTCCCTTACTATCAAATTCAACGGAGACGCCGGGGGCAATTTCTTCGAAACTTTCTTCTTTGCCTTTTTTGATAGCCAGAAGCAAACTGTCGGAGGCAGGGTCGTAGTTAACGATTAAATTTTGAGAATTATTTTTTGCCATCTTTTTGAACGGATACGATTTTCTTCTTGATTTTTCTTAATTGGATGAATGGTGATTAAAAAGATTGTATCATTTTTGACTTCAAAAGCAAGCGCGTATTTCTTTTTGTTTTTGCCCCGACCAACAGCTTTTACCGCTATGAAAAGATTGGTTTCAATATCAAAGTAATAATTGTCGGAGTTTTTGTAAATTTGGAGGGGTAGTCCTCTGGGAATTCTGCGGATATTAATTCTTGAAAGAAGATGGGTGGTATAAATTATTTTCTTTGACACAGTGGGATTATAAGATTTTGTTGAAAATTGAACTAATTTTTTTAGGAAAAACGGATTTTTAAAATGGAAATTATGAAGATTTATTAATTTCATCATAAATATTTAAAACAGCGGTGATGGCGTCGCCGGCGGAGATGTTGTTCTGGCGGTAGAGGGCATCGGTAACATCGCCAACGGCCCAGATGCCGGAAAGAGAGGCGCGCTTGGTGCGGGGATCGGAGATGATCTCCTTGCGCTCGTTTAACGCCACCAAATCTTTTACAAAATCGGAGTTTGGGACAATGCCTATTTCGACAAATACCCCCTGAATAGCGATGGTTTTTTCTTCGTTGGATTTCAGGTCTTGGTATTTAAGACCGCTAACATTTTCTTCACCTAAAATTTCCAATGTTTGGGCGCTTAAAATAATTTCAACCTTGGGATTTTGTTTAATCTTATCTAAAGTAATTGGGTCGCCTTTAGGAGAATCACCACGGACTAAAAGAAAGATTTTTTTAGCGTAGGGTAAAAGATCAACCACAGCTTCAAGACCGGCGTTGCCGCCGCCTACAACCACCACCTCCTTATCATTAAAAAGCGGCGCGTCGCAAATGGAACAATAAGCTACGCCTTTACCCTCATGTTTATTTTCGCCAGGGACGCTAAGACGCTTCCGGCGGCTGCCGGAGACAATTAGAAGATACTTGGTTTCGAAAGTTTTACCGGATGAAGTTTCAACTTTGAAAGAATCGCCAGCTTTTTCAACTTTAACGGCTTTCTCGCCGGCAAAAATATCAATTCCCTCTTGATCTCGCAGATGACTCTCTAGGTTTTGAGCCAAATCAAAACCAGAGATGGATTTAGTGCCGATCCAATTTTTGACATCAGCCGAAACCAAAGATTGGCCGCCGAACTCTTCGGCAATTAAAGCAGTTTTGATTTTTTTTCTGGCAGCGTAAACGCCCGCAGCCACGCCGCCCGGACCACCGCCAATGATGATTAGTTGATATTTCATAAAATGCAGTAATACAATGGTAATATGCTGGAGATATGATGGCAATACATATAGAAATTACCAATTATCAATGACCAATTTACAATAAAATATCAAGGATTGAATTATCAAAAAATTCAACTCAATTTAGAAGATAGACACTTGATTTTTAATTTGAGACGATTAGAATCAAGGATAAATAATTTTAGCACCTCGACAATTTGAATATCGGATTTAAGTTATTTCTAAAAGGAGCATCAGTGAGCGAATCTAGACGAATTGTTGGAAGGAGAAATCAGGGGGGTTTATAAGAAGCAGACACCTGACTTTAATCAGGAAACAGTTGCCGAAAGTAGTTGCTTGGAGACAAAAGGGATATTATTTCAGGCAGCGGCTTCGGAAACAGCAGAAATTCCAGCGTCCTTGACAATTTTTGGGGGTATGCTATAATTGAATTAGAACCTGAAGAATACCTTATTTTTCAGGAAAACAACAATTAAATAAGGCGAGGGTCAATCCTAACCGAAAGGAGGTGAGACAAGATATGATTGGTTTGAACATTATCCACTCCGCGATGAATCGCGCGAAATTAATTAGTTCCGTCGTCACCAAGAGCTGATCCCGGCCGGTCGACCTCCGATTCAAACAATCATCATAAATGGTTAGAGATCGGAGGAAACCAAAGGAGAAAAAGTGAGAAGATATTTTTTCCGGGACTCTGATTCATATTACTAGTTGGATCGTAGTCCCTCCTTTCTAAATTTCACTCACTGTCTCTTTGGCCAACAAGGAGACGCGAACCGCAATCTATGGAACATGCTACCCAAAATAGCAAGGAGGACATGGATGCCGACATCTGAACCACCGGGTAAGTTTTTCTGGACTAAAGTAGAAGTTTAAAAAGAAAAAACGTAGCGGCAAGTCCAGCGCTGCGACTGTTATTTGGAAGCCAGAATTTTTGAGAGGGAAATTCTCTAAAATTTGGATTCGCTCTCACCCGGACTGTAAAGTCCAATATAACTGGCAAAATATTTTGGAGCACAATGTGAGCCCGCTATCGAAACACTTCGAAAATGCGGACTCTTTTTTTACCCCGTAGGAAATTGCCGGAAAAGCGTTTTTAAATATTAATATATGTTTTTTTGAAAGTTAAAGATTACCCAAACTTTTTAAGTTATTAATATCTTTGACGGCAAACGCTTTATTTCCTACGGGGTTTACCACTATATTAATCAGAGGTTTTTACATTATAAAAGATTAATCTGATATAATGTAAAAAAAATTAGGCGAGATTTAAAACTTTTTTAATCCCCTCTTTGTTAAAACCAATAAAAGCGTCACGGCCAATCATAATTAAAGGCGTGCCGATCTCGCCGAATTCGCGATGAAGCGCGGCTTGTAATTTAGGATTATTTTCAAGATTGTGTTCATCATAAGGAATTTGATACTGGTTAAAAAAAGATTTAGCCACTTGGGAATATTTACAATTAGGATAGGTGTAGAGAAGGACGAGCATGGAGTAGATAAGGTGTTAGGTGTTAGGGGCGGGTTCGCGGCCGAAGACCAACCAGACATTAATTAGAAAAATCGCAGTGCCTAAAATTACACTGCTCCATTTCATCGGCGAAGCGCCACTAAAACCAAGCAGCCAAGGAGAAATTATTATCCAAAGGCCAAGACCAATTTGAATTTTATTTTGAAGCACAGAAGAAATTATTGTTTGGAATCAGCGGAAGGGCTAATTTTAGAAAGCTCCGCATCGATAACCTGTTTAAAGGTGGCGTATGGATAGGCGCCTTCGATCATTTGATTATTAATAAAAACCGTGGGCGTGGATTTAACTTTGCCGGAAGCGGAGGCGTCTTTATAATCTTTCTCAACTTTCGCGGCGTATTTTTTGGAATCAAAACAATCTATAAAAGCGGCGGTATCCATTTTGAAATCGCCGGCAATTTTTACGAAAAGTTCCTTGGTTAAATTGCCGTTGTTTTCAAATGCGCCGGGATGGGCAATTTGGTCTTGAATTTCAGTGTCGTAAATAGCGCCTTCATAAGACCAGAATTTGCCTTGATCTTTGGCGCACTCGACAGCTTCGGCGGCAGCGGGCGATTCAGGACCCAAAAAAGGAAAGTGGCGATAAATCATTTTAACTTTGCTGGTGTTAACATATTCTTTAACCAAAAGAGGAATGGTTTCGGAATGAAGTTTGGCGCAGAATGGGCACTGAAAATCGGCGTATTCTATTAAAGTTACTGGGGCTTTGGGGTCGCCTAGAATGACTTCGTCTTCGGCAATATTTAGATTTAAAGAAGAAACTGAAGCGGTTTCGCTTCCAGAGTTCTGATTTTGGTCGGGTGATTTACGGCTGCCGACAACATAAAAAATTGAACCGGAAATCATAATAGCAGCAATAAGAATGCTGACCGGGAGAAGGAATTCGTTTTTCTTAGATGAAGTTTCCATTGTTATATAATAAAAGAAGTATAAAGTTAGAGTTTTTAGGAGTCAAGGTGTTATTTCAAAAACAAAGCGATTATGGGTCTTGTAAGTAATTCTCTTCCTAGCCAAAAGACCTAAGTCAAAAAATTACTCACAAAACCCCTGTGATGAATAACCAAGGTTTCTAAACGGAGTCAGGTGTTGGCAAAAACAGGATTTTTGTAATAAGCTAACAAAAATATATGGTCTATAATCCGAATTGCCTTTTGGATAATAAATTTAAAAATCAAATAAACAATGAAGATAACTATTAAAAATCTGCCTTTTTTGGTGATTGACGCCGCGGCTTTTTATCTGGCGCTTTTTTTGGCGCTCGGCGTGAGGGCAGGGTTTAATTTCAATTCGGTTAATTTTAAAGACCATTTCGGGCCTTTTTCAGTAATGTTTTTTTGTTTGGTGATTATTTTTTTCGTGCTCGGTCTCTATGACCTGCATAATCTTTCTAAACTTTTTAAATACATAAAGTCGCTTTTGCTAGGAATAGGGGTATTTTTTTTGGTGGCCACTTTTTATTTCTACTTCCAACCGACAATTAATGTGAGCCCGAAAACAATTTTAATTATTTTCATGATAATTTTCGGCGGTGTTGATTTTGGGCTAAGAGAAATCTTGCGAGGTTATCTTATACAATCTCAGCCGCTTTCAAACGTGCTTTTGATCGCGAAGGGGCAGGATGCCGAAGAATTGGCGGCTTATCTTGATGAGAATCGCCAGTTAGGATATAAAATCAACACTTGGATTAAAGAATATAACATTCAGAAAATTGATGAAGCCATAGAAAAAAATCAAAATCAGGTGATTGTGATACCTTCTCAGATGGAAAGTGACAGATTTTTTGGCAGCAAAATTTATGAAAAAATTCTCCAAGGCACGAACGTGGTTCTTTTTTCGGAATTTTATGAAAATATTTTGGGTAAAGTTTCGATGGACGAGCTTAAAGAGAATTGGTTTGTGGATAAAATTAAAATTAAGGACGGTTTATACGATATTGCCAAAAGATTCATAGACGCGGCGCTGGCTTTAGCGGTGCTTTTAATAACAGTGATTTTTTGGCCGATTATCACCATGCTAATAAATTTAAGTTCCAAAGGGCCGACATTTTTTATAAAGGAGCGGGTGGGACTTAAAGAAAAAAAATTCTGGCTTTATAAATTTAGGACTATGCATAATGGCAACGAAGAGAATAATAAAGTTAAGGAAAATTTTTCCGAAGAAAGGGGTGATGAGAAGCGAGTGTTTGGAGTCGGCAAAATTATGAGGAAATTAAGAATTGACGAGTGGCCGCAAGTTTTGAATATTTTGAAAGGCGAATTATCTTTTGTGGGGCCGCGAGCGGATTTTGTGGATTACTATCAACTTTTAAAAGAGAAGATTCCTTATTACCAAATAAGAACGATTACCACGCCGGGGCTGTCAGGTTGGGCACAAATCCACGATAAATTCGGGGATTCGGTGGAAAATGCCCGAGAGAGATTAGCGTACGACATCTACTACATTAAAAACCGGTCTTTTGCGATGGATTTGGCGATTATTCTAAAAACCTTGAAAACGGTTTTGGCCTTCTCGGGGGCGTAGAACGCTGCGCTAATGTAATGCCAATCTACAAATTTCATGCGAATGCTGCAAATTGCAAATGTTTGAAGTAGAGATGGATAATCCGTCTTTACCTAAAGCTTAGGCGAGTAAGAATAGGTTATAGGTTATTAGTGTAATTCTGGTATTTGCCTTTCAAGGCGAGGAAGGCGTCGAAGCCGCTATAATAGTATTCAAAACCAAAACGGGTGATTTTAGAGCCGTCAACAACAATAGGATAAGCGTAAGAGTTGATAACATAAGGAGGAGTAGGAATTTTCCCGAGAGTTAAATACCAAACTAAAGAAAAAAACACGCTGGTTAGAAATTTAGGAATTCGGAGGGGAATTTTTCCCAGAAGTTTAGCGATTTCGCGAAAAGTCAGGTGGCCAGAGGGAGCCAAATTTAACACAGAAAATTTTTCTTCGATTTCTGATTTTTTTTGGATACAAAAATTGATGGCGGCAACAATATCGTCTTCGTGGACAAACTGCCGGGCAGAACTGGAACCGACAACCGGAATAAACGGCAGAAGGCCGCGAAAGAAACTCTGAAGGCCTTTTTTATGCAAAATATTTTTGCCGAAAGGACCAGAGACAGAACCAATCCTCAAAATAAACACATTAGTTTCGGGATGATATTTTTTAAAGATTTCTTCGAGTTTAGTTTCGATGTTTTTTTTGTCTCGGCCGTAAGCAATCTGATCTTCTCTTAGAGGAGAGGATTCCTGAAAGGGTTCATCGAGTTGATTTTCGGGCCTAGCGCCATAGATGGCAACAGATGAAAAATGAATCAGAGTGGGGATTTGATTTCTGAAAGTAAACTTAAAAACATTTTCCGCGCCCAAAAAATTGGATCTTTCTTGATAATTCAAGTCCTTTTTAAAAAACGGGGTGCGAATCAGATAAGCGGCGTGAGCAACAACATCAATTGGAAAAAAATCCTCGAGGATTTCATCGAGATTTAAATCCGCCAGGTTGCCTTGGATGAAGTGAATTTTAGGATGGTCTTTGGTAAAAATAAACTGGGGATCTTTTAGATCAATCGTAATAATTTTTTCGACCTCGGGATTATTAAGCCAGGAATCGACCAAGAGCGAACCGAGATAGCCTGAGGCGCCGGTTAATAAAATTTTCATGAAGAGTTAATAGGTTTTTAAAACTTCGGCTGAAATTTTTTGTAGTTTTAAACCGTAGGCGTAAACCGCATGTTTGGTAAAAAGCCAACGATGAAATTGTTCTAAGGTTTTGATTTTCTGGCGCATAATAAAAATCTTCTTGATACTCTTTTTTTCTTTCCTGATTCTATTTCGAATTAAGCCGAGGTTTAGGCCAGCATCTCGGACCGATACAAAACCAAGAGAATATTTATGCTTCCGCGGAGTAAGACTATAAATCCATTCAAAGATAGCTTTAGCCCTAGGCAGGTGATAGTCAGAAGTGATGATTAAAATTTTTTTAAAGCCAAATGGATCGGCGAAAAAAATTCTGGAAAAATAACCGTTGCCAATTGTATCGTCTGAAAATTTATCTACTAGAATTCTTTTTTTAGGAAGACCTCGGCTAACTAAATAATCGGCTGAAGCAACACATTCTTTAATTTGAAAACCTTTTTTATTAAGGATAGGGGGGGCATAAGGAGTGCCTGAGCCAAGTGGAATAATGTATTCTTTTCCTGTTTCAATTTCCAAAACTTTGTCTAATCGGCGCTTAGCCCATTCATGTGGAACGCCATTCTTTTTAAGTCCGCCAGAAGGAATAAAGATGGCGTCAAAATTTGATTTTTTCATAAAAGGTGATAACTTAAGAAAGATTATACTCTTAAACTTAATTTCATGAAAATTATCGTAACCGGCGGGGCGGGGTTTATTGGCTCGCATGTAGTTGACCGATTAATTAAGGAGGGTCACCAAATTTTGTCGCTTGACAATTTTACTTTAGGTACCAAAAAGCATTTTGAACATCATTTAAATAATCCGAATTTTAAATTTATTGAAATTGATGTTTCGGAGACGGAAAAAGTTAATCAAATTTTTGAAGATTTTAAACCGGACTGCGTTTTTCATTTAGCGGCTAATTCTGACATTGAAGCCGGCTCTTACAAGGCAGAAGTGGATTTGAAAAATACATTTCAAACAACAACCGCGGTTTTGGAATCAATGAAGAAAAACGGGGTGAAACAAATTGTTTTTGCTTCAACCTCGGCAATTTACGGCGAGACCAGAGGCAAAATTGCGGAAAATTTTGGGCCGCTCGCGCCTCAATCAAATTACGGCGCGGCGAAACTGGCGGCCGAGGGATTTATTTTTGCTTTCGCCCACGTTAATAATTCTAAGGTTTGGATTTTTAGATTCCCAAATGTCTGTGGCCCCAGAGGAACGCACGGGGTATTTATTAATTTTTTGAGATTTTTGAAAAAAGACCCGACGCAAATTACCGTGGCTCAAGACGGCAAACAAGCCAAACCCTACATTTATGTTTTAGATTTAGTGGATGCTATGCTGCTCGGCTGGCAGAAGGCGCAAGAGCAGTATAATGTTTTTAATATTGGCAACACGCCGCTGGTATCAGTTAATGAAATCTTAGCTTCGCTTTTAAAAGAGAAGGGCCTTAAAGACTTAAAAGTTAATTATACTTATGGTCCGGCTTGGCCGGGAGATGTGGCGACTTATGAATTTGATGATTCTAAAATTCGGACGCTCGGTTATAATCCAAAGTTCAATTCAAAAGAAGCGACGGAAAAAACAGCGCAAGAATTAGTACATAACAAGGAGGCGTATATCGCAGTATATAAAGATTAGGAAATAGAATTTAGAATACAGAATTTAGAATTTAGGAGGTAGGAGGTAGGAATTAAGAGTTTTTTGATTTTTTAGGATGAGAGTTGAAACTATTTTTAACTGCGAGATAGCGATTGAGCAACCAGGAGCTGGATTGGACTTTGCCGCCATGGCCAACGTTATAGACAATTTCGATATTTAAATCCTTACATAAAACCGCTTCGGGATTCTGGGAAGAATTGGGATTTTGCGCGTCTTCTTTGTTTCTGTCTCCACCTTGCGCGAAAATATGGGGCTTGATTTCGCCGAGTTCCAAACAAACGCTCATATCAGAGGGATTTAACCCGTGCTGGGTTAAAACAACTTCATCCACACCCTCCAAGGCCTCAATAATTTCTTTGCGCTCGTCTTGGGGCATAAAGACATGGCCTTTCTTTTTTTGAATCCAGTGGTCGTTATTTAAAATAACGACTAATTTATCGCCGAGCGCTTTGGCGTGCTTAAAGAGACGGATGTGGCCGATGTGAATCGGGTCAAAGCCGCCGCTCACCGCGACAATTATTTTTTCTTTATTTTTATCCATGACTTTCTTTCAGAAGCGGAATTGATTAGGATTAAAGAACATACTACATTAAATGCTAAATAAAATAAAGTCCTTGCTGTTTCAAAACAAAACCACGGGGCAAACGGTGGCTAAAAATGCTTTCTGGCTGGGAGTAAGTAATTTGGGGGGTAGATTGATTAAGGCCGTAATTATTATTTATTCGGCGAGAATACTGGGTGCCCATGAATGGGGTCTTTTTTCTTACGCGGTTAGTTTTGCGGCCTTGATAACTATTTTTACTGACTTTGGAATAGGTCCGATTCTAACCAAAGAGGCCTCTCGGACGGATGACCCGACCAAAAAAGCCCAGATTATTTCAACGGCTTTTTTCATGAAAGCGGCGCTGCTTTTGATCGCTGTTTTGATTGTAATTTTTATTGCTCCTTCGCTTTCAACGATTAAAGAGGCCACATTTTTATTTCCAATTATTTCATTAATTATTGTTTTTGATACTTTTCAAGGATTAGGATTTTCTCTGATTCGGGCGCTTGAGAAAATGGAGTGGGAGGCAGGATTTTATCTCTTGACTAATATTTTAATTGTTATTTTTGGATTTTTAACTTTACGTTTTTATCCTAATGTTCAATTTTTTTCTTACGCTTACGCGGCAGGAATTGGAATCGGAGCAATAGCGACTTTATTTTCTTTACGACATTACTTTAAAAAAATTTTTTCAAATTTCAAATTAAAATTAGTCCGCTCGATTTTGGGAGCATCTTGGCCTTTTGTAATATCTTCGGTTTTGGGTAGTTTAATGATTAACACCGACATTCTTTTGATTGGGTATTTTTTATCAGCAAAAGAAGTAGGGCTGTATTCGGCAGCAGACAGAATAGTTCAATTTTTATATTTATTGCCGGCCATACTCGCCACCAGCGTCTTTCCAACTTTATCCAGATTAGCAAACAAGAATCAGGAAAGGATAAAAGGGGTGGTGGAAAAAATATTAAGCATGGCTTATTTGATTTCTTTGCCGATTGTTCTAGGGGGAATAGTTTTAGGGGGCGACATGATTCGAGTAATTTTTGGCGGAGCTTACGCGGGTTCAGTTTTGCCGCTTAGAATTCTTTTTGCAACGCTCAGTATTAACTTCGCGGCAGTGATTATGTCAAATATTATTTTTGCTTATGATAGACAAAGAGACCTGGTAAAATTTGCGGCCTTAGGAGGATTGTCCAATGTTGTTTTTGATTTGATTTTAATTCCAAGATTTGGGATTAGCGGATCGGCAGTCGCAACTTTTTTCGCTCAAGTTATCGCTAATATTTATATTTGGAATAAAGCCAGAAAGCTGGTTGATTTTTCGGTTTTACCGAAATTAAAGAAAATAGTTATGGCATCGGCAGTAATGGCAATAATAATTTTTGGATTACACCGAGTAGGTTTAAATTTATTTGTAAATATTGGAGTTGGGATGACTCTATATTTTGGTCTGCTTTACCTAATGAAAGAATCTTTACTTAAAAATTTAAGAGCTATCCTACGAGGAAACGTTTTAGACGAGCCAATAAATAATGAACCGGTTGCTTGATAAAATTAGGCAGGAAAGCGTAAAGGTATTGAATCCAGTTTAAAATCAGAGCTGAAAAGTAGTGAGGGTAATTATTTTTATAGCGGCGCATGATTTTAAGCGAGGCCTTAAGATGAGGGCGCATCTGCGCAATCGAAGTGTTTAGTCCGGACATTGTGTAATAAGAAAAATACTCGGGGAAGTTATAGAGCTTGCCAGTCGTGCCCATTTTGAGCCAAAAGTCGCGGTCGCCAGAGTAGCGCGTGGTTTCATCATACCAGCCAACTTTCTCGCCAGATGCGCGGCGGAAAAGAGTGGTGGAGTTGGCCATGGGGTTGCCGAAGAGCATGCGGTTTCTGATTTGCTTGTCGGTTTCGGGCTTTAAATAACGATAAAGTTCTTGGTGATTTAAATTAACGATAATCATTCCCCCGCCGCAACCGATATATTCTTTATTTTCATCCAAAAATTTAATTTGTTTTTCGAGTTTTTTAGGGTCACACCAAGGGTCATCGTCGTCAATCATGGCGATGTATTCCCCTTTTGCGAGCTTCAAACCAGAGTTGTAGTTTTTAGAGATACCTTGATTTATTTTATTCTGAACATAAATCAAGCGGGGTAGTTTTTTTTGCCACACTTTGATAACCTCGGAGGTATTGTCGGTTGAACCGTCATCGGGAACAATTAATTCCCAGTCCTTAAAGGTTTGACTAAGTAAACTCTCAATGGTTTTGCCGATCAAGTGGGCCCGATTGTAGGTGGCCATTAAAATTGTGACTTTGGGGTTAGACATAATAGAGTTTGCCCAATTTCACACGAAAACACGCTATCAATTTTCCCAGCGAGAAAATTGCGCTTGTTCTCGGTCTCGCTCTCTCATTACATTCGAACCCTGCCCGCTTCGACCTGCGAAACAGTTTTCTTAATGAAATTGGGCTTATAAACATTTAAAATTATATGACTAAAACTGATTGATATTTTAGGATAACAGAGATAAATAGGCTTTGACAAATTGACTGGGAAAATTTAGAATGTAGTCCCGAATCAAAGATTACTTTGAGACGGGCAATCCCGCCAAAATTTTCTTTTAGAAAACTTAGCGGGCAAGTGCTTTTTGAAAACAGAAAATTAGAAAGAAACGATAGAAATTTAACAGAAGAGGAGAGAAGAGATGTACAAGAAATTTAATGAGGAGGTTCGGCAAGAATTTCTTAAGATGCTGCCGTTATATCTTGACCGTTCGAGTGGGGATAAGATTCGATTAAAAGAGGATAAAACTCCGGTTTCCAATCTTGATCTCTATGCCAGAGACGTCTTGGCCAGAATAATTAAGAAACATTTCCCTAATGTTACCATCATTGCCGAGGAAGATAGAAACAGTCCGGAGGCGATGAGCAGATTCCTGGCTGATCAAAATCAGATTTATGCCACCATCGATGGTTTGGATGGCACTGGTAACAGAGCCATGGAACTATATTCTTTTGGCGCCATGCTTTCATTCCGCAAGGGAAATGAAATTCTTTTGGCGATTATCTTTATTCCGTCAAGAGAGAAAATTCATAGTGATGGATTTTTCTACGCCGAAAACAGCAAAGGTGTTTATGTGTGGCGCGGAGAACAAAGTGCATTCGAGAAACTGTCCGCAGCCCGACCAAAAGAATTAAAGCGGATTATGATTATGCCAGAAGGAAGGGCTACAAAATTTGGTGTTCCGCCGGTTGCGGATGTGATAAAAACCTTTACAACAAGACCGAGCCATTCTAGTTCAGTGGCGGCAATCACTTTTGTTCTGGGCAAAACAAGCGCCATTATAACCAAAGGCAATCAACCGTGGGATAACTGGCCGATTTTGCTCTTTGCCCAAGAAGCGACACGAGAAACTGATGGCGGAGTAGTGAAATTTGACGGCACCCCAGCCACGCCAGATGATTGCGCTGATATATTGGCTTTTGCCAATCCTGAAGACGGAGGGGAAATATTAGCGGTTTTATCAACGTCAGCTAAACTTCTCGACTTATTGGAAAGAAAAAAACCTTAAGGAGGTGGAAGTGAAAAAACCAAAGACTATGATAAAGATTGTCCCCGGCGGCATGCAAATTGCTTATGGCGGGACAAGGACTGAAGTTAAACTAAAAAGGCCGTGGCAACCAAGAGTTAGAGTCGATCCATCAAAATGTCCGTTTGAAAAGGAAGATGATCTTTATAATCGGACAATTACGAGAAAGGGAGAATTGAGAGTAATCTCAAACAAGTTCACACCTTTTTTATCTCACCAGCTGATCATATCGGATAAATGTTGGAGGATTGACCGACTTTGGAGATTAGGCGGCCCTTCAATCATTACTGACGTACTGACCATAAATTCTATGCTGATAGAAGAATTCAAAGAAGAGGAATTAATCTTAAGCGCCCATATTGGTTATCTGGCAGGACAGAATTTTCCTCACCTTCATTTTCATAGGATTAAGTATGGATTTGAGGGCTATGAGCCGGAACTTATGTGGGGCGTTGGCGGCAGGAATAGCATACGTACGCCGGGTCTACAAAGCGGAGCGCTTATTGAAAAGGAGATAAGAACCGCTTTAATTTCTCCTCGAGAATTTACGATCGCTGCTGATAGCGACTTCGCGGTCGTGGCAGGAGGTCATAGGGCTGGACAATGTTTTATTGTTCCCCGCAATACAAACTTTGAGATGACAGAAAGCAATATAAGCAACCTCGCCTCTGCGATCTCAATGATAGTTAATCTTTACAACACGAAATTCAGAAGTGAAGATAAGGGTTTGCGACCGGATTACATGGTGGCCCTCAAATTCTTAAAAGGGAATTTCAGCTATGGATTTTACTTGCCGATTTTGAATCATTGGGGCGCCACGGAATATTTGGCCCTCTTAGGAGATGGGCGCATTATTCTCCCGTGGCCGCATGAGACAACAGTCGAGTATCTTCTGGCTTAATCACTTTTTAAAAACAACAAACCATCATTTCGGAGGAAGTGGTGGTTTTTTATTTTATAAAAATTCTTTACAAAATCATTTGAATAATTTATGATATGGTGCACTTTTGACAATTGAAAAAATGAAAGATTGAAATAAAGGAGAGAAAGATGAACTTATTAGGATGCTTTTTGGCTGGAACTTGCTTTGGACTCTGGCCTCTGATTATGAGGAAGAGCAACTTACCTGACATTAACCAGTCGCTTATGCTGGCTTTGCCGACTACCGCCATCATCCTTGCGGCTTACTTTACAGGAGTTATGAGTGGGGTGATATTTAACACTTTTCTTGCAGCCACACTGGCTCTAGGAATCGGAGTGGGCCTGGGATTAATACCATTGACTGTTTATCCAATCGCCATAATTGCGGGGATGCTAAACGGACTGGGCACTATCAAGCTTTTGGGGAACTTACGCGCTGCTCAGCAAGAAAAAGCTTCTACCGTGATTTTAGTAATCGTTCTGACTCAGATCGCGGTGAATGAGCTCTGTGGGATAACAATGCTGGGAGCAGATTTTTCTATTCGGAAGGCGCTTGGGTTTGTGGTGGCGCTGGGAGCGGTATATCTAATTGCGACGAAATAAAGATTTTAAGAAAGGAGTTTATGTGAACAATCAAGCAACTCTAGGAATTGCCTTTGATTTAGAGGGAACGGTGGTGGATTTAGAAAAATTTCATTGGCAAGGACACATTCTGGCGGCCGAAAAAGCGGGAGTTAAAATTGGGGATTTTGATGAAATGTTTAGAGTTCTGCCTCATTCGATCGGAGGACCCGATAGAAGGGTAGCGGAGGAAATCTTTGAGTTAAGCGACAAGAATCTTTCTGTCAAAGATATCGAAGATTTTGACGTTGCGGGCTATCGGGAAAGTTTGTTTGCAATTCCCGAAATTCAACCTCGTCCGGGATTTCTGGATATTTTCCATAAATTGGAACATATGGGGTTGGGATTAGCGATTGGTTCTCTTACACGGGAAGATGAAGCTAATTTTATCCTTAAAAAGGCAGGGTTGACTAAAATATTCCGGCCCGCCAACATAATACTTCATAGTCACGTCAAAGAATTAAAGCCGCACCCGGAGGTTTTTCTCTTAACAGCCGAGAGAATGGGTATACCTTCAAAACAACAGCTTGTTTTTGAAGATTCTCCTAGGGGCGTGCAAGCTGCGATAGCGGCTGAATCGAGAGCGGTCGGAATGCCGGTTAATTACAAGGGGGAAACGGTGGCAAAACTCGTTGATGCGGGAGCGATGCCGATATTTACCAGTTGGAAACAAATCGGGATTGAGAATTTACTCAAATCATTTGAAGGGGAAAGTTAACTGGAACTGACCCAATTCGAATTCAATGGGGCCGATGAGTGAAAACACATATCGGCCTTTTTATTTTAAATTTTTCAGATAATTTTCAACAAAATGGTAGCGATCGGCAGTGCCAATGTCTTTTCGGAATTCATCGCTTTTTAATTTATAAGCGTAATATTTAAAGCCACGAGCTAAGAGATCCGGCACAAGATTATGATCAATTTCGTAATATTTATTTTCTGGAATATATTCCAGAATTTTTTTGGAAAAGATATAGGGAGCAGAAGTGCCATAAAAACTTTTTTCGGGGAGTTTTTTATGCGGTTTAATTAGAAATTCTTTGACTTCGTTGTTTTCTCCGACGATAGCCAAATCAGAATCCTCGGGGTGATCGGTGATTCTCACAGTGCCTAAACCAATCGGGTTTTCAAGTGAAAAATAAAGGTCGGCAATGCGATTATAATTGATTTGATAAAAGGTGTCGGCGTAGATGACAAAAAAATTATCAGCGAGCTGGTTTTCTCCGCCAGAGGCGGATCCGCCTTCAGCGGAGAAACCTTTGATACCGCCCGCGGTACCCATGATTTCTGGTTCGAAATTGTATTGAATTTTAACTCCCCATTTAGAGCCGTCGCCAAAATAATTTTTAATAACTTCGGGGAGATAATGAAGATTGATGAAAAAATCACTCACGCCGTATTTTTTGAAAGCCTCAAGGTGCCACTCCAAAAGCGGCTTACCAAGAAGCGGGACCATAACTTTTGGAATTTCGCCTTTGGTAATATCACGGAGACGAGTGCCTAGGCCGGCGGAGAGAAGGATGGCTTGATTAATGAGTGATGAATTATGAATCATGAGTGACGAATTATGAATTACGAAATAGGAATTAAGAATTACGTTTGATAATTTTTACAGCTTCAAAAAGATTCTTGGCTGTGAAATCGGGCTTTATGTCGTGGTAGCCATCTTTGCCAGCGTAGCCAGTTTTAACTAAAATGGTTTTGAGGCTAGCGCGATGGCCGGTTAAAATGTCGCGGGTGTGGTCGCCGACCATAAAACTTTTTTTAAAATTAATTTTGAACTTTTTGGCGGCTTTTAAAATCATACCAAGATTCGGTTTGCGGCAGCGACATTTAACGCGATATTTTTTAAAATTAGCTTCGGGATGGTGCGGGCAGTAATAGATAGCATCAATTTTGGCGCCTTTTTTTGCCAGGCGCTTTATTAAAACAGCGTGAATTTCATCCACGCCTTTTTCAGTTAGCCAGCCGCGGGCCACCACAGCTTGATTAGTAATCACAACCACCAGAAAACCAAGTTGGTTGATTTTCCTGATGGCTTCGGCGGCTTTGGGAAGGATTTTCAGCTGTTTTAGATTTCTTAGGAGGTTAACTTCCTTATTAATAGTCCCGTCACGATCTAAGAAAACTGCTTTCATTAGTTTTCTGACTTGGCTACTATGTGATCGAAATAATCTTTGAAATATTTAGTCATGAGATGCAGGATAATCCCGTGAACGCCTTCAACAATTTCATATTCCCCTTTTTCAGCCGGGACATGAATCTTGACGGTGGCGAGTTGATTTAACTGATTATCAGAGCCAAAACCAGAAATCCCAATAACAGGAACTTTGCGACTTCGGGCAAGCTCGACAGCTTTAATAACATTCGGGGAAGCGCCGGAGCTAGAGATGGCAATTACGACATCCGGATCTTGCAAGTAGTTTTCAAGGGGGCCGGCAAAAACCATATCAAAACCAGCATCGTTGGCCCAAGCGGTTAATTCTTCCTCGGTGGTCGGCACGCGAATAGCTTGAAAGCGACGATGATGCTTATCTAAATGATGGCTGAAAACGGTTTTATTAAAATCGCTCACCCAATGGGTGGCGATGGCCAAAGAGCCGCCGTTGCCAAAAACATAGATGCGGCCATCCCGTTCATAAACAGCTTCCAGAATATTCAAGGCCTTGGCAATTTCTTCGGTGGGCAGGGCTTTTAAAGCCAGATCAACTTTGTTTTTAAAATCTTCGATGTGAGTTTTCATAATTTTACGAAAAATGAGAATGGAAATGATCACCGTTATATAAAACTTCGGCGCCACTTTGAACAAATTCAACTGGAATCTCGCGAAAACCGACAAGATTATTTTTTTCGGCCACGGTTTTGACTGCTTCGCGAATAGAATCTTTTTTATCCTGAGGGCTTAAAAATAGAATACAGCCACCGCCGCCAGCGCCCAAAATCTTGCCGCCATAAGCGCCAGAGGAAATTCCAGAATTATAAAGATCATCAATTAAAGAATTAGATAAATTAGACGCTAAGCTTTTTTTCTTTAACCAACCCTGATGAAGCATGGCACCCATAGCCGGAATATCGCCTTCAAGAACAAGGTTGCTAAATTCCGGAACCGAATCCGCCATCTCAGAGAGAGTCCCAAACTTACTGTCGATATTGGCTTTTTGCTCGGTTAGAACCGAAGAAGTAGAGCGAGTGATGCCCGTAAAAAACAAAAGGATGCTACTCTCTAAAGCCAAACGTTTTTTATAATCAATTAAAACCGGGGAGACATCAACTGATTCATCGGGATTAAACTGAATCACATTAAAACCGCCTAAGGAAGCAGCGTATTGATCTTGTTTGCCAATAGGCTCACCTACCAATTCAATCTCAAGACGACTAGCAGCTTCAGCGGCTTCGCGAGCATCAATTTTTTTACCTTGAAAAGCGTTTAGGGCCTTGATTAAAGCCACTGAAAAACTGGAGGAGGAACCAAGACCAGTTTTAGAGGGCATGGTGGCGAAAGAAGAAATTTCAATATTTTTGTGAATGCCCAAATCCGTTAGAGCAGCTTTGATGCGGGTGTGCTCGAGTTCGCTGGGGTGGCTGACTGATTCAGTAATAGAATAACGCGCCACGACTTTATCGATCATGGGGGTACGATTGACTACCACATAGACAAACTTGTCGATGGCGGTTGAAATAACGCGGCCAGGACGCTGATGATAAAAATCGGGGAGGTCGGTGCCGCCGCCAACAAAGCTAATTCTTAAGGGAGCGCGAACAACAATCATGTTTAGGTAGATTAAAACAAGCCGACCAATAAGTCAATAAAATTAGCTTATTATTTTATGCCTTCTTGGAGTTTAACGAGGTCTTGAGAATGAAGTTTTTTATCGAAACCATTATCAGTAAACCACTCAAGATAAGTTTTAATTGAATAATCAATTCCACGTCGGGGAGACCAGCCCAATTTTTTTATTTTAGAGATATCAGAGACGGCGTGGCGAGTATCAGTACGACGGAAAGAGCCGACTAGAATCGACGAAGAGGAGCGGCTAATTTTTTTAATAAGTTTGGCAAAATCAATCACTCGATAGCCGCGACCACCGCCAACATTCAATATCTGAAAATTTGTTTTTGGGTTTTTAAGGGTAAGGAGATTGGCTCGGACGACATCTTCAATATTTACAAAATCTCTGGTTTCTAGGCCATCTTCATAAACAGTCAGTGGAACGCTGGCCAGGGCTTGGCTTACAAAAATCCGCATAGCGCCGGAATAAAGATTATGCGGAGATTGTCGTGGACCCTGGACTATAGAATAACGAAGGATGGTAGTGGAAAGGCCATGGGTTTTGCCAAAGCGAAGAGCCAAATTTTCCATGGCTTGCTTGGAGAGACCGTAGGAATTGGTGGGGGTGAGTTTTTGATCTTCTTCAAATTTCAAAAAAGTGGCAGGGTGGCCGTTGGGACATTTAATAGACCAGTCCCCTTTTTTTAGTGCCGACAAAGCGCGGGGTTCGGGAAAAAATTCTTTTTTAGAGCGGGAACATAAATATTTGCCATCGCCATAAACAAACTGAGTGCTAGCCAGAATTATTTTTTTAACCGGGAATTTTTTCTCAGTGATAAGCTCATAGAGCAAGGCGGAACTTAAGGTATTAATTTTAAAAAAATGAGAGAAGTCATTCCTTTGGTCTTGGTAGGCCGCGAAATGAAAGATAAAATCAACTCCTTGGAGGGCTCTCGATACAACCCGGCGATCGCAGACATCGCCCTTAATAAGTTCATAGCCCTTGCCTAAAACATAGGCGGGCCATTTTGGTGTCTTATGGGTGGGTGGGGCGAGATTGTCGAGGATTTTTATTTTATACCTAAGTTTTTTTAGGGCATCGGCGGTATGGCTGCCGATGAATCCGGCCCCTCCGGTGATGAGTACTTTTTTCATGCTCAGTTAAAAGATGGTGTAGATGAAAGGCGCAACAACAGAACCTTGAGAGAGGAAAACAAAACTTGCTATCAAGATCAAGAAAAAGGCAACAATGAAAATCCACCATTTTCGACGAGACTTTAAAAAATCCCAAAATTCTTTAAGAATGCCGAGTTTATTCATTTAAAAAATCTTACAATACCTAGAACCTTTTTTCAAATATATCAGAGATTTTTTTAGCGACAGCTTCATTACCTTCATCACTAATATGGACGGCATCGAGATAATAAGCTTTTTTTCTGCCGGCAAGAGATTGAGATAAGTCATAAAAATTATTAAGGTTGGCGGAGATTACATCTTCTAGAGTTAGACGGTAAAGTGCTTTGAGTTTTTCATCAGTGAGACGATTGTCAATATTCCAATATATTTTTTCTCCTCCGACCGGACCGTCTTCATACTGAAGCGAGGGTTGCCAAAAATCGAGGTACTTGAAGCCGTAAGCGTTTGAAAGGTGATCTAAAAATTTATGAGATTGAATGTAGTTATCAGCGATACCTTGAGCGAAATGGTCAAGCGATTCCTCGCTCGTCTTGGCTCCTTCCTTGAAAAGTAAGACCTTTCTAATCTTGACCAACAGTGGAGTTAGTTGATCTTTAAGAAACGGGGTGTTTCTGGAAAAGGTGATAACAAAACGGCATAATCCACAGGAACCTATCTGGTCTTTAAATACTTCTTTGATTTGACCGATAAGGCCTCCATAGAGACGATTTTCAACTGTTTTCTCTCCATAAATTGCCCCAACCAATCCAGCTTCATAAGCATTATCAATATCGTTGGCTCCGTTGTAGAAAATCACATAATCAAACTTGGTTCCTTCTTTCAGAAGAAATATGAGTTTGACCATGGCCTGGGTGTAGGTGTAACCAGAAACACCAAAATTTTCAACATTATAAATAATAGTACTGGTTGATTTATTCACTATTTTAGAAAAAAAAGAGGGGATGGTTAAAGCATCCGGGACGCCCGCGCCCTGAGTGGTTGATCCGCCAAAAAATCCGACGTGATAAATTTTAGGCTTTGTTTTTTCGGGATTGTATTCGGGATTCCAGGTTTTTCTTCTGTTCCCGCCAAAGTAATTAATAGTTTCTGACTCACAACCGGGATAGCCAACGTCGTAAATAATATACCGAGCAAAACTACTAGTAGTGGCTTTGAAATTATCTCTCTGTTTGGCACATAAAGCTTCGTCTTTAAAATATTGCTCGGCCCAGGCCTTATTTTGATAGGGTTCGAATTTATTCTTCCGCTCGTTGATACTAATTGAACCGTTGTTGTTTAAAATTACTCTGGCAATAATTTCGGCAAAGATAAGCAGGAATAAGATGATAACAATTGTGAAGAAAATCTTTTTTTTAAAGCTTAGTTCTTTCATTGTTAAAATTGTTTCTCGAGACTGGCCTTTGAAAATTCTGGCTGGTCGCGAGGAATCCAGTAACTTTTTTGATCTGATTTTATGCCGAAATCGAAAATTTTCTTTTTTAGAATTTTTAATATCAAGTTGATGGGCATAAAAATCATAAAGAAGGCAATAAAAAGTATAACCTTAGTCATAATCCAACCCATTAGAACCGCTAGAATCATCCAGGTCTTCTGAAGGGGTTTTAGTAAAGATGGAACAATAAAGCCGGCGGCAATAATTAGTAATCCTAAAAGGGCAGGCCATAACCAGCTTGATCGCTGGTGAGTTAGCCACCATAAACTAAGGACAACTAAAACTCCGCCGATAACTAAACTGAAATTGCGGAGGTCTTTCTTGGTGCTACTAATATTTTTTATTTCTTTAGACAGCATTTTAATCAAGCTCAAATTCTTTTTTCCAATCGTCGTTCTGATTGTTTTTGGGTTGATCTTTTTTATCGATTAGAAAATTACCTAAAACGAGGTAATCGATATTGGTTCTCATAAAACAGCGGTAGGCGTCCTCGGGGGTACAGACGATCGGCTCGCCTCTCACATTGAAAGAAGTGTTAACAATAACCGGGCAGTTAAATTTTTTATCAAAAGCCGCGATGAGTTGGTGGTAAAGCGGATTGGTTTCTTTGTGAACTGTTTGGAGCCGAGCTGAAAAATCAACGTGGGTAACAGCTGGAATTTCTGACCGGAGCACTTTGAGGCGCTCGATGCCAAAAAGCTTTTCTTCGCCAGGAGCAGATTTTCTTTTTTCTTTTTTGACGTTAGCAACTAAAAGCATGTAAGGACTTTCGTGGTTAGTTTCAAACCACTCAGAGACCTTTTCAATTATGACTGAAGGAGCAAAAGGCCGGAAACTTTCCCGGAATTTTATTTTTAAATTCATGACTTCCTGCATTTTTGGAGAGCGGGCATCCCCAATAATTGATCGATTACCCAAGGCCCTTGGACCAAATTCCATTTTCCCCTGAAACCAGCCGATAACCTTTTCGTTGCCCAATAAATCGGAGACCTTATTGATTAATTGATCGGTTAGGTACTCGGTGTAAGGAATTTTATTTTCCTGAAGATAAATTTCGATGTCTTTTGGGCTAAAACTTGGACCAAGATAGGCACCCCCCATTAAATCTTGACCTTCAGGGGTTAGTTTAGGTTTTTGCAAATATTCGTGCCAAACAACAAGAGCAGCGCCTAAGGCGCCACCGGCATCACCAGAGGCGGGCTGAATCCAAATATCATCGAAGATCTTTTCATCCAGAATTTTCCCGTTGGCAACACAATTTAGAGCCACCCCGCCGGCTAAACAAAGATACTTTTCTCCTGTTTCTTTACGAATATGGCGAGCCATCCTTAACATAACTTCTTCGGCAACTTCTTGGATGGAGCGGGCAAGGTCCATTTCTTTTTGAGTAAGGGGTGATTCGGGCTTCCGAGGAGGGCCGCCGAAAAGTTGGTCAAATTTTTTACTAGTCATAGTAAGCCCGGTGCAGTAGTTAAAATATTCCATATTCATACTGAAAGAACCATCTTCTTTAAGATCAATTAAATTTTCAAAAATTCTATTTTTGTATTCGGGGCGACCATAAGGAGCGAGCCCCATAACTTTATATTCGCCGGAATTAACTTTGAAACCCGTATAGTAAGTAAAAGCGGAATAGAGCATACCTAAAGAATGAGGAAATTTGATGTCGGCGATCATTTTGAGTTTACTTCCGGAACCAACACCGTAACTAGTCGTTGACCACTCGCCAACTCCATCAGCGGTAAGAAACGCGGCTTGTTTAAAAGGTGAGGGATAGAAAGCGGAGGCGGCATGAGATTGATGATGTTCGGGAAAAATAATTTTTCCATTAAAACCCAACTCCTTAGATAGATAGGATTTCATCCAAAGCTTTTCCTTCAACCAAATTGGCATGGCTTGAATAAAGGATGTAAATCCCTTGGGAGCAAAAGCGAGATAGGTCTCGAGTAGACGTTCAAATTTTAGGAATGGTTTTTCATAAAAGGCGACATAATCGATATTTTTTATATCTAAACTTTGAGATTCCAAACAATATGCGACAGCATGTTTAGGAAACCGAGCATCATGTTTTTTTCTGGTAAACCTTTCTTCCTGAGCAGCGGCTAAAATTTTGCCGTCCTTGACTAAACAAGCGGCGCTGTCGTGATAAAAAGCCGATATACCTAAAATATTCATACGGTTAGAATTAAGAATAAAGAATTTCGAAGAATAACAAAAGCGTTAACGGCTACGACCGAGAAGCCAAAGGAGAATTCCTTTTTGGATATGCTTGCGATTTTCGGCTTGATCAAAAATTACTGAATTAGGACTGTCTATGGCGTCTCTGGTAATTTCATAGCCAATGTGGCAAGGCATACAATGCATAATTTTTGCTCGAGGAGCGTATTTAAGCAATAGTTTTTGGTTAAGTTGAAAAGGAGAAAAAATTTTTATCCGGCGCTCGTATTCTTGTTTAAATTCCGGACGAACCTGGCTATTTTCCCCGCCAGAGGCCGATCCACCTTCGGTGGAAAAAAATTCCATATCCATCCAGGTATCCGTATGCACAAAATCAGCTCCATCAAGAGCGAATTCTAAATCCAAAGTGCGATGAACTTTACCAGTGCTTTCAGCTTGACTAATAAGTTCCTCATCGCGACTGGCCGCATGCCTTTCGGGAGCAACAATGAAAATTTCGATGCCGAGTTTGGCGCAAGCGAGCATTAAGGTATTGGAGACATTATTTTCGATTCCCAACCAAACAACTTTACGGATTTTATCCAACCCCCCAGCTATTTCAGACATTGTCAGAATATCGCCCAGAGCTTGGCAGGGATGATATTTTTCGCTACAAGCATCAATAACAGGAATAACATTCATTGAGGCGGCGAGTTCGACATCCGCGGCCCGCAAGGCCCGAAACATCAAAATATCCCCCATTCTCATAATCGCTCGGATTTCATCAGCAAAATCCGACAAGCCGAGCTGAGTGGTACGAGAGTCGAGAAAGATGGCATGCCCGCCAAGTTCGGTCATTCCGGCTTCAAAAGAAAGTCGGGTGCGCGTGGAGGTCTTTTGAAAAAGCATAATTAGAGTTTGACCAGCCAGATAAGGAGTAAGTTTTTTAAGACGGTACTCTTGTTTGATTTTTCCGGCTAAATCTAAAATTGCTTTAAGTTCTTCTCGGGTTTGGTTTTTAAGCGAAAGGAGGTGGTGCATTAGAAGAATATTACATTTTTTTTAGCAGAAGACGATGTTTGATTTTTCTTATGAATCTAAGAAAAAATTTCCAGAAGGCAACCGGTAAAACACTGACTAAAAATTTCCAAGAGGGGGAAAGTTCTCGAACAAAGAAAAGCGCTTTTTTTCGGTCGCCGACAATTAAGCTGGCAAAGACCACTTTTAATCTTAACTTTTTTAAAATTTTATAGAAACGGTATTGCTTTTTTTGAAGCAAAGTTAAAGATGCCGCAAGGCGAGTGAAAATTTCCAGATTTTTTTCTTTCATTTCCGGCTCGGATTCTAGAGAACTTAAGTTGCCAATCGAGCGGACGCGATAGTGGGCTAAAACTTCGTTTAAGTAATAAAATTTAACTCCATTTTTGGCTAAACGCAACCAAAGCTCCCAGTCCTCGGAGCGCCGGAGATTTTGGTCAAAGAGCCCAAACTGATTGAAGATTCCGCGGCGAATCATCACAGCTAAAGGATTAATGAATTGCCGATGAATAATCTCACCAAAAATATCGCCAGATGGATAGCGGTAGCGGTGATGAAAAAATTTTCTGTGGCTTTCGCCTGCCCGCCATGTTCCACTAGGCGACCCGCCAGATTCGCTTCGCGACTCGAAGCGGGCTGGGTCAGGCGGGTCGTTAAAGTGCAGAAGGTCGGAATAGCAAATGCCGTAGTCGGGATTATCTTCTAAAATTTCGGCTTGGCGCTCGACTTTGCTCGGCAGAAAAATATCATCGCTGTCTAGAAGGGCAATATACTCACCTTGAGAATTTTTGATGCCAGTATTTCTAGCTCCAGCCAAACCTTGATTCTCTTGATTAAAATAGCGAAGCTTGGGATTTTGATAAGATTTCAGAATTGATTCAGTTCCATCGGTTGAGCCGTCGTTTACAACAATCACTTCTGTATTGGGATGGGTTTGATTTAGGGCTGAATCAATCGCTTCTTTAATATATTTTTCAGCGTTCCAAGCCGGAATAATAATTGAGACGAGTTTAGAAATCATTTAGGCGTGGTATTTAAATCCGACTTTTTCAAAAATTTCAGTGAATCTTTTTGTATAGGTATGTTCTTTGAGAGTGCGCCTGTATCCGTCTTCAGCGATTTTTTTTCTAAGTTCAGGATTTTTAAGATAGAACTGGATTTTTTGAACCAAGTCGGGAATATCGCGGTAATAGACAATTTCTTTCTTATCTTCATAGTAACTGTGAACATCATCGGCAAAAGCTGATATAAGAAAGGCCTGGCAGCCGACAACTTCAAAAGGGCGGGCTTTGATTTGAGGGATAGAAATATTAAGCCAGGAGCGAAAATTACTGGCGAAGCGCCAGCTCGGACGAATTCTATTTAGAGAACGCCTAAAGAAAAGGCGGGCTAATAATTTAGGCGTTAAGCGGCTAGGCGGCGTGTTAAAATTGAGGTTAATTTTGCTCTGACTAAAGGCCTGAACCATGTCGCCACCCTGGAGGCGGCCTTCGGGCCAACCCCAACCACGAACCCAAACATTAACGCCTAAAGACCGAAGTTTTCTTATAATTTCCCCGCGAGCCGGATTATACTGCCCCACAAAACTAACATCGATATCCTGATTAGAAACTGCGGCGGGATGCCAAACAAAGTGATTGCACGCCCACTGCGAGCGAAGGATGTTCTCAATGCCGTAGCGTTTATAATTTTCGATACCTTTACTCCAGGTTGTAATCGCTTTAGTAAAATAAGGAGCGTAGAGACGGGAATAGTTATCAAGTCGCCAGTGATCGTCGGCAAACCAAGCAACACTCTTAGTTAATTTTTTAATTTCAGAGAGCGTTTTTACATCCAGTTCATCGGTATACATAAACGCGAAAAAAAGGTCGGGTTTTTCGCGCCGAACTAAATCGAGCAGGCGTTCGTTGAATTTCTTTTTTCCCATTTGAAGAATAAAATCAAAAGGATAGAACAACGCTTCCAAATTGGGCATAGCTCTTAGGGTCAAAAGAAAGTTGCTATATTCAAAACTTTTTCGTCCAAAGTTATAATTCTCGAATTGAATCCCTGAAAAAATAATTTTAAATTTTCCGCTTTTAACCGGCGGCGGGGCAAAACTGGTTTTAAACAAAAAAGAATCGGGATTGGGATTTTGAATTTCAGAGAGAAGTGATTGTAATTTTTGCTCGGCTTCATCAAGAGTGATGGCGGAGACACAAGGCGCGGACTGATTTTCAAGATTTTTTCCGCAGCGCCAATTATCGCAGAAGCAATTGGTTTTTTTATAAACCCAATGGTTTAAATTTTGATAGCCGTAATCGGCAAACATCCCAAACTGCCCGCCACCCGTTAAGCAAAGAGATGATTTTTTTAGCGCCACGGCAATGTGAACGGAAGAAGTGTCGTTTGAGACAACCAGGGATGAATGACTAATAACATAAATCAAATCGTTTAAAGACGTTTGCCCGATTAAATTAAAAACTTCTCCGGAGAAATTATTTTTAAACTCCTGGCCCAGATTTTGGCTTTCAGTTAGACCAATTAAAACAATTTCAAAGTTTTTGGCTTTTAGGCTTTGGGCTAGGCCCGCGAAATTTTCTATAGGCCAACGTTTGTAGGTATTAGAAGCAGAAAGATTAAAAACCGCGTAGGGTTTTGGAGGCAGACGAAGATTGAGATTTTCAAGCGACGAAGGAGATGGCAAAAAAGTTGAATAGTCATTTTCTTTTCGCTTAGAGGCGTGCTCAAAGATAGCAAGGTAATGACTAATTGCTCCTGGGAGTCGCTCTAAAAGATCGTACCGATAATCAATGCGCGGGATAAGATCGGTGAATCTGGGAAAAAGATGATTGATTGCGTAGCGGATATTGAGACGTTGCTGAAGATTAAAGGGCGCGATAAATTCAAGAGCCATGCCCTCATAACCGATAACTTGTTTAGCGCCAAGCCCGACGGCGATAAATTTACCCATAATTTCGGCGGCGCTGAAATCATGATTTAAAACAGTTTCAAAACCAATCTGCTTCAATTTTGAAATTAGAGAAAAACCATAAAAAGGGTCGGTGGTGAAGCGACGATAGTTAAGAGTGATAACTTCGCATTGCCCGACTGCGGATAACGCTTTTTTAAGACCAGTGTCTTCTTTAATAAGAAGATAGATTTTTTTACTAGGGAAAGCTTGGTGATAATGTTTCAAGACCGAAGTAAAAACAACAAGATCGCCGATGCCTTGAAGATTGATAAGAAGCAGGCGCTCCTCCCAATTTTTTTGATTAGTCCGTGGGTTGATTAAAAATAAAAAGAGGGACCGGAGAAAACCGACAAATCTAACTTTGATGAAATGTTTAAGGAAATTAGAAAACACGGCGATTTTTAAGAGCAGCGATTAAAACTTGCGGAGAGAGAGTGGCGGTTCCCTCTTCGCTCACAACCAGACCAGCGGCCAAATTGGCCACTCGGGCAGAAATTTTAAGGTCTTCGCCTAAAGCAACCATCAAAGCTAAAACGGCAACAACAGTATCTCCGGCGCCGGTTACGTCAAAAATATGGATAGTATGCGACGGGATATGGGTGATTTTTTTTGTTTCTTTTTCGTAGAGCGTGAGCCCGTGCTCTCCGCGAGTGATAATAACCGAAGAAGAAAAACGGTCGGATAAAAGTTTAGCGGATTTTTCAGCTGACTTAGGTTCTTGGGCGTTTAAACCGGTTAAGTCGTAAGTTTCTTTAAGATTGGGTGTAATTAGGAAAACATTTGAGTAGAGATTGGCTTGAGATGGTTTTATATCCGCGATAATTTGAACATTTTTAAAACGATTTTTAAGCGCCGTAAAAACTTTCTTAGTTAAGCAACCTTTGGCATAATCGGAAATTACAATAATATTAAAATTGGGTAAGCGGTTAATGGTTTTAATAAGTTCATTTTCGGTTTGGGTTTTGGGGCGGGCAGTGGTTTCGGTGTCGATTCTTAAAAGTTGATGGCGGCCGGAGACAACCCGGGTTTTAAGGGTGGTGGGCCTTTTCTTTTCAATGATAAGCCGCGGAGTTATTTTTAGGCCAGCGCAAATTTTTTTGATAATTCCTGACTCGGGATCATCGCCGGTAACGCCTAAAAGAGTAACCCGGCCTTTTAAAGAAGCGATATTAGCGGCCACATTGCCGGCGCCGCCCAAGGCATAACTTTCGGAAGATTTCGCCAATACTGGCACAGGCGCTTCGGGCGAAATGCGAGAAACACCGCCTTTTAAATAATGGTCTAACATAATGTCGCCGACCACTAGAATTTTCTTCTGATTAAACTCCTTGATGGTTTTTAAAATATCCATAAATAAAAATTAAGAGGTGAAATTTTCATCAATCGCCTCGCACCAAGCATGTAGAATTAAATCGTGAACTTCTTGGATGCGGGCGGTCTCATCGGATGGAACTAAGATAGCGACATCAACCAGATTTTTAAGCGCCGCGCCTTTTTGGCCGCTTAAAGCAATGGTTTTTAACCCAATGGTTTTGGCTTTATCAATGGCTTTTAAGATATTAGGCGACCGGCCGCTGGTTGAAATAACAACCAGGCAGTCGTCTTTAGAGGCTAGGGCCTCAACTTGGCGGGCAAAGATATTTTCAAAACCATAGTCATTGCCGATGGCGGTTAGGGCCGAGGTGTCGGTGGTTAGGGCAATGGCTTTAAGGGCTGGCCTTTCTTTTTTATAGCGACAGACCCATTCAGCAGCAAAGTGTTGGCTTTGCGCGGCCGAACCACCATTGCCACAGATAAAAAGAACGCGGCGATTTTTAACAATCTCTTCAAGAATCGCGAAAGCTTTTGAGACCTCATTTAAAACCGTGGCCTCGGAACGACTAACTGTTTCGAGGTGTCGTTTAAAGGCATTTAAAATAAGCTGTGAGTTATCGGGTCTAGTCATGAACCTTGACTTGAATTAACATATAATAGCTTAAGTCAAAAAAAGGAATTATGGAAGCCGCAAAATCAAAAATAAAAACTTTGGCTGAGGTCGCTAAGATAGCGAGAAGAAAGCGCCGAGCCGGCAAGAAAATAGTAACGACCAATGGCTGCTTTGACATTTTACACATCGGTCATGTTAGAAACTTAGAAAAAGCCGGAAGCTTCGGCGATGTTTTAATTGTGGGAGTTAACTCGGATAGTTCGGTTCGGGAAAATAAAGGCAGGGGCCGGCCAATTGTATCTCAAGCGGAACGCGCGGAAGTGGTGGCGGCTTTAAGAGCGGTGGATTATGTTTTTATATTCAAAGATAGGACGCCGGAGAAATGGCTGAAATTAATAAAACCCAGCATTCACGTAAAAGGAGCGGATAGAAAAACCAGTCAAATTGTCGAACGAGCAACCTTAAAAGAAATTGGCGCGAAACTAGTTAGAGTGCCGCTTACAAAAGGCAAGTCAACAACAGAAGTTATTGCGAAGATTAGAAATCTCTAAGGAATAGACAAAAAAATTAATTGATTAAAAAGCCGCTTTCAAAATAGTCGCGGATGCCTTTTTTAATATCAAACTCGGGAATAAATCCCAGTTTTTCGCTAGCAAGCGACATATCGCACTCGGTGAAACTTTGATAGCGGTCAATATAAGGATTATCGATATATTCGGGTTTGCGATTCAAACCCAAAACCTCGTTTAAGATTTTAATAAGGTCGTTAAAACTTACGGCCTGGCCAAAGCCGCAGTTATAAATGCCGCTCTCGGTGGCGTTCATAGATAAAAGATTGGCCCTAACTACGTCTTTGATATAAATATAATCTCTTTTTTGCTCGCCATCTTTAAAAATTTTTGGATTCTCTTTTTGCATGATTCGAGCTAATTGATAGATAAGCGTGGATCGCTTGCCTTTTTTGCCTTCTCCGGGGCCGTAAACATTGCAATACCGAAGGCCGACAACAATCATCTCGGGATGTTCCTTAATAAATTTTTCAGCAAATTCATCGAGGAGTTTTTTGGACTCGGCGTAAGGATTTAAAGGTTTAAAGGGACCGGATTCTTTAAAAGGAGGCGGGGTGTTGCCATAGACCGCGGTTGAGGAGGCGTAGATAATTTTTTTGACGCCGGCGTTTTGGGCTTCTTTAAACAACTGTCGCGACCAATCAAAATTTACTTTAAACATCTCTTCTTTGTCCAGAAGAGTAGTGTCGTTACAGGCGGCCTCGTGGAAAACAACGTCAATCGGCCCGATTTTTTCCCAAGACAAATTAATAAAATCCGGACCAAGATAAGTGATGAGAGGACTTTGAAGTTCTTCGGCGGCTTCGCGGCCGGTTATAAAAACCGTGTGACCTTTTTTAATAAGGTCTAGAGTTAAGTTGGAACCCACAAAACCGGTGCCGCCGGTGATAATAATTTTCATATTTTGGCTAAAGATTTTTTTATTTTTTTATAAACACTCCATACTCCCCACATCAACTGGTAGATATGATATTTCTTGGCAAAAAAGATGTCCATGGGCTTTCTATATTTTCTATTTTTCCACGGGGTTTTGCTCGCGTAATAAAGATATTCTGATTGATATGGCAGAGCTGAGAAAAAATACCAGGGTTTTGATCCGCCGGCAAAATGAATGATGAAAGGATTAGATTCCTGATAACCAGAAGCTTGTTCGGCAATAAAATTATATTTATCTGGAAGCTGTCTAAAATCATAGAGTAAGACAATGTTTAAAGCGTCTTGATCAGCTGCCCAGAGTTTGTGAGAATTCTTGCTGATAAACGAAAAAAGCTTGGTTTCAATTTCCTTTTTTCTCCAAAGATTTAGATCGACAAGTAGAATGCCGGAGTTAAAGTACACGAGCTTTTTTGGTATTTCAGTAAGACCGACATTTTGACAGAGCCGTTTTAAATGCTTCTCCCTTAAATCCTGAAAGCAATCGGCTACGGCCCCCAAAACTTTATCTTCTAAATCAAAATTAAGCAGTTCGGCCAGATCGCCCTTTACAACGATATCGCAGTCCAGGTAGAGTGCTCGACTGTATTCCTTAGGAAGAATACGCCCAATGGCTAGACGATAATAAACTTCGACTGGCAGATAATACCCCGCTTGAGGCAATTCGGTAGCCAGTAGATTTTCAAAGAAGTGTTTGTCGGGAACAAGATAGGTGATAGTAAAGCCATATCTTTTTTCAAGTACATTTAACCTTTGTTGGTTGCGGCTTGATATTCCTCCGTCAATGACAAAAACATCAAAAGGGTGGTAGCTTTTTCGATTTTCAAAAATTGAACATAAAGCAACCCCAAGAAGGAGGGCGTAGGCGTCACTGGAAGAAAAAACGAGAGCGCTTTTCCCCATTGCTAATTGGCTTGACCGCTTTGAGCTTGAGTTTGCTTTTTAAAAAAATCGCGATACCAAGCAATCGTGCGATCAAGCGCTTCTTCTATATTATGACGAGAATGCCAACCCAATATTGCTTCGGCTTTTTTGGAAGATAGATACTGAGAAAGTATTTCGTTCGGCGATTCATTTAAAATTACGAGTTCGGCTTTTGACCCCATCCTTTCTAAAATCAGCCGCGCAATTTGAAGCACAGTCCATTGATTGCCGTTGCCAAAATTAAAAGCATTGCCAAGTACATCTTTTTTATCCATCGCCTCAGCGAGAGTAAGCAGAGCAGAAACGGCATCCTCAACATAGAGAAAATCGCGGATATATTCGCCATTACTACGCAAAACCGGCGGCTCATTAAGAAGGATTGAGCGGATGACGCCGGGAATTAACCGACTAAAATTTAAGTCGCCTCCGCCGAATAAATTGCCACAGCGCGTAATGCAAACCGGTAAACCGTAAGAAATAAAATAGGCTTGAGCAATTAAATCGGCGCAGGTCTTGGAAACATCATAGGGATGAACGCCTCTAAGAGGAATGTCTTCGGTGTAGGGTAATTCTCTGGAGTCGCCGTAGGCCTTGTCTGAGGAAGCCACGATAATTTTTTTGACGAGCGGCGAGCGGCGAGCGGCTTCAAGTAAGTTCCATGTGCCTTGGATATTGGTTTCAAAGGTGGAGAGAGGGTTTTTGTTGGCTACGGGAGCAATCGCTTGAGCGGCTAGATGAAACACGGTATCAATCTCATATTCACCGAGGATTCTTTCGAGAACAAAATAATCAATCAAAGAGCCGTGAACAAGAATGACTTTTGACCCAAGACCATCTGAAAATAGGGCCGATTGCGGCACAGAATCCCTAACCAAGACAACTACCCGAGCGCCTTGTTCAATTAAAGCTTTAACCAGCCAGGAACCTAAAAATCCGGCGCCGCCGGTTACAAAAACATTTTTTTGCTGCCAGGAATTTTTCATAAAATTACCAAACTTGCCAGGGAGCGCCGCCTTTTTGCCAAAGATTATTTAATTCGTCAACGTGTTTTTGTGTATCCATACAGCTCCAAAATCCAGGATGCTCGTAGAGCGCCAACTGGCCTTTTTCAGCTAATTGTTTCATGGGTTGGTTTTCAAAAACACACTCATCATTATTTTCTAAATATTCAAAAATATCGTTCTGGCAAACAAAGAAACCACCGGAGATAATTTCTTTAGTTTTGGGTTTTTCTTGAAATCTTTTTACTAGCCCAGATTCGTGCTCAATAACTCCGAAGGATGAAGCGGCATGAATACCGGTGACAGTTAAAATTTTATTTTTTTCGCGATGATGAGTCAATAATTTTTCTAGATTAATATCGGAAACGGCATCACTATAAGTTAAGAAAAATTCTTGATCATTTTTTACAAAATCGCGAATTCGATAAATTCTGGCGCCAGTTTGCGCTTCAGCGCCGGTATCAACAAAAGTAATTCGCCAGTCATTTAATAATTTAGGATGATGATAAGTAATCCGCTTATCACCAAAATTTAAATCCAAAGTAAAATCGTTAGTTCTTTCAGCGAGGTTTAAGAAATAATTTTTAATCATCTCGCCTTTATACCCTAAACAAAGAATAAAATCCTTAAACCCGAAGTGGGCATAGATTTTCATGATATGCCAAAGAATAGGAGCAGACCCGATAGTCACTAGGGGCTTGGGTATAAATTCGGTTAATTCACGAAGGCGATTCCCTTTGCCGCCGCAGAGGATAACCACTTTGGGCGGATTATTTTTTTCCAGCGTACCCATTATGAAGTTAGTATACAATTTAAAGAGGTCGGGTCAAGATAACTTCATTACTAGTTGGATTTAAATGGTTAAAATTATTTCTTAGGTTTTTGAGCGAATAAATAACCGTAATCATTGCCATGAAAGGTAACTTCGTAGTTTTTACTTTTAAATAAGTCCAGAACCTCGGGAAGGTTACGGTGATATTCAAGCACAATGTAATCAATCTGATTAAAAGTTTTTGTTAGGGTATTTTTTAAAATATCAATTTCTCCGCCTTCGCAGTCAATTTTTAAAAAATCGCAGTGGCCGATTTGATCTAAAATATCATTTAAAGTGGTGGTTTTGACTTTGAAAGATTGGCTGGGGGCCAGCTGAGGAATTAAGCTATTGCCTTCATCGCCGCCAGAGCTGAATAGTTCAGCTAGGCCGGTTTTGCCAGCAACCGCGAGATTATAAGCTTTAACGCCATAAATTTCGGTATTTTTAACCAGCAGTTCAAAGGACCGAGGAGTGGGTTCATAAGCATAGACTTTAGCTCCTTGTTTCGCGGCTAACACTGAAAAGGCGCCGAAAGACGCGCCAATATCTACAACGATGTCACTGGGCTTAAGCCGGCGATTTTTTTGATAGACGTCCATCAGCCAAATTTCTTGAAAAGTACCGAGGTTGTTATGAGAAAAATCAATTATAAATTCAGTTCCGTTTCGTAATCGAAATTTACCAAGGCCGGATTTCTTTAATAAATGAAAGCGTGATAAAATCCAGAGGGGCCAATCTTTAAACAACTTGATCCCGGCAATAATAAGGTTGATTCGGCGAATAGTTTTCATAGTAGAGATAAAATTCGAGATGCTAGGATTTGGCTTTAAAGACCAAGTTAATCACGGAGCTCGAGTTTTGCGGAGAAAGAAAATTGCGGAAGTGAGCGGTTGAGCGTGATCGATTTTGATTAATCAAAACGAAATCGAAACGACTTAAATAATTAATTAACTCCTCGCGATTAATAACCTTGATTGGTATGACGCGCTCGCGCATATTAACCTGGGCAGTTACAAAAGTCGGCGCGCTGGTAAGGGGGGTGTACGCAATAATGATTATTCGCGGATGAAAAGCCATGATTTGATTTAGAAGTGATGGATAATCCTCAAAATATTGCAAACTTGACCCTAAAAAAACAATATCAATTGTTTGATTGAGATCGGTTAGATAGTCAACAAAATGAATTCGTTTTTCATCCTTAAATATTACTTTCGCAGTTTCAACGATAGGCGGCAATTCATAAACAATTAAAGACGGACTTTGTTTGGGACAGGAATAAATGAGGTGGGCAAATGTTTCACCAGCGCCGCCGCCAATATCCAAAATAGTGGGTGTTTGACTAGACAGGGTAGCGGTTAAAGCACAAAGAAGCGAATGGTGATCGGTTGATTGAGGAGAGATGCCGCGCTTAGCTTCTTGGATTGCCGCCTGCGAGCTAGTGAAATTGGCGATTTCTTCTTGTTCTGATTCTTGTGAATTATAGACAACCGCTCCTCGGAAATTATGATTGACTTCTTTAAAAGTCGAAAAGGTGCCGGTAAAAGTTTTTCCGAAAAAACGCAAGGTATGGTGGTTGCGAAATTCAGCAATGACCGCTTGAACTGCCGGCGGGGTGATGGCTTTTGCGAGCTTTATAAGACTGGCAAGCATTAATTTAGGTGGCGAGGGTGTTTCCTAGCTGCGCTCAGCAACAATTATACTGATTGATGCTTTTTCTTTGTCTCGAAGCGGTTGAACAGACGCGTCTAAGGATATGGGTTGTGTATTTTTGTCGATTTTTTTGATTAAATTCCCTAGAAGTCGGCGTAGATAAAAAATATCGAATTTTTTAAACAAGTTAAGTAGTGGGCGCAGACGAGAATTTTTAGCGATTAATAAGTTTTGGCCAAATACTTCAAGAACTTTAAAGCCCTCGACGGAGACCTCGTTAATAAATTCTTGCTTGGTGAGTTCGCGAATGTGATCTTTTTGCTCACCGGCTATGCCAAGGGCTCGCCAAACATCTCGGTCTGGAGTCGCCATAATCAGAATTCCGCCAGGAATAAGTACTCGCCGGAGTTCAGAAAGCAACCTTTTTTGATCAGAATCGGAAAAGTGCTCGATGGTATGACAACTAACCACAGCATCAAATGTCGCGTCTGGCTCGGAAAGTAAGAGGGCGTTGCCTTCTTTGAAGGCAAGATTGGGTTGATGGAACCTTTCGCGCGCCAGGCGAATAGCGTATGAATCCTGATCAATACCAAGACAAGATGCCTCGGACAAGCCAGAAGCTAAAATATAAGTTCCTTGACCTTCGCCGCAGGCGCAATCAAGCACTTGTTTAAAGTTTTGCAACCTGTCACGAGCGAATTCGTAAAGCAGAGAACGTTCGTCTTTCGATTGAATACACATAGCGCTAGTAGATGAAGTTTATTATAATATATTTACCACAATCGAAGATAAATAACCAGACGATCCACATATAATGAATAAACTCAGTTTGAATTTCGCTAAAATAGCGGAATATTTATTTCTCGTCGCTGCTTTTTTTCTTAGCTTGCGAACAGAAAAATTGATGTTGGTTCCCTTTTTACATTTAGCTGATATCATACTAATTTTGGCGACAATGGCCGTATTCTTAAGCGGCGATTTTAGAAATTTTATACGCCAAAATTTTGCTAAGCTAATTCCTTATTTAAAATGGTTGGGGGTAGTAGCAATATTGATCGTTGCTGGCCAAATATTTAGTTTCGCGCGTTTCGGAGCGAATCCTTTAGCCCGAGAAGTGCTGATGGATTATTTTCGATTGATTTTTAACTTAGGGATATTTATTTTGGCGGCGCTCATGGTTTATAGAAATCCGCGGATTCTGCGTTTTATAGGTCTGGCGATAGTCGTTTCGTTTGTCCTAATTATTCCGGTTTATTTTCTTACGATCAGTACTAATCAGGCAATATATTTTTCAGCGGCTAGATTATCAGGGCTAATAGAAAATCCCATTGTTTTTGGGGCTTGGGCTTCAATAGCATTGGTTCTGGGCGCGGGATTTATCTTTGAAAATATAAAGGCGTGGAAAAAAATCGCTCTTGGCGCTTGGCTCTCTTTTATTGCGGCGTTTCTTTTGTGGAGCGGCGCGCGGACAGCGTGGCTGTCAATAGTATTGGTTGTGATTTTATTATTAATTATTTTATGGAAACAAAAGGATTGGAACAAATTAAAATTTTTCCTAACGGCTACGGCCGCTATTTTTATAGCCGGTTATTTTTTAATTGGAAATAACTATACCTATAATGTATCTCGTAACCAAACATATTCGTATTTAACAAGACGCGCAGTAGAGTTAGTAACCACTCCCGATCCTTATTATGAAAGCCGAATTAATTTTTGGTTAGAAAGCGCGGCGGGAATTTATCGTTTTCCTTTTGGGTTCGGTTTTGTGGATTTAGCGGCTAAAGATCAATACCCGGGATTTACGGGCACATTTTTAGAGTTGGTGGTATATGGAGGTGTTTTGGCGCTTGCGGCTTTTGTGACACTCATAATTAAACTTGTAAAAGCGGCAAAGATTACGGCTGAACAAGCGATCCAAGATAATGCGGATTACATAAAAATTTCTTGGCTTATTGCCGGGGTCGCGCTTTTGGCCAACATAACTCCTTTTAATTTTTTTCAGGTGAGGATATTTTGGTTTGTGCTGGGAATTATTGCCGGAGTGGTTTTACAAAAAAACAGAGAGTAGGCCCAGGAGATGCGTCCCAACTTAGGTTTAGATAAAAAATAGAGAAGTCGCTTCTTGATTGGCTTTAAGAGCATAGCAAAAAAACGCTGGGAATTCGTCGTAAAATGGTGTACTATGAACAGTGCCTTTTTAAATCAAGCACTCGCCCGAAACCACAGTTTCTTTACGCTACATGCCAAAACGAAATTTAAAAAATGCTAGATTTTTAGTGACAGGCGGAGCCGGATTTATCGGCTCTAATTTTATTCGCTATTTACTTACTAGGATACCGGGAAGCAAAGTTGCCGTCATTGATAATTTATCTTACGCTGGCAACAGACACAATCTAGATGGCCTTCCAAAGAATCGAGTGTCCTTCGTGAAAGCTGACATTAACGAAAGGAGGAAGATGATTAAGCTTTTTCGGAAGACAGATTACGTCATTCACTTTGCCGCCGAGACCCACGTTGATCGCTCAATCCATAAATCAAGTAGAAATTTTATCGTCACCAACGTTTTAGGGACGCATTCTTTACTCCAAGTCCTACGCGTGTCGCCAAACATAAAACTTTTTATCCACGTTTCCACGGATGAAGTTTTTGGGTCACTACCTTTAAAGTCAAAACGAAAGTTCAATGAATTATCGCCGTACTTCCCAAATTCGCCTTATTCGGCTTCCAAGGCCTCGGCGGATATGTTGGCTCGCGCTTTTACCAAAACTTGGAAGCTGCCGATTATAATCATTTATCCAGCGAATAACTACGGGCCAAGACAACTACCGGAAAAGTTGATACCTTTTTTTACGATAAGGGCGCTCAAGAACTTGTCTTTACCAATCTATGGTCACGGCAAAAATGTCCGTTCATGGTTGCACGTCGATGATTGCGCCTCAGCAATTATGACTCTCTTAGAGAAGGGAGTGGTTGGCGATAATTATTGCGCGACATCGGACGAAGAACTCACAAACCTTCAGACGACACGGTGGATTCTCGAAACCCTTGAAAAGCCCTGGTCTTTAGTAAAACACGTGGCAGATAGGCCAGGACATGACGAGCGTTATACGCTTGATGCTTCAAAACTAAAAAAGCTCGGTTGGAGAGCAACTCACCGGCTTAAAATATACTTGCCAAAAACGATATTATGGTATAAAGATAATCTAGATTGGGGCCAAAAATCTTCCAATAAGAGTAGAGCTTTTAATGGACATATTAAGAGATAATTTAAAATGACCAGGATTAAAGGAGTTATATTGGCAGGAGGTCAGGGCACGCGCCTTAGACCTTTCACTCACCTTATCAACAAACACCTTTTGCCGGTTTATGATAAGCCGCTCATTTACTATCCCCTTTTAGCCATGAAACACTCTGGTATAAGTGAGATTCTTTTAACATCCAACCGAGAAGATTTGTCGAGTTTTAAAAAGTTGTTGGGTAATGGTTCAGAGTTTAATCTACAGATAGAATATGCTCCGCAGGACGGGCCTAGGGGAATTGCGCACGCTCTTGGTTTGGCAGAAAAATTCGCAGATGGCTCTAAAATCGCGGTGATGCTTGGAGATAATATTTTTATTGATTATGAGCAAATCAAACACGGCATTACAAAATTCTTGCATGAGAAAGGGGCTAAATTATTTCTAAAAGAAGTTCCAGACCCAGAACGGTTTGGCATTGCTCAAGTTGAGCAAGCAAAAATCATTTCGATTATCGAAAAACCGGAGCGACCGCTTTCAAATTTTGCGGTTACCGGACTTTATCTTTACGACTCAGATGTTTTTCAAATTGTTAAAACACTTACGCCTTCAAAACGAGGAGAGCTTGAAATTACGGATGTTAATAATTATTACGTTGAGAAGGGATTGGCTAAATACGAAGTTATAGAAGGAGAATGGATTGACGCTGGGACATTTGATTCATTATTACACGCATCAGTGTTAATGTTAAAAAAGAATAAAGAGTTTCCGATTGAGCTTGCTTAAGAAAGTAGTAAGGGTTAGGTTTGGAGGCCTGAGTCGCCTGACTTAGGTTTGTCTTTATTAAAACTAGTTACCAACGCCACTCCGATAAACGCAAGCAGAGCGCCAATAATAAATTCAAAAGTAATTCTTTCTCCTAAAAGAACCGAGGCCCATAAATAACCTAGAATCGGTTGCAAGTAAAACGTCATTGAAAAAATGACAGGGGTAGAGATTTTTATGGCATATTGGGTTAGAAAATATGATATTGCCGTTGCAAACACCACAAGATAAAGAAGTCCTAAGATGCTATTTAAAGTAAGATTTGGCCACCAATAATTTTGACTAATAAAATCAAAAGGCAAAAGAAGAAACTGGATAATGGCAGTTGTGAAAATAAAAGAAACAACTAATTCTAGGGGAGTAAATTTCCCTTGAAGTTTTTTCGATAAAACGACGTAAAAAGAAAAGGAGAGAATGGCAATTAGGATAAGAATGTTTCCAAAAAGATCTCCGTTCCAAATAGAAGATTTATTTAAAAGCGGGAGAAAAATTATCAAAGCAACTCCCAGAGCTCCAGTAATTATCCCAAGGATGCGCTTCAAATATAATTTTTCTTTTAGGAAAACCAATGAGAGTAAAGCAATGATTAGAGGACTTGAGGCGTAGAGCATTTGGGAAATGGTGGCGGTGGTTTTTTGAACACCAAAAATATAAAAAATGACGTTGGCGCTACAGAGCAGTGATAGCGGAAAAAGTTTTTTAATCTTGGCCCAAGAAACTTTTTTTCTAATAACCAGCGGCAAAAAAATTCCGGCCGCCAAGAGAAATCTTAAAAAGCCGAGTGAAAGCGGCGTGATTTCTTCTAGAGATATTTTGGCGAAGGCGCCAGTGCCGCCGCCAATTAAAGCAATAAGAAAAACCAAGAAGAACGTCTGGGAGCCGAGCGATTTTTTTGGATTTAGCATCTGTTTGAAGCAACTACGATAGAATTGATTTTAAAGAATCAATGACGTATTCCTGCTCCGCTTTGGTTATGGATTCATGAAGAGGAAGGGAGAGAATGGCGCGCGCGGTTTCCTCCGAGATTGGGCAGTTATCGCGCGGCAAATTTTTAAGATAGAAGGGCTGGTTTATAACAAGCACGGGATAATGAAGCATGGTGCCGATTTCACGTTTCTTGAGCTCTTCGCAAACTTTTTCACGCTCGCCTTTTAGAATTTTAATGGGATATAAATGGTAGGCGTGCGTCGCGCTGGGGTCGCAATGGACGTATTCAACTGGAAGTTTAGCTTGATCGAAAAGTTCGTTATAAAGAGAGGCGGCTAGCTGCCGTTTTCTAATGGCTTCATCTAGATAAGAAAGTTTAAGGGAAAGCGCGATGGCTTGGATGGGATCAAGACGCATATTGTAGCCCAAATGCGTGTGATTGTTTTTTGAGGTCTGGCCAAGATTGCGCAAGATTCGAACTTCTTCTTTGACCCGCGCGTTTGAGGTTGTGATGGCGCCGGCATCGCCAAAAGCTCCGAGGTTTTTAGTGGGATAAAAACTCCAGGCCGCGACATCTCCCCAAGCCCCGACTTTTTTGCCTTGCCAGGTAGCGCCGTGCGCTTGAGCGCAGTCCTCGATAACGAAAAGCTGATGCTTTTTAGCGATTGCCAAAATAGCGCTCATATCTGAGGCCTGACCATAGAGATGAACGGACATGATCGCTTTAGTTTTAGAATTGATGAGGGGTTCTATTTTAGACGGGTCGATAAGAAGAGTTTTGGGATTGATGTCGGCGTAACGAGGAACAGCTCCGGCGCGGAGAATAGCGGTTGCGGAGGCGTTATAAGCATTGCCTTGAGTGATGACCTCATCCCCTTCTTGAATGCCCAAAGATTTCAACGCGAGCCAAAGCGCGTCGGCGCCATTTGAAACGCCGACCGCATAATCAGTACCTATATATACGGCCCACTCTTTTTCAAACTCGGCGACCTCATCCGTGAGAATAAAATTGGCTTTATCCAGAAATGCGCCAAGGCGTTTCAAAAATTCTTTTTTAACAGCTTGAGTGGGCTCGGATAGGTCGACGAATTTTACCTTCATTTTTTTTGCTTGGAGCGAGATTTAAGAATATCTTTAACAGCTTGAACATAAAATTCAATTTGAGCTTTATTTAAATCAAAAGAAGCGGGCAGAGTGATGCCGCGAGAAGAAACATCGTAGGCAACCGGATTTAATTTTCGACTGCCAGTTTTATAATGAGCATAGCCGGGCAAGTAAGAGAGTGGGTAGAAAAATGGCCGGGCGGGTAGGCCGCGCTTTTTTAATTCATCAATCATAAACTGTTTAGGCATGCAGTAGGAACGACCGATAATTAAGGAAGTCGCCCAAGCGCCGTTTTTCACAATTTTCGATTCTTCATTCAATTCAACATCAGGAGTATCGGCGAAAAGTTTCCGATACATAAAAAATATTTCCCGCTTACGCGCAATTAATTCATCTAATCTTTGAAATTGAGCGTAGCCGATAGCGGCTTGAATATTAAAAGGCATGTATTTAGGCGCGGCCTCGACGGTCCAGTAAGGAATCGTGGCGTGTCGGCCGTGGTCCCGCAGAAACATAGCGCGATCATAGATTTTTTTATTGTCTAAAAGCAACATACCGCCTTCGCCGGTAGTTAAAGTTTTGGTGCGATGAAAACTAAAGACAGAGGCGATGCCAAAAGAACCGGATTTCTGGCCTTTATAGGTTGAGCCGAGCGATTCAGCGGCATCTTCAATAAAAAATAATTTATGTTTTCTGGCGATTTTAGTTAAGACGTCCATATTAGGCATATTGCCGTAAAGACCCACGGCAATAATGGCTTTAGTTCGTTTAGTGATTCTTTTCTCAACGGACTTAGGATCCAAACACCAATTTTTTTCCTCAATATCGCAAAGAATCGGAGTGGCTTGGACGTAAGTAACCGGCGCCGAACTGCCGGTCCAAGTACATTCCGGCAAAATAACTTCGTCGCCTTTTTTGATGCCTAAAGACAAAAGCAATAAGTGCAACGCACTGGTGCAATTAGGAGTCATGATGCCAAATTTCCGCCCGTGATAGCGGGCGAAGGCGGGCTGAAATTTTTCCACATATTGATAGCTTTTCCAGCCGGTTTTCATGGCTTCGTTTACAACGTTAATTTCGTGCTGGGTGATCCAGGGATCGGCCATACGGATCTTACTGATTTTTTTAGCGTTTATTTTGGGCATTTTTATTTCCGCGTATCGTCTATTGATTTTAATTTGCGCGCTGGAATACCAACTACGACTGTTCGAGGTGGAACGTTTTCAATCACAACCGCTCCGGCACCAACAATTGAGTCGGCGCCAATTGTAAGGCGCGGGAGTATAATAGCTCCAGAGGCAACCCAGGCACATGTTTCGACGCGGACTAAACCAGCAAGTACTGCTCCAGGAGCTATCTCTACTCCATCCTCGAGAATATCCTCATGGTCCACGCTTGCCCCGGTATTTATAATACATTCCTTTCCTATCTTTGCCTCTGGTTGGATAATCGCACCAGCAAGAATTTGCGCTCCTTCGCCGATAATTGCGTTCTCGGCAATAATAGCACTGGGATGAGCAATGCTTATCGCCGACAAACCCTCTTTGATAAGTAAGTCGTGTAACCGCAGACGCGCGCGTCCATGGGGATTACCAATAGCAATACAAAAACCGATTTCACTGCGGCTTTTCTCTTGCGCCGCCCATTGCTTAAATCCTTCATACCCGCGCCAAATTTCTACATCAGGAAAGGGCGACGGCAGGCCAGGAGTATCATCAATAACAGCAACAACTTTTGATCCGTAATGTTCAATAATGGGCCGAATAACTTTCGCCTGTCCGGTGCCTCCCCAGATAATTATACGGGGCGGTATTATGTTTATCCGGTTAGGATTTTTAGTAATGCTCCGCATTAATTTTTCTTAACGTTGTATAAATAATGATTTGTTGGGTGCAACCAAAAGCCCTCTGATTTATAAAGTTCGTTAGCAGCTACTCGCGCAGGATTGGTTGTAAGCTCAACCATATCCATATCGTTTTCTTTGGCCCACCGGAGTAAATCTTTTAGAATTTCTCTGCCAAAACCTTTCCCTCGGTAGGCGTTATCAACAATCATATCTTCCACGACCGCCTGCCTTCGAACCATAGTTTGCCGAGGGAATATCCATCCCAAACCGATCAACTTATTGCCGTCGTACTTTTTCGAAACAAAGCCATCTAAAATGGCTTTGTAAATATATTGCTCATTTAATTTCATCTGGGGATCAAGCTGCCGCATAAGCTCTTCGACTCTCGGCAAGTCAAACAGAAAATTTTCCTTTACATACTGAAGTATCTTCATATTTGAATCAAAACAGACGGACTCAACTTCCTTGAGTGGAACAAAATTATACTCGCTGTTTTCCTCGTTAAGTTTGAGATCGCTCCCTAGGCTTACTAAGAAAGCGTGGGAAAGGATGGGGTAGGTTTTGTCTTTCCAAAGATGCGTGCCTGGGAATGATTTTATATAGTCAACGTTGAACTCTGTCACGCTTAGTTCTTCTCTAATCTCTCGTTTTAGAGCCATAAGAGGAGTTTCTTCTTCATTTAGAAATCCTCCGATAAAATCCCATTCTCCTTTATGAGGATCTTCATTTCTTTTTAAGAGAAGAATTTCTCCATTTTTAATAACTACTGCCGTCGCAGTCGCGGTTGGGTTTTTAAAATTGCATTTCTCGCACTCCATGTTCTTTGATTATTTTTGTTTTTTCAATAATACTTTATTGATGGAACGATGTCTATTTTTTCCCCTCAAGGAATCCTAATGAAAAATACTAAATTATTTATGAGTAGCAACTGCTACGTTTTAAATAATTTTCGGCAGAGGCACATGGGTTATCCAATGCCCGCCCGCAACCCTAAACCATGATTGATACTCATCAATTTCTTTAAAATGGTTCCAGGCGCCTAAAAAAACATAATCAATAAATTTTGACGAGTCGGTCTTGCCGGCCTCAAAAACCCCCTGAGGAACAACCGGAATGTGAACGCCGGGATAGTATTTACCTTGCTTCAACGGAGTGGTGTCGGTCACAAAAGGTATAAGGTCTGGCCCAATGCCGCAATAATTGAAAATGGTGGTGGCTTTAGAAGTTGCGCCAAATCCAGCTAAACGCCTGCCTTCTTTTTTTAACTGATTCAGTATTTCAAGAAGCATAACTTTTGACTTTTGGACATTGGCTTTTAAAACTTCGAGTTTGGTTGGAAGATCAACTTCTTTTTTGAGCCACTCAGCAACAATTGGTTTTGCGGGATGAGTGTCTTTATGACCAACATACATTCGGAGCTCGCCGCCGTGCACTTCGATGTGTTCACAATCGAAAACATGGAAACCGTAGGGCTTAAGTATTTGATTTATAAACGAAATAGTAAAATACCAGACATGTTCATCGTAAATCTGGTCGTAAGATGTTTTCTCAATAATATCCAAAAAATAAGGGTCTTCAAAAACAAAAATGCCGCCCTGACCAATTAATTTAGTGATACCTGCAAGATATTCGACGAACCCTTCGATGTGGCAAGAGGTGTTGGCGCTATAGACCAGTGATACTTTTCCTTGGGATAAAATTTCGTCAACAACTTCGGGAGTTAAAAATTTAATGATAACATCGTGGCCGCGCGATTTGGAGACCTCGGCCACATTCCTGGATGGCTCAACACCGATGGCTTTGACTCCAAATTCTTTCCAGGCCTCAAGCATGATGCCATCATTTGAACCAACCTCAACGACCATACCTTTTCCCGCCAGAGGCAGAAGTTTTTCCGCCGTATTTCGAAAGTGTTTTTGCATGGCCTTGGAAGTTCCGGAGAAAAAAGCGTAGTGGTCGTGAAACATCATCTTAGGCGGAACGGTGTTTACGAGTCCGATAGCGTGCGTTTCGGGGTCATAACCCAAAACCATATTATAGAAATACTCGTCTTTAAACTGATCTTCAGTTAAAAAGGCGTTGGCAATCGGCATTTTTCCGAAGTCAATAATAGGACTAAGTTTGATTTTCATGGGCTTCATTCTAACATTCGAGGGGACTAATTTCAAATGAAAAGCGGCCTGGGATTATTCCTAGGCCGCTTTTTGTTCATGACTACGAAAAACGAATAAATTAATTCGAGTTTTCAGAAACGATTCTCGTATCCATGTAGTCTTCGCGAATCCATGCGATTATCTGCCGGAGGTGGGCTGCGTACTTGGCTCCTAGCTCTCGAGCTTTGGGAAGCCGGAGTATATAGGGCCCCCCGCGATCTCCCCAACTGGCGCAGTTGGCTACGTCCCAGAGAACAGATTTAGGATTGCGATAATTCGCAGCGGGATCATTCTCAAAATGAAGAGGGTCGACTAAGGGCAAGTGCAAACTAAACCTTGCGCCCCGCATTGGAATCGTGGTGATCATGTTGGCAAGGCGATCGGCTTCGACTAAAGTCTGTGCCAAGAGGTGATGCGGGAGTAAGTCGATCTGCTCATTGTTTCCTTCGTGATGAAGAACCGCCTGCACCACTTCTTCTTGGTCTTCCTCGGAGAGTTCCTTTGAAGCTGCGAGGAGTTCACGCAAGTAACGCTCCACTTCTTCGGGAGTGGTGGCCGTCTTACGGAGATTCGCTGGGTTTTCGACATCAAAATTGTCGAGACGCCCTCCTACGAGGTGATCGATACTGTGACAATATCCGGCAGCAATTCCAAGACGTCCTGTTCTTGGATTGGGAGCGATGATAGAAGCAAAGCTACCAACAAGAAGATCGTGCTCTTCAAAAGAACCGTGTCTCTTCGCGTCCGGATTCTGCTCGTACCTCTTTCTCACTAATTCGGCGAGACGCGGGAAGGGAAGTTTTTTAATAACCAAAGAGTGCCATCCTTTCTTTTATGGATTAGGAAAACGGGAATTCAAGCTTCTGCCACCATTATACACAAACCCTAAAAAATGTCAAATTTATAACCTACGTACGTTTGTTCCTCTCTTCTAAACGTCGATTTCAAGAATCAGGGGTAGGTGATCGGAAATTTCTAGGCTGGGGACGGAAAACTTTTTAAGTTTTACATCAGGACTTATAAAAACATAATCGGAAAAATATTCTTCGTGACCGGGATATTTTTTTAAGGCAATGCGGCTTCTGGTTGTAGTTATGTGATACTTTTTGATGAGATCGGTGTAACCCTTCTTTTCGAACATCTTTATACTTTCGGCTTGAGGTAGGATGTTGAAGTCACCGCCAATGATTTTAAGACCCGATTTCTTTTCAAAATTTTTAATTATTAATTCTGACTGAAAGAGCCGAGTTGAAGTGTCCAATTTGTCGTCGTCTTCGGCAAAGGTTAAGCCGTGGAAGTTGCAAATATGTAGATCTTTTCCTTTAAAACTAATATACACAGAAAGACCGAGTCCAGATTCATTTTCATTTTCCAATAAAGTATCTGAACTTATAATTGGTATATTCTCTTTTATGTATGTCGCTTGGGCGAAAAAATTATTACCAAAAGCCATCGGTTTAGTTGCCGACACTTCTTTAAAATCGGATAAGCAATCTATTAAAAGCGACTTCGCTTCACCATAAACCTCTTGGAGGCAAAAAATATCGGTATTATGGGATTGGGACTTTAAAAATTCGGCGAGGTTTTTTTTAATCTTAGCGCCCCATAGATTCAAGAAAATTATTTTCATTCGAGAAGCTCTGCTTTAAGTTGAGAAGAGGCCATTCAAACTATCTATTGTTTCTTTAATCCCTTTTTCCAAATTGCCGGTCAATACGAATCCTAAGGATTTAAACTTCGCATCGCTAACTTCATAAGAAAGCTGGTTCATAATCGCTGAATCAACATAACTAATTTCAAGATTAGGAATAAATTTTTTAATAGTTGTTACAATATCTTCAACCGTAAAATTATTGGTAAGGATATTATAAGTTTCTCCGTCAAAAATATCGCGCTCCAAAATGAGATTAATGGCTTTAACGCAATCGGCAAGATCAAGATAAGGACGTTTTTGCTGCCAAGCTGTTTTCCAGACAGTAAGAGGAATACCATGAACCGCTTGCCAAGTGAATTTATTGACCGCGGTGTGAAATCGCATTCCAACTGAATAACCAAAGATTGTGCCGAGGCGACAGATGATAAATTTAAGTCCTTGGGATTTCAAGCCGCGAAGATATTCTTCGGCCTGAAGTTTGGATTCAGCGTACGGGCTTTGGGGTTTAAGTTCTTCGCAGGTTTCGCCCACAAAATTTTCTTGGGACCCATAGACGCTGGTGGTTGACGGAAAAAACATAGGTACGTTTGCGACAAGACAAGCGTCAGCCAATCGCTTGGTGCCGCCGAGATTCACATCGAAGGTTTCTTTGGAATTATCTACTGAAGCCGGAGCGTCGGTGATGGCGGCCAAGTGAATCACCGCATCTACGCTTTTTAGATATTTTGAAAAATCGGCGGTGTGAATATCGTCTTCGTGAAATTCGTATTGAATTGATGCGGGAAGATTAAAAAGCGAAGCGTAGCGCTGGGTCAAAAGATTATCGACGATAATCACCTTGCCCACAATCTCCGGAGAAAATTCACGAATGAGCTTGGAGCCGATATGGCCTAAGGCGCCGGTTACAAGAATAGTTTTTTTAGGTTTGGAGTTCATTTTAATTTTTTAAAATCACTATAATCCCGAATGTAATCGGTTTCCTTATAATAGTCGCTCGCGACTACCAGAATAACGCAATCTTTAGAGAACCGGCTCATACTGTGCCACAATTTCGGCCTTAATAGAATACCGAGCGAGGGATTGCTCAAGCGGATTTTCTGTTTCTGTTTTCCATCATCCAAGCTTAAATAAAAAGAACCACGAAGACAGAAAATAACTTGGTTTAATTTTTTATGAGCATGCTGGCCGCGAGCAGTGTTAGAATTTTTGAAATCAGTCAGAAAATAAACCCGCCGAATCAGAAAAGGGATCTGGCGGAGAGCTTCGGCGGCGAAAAGATTACCACGCTTATCTTTACGAACTGAAATTTTTATAAGACCGGAATTTTTAACTTTGATTTTAATGGCCATAGTTTTTGTTCCAATCGAAATTTATTTCCTGAGAATCGTAGGGGATGGTGCGGATGGTGATATTCTCAGGATTATAGGCCTCGGTTGAGTGGTAGATAATACCCATGGGTTTTGCGCCGAGCGTTTTATAACCATGCGCGACGCCACCGGGGATAGCGATCACCAACAAATTTTGCTCGCCAGTTAAGATGATATCGGTCTTGCCTTGGGTCGCTGAATTGGGTCGGAGATCATGCAATACGACTTGAGCTTCACCTTTTACAATACACCAGACCTCCCAATAATCATGAATATGGAACGCCTTAATAATTCCGGGTTTAGTTTCTGAATAACTGGTTTGCTTAATTTCGTGAAAAGTTTCTTCGCCAAATTTAACTAATTCAGCAAAAAATCCGCGTTCATCTGTGTGAACATCTATTTTTTTAATAACGACGCCGTTTATCATGTAAATTACTCAATCAGAATATCTTTAACTCTAAATTTAGTCAATAAAAATGCGGCCTCCGCGGCCGCATTTTTAAGTTGCGAAAATAACTAATTAGAGTTTTCGGCAACGAACCCTAAGCATGACGTCGTCCCAAAACATTACATCATGATCGTCTTCTACTCCCTCGCGTTGAATCTCAATATCCGTAAATCTTAGATATTTTAACATAGCTCGAATCTTGCCCTCGGTATAACAATTCCTGTGAAATTGCCCATCGCCATTTTGCGTGCCGTAAAATGCCGCCGTCAGGTATCCCCAACGGTTATCAATCGCATAAGAATAATTCCCAAACCAGTGATGTTTAGCAATGGCCTCGTCGTCATTTCTATAAAATTCTTTCCAATCATCCTTGGCTTTAAGCCAAGCTTTAACAACTTCTTCAAAATTCGGCACTAAAAACTTGAAAGTCCCTCCGGACTTAAGTACGCGACTAACTTCTTTAAAAAATTTTGGTTCTTCACTAAATGAAAGATGCTCAAGGAATGAATCGGCTCTAACTTCATCTACTGTACTATCTTGATATGGAAGATGAAAAATATCATAATCATAGATTTTTAGATCGGGGGCAAACTTCCGACTAGGATAGCGTCGGCGGAGATCATCGGCGCTATCCATATCAACATTAATATAGCCGCCCAACGGACGTCCACCGCATCCAATATTGAGTTTAATTTCGTTCATGTTTTTGACTTCTATTATATCCAAACATAAACAATTATGCAATAACCGTCCCGTAATTTTAAAATTTGCGCGATTTTCTTCTAGGCTTAAGAAAAAAAACTTATAATTAGTCCATCGTTATCAATAATTAATATTTTCGCATTACGAACATTCTTATTATTGATATACATTCCCAAAAAATAAGCTTAAGCCTTTTTACAAAGGAAAGATTTTTAATTCTAGTTGTATATTTCATATTAAAAAAATATAGTGGGATAAGTTTAATCCGGAAAAATATAGAAGATATAACTCGTCTAAAAGTTAATTTCTCATGTTCGCGTGATTCGCGGCCGGGCAGGATGCCTTTATAAAAAAGAACTTCGTCTACAAAGAGAAAGTTCCCACGTGAAAGTCCTCGGAAAATGAAACCGATATCACTATCGGGTAGGTCTCTGATGATTTCATTAGCAATCGCCTCACGCCGCCAAAGACCATGAAACAATGTAGCTTTGCCGAGTATCCAATATAGTAAAATATATTCCTTAAGCCGTAGATAGAGATCTTTTTCGATTGGGAAATAATCTTTGGGATTGGGTTTAAACACAATTTCTCCAGAAATATTCACAAAAACAAAATTACTGATCGCCATAATAGCTTTTTTATCTTCTCTTAATTTTGTTACGCATTTTTCAATGAAATACTTATCTAAATAGTCATCAAATGAAAGCCAGCAATAATATTTTCCTTGAGCGTTCTTAAAAGCGGAATTATAGTTTTTAAAAGCTCCAATATCCTTTTGATGACGAATATATTTTACACGCCTATCTTTCTTTGCGTATTCTTCACAGAACATTTGTGTTCCATCTGTTGAAGGATTGTCGGTAATAATAAGTTCGATATTTGAATATGTCTGGTTAAGGGCTGATTCAACTGCTTTTTTTAGGTATGGCAAACCATTGTAGGTGGGTAAGCCGATACTAACAAGTTCTTCTTGAAAATTCATAATTCGCAGTGGGCTTTAGCGGTCAACAGAATAATTAATGAATAAGTTTATGGACAAAAACATCTATTCCTTTGTCGGGCGTTCGACTTTTAAGGAAATTTTTTATTGAATCGCGATATCGATTTAAATCCTTTTCAGTAAGAGCAGAAATATAATGATAAAGCTTATCATAATTATTGAATCGCCGGAAATTAACAAAGCAGGACTTAGGAACAATTTCTTCGGTATCATTGGGGCCGAGATAAATCGGAATGCAACCAGCGGCCAGAGAATCAAAAATTTTCTCGCTTACAAAACCGGGGTAAATACAATTTTCTAAACAAAGGGAAAATTTATACTCGCTTAGGGTTTTAACTTTATCGGGTGTCGTGCCCCGCCAGCTATGGCGGACATATTTACCGTAGTGAAAAAAGAATGGGTGGCGTGGTCTCTTATCCCAAAAATAGCCGTAAAGATCAAATCCAGGAATGCGGCTGAAATATTTAATGAGCTTTAAACGCTCACTATAATACTCATTTTTAAGAGAGTGGGGCCGAATATTGGAATTAATCATTACTAAAAATTTATTTTTAGGATTATCAAAGTACTGACTGGTGATATCCTTATTAATATCAAGATAGTGGTTAAAGTAATCGTAATTGCCAAAACCTTTGCAGATTAGCAAGATTTTAGTGTAAATACCTTTTTTATTAAGTGCTGGTAAATTATTATAGACATAAGGCATGGCTACCGGCAGTTCTCCTTGATAGAGGATACGTTTTTTGAAATAGCGGTAGTTTTTGTACAAAAATCGGCGGCGTTCGAGAATAAAGCCGCCGCGCTTTTTGAAGTGTTTCAGAAAATAGAATGAGCTCCAAAGGAAAGTTTCGCCGGGGTGATTTATGACCATCAAGATATCGTCGGGTTGGCTTTTATCTTTACTCCAGTAATCAGTGGTATGAGCTTCAACGCCGGCTTTTTTTAGGCCGCTGCTAAATTCATTCCAGAAATCAACATTGGGCTGGCCACCGCTTGGAATCGGAGCGGGGTCAAAAAAATTATCCTTTAACTGGTCAGTGCTAATTGGCAGGATGTATAAATTCATAGGGCTTTATTAATTCCTCCATTCTTCTTGCAAGTTCTGGTTTTTTATCATAGAGGTTATTTTGCTCATTGGCATCGTCAAGCGAAAAGAGCATTTTTTGATCAATCATTTTAATGAATTTATAGCCATCATAAATTAAACTGACTCCTCGAAACGTCTGATTAGAGAGATCATCTTCGGTATCGGGCACTTGACCGATAATCGGTCTTGGCTCGGTATTAAAAATGTTTTGTCCTTTAAAAACTTTTGGTTTTTCAACTCCGGCAACGTCTAAAATCGTCGGCGAGATATCCATTAAACTGACTGGTCGGTCAATTATCCCATTGAAAGATAAATGTTTGGAACCATAAAAAATTAGTGGGACATTAAGATTGACGTTATAGAGAGTGGCTAAATGGCCGACATTGCCGTGCTCAAAAAATTCTTCGCCATGGTCGGAACAAAGAATAACTAGGCTGTCGTCATTAATAACTTCGATCGAATTAAGATACTCAAAAAGATTTTTGATGTTTTGGTCGGTATACTGAATAGAAATATCATAGGTGTTGATAAAAAAAGATTTAAAAAGGCGCGTGGCCCAACTTCCTTGTCCAACGAAATAAGGTAGGATGTCGCACAAAAAATATCTTATTTTTTGGATAAAAGTTCCTTTGATCTTCCGAAAAAGTGTGTAGGGAGCGTGCGGGTCCATATAATGCACCCAGAGAAAGAGCGGTTCGCGCGGGGCACGCGGGGCACGCGGAAGTATTTCTTTAACTTTCTGATTAATTTCTTCAGCAATGATAAAGGCGGGGCGAAATCTAAAGATATCAACAAAAATTTTGCGGCAGATAAAAGCGGCTCTTTCAATCACAAAAAATACCCATTTATCTATCCAAGGAGATTTACGTTTTACAAATTTATGGGCCGCGTTAAGTTTTTTAAGAAGTCGCGCCTGCCAAGTATCGCGCCGAATGCCGGGAATAACATCACCGTCTTTAAAATTACTTAAGTAAACAAGCTGATCCCACCCTCTGTCATAACCAAAATAAGCAGACATATAAGCTGCGGAGTGCACTCCGATTGTAGTATAGCCGGCTGATTTTAGTGTCTCACTAACCAACATTCTAGGTCTGTCTATATATCCAAAGCCACCGTAGTCAAAAGGAAGGGTTGAAGTAAGGATAGCAACAAACGAATGCGGGGAACCAGGGCCAGTTGAGTAGGCACGCTTAAAATAAGCACCTTTCTTAGCTAAAGAGTCCAAAAAAGGAGTGATGTTTTTTTTATAACCCGCAATTCCCATCCGATCGGCCCGGGTACAGTCAAAAGTAATTAGAACAATATTGGGTTTTTTTTCGGAAGTCATGTTGATAAATCTTAAAACTCAAATCCTAAAAGTCAAAATATTCCCATTTGACAGAAACTTGCCTAACAGATAATATAATTATATATAATTATTCTAATTAATCTATGGAATTCGCGCAATGGCTGGGATGGACGGCAACAACTCTCTTTACGGCTTGCTATATCCCCCAAATAATAAAAACGAGGAAGACCGGCACGATTGAGGGCTTAAGTTTTCTTTTGCTTGGAATTTCGTTCGTCGCCAATATTGTCGCCTTTGGCTATGCCACGCTGATTGTCCAAAGACCCCTTCAGGTGAAATATACGCTGGCTCTGGTCGTGCTTTCATTCGCGCTTTACGAATACTATAAAGTTTTTAAGAAAGGCCGATTCAAGGTCGCCTTAGAGAAAAAGCAAAGATGAAATACACCACGGTTTCTATCCCAGAACCATTAAATAAAAAAATTAAAAAATTGATCAAAAACACCGGGTTTGTTTCCGCATCGGCGTTTGTGATCTATGTTCTCCGCGAGTTATTAGTCAATAAAACCGAACCTTCTCAACTTCCGGATAGGGAAAAGATACGCGAACATTTAAGGGCCCTCGGATATATTAAGTAGGTTCTAGTAAAACTTTCGTTTTAGTTATAACCCAAGCTTCGGAGTTGTTTCATTATCCTTTCTCTCTCAACCCCTCGGCCAGCTCTTTCGTGCATGTTGGGATTTTGATTGGGAGTAGTATCGAGGGTTGAACCCAGAGAGGTATAGCCCTTATCATAGACAGGATTATGAGGGAGCCCGTTGTCTTTCAGGTATGTCTGCACATCGTCCCTAGTCCAGAAAAGTATCGGATGGACCCTCACATGCGGCGGATCGGTTCTGGGAGAAAAGAATTGCTCCTTCGCTCTTTCTTCGTGCTCGACTCCCCTGATGCCACCAAGAAACGCATCGAGTCCTAACTGTTTTATGCCGCGGATTAACGGGTCTATCTTGTGCCATTTATTAAACTCAAGAGTAAACTCGGTTGTTCCAGCTCCATATTTTTCCTTAAATTCATCGGCTCTATCAGTGCCGGCCCTAACCACGGTAAAACTCTCGAAGTTCCAATCCTTTCTTAGTTGCTCCACGAAATCTAAGGTCTCGGGAAACTCGTATCTGGTGTCAACGAGAAGTATTGGCCAGTCGTGTTTTATTTTCATGGCAATATGAAGCATGGCTTCGCTGTCACCGCCGCCGCTGAAACCTATTCCGGGGTTTTTGTATTTTTTAATGGTCTCTTTGATTATCTCCTCCGTCTTTTCTATTTTGTCTTTAAGCGGGAGATTTAAAAGCTCCTTAACCTCGGGTCGCATGAGGTCGATGCACCTTTGCGTCCGGTCCGCGCCAAACTCCTCTTCGCTTGGCTTAAGCCCTTGGATATTTTTATCGGCTTCGTTGTTTGTCATGTTTTTAATTATATATAATTAAACTCCCACGTCAATCGGTGAGGTGGGGATAAGTTCTGTGTATTTATCGGAAGAAACTACCTGGTCTTAAAAAAATCTTCTACAAGCTCAGCGAGTCGGCCGAGTCGCTCATCATTCACGAACTGGTTGTTGCCGATATAGAAACCATTATTGTGAATGAATTCAGCGTTCTCAAAATCTTTAGGGTCACCATAAGAAGAAAGAAACGGCTGGCGCAGGAGGTTGCCGCTGATTACCGGACGAGATTCTATTTCGCTCTCGCGGAGAATTGATTGAAATTTTTTACGCTTATCAGCGTCTTTAAATAAAAACGGCAACGAGAAAGATGATAAACCATCTTTATAAGGGAGGTGGAGATGGTTTTGGTAGGGCTTGAGGATTTCTAAGAATTTTTGATAATTATCGTTTCTAATTTTTATGTAAGAATCTAGTTTTTTAATTTGAGAAAGTCCTAAAACCGCGTTGAATTCTGTGTTTCGGAAATTAAAACCGTCTGTCAGAAATAAGAAATTAAAATCTATATCCTTGTGCGCCGCGGCGTAATCCGCATGATACTCTATCGGCAACTCACGGGCGAGGCCATGCGATCTCTTAAGAATGGCATTTTTATAAATATCTTTGTCGTTCGTGCAAATAACTCCTCCTTCAACTGTAGTGATGTGATGACCCCAATAAAAACTAAAGGAACTCACCAAACCTAAATTTCCAACTTTAGTTTCTCCTATTCTTGCCCCATGCGATTCGCAACAATCCTCGAATATTTTAATATCCCTGCCAACAATAATTTTTTCGATCCTTCTAATATCGGCTGGAAAACCTATGAGATGGGTTACAAAAATAGCTCGGGTTTTCGAAGTTATCTTTGAAACTAAGTCCTCGTAATCAAATGAGAGGTCGCTTAGATTAATATCAACAAAGACCGGTTTTAATCCAAGTTGAATGGCTGGGTTAATATTAGTTGGCCAAGTTACTGCCGGGACGATTATTTCATCGCCATCTTTCCAGCCATAGATCTGCTTTAAAACGCTCACAATGACTAAATTAGCTGAACTGCCGGAATTAACAAAAACGCTGTACTTTGTCCCCTGCCAATTAGACCAGGCCTCCTCAAATTCTCTCACCTTTTTAAACTGCGTGAAGCGACCAGTTGACTTAATAAAATCAACCAACAAGTTTATGTCGCTTTTCTCAAAAACGTTTTCTTGTAATTTCCAAAACATTAATGGTGTTGGTTAATTTATTTACTGCATCTTACTTATGAAACGAAACCAATCGATTGTTCTTGCAAGTCCTTTCTCGAATGACGTGAATTTAAATCTTTTCATTTCTTTCAGAATCCTCGTTAGATCGAGTTTGACATATCTTGAGTCTTTGCTGATATACGCTAGACGCACTGACCTTTTAGGAACTAAAACCGGCACTTGACATACATTACCGATCACCCTTGCCAATTCAAGAATGCTCAAAGAATCACGCCCACCTATGTTATACACCGTATCTTTACTATTTAGAGCAACGTACACAATCATACTTATAACGTCCGAGATATAACCATAGGTTTTCACCGCCTCGCCCCTATCAAGTAAAGCAATCTTGTCTTTAGTTAATCCTTTTTTTATAAATTCAAACAAAACTCTGCTATCGTTAGTGGAGCCGCCTGGACCGTAAACATGAGAAATTCTCACAATTTTAGCATCAACTCCATACTCTCTCCTAAAAGCGAGAGTTAAAACCTCGCCCATCCTCTTCGACTCGCCGTAGACGCTCCGGGGATTCGAGATAGAAATACTCCCCTCGAACTCCTCTTTAACCGCCCCCAATTCTTTAGGGATATTACCATAAATTTCGGCTGAACTAAAAAATATAAACCGTCCTCTCGAACGTTTCGTAACTTCCAAAAGTTTCGAAGTCGCGTGAACATTAATGTTTATGGTTGAGAAAGGATCCTTTACAAATTTAGCCGGTTGACCATAACCAGCGGCGTGGAATATAAAGTTGAATTTTGACTGTCCCAAATCAAAATCTTTTGCCAAATCGATTTTGGAGAATTTTATTTTTTTATCTCTAAGTAGGTTCTTCACGATTTTATTAGGCCCATGAAGACTTACGCAGGTTAGCTGACAGTTCAAATTCTTTTTTTGATTGGCTATAAAAATAAGAGTTGTGAGATAAGAACCTAGCAAACCATTGGCCCCGGTTAAAAGTACTTTTTTATTCCTAAATGGTCGCAAATCGATTCTCTCTAAAATATCCAAGCAATCATCTTGAATAATGTCATCAATGAAAGAATTTCTGGGCATTGATATATATATCAGAAAGGTCCTTTAAATTTATTTTCGTAATTGTAAAATCTCTCATTATTCAAATCCGATTCGGGAAGTTCAAGCATCTTCTCGACGATCCTAATAATATTTATTGCCGACGGGTAAAAAGCGTCCTCGAGGGGTCGCGTGGTGGGGCAAGGCGACTCAGGAAAACCGATTCGCGCGACCGGATTTTTCAAAAGTCCAAAGCATTTCTCTTGAATAATGGCGGCTATCTCCGCGCTTGCGCCCAAGAATCGCCAGTCGTGATCGACTACAACACAGCGGCCGGTTTTTTTGACGGACTCGATAATTGTTTCTTCGTCTAATGGCGAGATTGATCGTATATCAATGACTTCAACTTCTACACCCTGCTTCGCTAAAATTTGGGCCGCCTCCATCGCCTCAACATTCATCCAAGAGATGGCGATAATTGTTACCTTGTCTCCCTTCCGTCTTACCGCCGCCTTCCCTAAAGAAATATTCAAGCTGTCATCAACCTCGCCCTCTATATCATAAAGCCAGCGATGTTCCAAAAAAATAACTGGATTGTCGTCACGTATCGATGCCCTCAAAAGGCTGTAAGCGTCCTGCGGATTCGTTGGTAAAATAACCTTGAGGCCCGGAAAATGAGCGAAAGTGCTGTGTGGCGATTTGCTATGCTGCGCCGACTGACCCCATCCCCTGCCAATAACAGCTCTTATGACTAAGGGTACCTTTAATTTCCCGCCACTCATATAACGAATATTTGACACCATATTAACAATCTGATTAGCTGCTAAAAACATAAAATCCGCTCTGATATGAACATGTATGGGCCTAAGGCCAGATATGGCAGCCCCCAAAGCCACACCTGTCATAGCTTCTTCTGATAAAGGCGTTCCGAAACACCTCTCCGGACCGAATTGTTCTACCAGTCCCGCTGTACTTCCAAAAATTCGTTTATGATCGGGCACATCCAATCCAAACACAAAAACATCTCGATCTGATTCCATTTCTTTCTTCATAGCAAAATTTAAGGCGTTTCTAAAAGTTAAAATCATTTTATACAAAAACGTCAGTCAATAGTTCGTCCTTTGATGGAAGGGGCGCCGCCTTAGCGGCCTCGACACTCTTATCAATCTTTTTTATAAGTTCTGACTTAATATTCTCAAGCTCCGTCTGGCCTATGCCTGAATCAAGAAGATATCTTTCGTAACGGATGATCGGATCTAATCGTTTTATTTCTTCTTCCGAGGGCCTCGCGCGATAACCGGCCGAGAAATCCTCTTCTACACCCACATGCTCCAGAAATCGGAAATATGCAAGATGAAGAAATGCCGGCTTAGGATCCTCGGCTATTAACTTCAACGCGCTTTGAGTTAGCTCGCTGACGGAACTTAGATCTGTTCCATCGCCGCTCGCTACGTGACAATCAAAACCGCGAATAGCATCAGGTATTGATTTAAACCCGCGACGCTCGCGAGCCTGTGCGTGAATCGCCAAGCCGTTATCTTCGCAAACAAAAAGTGTTTTGAGTTTTTTAAGACAGGCGAAGTTTAGACTTTCCCAGAAAACGCCCTCCTCGAGGGCACCGTCACCAAAAAAAGCGACCGCAATATCATTCGAGTTACGATAGTTGTTTGCTAAGGCGGCTCCCACGGCAAGCGGGATAGTGGTTCCAACTATTGCTGAAGTTGCTATAAAATCCTTTTCGGGATAAGAAAGATGCATTGAACCCGCCTTGCCCTTGGCACAACCCACGGCTTTACCGTATAGCTCCGCAAAAAAACTGTCGGTGTCGTCAGTCAAAGACAGATAAAGACCGTGATTACGGTAAGTTCCAAAAACTTTGGAGTCGGGCGGCAAGACGCTCGAAACACCAACTGAAATGGCCTCACTGCCGTTGGCCAAGTGAACTGGAGTTTTAATGGCATCATAAGGATACTCCTCTCTGATTTTTTCCTCCGCCAGTCTAACAAGCAGCAATTTCCGGTATAGAGAAAGGGTCAGTTTAGAATTTTTATGCATTACATTATAAGTTAAGAGTTTATCTGGTGGTTATGATATTTACAAACTCTTCAGACATTATGTTTTTCATACCAATCAATAGTCCTCTTCAAACCATCCTCAAAAGATGTATTGGCCTTGAAGCCAAATTCTTTCTCGGCGCGGGACACGTCAAGGCATCGCCTTGGCTGGCCATCGGGTTTTGAATGATCCCAACGAATCTCCCCTTTAAAATCTGCTAAGCGGCAGATCATTTCGGCTAAATCTTTAATTGATATTTCAAGGGATGATCCGAGATTCACTGGATCGGGTTTATCATATTTTTGAGCCGCAAGCACAATCCCCTCGGCCGCATCCTCAACATATAGAAATCCTCTGGTCGCCTTCCCAGTTCCCCAAAGCTCAATGTGATCGTGGCCCTCTTTCTTGGCATCACAAACTTTTTTGATAAGAGCGGGCACAACATGAGAACGGGATGGATCAAAAGTATCGCCGGGCCCGTACAAATTTATCGGCAGCAAAAATATACCGTTAAAGCCGTATTGATCGCGATAGGATTGAAGTTGAACCAGTAGTGATTTCTTCGCGATTCCGTAAGGCGCATTGGTCTCTTCTGGGTAACCATTCCAAAGATTTTCTTCTTTAAATGGCACGGGGGTGAATTTAGGATAGGCGCAAACTGTACCAAGAGCCACAAATTTTTCTGCGCCAGAGAGCCGCGCCGCCTCAATCATCTGAACGCCCATCATGATGTTGTCGTAAAAAAGTTCGGCGCCGTTCTCTTTATTAAACCCAATCCCGCCGACTTTAGCCGCGAGATGAATAACAAGATCCTGATTTTTTACAACCCTCTCACAATTTCCCCACTCGCGCAAATCATATTTTTTAAAAGTCGGGGTATAAAGATTAGTGTCAGGCACTCCTAATTCAAGCAGTTTTTGAATTACAAAGCCGCCTAAAAAACCGTGAGCGCCAGTAATTAAAATCTTTTTTTTCTTTAGATCCATAATTTTTAGGTGTTTTCAGATTACCATCATCATCTAACCTAAGCAAGAATAAAAATGGACGAACTCCTTAGGCGTCCGTCCATTAGTTTGGGCATTGATTGAAGAATCAAACTGATTTTTGGCAATGATCAATCAAAACCGATTCTTTTTGAATGAGACCAAGTTTCATCGCATAAATAAAAGTGCCAGTTGCAAGCTCAGTGATTTGAGCCAGTCGTCTTGTATAGAAAGATAGATTGTTTTCGGTCGCGGCTTGCTCGGGGGGGTGAAGGTAATCTACGATTACGCTGACTACTTTCAAACCGCGGTGGATAGCATCGATGACAGGATAGAGAGTCGTACCCCAGGAATTTTCTCCAGGAATATCCGGCCGCCGCTCTAGGAAAAGTCCCCCGGCCTGAACATTAAACACCCGCGCCCCAAAGAAAATGTCGAGATCTTTCCGACCAACTGCCATTTCCAACGAATAATTACCGAAGGGTTCGCTAAGCCGTTGTAAACGTGGGTATGTTTTCCAGCTTTGGCGCGATCGACGAGGCACAACGATATCAGCTCCTTTTGAAATTAGTTCAAAGCAAGAATTCAAATGTTTCACTAAAGGCCCTTTTTCTGGTTCAATGAAACAAACTGCGCCGCCCGGACCAACAACTTCCATAGCGCGCTTAATGGCCTGGCGTCGTCCTGGACCCATTCCTGATTCTGATTCATCCAACAATTCAACTCCTAAATCTCGGGTGTCGTCTCGAAAATCTTCATAAGATCCACCATCAGAGCAAACCACATGAAAACCGTGTTCGCTGGCAGCCCTAAACATTTGAATCGCTAGTTCGGCTCGAGCTTCACCGGGTGACCGGTAGAGAGTTTGAGTCGCAATAACGCATTTCTCTTTTTCCAACGCTACACCTCTCTATGTTTAAAATTACAAAATTTACAACTAAATCTATTATAAATAATTAAAATTATTTGTCAATTCTGGATAGTGCTGTTCGAAAAGTCCCAATAACCGTAGGTTCTTGAAGAAATTTTCCTCCTAGCCAAAGGGTCTAAATCAGAAAATCTCTCCGAGAACCGGTAGAAAAAAATTAAGTATAATATGATTTCCGAACAGCGCTATTCCGGATTGATTTTTTACTCGACAGAAAAGCTGTAAGCTCTTCTAGCTCTCAAGATTAATTTTATCGGCAGCCTCTTTGAGGCCGTGATACAAAAGATCATGCCTTAACATTATTTTAACCAAGTTATCAAAATGTGTTTTAACTTCCCAACCAAGTTTGGTTTTGGCTTTAGTGGTATCAGCTACTAAATTTTCAACTTCGGTCGGACGGTAGTATTTAGGATCAATTTCGATGTAGTCTTGCCAATTTAGACCCGCTAAATTAAAAGAGGTCTCAGCAAATTCTTTGACGCTATGACTTTCGCCAGTACCGATCACGTAATCTTCTGGGGTCGGCTGTTGAAGCATCAGCCACATAGCTTCGACATATTCAGGAGCGTAGCCCCAGTCGCGACGCGCATCAAGATTTCCAAGATAAAGTTTTTTGTCGAGTCCGGCCAAAATTCTCGCGATACCACGGGTAATTTTTCTAGTTACAAATGTCTCTCCTCGGCGTTCTGATTCGTGATTAAAGAGAATACCGTTAACTGCAAAAATGCTATGAGCTTCGCGATAATTACGGGTAGTGTGATAGGCGAAGACCTTGGCGCAAGCATACGGGCTTCGCGGATAAAACGGAGTAGTTTCATTTTGAGGAGGAGGGGTCGAGCCAAACATTTCGGAAGATGAGGCCTGATAAAATTTTACCTTTTTGCCGGCGTGTTCTTCATAATCTTTAATAGCTTCAAGCAATCGGAGTGTGCCAACGCCAACAATATTGACTGTGTATTCAGCAACATCGAAGCTGACCCGAACATGAGATTGAGCACCGAGGTTATAGATTTCATCTGGCTCCACTTTATAAATTAGGCGACGAATTGTGTTGGCATCAGAAAGATCGCCATAGTGAAGAAAGAGCCGGCGATTTTTTTCGTGGGGGTCTTGATAGATGTGATCGATCCGCCCGGTGTTAAATGAAGAAGCCCGGCGAATAATACCATGAACCTCGTAGCCCTTAGAGAGTAAAAGCTCGGCTAAGTAAGAGCCGTCTTGACCAGTGATGCCGGTTATAATCGCTTTTGGCATGGTAAATTTTTATCACTATACCGCTTTAAAGTCAAGGCAAAACGCGCTGCCATAAAATTCGATGCGATAGCAAAATGACACAATAAAAAACGAGAGGATAAAAGATACATTTTCGCCAAACCTAATATTTTTTTTATTGATTACTAGATGAAACTTTACTAAGAAATTCTTCAAAGGCCTGCTTGGTTTTTTTCTCGCCTGGCCACTGAGTAAGAATTTGTTCGTGGATTTTCTTTACCTCTTCAACATTTCCTTCAATCCGATAGATATCAAAAAGACCAAACAAAGCTTGGGGACGTTTTGGGCCAATCTCATAACTTTTAAGATAATAGGTTTTGGCAGCAGATAAAAATTCTGGATTCTGGGTTTTTAAGGCAGCGATCTCATTTAGAGTACCTAAAACATAAAGATTTTGATTAAAACTCATGCCACTGCCACTTTGAATAATAGGTTCATAATATTTATTAAGATAGGTAATAAGTTCTTTTACAACTTCGGGGGGGGTGTTGGGTTGATTGATAACATCGATAATCGTGCTGGCAAACTGACGTAGCAGTTCTTCTTGCCCAATCGGCGAATTAAATTCAAGAACAGTTGACATTGCTTCTTCAAACTCTTGAAGAGAATTTATTTGGCTTAGGTTTCTCATGGTTTTAATAAAAAGATGAGATTTCTGAAGCGGCAAGTAACTGCCAAAATAAGCGACAAAAACAAGAATAAGGCCGGCAACAATAGCGATGATTTTTTTAAGATTTTGATTCATAGAAAGTAAATAAGTAAACGCTGAACGCTAAAAAGATAAAAAGGTTTACATAAATTGGTAAGACATCGAAAAGAACTAGGCCTTGAACCAAATAACCAATCGGAAGGATAACGAAAAGAGTTTGAAGAAGAAAATTATTTCTAAAATTTAAATCGCCTGATGGCTCTAGAGAGTTAGCTCTCATTTCAGATTTATTTTTGGGGCGAGAAAAAACTCTCCAGTAGAAAATTACAAAAATGCTCAGGTAGCTTAAAAATCCTAAAAGTCCGGTTTCAGCTAAGTAATCAAAGATAACGCTGTGAGCTCGGTCGAACCACGTTTCGGAATTTTTGCCTGGAGAATAATGGCGGATATCAAAATACTTATCAAAAGCCGCACTAAAATTTTCAGGACCCCAACCCAAAATTGGGCGTTCCTTAAAACTGGCCCAAGCCGAGCCCCAAGTCCAAAAACGGGTTTGAACCGTATCAGTTTTAACACCGAGATCAAAGATTTCAAAAAATCGCCCGCCAGGAAGATTTTTAACAAAAGAATTATGGCGAGAACCAATTAAAAGGCCTCCAATAAAAATTAAAACAGCTAGAATTATAAGAGTTTTTTTCCTAATGGCCGGAAAACTAATGATAAGATAAATTAGCCCAATCAAAATAGCGATGGCTAATCCTAAAAAAGCTCCTCGGGTTTGAGACAGTATAAGAAAGGATAAGAAAAAAAGAATAAGAGCCCCAAAAAATAAATGTCGTCGCCAATTTTTTCGCCACTTAGAGCTTATCCAAAGATAGGCGCCATAGAACATAGCAAACATTAAATAAGGGGCGACATAAGCGGGATTGCCCAAAGAACCTTGAAATCGGGGCTGAATGAGTCGTTTTAAAAACCCGGAAGGAGGTTCCCCCATGAATGGATCAATAAACTGGGAAACAAGACCAAGATTGGCTAAGAGGCCGTAGCCGATCATTGAAACGGCTGCCACGACCGAAGAAATAAAAAGATTTTTCCATTCTTTTGGTTCTTTAAGAATCAAAAGTAATAAAACAAAAAAAATGTAATAATGGAACATTTGAAACCCTCCTTCGCCTCGCTCATAATTGGACCAGAAAGCAGCGTGAGAATTATAGGCAAAAATTGAAGCTAAGAGATAAAACAAAACAAAAAGGGAGGTGGCGATAAAAAGTGGCTCTCGAGAAATCTTACGGAACCGGTCTAGAATTTCTCTTCCTTGAGCCTCAAAAGCCCAAAACAGTAAAAAGAAAATAAGAGCTAATTCAACGCAAACGCGGAAAAAATAATACTTGCCACCGATAAACGGAAAGAAAGTCGAGGTCAAAACAATAACGACGCTAAAAACAGAAAGATAAATAAAAAATTTGGAGAGTTTTAGGAACATAGAGGTTAGGTGTTAGATGTTAGGTGTTAGAAAAATTCCACTATTTTGCTTTTTAGCGCCAAAATTCTAAAACCTATCACCTATAATCTAATTACTTGGCATACTCAACCGCTCTCATTTCGCGAATCACCACGACTTTAATCTCACCAGGATATTTTAACTCAGATTGAATCTTATTGGCAATTTCTCGAGCCATCTCCAACGCCCGAAAGTCATCTATTTTTTCCGGAACAACAAAAACCCTAAGTTCCCGACCAGCGGAAACAGCGTAAGAGGTTTTGACACCCGGAAATTCAGAGGCAATTTTTTCCAAGTCACCGAGACGTTTAATATAATGTTCAAGAGAATCACGCCTGGCGCCAGGCCTCGCGCCCGACAAAACATCAGCAGTGGTGACTAAGTACGCTTCGGGAATCGCGTAGGGATAATCTTCATGATGCGATTGCATAGCTTGAATCACTAAGTCGTTAACGCCGTATTTTTTCAAAATTTTACGGCCAAGTTCAATGTGAGTGCCCTCAACTTCGTGGTCAATAGCTTTGCCTATATCGTGAAGCAGGGCGCCTTTTTTAGCGACTTCTACATTTAAACCCAGTTCAGAGGCCATCATGCCGGCTAGATAAGACATTTCTATAGAATGGAGGAGGACGTTTTGGCCATAACTAGTTCTAAAATGCAGGCGACCTAAAAGCTGGATAATTTCTTTGGGTAAATCATAGATACCAACTTCCTGAGTGGCGGATTCGCCAATTTCCATAATGCGTTTATTAAGTTCTTGTTTGGCTTCTTCAACTTTTTCTTCAATTTTAGCGGGTTGAATGCGGCCATCTTTGATTAGTTTTTCAAGAGCCATGCGAGCAACCTCTCTTCGAATGGGATCGAAAGAAGAAATCACCACACTATCTGGAGTTTCATCAATTACAAATTCAACGCCGGTGGCTCTTTCGAGCGCTCGGATATTTCTGCCTTCCCGACCAATAATTTTTCCTTTTAATTCTTCGTCCGCCAAAGAAAAAGAGGTGGTGGTGAGTTCGGCCACCTGAGATCGGGCATAGCGTTCCAAGCTCGAAGCGATAATCTCGCTGGATTTCTTTTCGATTTCTTCTTTTCGTTCTTTTTCTAGTTTTTGAATGGAATCGGCTAAATCACGGCTATATTTTTCTTTAATTTCTCCAGTTAAAAGCTTAAGGGCTTCATCTCGAGTTAGGCCGCTAGTTTTCTCAAGTTGACTTTCCAAATCGTTTTTGACATTCTCAATTTCTAATTCTTTTTTCTTGATTTCTTCTTTTTGAGCTTTTAAAGAATTTTCGTCGTTGCTTAGGGCAACTAATTTTTTGTCTAAAATTTCCTCTCGGTGCAAAATCCTTTCTTCTAAACTATCAAGTTTAGTTTTTTGTTCGCGACCTTCACGCCGAACGTCGCCTAAAAGATCGACGGCCTTACTTTCGGCTTCTAAAATAATTTTTTTTGACCGCTCTTCGGCTTCTCCAAGTTTAGAGATAATTTTATGCTCGATAGAACTTGATTTACGAGCAAAAAAGATGTGGCGAATAAAATAACCCGCCGCTCCTCCTAGAACCAAGGCGCCCCCGATAAGAAGGGGTAAGAATTCGGACATGTAATAAATTCCCTAAATTCTTCATTAACTTAGATAAGTGTTTGAATTTTTTAGGAATAAAAAATTTGTGACTTTTTAGTTAGTGTCACCTTTTAAACGTAAAAAGCGCCCTGATAATAAAGAGGGAATTATTGCTTTTTCAAGAATTTAATAAAGCTAGAATTAACCGTCATTCTTCAATCTGGAAATTAAAATCGCTTAAAAGGAACCTATAAAGTATAGGGCTGATTTTAAAGTTAGTCAACCGGCCAAAAATCTTTTAAAATTAGAGTTACTCACAAAATACATGAAAAAAACTGTTTTGCTCATCATTCTTGATGGTTGGGGCTTAGGGCAGAAAAACCAATCCAATCCTATTCACGTGGTTAAACCAGAAACCTTTAGGTGGCTCGAGGAAAACTTTCCGGTTACCAGTTTGCAGGCCTCGGGAATCAGCGTCGGTTTACCTTGGGGAGAAATCGGCAATAGCGAGGTGGGACATTTGACGATTGGGTCTGGTAAGGTAATTTATCAATATTTTCCGAGAATTTCTATCTCTATTAAAGATGAAGGTTTTTTTAAAAACCCGGCTTTAAAAGGAGCTTTTGATTTTGCCAAAAAAAACCAATCAGCAGTTAACTTGATTGGACTTTTAACCGAAGGGACAGTGCACTCATCCCTAGATCACCTCTTGGCTTTAATTCGGATGGGAGAACAGGAAGGAGTGGAAGTTAAGCTCCATCTTTTTTCGGACGGCAAAGATGCCACTCCTTTCCGGCTGGAAAAAGCGCTGGATAAAATTCCAAAAGAAAAATTATCGACTTTAGTGGGCCGTTATTACGCAATGGATAGGGAAAAAAACTGGAAACTCACCGAGAGGGCTTATGAAACGATGGTCTCGCCCGCTCGAGAAATCACAGAAGAGGTGAGTCCGATTATTCAGGAAACCTATCAAAAAAAATTAAATGAAGAATTTCTGCCGCCTTTAGCGCTCAAAAAAGATGGCCAAATTAAAGACGGAGAATCAATAATTTTCTTCAACTTTAGAGAAGATAGCATTCGGCAGATAAGCGAATCGTTTATTTTAAAAGATTTTGATAAATTCCCGACTCAAAAATTCCAGAATTTTTATATCGCCACCATGACTAAATATGAAGACCAATTTGATGTGCCGGTGGCGTTTCCACCGGAAGACATTAAATATCCCTTAGGTAGAATTTTGAGCGAGGCAGACAAAACCCAACTTCGAATTTCCGAGAGTTACAAGTACGCTCACGTAACTTATTTTTTTAACGGCTACATAGAACAACCTTTTCCAAAAGAATACCGGGTTTTTATTCCTTCAATTAAAGTGCCGCACGTTGATGAACACCCAGAGTTAAGGGCTGGAGAAATCACTGACCGCATAATTCAATCGCTTGAAGCCAGAGGTTTTGATTTTATTTTAGCCAACTATGCTAACCCAGACACTATTGGCCATACTGGTAATTACCAAGCGGCTTTGGAAGCGGTAAAAATTATCGACACTCAAATTGGGAGAGTGATTAAAACCGGGATTCAAACAGAGTCAACAATTATTATTACTTCAGACCATGGCAATGTGGAACAAATGATGAACCCTTTGACGGGCGAAGCAGAGACCCAACATGACCCCAACCCGGTGCCTTTTTATTTAGTGGCTAAAGAATTTAAAAATAAAAGGTTTATTAATTGGCAAAGCTTTAATTCGGAGACAATCGGAGTGCTCTCGGATGTGGCACCGACAATTTTGGAATTAATGGGTGTTAATAAGCCGGATGAGATGACCGGCAGAAGCCTTTTGAGAGAAATAATTTAAATAGTAGAATATTATAAAGATGCATTGGCTGATAAAAATAATCGTTGCGACCTTAGTGAATGCTGGGGTATTTACCTTAATGTCCCAATACTTGCCGAAATTCAGCTTGTCGGGCGGATTCGAGAAAACGGTTTTAGTAGCTTTAGTTTTTACCTTGCTTAACTTTATTTTGAAGCCGATTTTTAAGTTGATTTTAGGACCACTTATTATTTTGACTCTGGGTTTAGGTTTAATTTTAGTGAATATGCTACTCCTTTATATTCTTGACAGCTTAGCAAATAACCTTAATATTGATGGGGTTCTCACTATCTTTTACGCCGCTATTATTTTGGGAATTGCCAATTTCTTAATTCATTTATTTTTCAAAAAAAGAACGTGATAATTTCAATTATTCAAATCGTAGTCGCGGTCGTGTTGGTAGTTTTAATTTTACTCCAGGAACGTTCGGCTGGCCTTTCTGGCATTTTTGGCGGCGGAGAAGGAGGTTATTACCACGCGCGAAGGGGGCTTGAGAAAACTATTTTTCGAGGCACAATTTTCTTAGCGGTTGTTTTTGTTGGGTTAGCGATTTTTCAATTTTTGAATTAAGTTAAAGTTAGAATTGGTCAGCTCGCTTAAAAATGACATGAGCGATATTTAGTTTATATAAATTAAACATGCAAAAGTTTAAACAAATATATTCTTCTTTAACCCAAAGAGAGAAAAAAATACTGATCGGAGCGGGCGTGACGGCTTTAGTGACAATTTTAGGACTGGGAATTATGCTGGTTAAAAAATCGACGTGGGCGATGCCAGTGGCCGGCGGAGAATACATTGAAGGGGCTGTGGGGCAGCCAACTTTAATAAATCCTATTCTCGCAACTAGTGAAATTGACAAGAGTTTGGTGCGATTGATTTTCAGCCGCTTGGGAGATGTGGCCGATAAAATTGAGAGATTGGAAAACGAGGATTGGAAGGTGAGAATAAAAGAGGGGGTAAAATGGTCGGATGGCGAAAAACTTACGAGCGATGATATTATTTTTACTATTCAAAGAATCCAAGACCAAGATGCTCGTTCGCCGCTTTATTATAAATTTCAGGACGTTCTCATAAAACGGTTAAGTGAATTGGAGATTCAGATAAAGTCGGGGCAAGCCGCAACGACTTTTTTTAAAAACTTAGAAGATCTTTATATCTTGCCGAAGCATATCTTCGGAGACGTGCCGACTTTAAACTGGAGAATCTCGGATTATAATTTAAGCCCGATCGGAAGTGGAGTTTTTAAATTGATTAACTTTAAAAAGGGCCGAGATGGTTTTATCAGCGATTACCAGCTGGGAATCAATGAAAATTACAACAGTGAAGCTCTAATTGAAAATTTTACTTTTAAATTTTTTCGAGATCGAGAAGGATTAATTCAGGCCTTTAATCGAGGAGTGATTGACGGCTTTGGCGGCCTAGAACCGGAGGAGCTCGCCGAGATTAAACGTCCCAATCAAGAGATTAAATTTAAATCCCCCGGTTATTACGCAGTTTTTATAAATCAAAGCCGCAACGAAACCTTGGGAGAAAAAGCGATTAGAAAATCTTTGGAAGTATCGACTCCAAAACAAAAAATATTAACCGAGATATTGGCTGGCAGAGGCGAGATTCGCGTGAGTCCCCTGCCTTATAATTTTAATAACTTCAAGACTCCAATTTTGGAATCCGTCGGTGAGTCAAAAGCCAGCGATATCTTAGAACAGGCTGGCTGGTTTTTTCCAAAAGAAGATGAAAATCTTCAATCGGAGGTGAGATATAAAACTTTTGGTAAAGAAAGGCGACCTCTCGTTATCAGTTTAACCGTGCCGGAGATTCCGTTTTTAACGAAAGCCGCCGAGATTTTAAAAACGGCTTGGGAGAAAGAAGGATTTAAAATTGAACTCATGAGCAAACCAATAGATTTATTAAGCAAAGAAATTACCAAAAATAGAGATTACGAAATGTTGCTTTATGGGAATGAGCTAAACAAAGATTGGGATTTATTTTATTTCTGGCATTCTTCGCAAAAATTCGATCCGGGAATAAACTTAGCTTTGTATCAAAACGCAAAGGTGGATTCTCTAATAGAAAATCTTCAGGAAGAATCAGATCAGGAAAAACGGAAGGGGGATTTAAGAGAGGTAGCGACTTTAATTAAAGAAGATTACCCGGCTATTTTTCTTTTTTCCCAAGATTATATCTATATCTCTCAAAATGAGCTGAAAGGAGTTTTAAGCAACGCGATTGAAGAACCAGCTGATCGCTTCTTGGGAGTAAAGGACTGGTACCTAAAAACCGTTCGAGTTTTGAAATAAATAATAGGTGTCAGGTGATAGAGATCGGAAAATAAAACAATTACAGGTTTTGTAAGTAATTTTCTTCCTAGCCAAAAGGCCTAAGTCATAAAATTACTTACAAAACCCTTATAGAGAATTGGGTTTCTAACAGCGTCAAAAAAGGTTGAAAAAAAACTAGAGGTAGGATAGATTTAAACTGATGAAAAACACCAATACAGAAAAATATAGAATAATTTTGGAGCAGGAGAAAGAAAAACTAGAGAAAGAAATAGCCGAGGATGAAAAAGGAGTTGATTTTGGCAGCGACATAGAAGGCGGAGATGAAGAATCGGATGAAGTTGAAGAAAGAGGAAACAGGATAGCGGTAGCCAATGAACTTAAAAAACGGCTACAAGAAATTGAGGGGGCACTGAAGCGAATAAAAAGTGGAAGTTATGGGAAGTGTCTTAATTGCGAGGGAGAAATTTCGGAAAATATCTTAGATTTAATTCCGGAATCAGAGCTTTGCCAAGAGTGTAAACTTAAAACAAGTAAATAAGAGAGGAGGAAATGCTTAAAAATCTAGCGAGGATTTATTCAGCTGAATTAGAAGGCATTAACGCAAGATTGATTGAAATTGAGGTCGACTTAAATGTCGGCCTTCATGCTTTTAATATAGTGGGCTTAGCAGACAAGGCCTTAAATGAAGCTAAGGAGCGAGTTAATTCAGCTCTAAAAAACACGGGGGTTAAGCCGCCAAACAGAGAAAATAGGAAAATCACGGTGAATTTGGCGCCGGCGGACGTGAAGAAAGCCGGCTCCCAGTATGATTTAGCGATTGCGCTCGGATATCTGCTCTCAACCGGACAAATGAAAGGATTTGAAACAAAAGATAAAATTTTCTTGGGTGAATTAGCGCTCGACGGCCGGCTGCGGCCAATAGCCGGAGCTCTTAATATTGCTCAGATGGCTAAGGAAAAAAAATGCCACTATGTTTTTTTGCCAGCAGAAAACGCCAACGAAGCGGCGGTGGTTTCAGGAATAAAAATTATTCCGCTCAATAATTTATCAGAGGCAATTGAATTTTTAGAAGAAAAAAGAAAGATCGAGCCGGCAATTTTTAATCCAGAGGCAAAAACCGAGTATTTAGGAACTGATTTTTCGGAAATTAAATCCCAAGAAAACGCGAAGCGAGCCATTACGTTGGCGGCAGCTGGTGGGCATAACTTGCTGATGATTGGGCCGCCGGGCGTGGGCAAGAGCTTGCTGGCTCAAGCGATGGTGGGTATTTTACCAGAGTTAACCCATGAGGAAGCCATTGAGGTGACAAAAATTTACAGCGCGGCGGGACTTAATCCCGGAGGGTTAATTAAGGCCCGCCCCTTTCGAACGCCTCATCAGACCGCATCACTCATCGCGGTGGTTGGCGGCGGAACCTATCCTAGGCCAGGAGAAATAAGCTTGGCTCATCGAGGCGTGCTTTTTTTAGACGAGCTGCCGGAGTTTCCGAAAAATATCTTGGAGGCGTTGCGCGGACCAATGGAGTCGGGCCGAGTGCAAATTTCTCGCGCCAAAAACAGTTTGGAATTCCCGGCTAAGTTTTCTCTCGTGGCCGCGATGAACCCTTGTCCTTGCGGATTTTACGGCGATGAAGAAAAAGAATGTCGGTGCACAGCTTACGAAGTGATTCGTTATCAAAAAAAGATTTCTGGGCCGCTACTCGACCGGATTGATTTACAAATTAAAGTGCCAAGAATAAAAATTCTGGAATTACGAGAGAAGAGAAATTTAAAACCAACAAGCCCGGAAATCAAAACCAAAATCCAGAATGCGAGAGAGATTCAAAAAGAAAGATTTCAAAAACTTAAAATTAAGAACAACGGCGAGATGAGCGCTAAACAAACCGAAGAGATGATAAATTTTGAGACCGGCGCGGAAAAGTTTTTAAAAAGCTTGGATGAAACGCGGCTTTCGCCTCGAGGATATTTCCGGTTGTTAAAAGTAGCCAGAACCATCGCGGATTTAAGCGGAGAGGAAAAAGTTTCAGAGAATCATTTGGCGGAGGCATTTAGTTATCGGCTGAGGGAGGAAGTGTGAATTGACTCATGACTGATAACTTATGACTGGCGACAAATTTTTTGATTTAAATTTATTCTAATTCAATTAATAGAAAAGGCCGCCGAAATTAATTTCGGCGGCGAGGAGACTGGTTTTGTGCTTTTAAGTCTTGACGAAGGTAGCGGCTTTAATTTTCTCACCAGAATTATAGAGACGCTCGGCGATGATTTCGGAATGTTCATCTTCCATGTGTTTAATCTGAGCTGGCAGATCAGAGGCGGAGAGCTCAAGATTACAGCCGGGACATTTGATGATTTCGCCGGTCTCTCTTTTTTTCTCAAGCTCCGCCTCTCTTTTTTCCTCGTCGGCTTTGAGCTTACGCCACTTTGTGAGTGTGGTGCCGAGGAGTTCATAACTGTGGCGGCCATCGTCGACGACGCCACCTGAAGTTTGTATATACACTTGATCACAAAATTCGCAGCCATCTAAGCTACCGAGACCACCGCAACTGCCAGCTTTGAGGTGAATTGTCAGTTGGCCACAGGACGGACAATTAAACATTTAAGTTCTCCTTGATTGAATTGTACTGATTTTAAATTAACACCGTAAAGGCATAAAAGTAAAGAGTTTTCTAGAGCGCGTCGCGCCAACAGCTTCTAGAAAAACGCCAGGGCTCAAGACCGGATTGTTGATAAAGATAGGAGGCAAAAGCGGTGTTGCCTTCTTCAGTGTAAATATCAAGACCAGTGTTTTGAATGGCATTGCGGTGAATAACTTCGTTGATTTGATAGAGACCGACATCATAGCGATTTATCCGACCGCGAATAACTCGGCCGGACTCATCAAACTGACGTCCACCGGACTCACAGGCGGCAATAACCTGAAAAATAGGCGGCAAATTACTTTTAAAAGTACGGGGAGAAAAAGATACCTTGCCTAGTTCAACTAAAAAAGCAACGTTATTGCTGACTCTATTGGTGGCGACGCCGATTATAAAAAGGATGAGTAGAATAAATACGCCTGCGAGGAGCAGCAATTTCCTGGTGGCGAGACAATCAAAACCTTGGGATTTAATTTCGTTTAACCAATTTCTTACAAACGGATAGGAAATTATTTTCTCTTTTAGTAATCTCATTTTTCTTATAATAACAAATTTTAATTTGGGAATGCTTAAAGATCAAAAACCACCGCTTTAGTAGGTGGTTTTTGATTATAACTGGCTCTTCCATATTACTAGTAATAATAGGTAGATGGTTCAGCCGGGGTAGGAGATGACGAATTGTCACCTGGCAAATCAGGAGAAATCATCAGTGGAGTTGGGGGGGAGTTTTCGGGGATTAGTTTTGGTTTTTCTTTTCGGATGGCCGCGAGAACAAAATAAAGAATAACCATCAATAAAATCAAAAATAGAAAAACTGGGCGCTTAAGCAGCCAATCGCCTAAATTTCCGAAAACATCAATCAATGCGGCCAGAAGACCTCTGTTTAAATTATCGTTAGGTCCTAAAGTAATGGAAGTGGTTGGGGTTTGGATTTTGGTTTCCACGGATTCAACTAGTGGTTCTGGCATAGAAGGCGAAATTTCTTCGACTGGTTCGGGAGGGGTGTTAGCAACAACTGGAGCAGCGACATTCCAAAGTGAAGCGGTAACTAATAAAGAAAAATTTTGACTGACTAGATTTATCCCGTCTGAGAGATTAACAACAACTTCGTAAGGATCGGGACTGATTTGGACTAGACCGGGAATCCAGAAAATGAATCCAGTGGAACTTACTATCTTCATACCCGAGGGGGCATTGCTTAAGCTATAAGTTAAGCGATCGCCATCAGGATCGAAGGCCTCAGCATCATAGATATAAAGCCAATCGGCTGGAGTTGAAGTGGCTGGATAGAAATTCAGAAACTCCGGCGGAAGATTAGCAATTCCAGCTGTTGAAGAAGTTGAGGGTTCGGCTGGATTCGACCGACCGGGAACCAAAATCAGGGCGCCGCCGCCGGGGGGAGGAGGATTTACTGGAGGAGGATTGTTATTATCAGGGGGAATAGGACAGCTCGGCAGATAGCTTGCTTCTGGGCGGTAAATATAGAAAAGAAGCGCGACAACATCGCTGATATCAACTACCCCACTATCATCCAAATCATAATCGATATTTGATTCAAGACGACCGCCATTAAAAATATAATCCATTAAAACCTTAGGATCATTGCGATCGAGAACACCATCTCGATTCAAATCAGCGCAAAGATTGTAAGCGGCTTTGTTTTCGGGTTCGATAATTTCTATCCCGATATCCAACGAACTAGTGGAAAAGCTATCCGAAGCGGAAAAGGAAGCGATAAAATTACCCGGGTAAACCGGAAGCCAACTGACAAGGTTAGTGGTGGTGGAATAAACAGCTCCTTCGGGCAGATTAGTTTTAATTGAAATAAAATCTCCGTCAGGATCGCTAATCACAACTGAAAATTCAAACATTGAACCAACAGTACTCGAAACAAAAGCCGGAGCTTCAATCACAGGAAGCAGGTTTTCTTGACCCGAATCAACTTCTAAATCAGGCAGGTCATCAATATCTATAATCTCAGGGTTGGAATTAGAAATGAATGACGCAACCTCAATAATTTCTTGATCGCTTTGAACTTCGCCATTATTTAGAGCATCAATCAGAGATAACCCTAAATCAGGAGAGGTAGGGCTTTCTGGTAAGATCTCTGGAGGCAGGGATTCATTTTGAAGAGCTAAAAGAGTAGGGGCGCTAAATGGCATATCTTGGGTAGCGGGTTCAACAATCAGAATTTCGTCTTCAGCCATTACTGCTTTGAAAGATAGGATTACTAAGAACAACGAGAGGGCCAGAATAAAGGTTTTTTTCATAATTATCAGTTTAGAACGACCTTTAATTGCCCCGCGCCAAAGAAAGGCGCGTGGGCGAGCTACTCTTTTTAGTTTTCAAGGAGCCAAAGGGAAATGATTTTGTAAATTATCAAAGAGCTGGTAAAGACGCTATATTTTAGAATTAAGATCGACTTAGGTCAATTCTCTATAAAACAGTTTACTTTATAATCAAGATTCGGTTAAAATGCTAAAAATCAACCTTCGCTCTTTTATAAAGGGGTGGGGAGTTAAAAAATCAAACCTTATGGCAGATCAGGATAGTGGGATAAAAAATTTAGGATTAAACCCAGAACAGCTTAAAGCGGCCACAGCTCCGGGATATCCCCTTTTAATTGTGGCTGGGGCAGGAACCGGCAAAACTAAAACCTTAATGGCTAGAATTGTTTATCTGATGAAAAACGGCGTACCGCCTTCAAAAATCTGCGCCTTAACTTTCACCAACAAAGCCGCCGAAGAAATGCTAGCGCGAGTAACAAAAAGCTTATCGCAAAGCGCAAATCGCCAGGCGCCATTTATAGGAACGTTTCATTCGCTCGGCGCCAGAATTTTGCGAGAAGTTGCCATTTTTTGCGACCGCAAACCAAATTTCGCGATTTTCGATGACAATGATTCTTTTCAATTATTTAAAAAAATAGCTAAGCGCTCAGAAGATAAAATAAAAATGAAGCCGGGAGATTTGATGAGCGAAGTATCGATGATTAAAAATGAAATCTCGCTACAAGACAAAAAATCAAACTTTCAAAATGAAATTATAGAAAAAGCTTTAAGCGAATATGAGATTGAGCTTAAAAAAAATAATGCTTTTGATTTTGATGATTTAATTCAAAAGGTGGTTTTAGTGTTTAAACAAAAACCGGAGGTACTTAAGAGATATCAAAAAAGATTTTCTCATTTTTTGGTTGATGAATATCAAGATATCAACGGTGCGCAAAATGAAATGGTTAAATTGCTCTCAACCCAAAATCAAAATTTAAGCGTGGTGGGCGATCACAACCAAACAATCTACAGCTGGCGAGGATCTAAAATAGATATTTTTTTAAATTTCGCTCAGGACTGGTCAAGAAGCCAGACGGTTTTTTTGGGTGAAAATTATCGCTCCACTCAAAATATAATTCAGGCGGCTTCATCATTAATTAAAAATAATTTTCAGAAACCAAAAGGATTGGAAGATAAAACTCTTTGGACCAACAATTCAAAAGGAGAGAAAATAATCCTTAAAGAAACCGGCGGAGAAATTGATGAAGCGGAGTGGATTGTGGAACAGGTGATAGGTGATAGATTAAAGGTTAAAGATAAAAATGAATCAACTGCGGTTCTTTATCGGACCAACGCGCAGTCGCGGCCGATTGAGCAAGCGCTCATAGAAAGTAATCTGCCTTATCAAATTTTCGGCGGACTCAAATTCTACGAACGCCGAGAGGTAAAAGATGTGCTCGCGGCTTTAAGATACATTTCTAATAGAGATGATGAGCTAAGCCGGGAGCGATTGTCGAAATTCCTGAAAAAGGCAGGTTTTTCAAGGTTCGTTCGCGAAATTGGCGATTTTAAAGAGGCAGAGCCAGCAGCAATAATCAAGAAATTTATCGATAAAATGGATTATTTTGGTTATCTCGACAAGAATTTTGAAAATCCCGAAGATCGGAAAGAAAACATATTGGAACTTTTAAATTTTGCCGAAAATTTTAAGAGTGTGGAAGATTTTTTGGAACGAGCGAGTTTATTGCAAGCGACGGACAATGTCACAAATAGCAAATCGCCCTTCGGCATTACTCGGGACAGGCAAATAGCAAAGAGCAAGGCGACGGTGAATTTGATGACGATTCATCTGGCGAAGGGACTAGAGTTTGATAATGTTTTTGTCGCGGGCATAAATGAAGGCGTACTCCCCCACCACCGTTCATTTCAAACTCAAAATGCCATCGAAGAAGAGAGGCGGCTTTTATATGTGGCAATGACCCGAGCGCGAAAAAAATTGTTTTTATCTTTTTACGATATCCCGTCGAGATTTTTAAGCGAGCTATCAGAAGAAGCGATGAAATTCGAAGTGGCTTCAAACTTGAGAGATGAGGAGAGATACATTACTTTGGATTAGGTGTTAGGTTATAGGTTATAGAGATGCAATAGAAATACATTTGAGATACGGTGGAGATAAAAACTAAAAATAGAATTTAGAAAATCTAATCAATGGGGAAAAAATTGGGACAATATTTTTTAAAAAGCAATGAGGCCATTAAAAAAATTGTGGCGGCTTTGGAGTTAAAGACCGGAGAAACAGTGATTGAAATAGGAGCGGGGCATGGAGAGTTGACGGAGGAATTAGGTGTTAGGTGTCCCTCCGTCGCTAAAGCTGTGGCGGGCAGGCAGGTGTTAGGTGTTAAGATTATTGCGATTGAAAGGGATGAACAATTAGTGCAAATACTAAAAAAAAAATTCGAGGAAAATAAAAATATAGAAATTATTGAAGGAGACGTAAGAAAAGAACTTAAAGCTATAAGCGAAAAATGTAAAGTTTATAAATTAGTAGGTAACATTCCATATTATTTGACTGGATATCTTTTGAGGCAAATTGGAGAACTTAAAAATAAACCGGAGGTTTGCGTTTTGACAATTCAAAAGGAGGTGGCGGAGAGAATCATCGCCCAGCCACCTAAAATGAATAGGTTGGCGGCTTCAATCCAGTTTTGGGCAATTCCCGAAATAATTTTAACTTTGCCCAGATCGGTTTTTAAGCCGGAGCCGGGGGTGGAGTCGGCCGTGATTAGGTTAAAGGTGATAGGCGATCCTCCTTCGCTTAAAGCTTCGGACGGACGCAGTAGGTTAAAGGTAGGGAGAAAAAATTATTATGAGATGGTGCGAATTCTGTTTCAGCAACCAAGAAAAACGATTGAAAACAACTTAAAACAAGGGTTAAAACTTGATCGATCAAAAATTAAAGAGGGTTTGGAGAAATTGGGATTAGCTTTTAATCTTAGGCCTCAAGATTTAGGGGTTGAAGAAATCATTAAAATTACGAAAGAGTTAGGTGAGAGGTTTTAGATGATAGGTTATCCGCCTTCGCTTAAAGCTTCGGACGGACGCAGTAGGTGATAGATTACAGAAATTGTGGATATCTTCTGTATAAGAAGTGAATAATAACGCTATAATAGATAGGAATGGCTGATCCGAAAAAACTCATCACCAGTTTTTTGCTACTTGCGCTGATGGCTGGCTCGTTGACTTTTGTTTTAGGCGGCTTATTGGACTCAAAAAAACCAACCATAAATAGTGATTTTGAAATAGAAGCCGGGACAAAAGCCGAAAATGGTCAAAATAATAAAAGCGCTTTTATTGAAACACTAATTCAACAACCAGAGGCGCTGGTTCAAAATAGTGAAGTTGAGTTGCCTCCGGCTGAAGACCCCTCTAATCTAACAGAAAATCTGGCGCGAAAATTGACTGAAAAGATGGCAACGCTAAATCCCGAAGAAGGGGGTTTAATCTCTGACAAGGTGAATGTCGTAACTCAAGATGTAATCGCTTCGGCCGCGGCAATATCTAATCCTCAAGCAATTGGAGAGGAAATTAATAAAGTTAGGGGGGAATTAGAAAAAGAAAGTAATGATTTTAAAATAATTAAAAATTCCAGTCAGGAAGATGTTGCTCAATATATTGCTAACTTTAATGAAATCATTGAACAAAATTTTGTTAAAACCGGGTTATCAAATTTTTTGAGCGAGTCGTCGCCAGAGACAGTTATGGGTTCGGTGGAGCTGGCTTTGGATCAAACAATAATTAAAACCAAAACACTTAAGGTGCCGGAGCCGCTCGCTAATTTCCATAAAAGTTTTTTGGAGCTTATTTTGTATCAGAAAAACTTTTTGACTTTGGCTCAAGATCAAATTGACCCGGTTAAAACCGGTTTGGTTTTTGGACTGCAGGAAGAAAATTACAATCAGGCGATTGGTAAATTTGAAGATGAATTTAAAAAAGCCGAAGCATTAAATAAATTTTCGAGCGGAGAAAATCAGAACGGAGCAATTTCATTTCTAGTAAATATTTTTTCAATTAAGAAAGCTCACGCATTTTTGGGGTTTGGGGATATAGTTTTCGATATTCAGATATTTGCGCGTGATGTTTGGAAAGTGATTAAACAAGTAATAACTGAAAAACTTAAAAAGAAACTAATAGATATGATTGTGAAGCAAACGACCAATTGGATTCAGGGCGGCGGTAAACCAAAATTTGTTCAGGACTTCCCGGGTTTTCTAAAAGACGCCGCGGTGAATACCTTCTCAAGCGCGGTGGCAAATATCACTGTGCCCGGAGTGCTTTGTTCACGGTTTAGGGGATTAATAATAAAAAGTTTTGAAATTCCCCGGGGCAATGAAGAAAGAAGAACTCAAAAACAATTCAAATGCACTCTGAATGAAGCGACGGAAAATATAAAAGATTTTTATGATGACTTTAGGGCTGGAGGAATTGAGAGTTATATCAAAGTATTAAAACCCCAGAATAATTATTTTGGAGTGGTGATTGAATTAAGCGACTTGGCGCTGGCTAAATCCGCCAAGCAAGCAGAAGCAGAACAGCTTAAAGTCGGTTCAAGCCAAGGATTTTTAACAACTCGAGTTTGTAAGAAGAGAAAAACAATTGATTTTATAGAAGTTGAGGCCAGATTAGGTTCGTTAAGTGGTAATGATGAGGAAGATGCAAAAGCAGTAGCTAAAATGACAGGAGTAGATTACATCGGTCCGATAGAGCAGGATTCAGATGGACTAAAATGGTTTAACGTTTGCCCGCAAGACGGCTGGGAAGATACCACACCAGGCAAAGCAGTGGCAGAGACACTCGACAGAGCGCTTGGAGCACATCTGGATTGGATTGTTAATTCCAATGATTTAATAGCGATTGCGACCGCTTTTGTGGATTCTTTAATTAATAAAATGTTTCAAAAAGGAGCGGAAGGGTTAGCTTTGGTTTCAAATAGACGAAACGAAGTAGAAGATTATACAACCACTTGCGCCACTTATAATTTGGAGTCGCAGGAATATCGGGATTGCGTTCGCGACGCGCAAGAAATTAATGAGATTAATTCAGTTCAGCCGACCAGCACTTTGATAAAATTGGCAGAGGGTTATCGAGAAATTCTAGTCCTGACTCTTGCCCAATATAGCTCTTATTTACCGGAAATACCTTTAACCATTGACGTGCTGAAAAGATCGCTTGTATTATGCGCGGATGATTATGGACCACCTGACAATAGGGATCCTATTAGATTATCGAATATGGTAATTGCTATTAAGAACTATGAAACAAGAGAGCCAGTTATACTCCAACAAGAAATTAATAAAGCGAGTTCTTCGATCACATGGCTCAATAACTTTATCAATGAAGCTCAAAATACCACCAGCACTTCGCAAGTACGAGAATTAAATCAATCGTTAGAAACTAGGTTTGATTTTGAAATGCTTAGTTTATCTTTATCAGATGCCAACGAGAGATTGGAGGGTATAAAGAAATGGAGGGCTGATATAAACAGTTCATATTTAGAGCCAACGTCTAAGTTTTATTGCGACGGAGATGAACCGGCGGCAACTGGTTAAAATTAAAAAGATGAAAATGCGTCAACTGATTAAAATAAAAAATTGGTTTTGGGGAAAACGACGGGTGATTGTTTGGGGGCTGGGGCTCGCGGCGCCATTGGTATTTGTAATTTTGTTTGCGCCGCAACAGACGCACGCGGATTTTTTTGGCGACATTGCTTATACGGTAATCGGAAAAGTCATGTTTGGATTTTCGTGGCTTATAAGCACGATCGCGGCCATAGGAATTGCTATTCAGACCTGGATAATTGAAGTGATTTTGAACCTGAACACTCAGATTGTGAATTCGCCGGCGGTTAAATTCGGGTTTCCGGTATCCCTTTCAATCGCTAATTTAGGATTTACCGCGGCGATTATCGTGATTGCCATTGCCACTATCTTGCGCATCTCTGGCTATGGCATTAAAGAGATTTTGTGGAAATTGATTGTGGCGGCTTTGCTGGTTAATTTTAGTTTGGTTTTTGCCGGCGCGATTTTAAACTTTGCGGACCAACTGACGATTTATTTTTTGGAACAAGTGAATCCGGCTGGAGAGGGGAATTCTTTTAATAATTTTGCCACCGCTTTATCTGGAGCTTTTAATCCGCAGAAAGGGGTTTTATTTGAAGCAGGCGCGAATGAGTTAACCACAGAAGATGTTGACCAAAATTCGGGTACCAACTCGATTATAGGACAATCAATGGGTAAATTACTCCTGCCAATTGCTTCTTTGTTTGTGACCATACTCACCTTGGCGGCAATTAATATTACTTTAGGAATATTGGTGGTGATGTTGCTTTATCGGTATGTTTCGATTGGCATTCTTCTGATATTGATGCCGTTTGCGTGGTTAATGTGGATATTCCCAGGACTTAAAAGCAACTGGGATAAGTGGTGGCACACTTTTTTAAAACAAGTATTTTTCGCGCCGATTGTAGTTTTCTTCCTTTATTTAGTGGTTCTGGTTAACAGCGCAATGTCTGAAGGCCAGGGGGCTTCGGGTTCGTTTGGTTCAACTCACAGTTCGACATTTAAGGCGCTTGAGACCGGATTTTTTACCGGGCTTTTTTCGCCAATTATAGAGTTCGCGCTCCAGGCGGTTTTGATGGTGGGGCTTGCGATCGGCGGACTTTTCGCGGCCAATAGTTTAAGCATTCACGGAGCCGCGGCGGGGATGGCGGCGATGAAAGGATTTGCCGGCAAGATGGGCGGGTGGGCAAAAGGGAAAGGAATTAGGGCGGCTGGAAAAGTGGCTGGGGTTGTTAGGGCTGAGAAGGGATTAAAAGCCGCTACCTCGGGACTTCAGGGGCTTAGAGATAGGTCAAAATTAGCCAGATTCTTTGGCGCTGGCCTTGCGGCTAAAGGACTGGGAGCGGGAGCAACGGGGTTAACACAACTTAGGGTGGCTGGGGGAGAAAACTTAGTGAAGGCGGCGGCAGAAAGAATAAAAGGACTTTCTGATAGCGTTCTAAAGACCAAACATCTTTCAGCTACAAATGAAGAAAAAATAGCCATTGAACAGGAATTAATGAAACGTGGAGAATTGGGTGATTTAAATATTCATTCAACTATTAATGATAGAAATAAAAAACTTTATGAACAATATGACCAGAAAAAAGCTTTCGAAAAACTAGAAAAGGCGAGCACGGTAAATGTAGAGATGATGAATTTAAAAAGAGGGGGGGCTTCAAGAGATAAAATTGATGAGGCGGCGAGAGAATTTTATAAAACTTTTGAGAAAAAAGATGTGGCGCTTATGCACATCAATGATATGTTTAGTGGTAAAGCTAAAATGGGATTAGACGAAAATACTCTAAAGGAACTAGGTTGGAGTGTAGCCCATGGAATGACAGCGAGCATGCCTTCGTTAGTGCCAAATGTTATTTCAAAATCCAGGGCCTCGACTTTAGAAAATTTCGCCCCATCTTATCAGGGCGCCATGGAACAAGAGCTGGCTGGCTATAAAATAGAAATGAGCCGACTAGCCGGCCTTCCTTCTTCTCTGGAAACTGAAGCGCAAATTCAAAGAATAACAAGACTAGATGAAAAAATGAGACAAAATGTAGAAAACTTTAAAAATTCTATGGTGAGAAACTCCGTTGGTTTAGGCGGCTTTAGCTATGGAGGAGGCGGAGGAGAAAAAGAATAAATTTAATTTTTAAATTAAATGACTATTGTTCCAAAATCACAAGCTCTACAGCGATGGGATACTCTGCCAGAAAATCTGCGGGAGGTTTTGGTATCGGAACACAGCGTGGAAATTTTAGACCGAATTGCGGAGACCGAACATATTCCAGTTGATAGAATTCCAATAATTTCCAGAATCGCCGGTTATGTGATAATGGGATTTTTACACCCAGAGGAAGTGGCGCGCGAACTTCAGGAAGCTCTTAAAATCGACATTAAAATCGCGGAGAATGTTTCCAAAACATTGGGTAATCGGCTCTTTGCGCCTTATCGCAGTCAGCTTGAGAAACTTTACGCTCCCGTAACCAAGGAATCGCGAGTAGGAATGGATTTGGAACTTGAAAAAGCGGCTTTTAAAACAACCGAAGAAAGAAAGCAACCAATAACTCAAACCCAAAGGCCGCCGGTCATGATGGAAAATATAGAAAGGACAGTGGCCAAAGAAAAGGAAGGTGAAATTAAGCCGGCTTTAAAGCCTCAACCAATTCAGGCGCAACCAAAGGTGGCGCCAAAGATGTTAGACGAGATAGAAACGATAATGCCGGTGAATTTAAGCGGCAGCATGACACAAGCCAGAGAAATACCGATTCCTCAGCCGCCAGCGCCAAAAATCCAGCCAGCTCAAAAACCAATTGAGCCGCCAAAACCAGCGGCCTTATCTTGGGAACAAAAAAACGATGTTTTAGGGATTGTGGAAGAAATTAAAAAATTAGAGCGGTCAGGCGCGGAATTAATCGGGGTGCTTAAAAAACACGAAGAACAAGAAGTTGGGGCAACTGAAATCACGGCGACTCCAAAAATTTCTAGCTTCGAAGCAAAAACGAATGTTCGCCCTATTGAAACAGAGAAACCTTTAATTCTTCATCAAGAGCTAAATTCGGCGCCGATGAAAAGAGAGGCGGCTTTTAAAATCGAAGCTCCGTCCCCGACGTTCGAGATGATTAGGCCTGGCGAGGATAGGGGGCCTGTTAGAATCGAAATTGGCAGACAAGATAAAAAAAGCAGTGAAGAATTTTCCAAATCAGAGGTGATTAAGCCGCCAAAAGTGGTTCACTACAGTTCTTTTCAGACGCCGCTTGAGAGACCAGCTAATTTACCGAATGAAGCAATCAATAAACCCGCCTTTCAAAAACCGGCGATGGATTTAACCGGAAAACCGGTGGTGGATTTAAATCGATTCAACAAGGTTGATTTAAATAAACCCCTAACCGAAACACCGATCAATAAAATGCCGCAGCCAACAATCCCAAAACCAGTGGCTAAAATTAATTATGGAGCAGACCAGATAAGCTCACTGCCGGCTTATGAAGCCGAGCCACAGAAGAAAAATTGGTTTAAATCGCTTTTCGGAGGAAATAAGAAATTGACTCCGGAGATAAAAATGCCCCCCACCCCCTTGCCTCAAAGACCGGATGAATTAAACAAAGGAAGTGTTAAGACAAATGATTTCTTCTCGAGTAAACAAGATGGTAAATTTTTTCAAGAGGGAGCTCCTAAAACCGCGGACATAAAACCGCAGAATATATCTTTGGATTCGAAGAATTTAAATCCGGAGAATGGAAAGATTGACTTGGAAACACTTAAGAAAGTTTAGTAATTAAATTAGGTGTTAGGTTGTAGACGAAAGGTGATAGAGAGATAATAGAGATATTGTAGATCAAATGTACTTATGCAATTTCAAGTTCCTCAATTTATTGAAACCGAAGACAAAATAGTTGGACCCCTAACCTTAAGACAATTCTTTTATATCGGAGCGATGGTGGGGTTAAGTTTTCTGCTATTTTTTATGGTCAAAACCTGGCTATGGCTGATTTTAACCTTGCTAATGGTGGCGGTAGGCGGCTCGATGGCTTTTATTAAAATTAACGGCCGGCCTTTTACCACGATAATGCTTTCAGCTTTAAAATTTTACTGGCAACCACAAACCTATGTTTGGAAGTCCGATAAACCAACTCTAGATAAATCAGAGGTGAAAAAAGACGAGGAAATTAAAAAAATGGCTCGGCCGGGATTGTCGATCGAAAATATCGTGATGGGCCTTTCTTTAAAAGGAAAATGGCAAAAACTTCAAACCGGCACCAAAGAAAGCTTAACCAGCGCCAAACAATTTTCGGAAAAGGTTAAAGAAAAATACCAAATTTTGGAGAAAATCACCGGAGAGAGGAAAGCGGCGAGGAGGGTGGACTACCGTTAAAGCTAAAAACGAAAAGCGAAAAACGTAAAGTAGAATTTAATTAGAAGCTAAAAACGAAAAGTGTAAAGATATAAAATAAGAATGGATTCAAAAAAGAAATCTTATTCATTGGCTTTGAAGATTATAAAATTTATTGATAACCTCGATAAAAAAGATTTAGCGGTTCAAATAATCGCGAAGCAATTACTGAGAAGCGCTACTAGTATAGGCGCGAATATTATTGAAGCTCAAGCTGGAAGCACGAGAAAGGACTTCACTAATTTTTTTAGTTATGCTTTAAAATCCGCCAACGAGAGCAAGTTTTGGCTGTATTTACTTAGAGATGCTAAGAAAGCTAACCTAGAAGAGGTTGAATTATTGATACAAGAAACAACTGAAATCGCTAATATTCTTGGCTCCAGCATCTTAACCCTTAAAAAGAGAAAGGGTAACCCTTAATTCTTTACTTTGCGTTTTTAGTTTTTCGTTTTTAGCTCTTATGTCAGGGCTTCACTCAATGACAAAGTAAAAGTATAATTGAAGGAAGAATATATATTGAACTTATTTTTATGGCCCTAAAACAACAACTAGCCAATACTCAGGATTTGGTGGAGATTGAGGAGATTAAAGAGAGTGTCGTGCTATTAAAAGACGGAGGACTGCGACAGGTAGTGATGGTGGCGGGGTTAAATACGGCTTTAATGTCGGAGAGTGAAATGGATATTATCTCGTCGGGTTATCAAAATTTTTTAAACAGCTTGGATTTTCCGATTCAAATCATCATTCATTCGAGAAAAGTGAATATCGAAAGATATTTAAATAACTTGGAAGCGAGAAAAGCCGATGAACCGTCGCCCCTTCTCCGAAATCAAATTGGAGAATACCAACAATTTATCAGCGGGTTTGTTCATGAAAACGCTATTATGGAGAAGACATTTTTGGTGGTGGTGCCATTAAATTTAATTAATCTGCCAAGCAAAGAAAGTGTGGCGGGAATCACTAAATTTATTCCGTTTTTTAAAAAGCAAGCGCCGGAACCAAAACAAGAAGAACAAAATAAAGAATTGGAGTTTAAAGAAAACGTCAGCAAGATTAACCAGCGATCAAACCAAATTATTGAGGGCTTAAGCGTAATCGGACTAGAAGCGATTCTTTTAGACGACCAGGCCTTAGTGGAGCTTTTTTATAATTTCTATAATCCGGAAACGATTGAAAAAGAACTTCAAAATATTCCGGGAAAGGAAGTGTAAAGATATGGAAAATAATTTTAAAGAAACAAAAAAAATAATTTCGCCGGCCGGCGTTCAGGTGAATTCAAATTACCTTAAAATCGGCGACAAATTCGTCAAGACGTTTTTTGTTTTTTCTTATCCACGCTATCTCTCGACCGGCTGGTTTGAGCCCTTTATTAATTTGCCTAACATTTTTGACGTCTCACTTTTTATAAATCCAATCGACACCGGCATTGCCCTTAAAAATTTAAGAAAAAAATCAGCTCAAATAGAATCCCAAATCAATGACCAACAAGAAAAGGGCTTAGTGAGAGACCCGATGCTAGAGACCGCTCTTCAAGACGTGGAATCCTTAAGAGATTCTCTGCAACAAGCCCAGGAAAAATTATTTGATTTGGGAGTTTATATTGCCATCTATGGAGACACCCTAGAGGAACTCTCAAAACTAGAAAGCCATGTTGTAAATATCTTGGACGCGAAACTGATTTATATTAAGCCCGCTCTTTTCCAACAACTTGAAGGGTTGCAATCCATTTTCCCGCTCGTAGAAGATAAAATCGATGTGAAATCACCAATGAATTCTGGGCCAGTATCTTCTTTTTTTCCGTTTGTTTCTGAGGACTTAAACTCCAGCCAGGGCATTATGTACGGCATCAACCGGCACAATAATAATTTGATTATTTTTGACCGGTTTTCGCTTGAAAACGCCAATCAGGTAGTTTTTGCCAAGTCCGGTTCAGGCAAATCCTACACTACCAAACTGGAGATTATCCGCTACTTAATGACCGGAGTGGATGTAATTGTGATTGACCCAGAAAACGAATACCAGAGGTTATGTGAGGCCTTTGGAGGAAGTTTCTTTAATATCTCGCTCTCGTCGGACGAACACATTAACCCGTTTGACGTGCCAACTATTCCGGACGGAGAGACGGCATCGGATGTTCTGCGGTCTCACATCGTGAATATGGCAGGACTGGTTAAACTAATGCTTGGCAAAGTGACGGCGGTGGAAGACGCGCTTTTGGATAGAGCAATTACCGAAACCTATGCTTCGCGCGAAATTGTGGCTGGGGAGGATTTTACCGGAGCGAAGGCACCGCTGCTTGAAGATTTAGAGACGGTTTTACGGAATTTGGAAGGGGGCAAAGGAATTGCGGAGCGACTTTATAAATACACTAAAGGTAGCTTTTCGGGATTTGTTAACCAGCCGACCAACATTAATGTTAATAACCGATTGATTGTTTTTTCGATTCGCGATCTAGAAGAAGAGCTCCGGCCAATTGCGATGTATATAATTTTAAATTTTATTTGGAATTTAACCCGCGCTCAACTCAAAAAACGGCTTTTAATTATCGACGAGGCGTGGTGGATGATGAAATATGAAGACAGCGCCATTTTCCTTTTTGGACTGGTGAAACGGGCTCGAAAATATTACTTAGGGGTCTCGACTATTACTCAAGACGTGGAGGACTTTTTGCGCTCGCCTTACGGCCGGCCGATTATCACCAACTCCTCAATTCAGATTCTTTTAAAACAATCGCCGGCTACCATTGATATCGTGGCTAAGGCTTTTGGTTTAACTGAAGCGGAAAAAAGTTTACTTTTAACAGCCGAAGTGGGAACAGGATTATTTTTTGCCGGCCGAAGACACGTTTCGATTCAAATTATCGCTTCCTATTTTGAGGATAAAATTATCACCACGAATCCACAACAGATTTTAGAGGGAAAATCGTAGATTATAGATAAAATATGCCCCGTAGGAAATAACGAAAAATAAAATATTTTTGAGCTAATATAATTTAGCAGAATTATGACAAAGTAAGATAATATGAAAACGTCGTTTACAAATTAACAAAAAATATTTAATTTCCTACGGAGCATGGATGAAGAGAAACCGAAGCCAAAGCTTAAGACAGTAGAGATTGTTCTGATTTCGATATATTTAATTTTAATTGACGGGATTGAACTTATTTTGATTTTTTTTGGTTTAGATGACTTCTGGCTAGGAGACATCCTGGCGTCGATAATAGTTATATATTTGTGGTTTAGGGGCTTAGGATTTGGCCGAATGGGAGTGTCTTGGCTGACAGAACTTATCCCTTGGGTGGGAGATCTGCCACTCCTCACAATTGGTTTTTGGATGACAGTATACGCCGACAGACATCCAGAATCCGCGGCGGCAAAAGCCGTACAAATTAGCCAAAGCGCTGGGGGCAAAAAGGGAATGCCTAAAAAAAGCGTTCAAACTCCAAGAGGAGGCGCTCCGAGCGAGGGATTAGCAAAGGGTTCAGCTCGTGGTTCTGAAGCGGGCCAAGCTGTTTCAAAAACTGAAGGAGGGTTAAAAGAAACAGGAACCCCTAAGGTTTCAGAAGAGGCCTTTGGTATAGAAAAAGAGCCAATAGAAAAAGTGATGGATATTACCCGAAAATTGCCGGAGCCGCAGGCAAAACCCGAAGATGACGAAGAAGAAAATGATTACAGGATGACGGCGTAGAAAATAGAGAGGCCATAGAAATACAGTGGTAATACAACGGAGAAACGATAGAAATTTTCAATTATCCCGCCTTCATCAAGATTTCGGCGGGTAAGCAATGCCCAATTTTCAAAAACAGAAGGGAGTATGGTGGATAATTATCAGTTTAGAAACAAAGAAGAAAGCTGGTATAATTAAAAAGTTAAAATGATTTTTATAGGATTCAATAGGCCACAACTGATAAAATTCGGGGTAATAATTCTGTTTTTAGGAATGGTGCTGGCAATAATTTTTGGCCTGACAGCCCGGGCGCAGACCAAGGAGCCAGATTTTTTAATCACCTGGAGAGCTAATACTTACGCGCCAGCGGAATTTACCGGCAAGATTTTGCCGACTGATTCTTCGCTGATTTCAGCGGCCTTTGAAATAATTGATGCGGGAAGATTGGTTAACCTTTCTAAAAACGAAATTTACTGGTATTTAAATGATGATTTGATTAAAACCGGAGTGGGCATCCAAAAGACATCTTTTAGAGTAGTGGGGACAGGAGAACAGGAATTAAGAATTAAAATTCTAGATTATAAGGGGCGGATGCTTATTAAAAACATTTTAATTCCCTCGGTGAGGCCAGAGGTGACGCTAATTGCTCCGTTTTTTGAAAATAAATTTTCAAACCGAGGAATTCAAATTTTAGCTAAGCCGTATTTTTTTAACGTTCAGAACGAAGGGGAGCTTGAATTTTCTTGGAAAGTTAACGACCGACCAGCGGCAAAAAACGAAAAATCAAATCAATTAAGTGTTGTTTTAAACCAAGAGGTGGCGCCGAATTTTGAATTAAAAACAACTTTAAATGTCTCAAATCCCAGAAAATTTACCGAACGGGCGTCGCGGGAAATTAAATTAACTTTTGTAAAATAAAATTAATGAGGCACTATAAATTTTTTTTGATATTGGCGGGGATAATATTAGTAGGAGGGATGATGATTTCTTTGGCGCAGGCAGATGAAACAACGATTGATCCGGCGCAAATTAATCCCAATATTCCCGGCTCAATTCCAGCCAGCCAAAAAAATCCTGACCCAGCTGGGCTCATCAGCAATCTTTATCAATACGCCTTGCTGATGGGCGGGCTACTGGCTTTTGTGGTGGTGATTTGGGGAGGTATTGAATACACGCTCTCGGCAGATAATCCTTCGCGCAAGGGAGATGCTAAAGACCGAATCAAGCAGGCGCTTTTGGGACTTTTGCTTTTGGCGGGCGCGTTTGTTGTATTAAACACGATTAATCCAAAATTAACCCAGCTAAAACTTCCGACACTAAAAAAAATTACGGGGAAAAATGTAATTTTGCCGGGCATTCCGCCGGGCACGGTCGGAGGAATATGCATCCAGAGCACCAGCACGCCCGCTATCCCTTGCAACGAAGGGTTGATTTGCGCGCCTAATAATATCTGCGTTGAGCCGGGAAGTTGTTTTGAGTCGGCTAATTGCAGCGGACTAGGACAAGTTTGTTCGGCTGGAAATTGCATAATACCAGACGGCAATTGTCCGGCTGGGTTAAACCCTCAATCATGCAATGAATCGATGGAAAATAACGGGGGCGGCTATTGCAATGGTGGCAGTTGCTACAGCTTGGGCGGCCCCACTGGCGGAGGCGGCGGAGCAACTAAATTTGGCTGCACTCAAAACGATTCAAGTCAGCCGACCGGGTACAAATTGCTTTGCAGTAATTCAAATAGTTGTAGCGATATAATTGATACCTGTAGTAGCAGTGTTTGTTTGCCCCTGTTGCCAAGCGATATAACTAATTGCAAAAATTAATAACTCATTAATGATGAAGCGTTATTTAATTATTGGTTCGGTGGTGGTTGCGGCAGCTATCTTGCTTGTCGCTGGATATTTAATTCGACAAAAACAACCCAACCAAGAAGGAAGCGGCAATGGAGAAGAGCTAATTTTGCCAAACGAAGAAGAAGTTAATGGCGGAGGGGGTTTGGGAGAATTAACCAAGAATACTAAATTAATCAGCCAAGATTTGGTCTTAAATTATTTTATCCAAAAAGACGGGACGATAATTGTGGTTCATCCGGATGGACAGATTTCCAAAATTTTAAAAGACGAAGAGCAAACATTAAGCTCGGTCGTAGTTCAAGATTTGGCCTTAGCCAAATTTTCTTGGGACGGGAAAAAGGTGTTGGTTAAATTCGGGAAGGGGTGGGAGAAAATTCAGTGGAGCGTTTTTGACACCGAGAAAAAAACCTGGCGGCCACTTGACGTAGGAATCAAAGCCGCGGATTGGTCACCCTTGGACAACCGCATCGCTTATTTTTCCGAGAAAAACGGAGGATCTCTGGGGACGCTGGACTTAGCGAGCGCTAGATCAACGCCTCGAGAAATTTTAAAGATCCAGCTTCAAGATATAGATTTAAATTGGGTTAAGACCGACGAATTATTGTTAATTGAGCCGAGTAGCGCGGAGCTTGAGAGTTCTATTTGGAAATTTAATTTAACCAGCCGAAACCTGACACTCTGGATGAGAAATAAAAAAGGATTAGAGTTGATTTTTGACGACAAGGGAAATAAATTTTTAAAATTGGAAGAGGGGCGCTTGGAAGTAATGGACCAAAAAGCGAATTGGGCTAAAAAACTGGCTTGGAGCACTTTGCCTTCAAAATGTTTTTTTAGCGCGGAGACCGGCAGCGAAACCAGTACTAAAAAAGTGGCGATTGAATTTTTAAATTGCGCCATCCATCGCGACCAAACAGCTTTCTCCCAATTTAGATTACCGGATGATTATTTAAAAAAGAATTTCTTTTCGAATGACGCTTTTTATAAAATTAAGTTGAGCGACGGAGAAATTAAAAAAATTTTTGATGGCGAGGGCTTAGATATGATCAATCCCCAAAAAACGGAAAGTGAAATTTTCTTTATTAATCGCTACGACAACAAACTCTATTCTTTTGGTTTGAAATAAAACGATCGCATTTGCCCAGAAATTTTATTACTCTGCGATTTTTTTGATGATAACGTGACGGTCGCGAGCTTCGCCGGCGCTTTCAGTTTTTACATCAGGATGAATGGCGAGCGCTAAGTGAACCAGCCGGCGTTCATAGGAATTCATGGCGGGGAGAGAAATGTCTTCGCCGGTGACTAAAACCTTTTTAGCGGCGGCTTTGGCAAGCTCGCCTATTAAATTTTCCCGTTCTTGGTGGTAATTATTAAAATCAAAAAAGATGGAAGAGGAACCTTCTTTTTTGGAAACCATCTGAATTAGGTGGTTGACACTTTCAACGATGACCGGCAAATTTTCTTTAACTAAGATAGGATTGTCGTAAATAAAAACCAGGCCGCGATTGCGATCGGGATCTATATCAACTCGGAAGTCCTTGAACCCCATCTTTTGGAGGGTTATTTGTACGAAGTTGGTCCAATTTTCCATGGTCGCGATGATTAATAACGAATTGCTGGCCGATTGAAAAAAGCGAGGTGGTAAGCCAGAAAAGGCCTAGGGCAGAGGGGAAATTAAATAAAACAAAGATGGTTAGGGCGGGGCCTAAAAAAACCATACTTCGGCTCATTTTTTCGGCGGACGACAAGGTTTGGCTGGGATCAACCTTAGGGAGAGACAACCGGCCTTGAAAATATTGAGCTATGGCGGCTAAGCCAATTATTAAAATATTACTTTTTGTAAGATTAATCAAGCCCAAGAACGAATAATCAAGGGAGGCGGGGGGAGTGATAAAAGAATAAAGACCGCTTAGAGAATCGAGGGTTAAGCTTTTTGAAAAAACCTGGTAGAGAGCAATAAAAACCGGAATTTGAATAAGCAACCAGAAAAAACTAGAAAGAGGGTTTACTTTGTGCTCTTTATATAGCGCCATCATGGCTTCGGCCTGCTTGGCGCGATCATTTTTGTGCTGTTCCTGAACTTTCTTTAGCTTGGGCTGGATTTTTTGCATCTCGCGCTGATGAATCGCGCTTTTACTAAAAACAGGGAAAAGGAGCAGTCGAATTAGGATGGTGAGGTAAATGATCGCCAGCCCAAAATCCCCCAAAGCAATGGTTTTATAAAGAAAGACGAGGATATTAAGCAGCGGCTCAACAAGAATTAAATTAAAAAGATGGCCCATTTTTTATTTTTATTTTGGGAATTGATTCAAGAATTTTAATTTTAATGTCGGCGAAAGAAAAATTTTTAACTTCGGGCAGGGCTATAATTATAAGGTCTAGACCCAGATTAGGCCAGCTTTTTAAAACAGCAAAGAAGCGGCGCTTGATGAGGTGGCGAAGAGTGGACTTCGCTTCGACTTTGGAGGAAACCACCACCGCAAAGCGATTGTGGCCCAAAGAATTGGCTTTGAATTTAATAACACAGATAGGAGTGGTAACGCCGTTATTTTTTTTGAAAAACTGGTCCTTGGGAAGGCGAAGCTTCTTAGGAATCATAGAAAATATGACTTTTTACTTAGAAACGGTAAGTTTCCGACGGCTTTTTGCTCTTCGGCGGCTTAGGACTCGGCGACCGCCAGCGCTTTTTTGCCGAGATCTAAATCCATGAGCTTTCGCTCTTTTCCTTTTTTTAGGTTGATAAGTTCGCGACATAAGATTGTGAAAATTTTAGCATAGAAAAGCAGGAGTGGCAAATTTTATTTTCGTCCACCAAGATAAAAAATGAGTTTTCAACAGATAGTCCCCAATTATCCGGAAATGGGTCTTTTGACTTAAAAGTTTTTATAACTAGAATAAGCTAGATGGATCTAAATCAACTTTGGCAACAAACTTTAAGTGAGATGGAGATCCAGCTTTCAAGAGCTAACTTTGTGACTTGGCTCAAGAATAGCCAACTAGTGGATCAGAAGGAGGGAATTTTTTATATTGCCCTACCTAATAACTTTGCTAAGGAATGGGTGGAGAATAAATACGAAAAAAATATCTTAGGAATCTTAAGAAATTTTGATAGCTCAGCCAAAAAACTGGAATTTATTGTTACTAATCACGAACCCAAGCTAAACAAAAAATCTTCTTTGGAAATTAGCGTGGATATGGGCCGGCTAGAAAGCCAGGCGGGTTTGGATTTAGTAAGAGTAGATCCCGAGACAAATCTTAATCCTCGTTATACTTTAGATTCTTTTGTGGTGGGATCCTCAAATGAATTGGCTCATGCGGCCGCCTTGGCGATTATCCAAGAGGTGGGTTCAAAATATAATCCTTTTTTTATTTATGGCGGAGTGGGCCTGGGTAAGACCCATTTGCTTCAGGCGCTGGGCAATGAAATCAAATTTAAATATGGCGGCAAACTTAGGTCGAGATATGTTTCTTCGGAGAAATTTACCAGCGATGTGGTGTGGGCGATACGCAATAAAAGAATGGAGGATATCAAGAAAAAATACCGAGATTGCGACGTGCTCATTATCGACGATATTCAATTTATCGGAGGCAAAGAAAAAACCGAGGAAGAATTTTTTCATACTTTTAACGCGCTCTACGAAAACAACAAACAAATCATTATTTCTTCAGACCGGCCGCCGCAATCAATCCCAACCCTTGAAGAACGGCTAAGGTCGAGGTTTGACGGAGGGCTAACGGTGGATATTAGTTATCCTGATTACGAGATGAGGGTGGCAATTATAAAAAATCGTTTGCAAGCCGCAAATCGGCAATTGCCGGAGGGAGTAATTGATTTAGTGGCTCATTCTATCCAGAGAAATATTAGAGAATTAGAGGGGGTGGTAAATAAGCTTGTGTTTTATCAAGACAGTAAGGGTGGAGAGATCGACAAGAAAGTAGTGGAAGAAATTATAGAAAAAACAACTCAAAATTTCTTTGGCCGAATTACTGATGATCAAATTTTAAAAGCGGTGGCAGATTTTTATGCCATTCAATTGCCGGATTTGGTCAGTAGGTCGCGAAAAAAGGAAATGGTTGAGCCAAGACAAGTGGCAATGTACTTACTTCGGGAAATCCTGAGGATGTCCTACCCATACATTGGGGAAAAGTTAAAAAGAGACCACACAACCGTAATTCACTCTTTTGAGAAAATAAACCAGGAAATTAATAAGAATTCTCCGTTTAATCAAAAAATTATCATGATTAAGGAGTCGCTCCTTAATAATAAGTAGCCCCACCTTACCCACAGCTATTAAACTGGCGACGCGAGAAAAAAATAAATTGGCGGCGGGAAAAACATTTGATTAATTAAGTTTTAAAAAATAATTTTTAGTTTTCCCCAGAATTGTGCAATTAATAACATCAGTAATTTAATTAATTAATTATTATAATTATGAAGTTGATAACAATGCGAACTAATTTAAAAGAAGGGTTAGATATTGTCGGAAGGGCTAGCGGAGAAAATTTAAATCTGCCGATTTTAAAATGTGTCCAAATTGAAGCTCAAGCTGATAAAATAAAATTAATTACAACTAATTTAGAGTTGGCGATTAGCTATTATCTTTCTGGAAAAATAATTGAGAAAGGAAAAATAAATATTCCACTAAGCACTTTTTTAAATCTGATTAATAATCTTCAGAGCGAAAGATTGAATTTAGAAAAAAAAGGCAGTCAATTTGAGGTCAAAACCGACAATTACGAGGCCTTAACTCAAGTTTTTCCGGCGGAAGATTTTCCAATTATCCCTAAAATAAAAAACGAGGAAGACTTTTTAGAGCTTGAGGCCGGGATTTTTAAAGAAGCCCTGACTCAGGTTTTGGCAGCCACTCAATTTTCGGACTTGAGAACCGAATTAAACAATATTATTTTCAATTTTTCTTTAAATAATTTAAAAATAGTCGGCACGGACAGTTTCCGGTTGGCGGAAAAGACAATTGGATCTAACCAATTCAAATCTAATCATTCTCAAAATTTTAATTTTTTAATACCACTTCGTGCGGCCCAAGAATTGGCAAGAATTTTAAAGGATCAGGACAAACTTTCTATTTATCACGATCAAAACCAAGTTTTATTTAAGACCGGCAATTGGGAATTTATTTCTCGGCTAACCGACGGCAATTTTCCTGATTATTCTGGTATTTTGCCGAAAAAATTTGACGCGGAAATAACAGTGGAAAAAGAAGGATTAATAAATGCTTTAAAACTGGCCGGAATTTTTAGCGGGCAGACCAATGAAATTAGATTTAAATCAGCGGAAGGAGGAAAGGCGATTGAGATTTTTTCAGCTAATCGTGAGGTGGGCGAGAATCGGTATTTTTTGCCAGCTAAAATTCAGAAAAATTTTGGTGAGGTGGGATTTAATTGGCGATATTTACTGGAAGGACTTAAAGTTTTGGGAGGTGAAGAAATTTTTTTGGGAGTTAACGAGCAAGACAATAAGCCCTCGCTTATCAAATCGCTTAATGAGGCCTCTTATTTTTATATTTTGATGCCGATACTAAAGGCGTAAGTGAGGTGATGGGTGTTAGGTTGCAGGTGAATAGGAATGAGGGTAATAAAATTCCAATTACCAATTATCAATTCGCAATTATCAATAAGTCCCAAGTAGGATGGTTTAGTGATAGATAATTACGCTGGTTTTATTTTGTTGATTTTGGGTTTTAGCTTCGATCTCTAAAATACTTTGAGGTTCGAGATTGGATGGAGAAAATTGCCAACTGAATCCATAGTTGGTGCCGAAATTTTGGGTGAATTTTTGAACCAAAAGATGATTTAAATAAAGATTAATTTCGGTGATGTCGGAAGAGCTTTTGAGCGAGGCCTTGATTTCAATAAAGTTATCTACAAACTCCCCTGGTTTGGGTTTTTCGATATTGATTTTGATGTTGCCGGTCGGAGTTAAATTTTGAGTTGGTAGACCATCGGGCTGATTTAAAGCATTGAAATTAGGCAGATTTTTTTTAGCCCAATCAAGAACTGGAGATTCCCAGTTGCTAAATTGAGAATCAGCTTCGGGATTTAGAGGGTAAGGACCAGCGGGATCATTGCGATCGACATAATAAAGGATGGTGTGGATTTGGTTGCTGGCTAAATAATCTCCGGCGAGAATAGGTTTGGTCGGCGTGCTTTGTTCTGGTCGAGAGAAAGCTTCAACCTCTTTGTCTTTTAGAGCTTCACTCATAAAGGCGTGCCAGATAGGGAGAGCGGCTAAAATACTTGAACCGTGGCGTTGCATGGGAGTGTTGTTGTTGTTGCCTGCCCAAATGCCAGTAATTAAGGTTGGCGTGTAGCCGAAAACCCAAGCATCGCGGTAGTCGTTTGAGGTACCGGTTTTAAGAGCAATGTCGTGACCGGGAACAAGCGTGAGATTTAAACTGCCGCTATATAGTCCTGATCGTGCGTCAACATCAGAGAGGACGTCATTTATAACTCGAACCGATTGAGCGTCAAATATTTCTCTGCCGGTTTCTTTGTAAGATTCTAAGATCGAGTTTTGTTTGTTTTTAATTTCTAAAATGGCGGTAGTGGGATGAAGATTTCCGTCAGCCGCTAGGGCGGAGTAGGCCTGGACCATTTCGATTAATTTCACTTCGCCGCCGCCCAAAACCAAAGAGAGGCCGTAGCGTCGAGGATCAGAAAGAGTGGTGATGCCAAAATTTTTAAGAGTTTCAAGCGCGCTTGAAAGGCCAACTAGATAAAGAGTTTTAACCGCCGGGATGTTGATGGATTGAGATAAGGCTCGACGGAGATTGACCGGTCCGCGGAAAACGCCGTCGAAATTTTCAGGCCGATAACTTTTATCCGGCCGACTCGTGGTGTCAAATTCAGTGGGAACATCAAAAAGAACTGTATCGGGAGTGTAGCCCTTTTTGAAAGCTGCGAGATAGACAAAGGGTTTTAGTGCGCTACCGGGTTGACGCAGGCCTTGAGTGGCAACGTTGAAGCTTCCATCATTTTCGGCATCAAAATAATCCCTAGAGCCAACCATAGCTAAAATTTGGCCTGTTTTAGGGTCTTCGGTCACTAGGGCCGCATTTTTACCTTGATAAAGCTCTTCATTTTTCTTGGCGCCTTCGGTAATTACTTTTTCGGCTAATTCTTGAAGTGTCCAATCGAGAGTGGTGATGACCTTAAGGCCGCCAGCTCGAACCATATCTTCGCCGTATTTTTGAACCAGGTAATCTTGAATAAACATAATAAAGTGAGGGGCTTTAATACCCAGAGTATCCTGCGGAGAGAAGACAATTTTTTCTTTAAGCGCCTTTTCATATTCTTGGGAAGTGATTTTTTTTAATTCAAACATCCTTTTTAAAACCAAATTTTTCCTTTCCAATAATTCTTTTTGGTGATTGCCCCACGGTTGATAATAGCTGGGGGCTTTAGGAATAGCGGTTAAGATAGCGCTTTCAGATAGGGTGAGATCTTTCGTGGATTTGCTAAAATAGGCCAAGCTGGCGGATTCGACGCCATAGAAAGTTGGTCCGTACGGAATTTCGTTTAGATATAATTCTAAAATCTGGTCTTTGGAGTAGTGGCGGTTAAGTTCCACGGCTAAAATAAATTCTTTAATTTTCCGGGCAATGGTTTTGTCGGCGGAGAGAAAAGCGTTGCGGGCGAGTTGTTGAGTGATAGTGGAGCCGCCTTGGACGATTTTCCCTCTCGTTAAATTAACTAGAAAAGCGCGGATTGTGCCTTTAATACTAAATCCGGGTTGAGTGTAGAAGTTGGCATCTTCAATAGCGACGGTTGCGTCTTTTAGTGATTGCGGGATTTGGTCAATGGGAACGGCGGTTCTTTTCTGGCCATTGGAGATTTCATAAAGAAGAATTTTGCCGGTGCGATCGTAAATTTTAGTTGATTCTGGAATTTGACGGTTAGTGATTTCGTTTAAAGATGGTAGATCTTTTGAAAAATAGAAAAATAAAAAAACTCCAATAAGGCCGAGGATAATAAAGGCGACAGCTAGATAAAAAAGAATTTTTTTAACTAATTGCATAATCTTGATTATGCCCACTTGGGATTTATAAAACAAAAAAGAGGTTCTATTAAAACCTACGAACGTTAAAATTCTTCCTCCTCGTCGAGTTTGGCGAAATCATTTTCCAGTTCGCTTTCATCTAGACCCCCTTCGAGAAATTCGTTTTCTTCGTCGGCGTTATTATTTAAACTTTTTTCCATAAGCCGCTAGTTTTCCCGACCTTTTTAAATAATTTTGGCTTTAGTATATTTTGATTTCTTTGATTGTCAAATATGAGATTTGTGCATAACTTTTCACTCCTATTTTTCTTTTAAGGAATCGCGGTTCGTTCACCTAGAGCTGTGAACGCCCGCTGCTTCTCATCCCGCCGGATTGATAAGTTTTTATACCAAAGTATCGGCGGGATTCCGAAAGCTTCCTGAAAAAGAAAATATTCACTCATAGGGGATGTTTTTCTTTTGAGGACCAGCGGTTGTTTTATTTTTGATTAGCTAAGTTTGCGATTGATGGCGGTAATAGCCAGAGCAATGGCGTCGCTCACGTCATCAATCACTTTTAGGTCGGGTCTTTTTAAAATTAAGCGAATCATTTTAGCTACGGACTGTTTATCGGCAAAGCCATAGCCGGTGATAGCGAGCTTTACTTCATTAGGTGAATATTCTTGAATGGTAATCCCCTTTTCTGTGGCGCAAGATAGAATGACGCCTTTAGTTTCGGCGACCAGAAGCGCGGTTTTTTGGTTTTTTGAGAAAAAAAGTTTTTCAATCGCTAAAATTTTTGGATTGTAGCGCTTAATTAAGAAGCGAATTTGATCACGCGTTTCAATAATAGCTCGGGTGTTTTCGGTTTGGCTGATTTTAACTAAATCAGCGGCTATAAGTTCCAGTGAGTCGGAATGTTTTTTTATAAGACCATAGCCGATGCGGCGATAGCCTGGATCAATGCCTAAAATTATCATGGATAATTAATTTGATTCTGTGTTGGTAAAAACATTTTGGACGTCGTCGTGATCCTCGAGGGCGGAGACAAGATTTTTAAGTTTGGTAATATTTTCAGTGTCAAGATTTTTTTTAAATTTGGTCGGCCATACATTATCGCTGCTTTTATTTTCTTCGAAAGCCCAACGCACACTGCCGGTTTCAGCCCACTTGCCGTCGGTTTTTTTTAAAATATTTTTGATTTCAGCAATGGTTCGGTTGCGATTGTCGGTGATGACTTCGATTAAGATTGCTACTCCACCTTCGCCATAGGCCTCTAAAATTAATTCTTCAAGAGTGGCGCTTTGGTCAGCGGCACGTTTTATAGCTCGTTCAATATTGTCGTTCGGGACATTTAAATCTTTGGCTTTTTGGACAGCGGCTCTTAGGCGAAAATTAAACTGGAGATTGGGGTCTTCTTTGGCGGCGATGGAGATGGCTTTAAGAAGTTTGGAAAAAGTTGCGCCGCGCTTTTTGTCGGTAATTTCTTTTTGATGTTTAATTTGGGACCATTTACTGTGGCCAGACATGTTAACAGAATATAGAATAGAGAATTAAGAATAAAGAGGAAAGAAAACTAAATATTTTCATAATGTTTTATTTCACAATATTTCTCTATTTCTGTCAACGAAAGCTTAGGTTGATTTAGATTTTCAGGATTTTTTAAAAGCAGAGTTAGAAGATCAATTTGCCATCCCCTTTTCTCGTTTATGATCTGGGGATTTGAATTGGCAAAACTTTCGCAAATTTTTTTGAGTTTTTTAAGTTTAGAATTAGTGAGATTATCTTCTGGGATGATTGATGGATGGCTTAATTCGCGATCCCTAAGGGTTTTGATTTCGAAGAAAACAAGAGTTTGGTCTTTGGATTTCGCGATTAAGTCAATTTCTCCCCAGGGCTTACGGTAATTTTTGGCGATAATTCTATACCCTTTGTGACGCAAGTATTCTTGAGCAATGCTTTCGCCGATTTTTCCAATGGTTAAATGTTCAGCTCTTGTTTTTGTATTCACCTTTAAATTTTAGCAGATTTTTTGAAATGTTTAATGTTTAGCGCTAAACATCTTAATATACGGAAATGCGGCAATACTATATATAGTAGTATATTTTGCCGGATTACTACGATAGAAATTGTTTAGCGCTAAACATTGTTTTCAGTAAAATTCGCAAAAATCTAGATTCTACGGGCTTATCGGTTTATGGATTAATTATCGATGTTTAGCGCTAAACATTGTTTTGAGTGTTTTTTCAAAAAACGTAGGTTTTATCGACTTATCGGCTGATAAAAGAAAAGTGAATGTTTAGCGCTAAACATTAAATTTGGTTAATTTGTTGATTTAGCTATAATAAGATGGTGATTTATAGTTTATTCGGAAAAGCGGTTTTAGTCAGAGATAATTCTTTGGTGGTTGATGTAGGTGGAATCGGTTTCCAGGTCTTTTGCCTTAAAAATTTCCTGGTCTCTGTAAAGATAGGCGATTTAATTACGATATTTTGCTATCTTTATATCAAAGAAGGTGGGATTGAACTATATGGTTTTTCCAGCGATAAAGAGCTGGAATTTTTTAAATTGTTGATTTCTATTAGCGGAGTTGGCCCGAAGTCAGCTCGATCAGTGATGGAGGCGTCTCATTTGGAAGATGTTTTAGTAGCTATTAAGGAAGGTAGAGGAGACCTTTTGGTTAAGGCCGGAGGGATAGGCGAAAAATTGGCCCAGAGAATTATTTTGGAATTAAGAAATAAAATTGGCACCATTAGTTCTGGAGATATGATTTCAAAAATAGAATCGAATAATGATTTGATTGAGGTATTGGTGGATTTGGGGTATAAGAGAAATGAGGTTAGAAATATAGTTTCAAAACTTGATTCAAAAGACACATTGGAGAATAAATTAAAAATGGCTTTGAAGAATTTATCCGGCCGGGGTAAGTAGCTTAATTTATTTATGCCCCGTAGGAAATAAAGCGTTTGCCGTCAAAGATGCAGTAATTAGAAATCCTTTGTAAAACTTAGTTTTTAATGAAAACATATTCTTATATTTACAAAAACGCTTTTCCGGCAATTTCCTACGGGGTATGAATACTTTGGGATTTTTAAAACAAACCGGATTTTTCCGGTTAATTTATAAATTGAAATTTTTGGTTAGAACCTACCATTTTTTATGGGCGTTTTTTAGCGCTTTAATTTATTTTTTTCCCAGCCGGAAAATCTTGGTGATTGGGGTGACCGGCACTAAAGGCAAGACTACGGTGATGGAAATTTTAAAAAGCATTTTAGATAAGGCGCAAGAAAAAACAGCTTTTTTATCTTCGCTTTATGTAAAAATCGGGAATGATCAGGAGAAAAATTTAACCGAGAACACTATGCCGGGCAGAATGTTTATTCAGCGATTTTTAAATAGAGCGGTTAACTCCGGATGTCGCTACGCAGTAATCGAGGTGACTTCAGAAGGAGTGGTTTTGTCGCGACACCGATTTATTCGGTGGCAAGCCGGACTTTTAACAAATTTGGCGCCAGAGCATATTGAGGCGCACGGCTCGTTTGAAAAATATCGGCAAGCAAAATTAAATTTTTTTAAAAAAGTTTTTAAGCAAGGCGGAAAATTATTTTTTAATCAGGATGATCAAAGCGCGGATTTTTTTAAAAATCAATTTAATAGAGAAAAAATTAATTTTTATTCTAAAAGGGATTTAAAGAAGTATTTTCTTACTATTGACAATAACCTTTATTTATTTTCTAGTAATTTTAATCAGGAAAATTTATCCGCAGCCATAAGTTTAGCAAAGTTAGTGGGAGTAAAAGACGAAGTGATTAAGGAGGCGGTTTTGGAATTTAAAGGAGTGGCGGGAAGAATGGAAATTATAAAGGAGAAGCCGTTTAAAGTGGTGATTGATTATGCGCATACGCCGGAGAGTTTGCGTAGGGTCTATGATAATTTGCAAAACGCAAATGGCAAAGAGCAAAGAGGAAGATTGATTTGTGTATTGGGCGCGGCGGGTGGCGGGAGAGACAAGTGGAAACGGCCGGTGATGGGTAAAATTGCGGCGGAGTTTTGTGATGAGATAATTTTGACGAATGAGGATCCGTACAATGAGAAACCCCAAAACATTTTAGATGAATTAAAGGAAGGGGTTTTGCAAATAGCAAATAGCAAATCGCGAGAAGTTTTAGAAATTTTGGACAGGAAAGAGGCGATTAGAAAAGCGATTGGATTGGCGAAAGAAGGAGACATGGTGGTTATAACCGGCAAAGGGAGTGAGGAATTTATTCATATTGAAAATGGTAAGAAATTGCCGTGGAGTGAGAGAGGGGCGGTGGGGGAGGTGTTGAAAATGATCGAATGATCGAGTGTTCGATCGTCCCGCTTAGGCGGGACTTGTTCAGGTGGAGGAAATTCAAAAATAAAAAAGCCGCCTAGTGATGCATAGACGACTTATGGAATGGATGTCCAGAATTAGGGACTACCCTGTTCGGTTATTCAGCTTGCTCTTGAGGTTTTAATTCAAGACAAGGGGAATGGACAAAACATTTAGCTACGAAGCCATGGGTTATACGGTATAACCCATCTTCTCCTTTTGGAACGAAGGGAAGATTGTACCCTTCAACACCTCCGGTATCGAGCCCGTTAAACCAAAAATCCTCTTTCTTTCCCCTAGCTTCTTCGTAGAATTTTTGGATCTCTTCTTGAGAGAAGGGAATCCAGTTGCCTTTTCGTTGACATAGCCTGACTATGTAACCTGCGGAAGTTTCAACTTCGGATTTACCGAAGGCGTTGTATAGATGTTGTTTTGTGTTGATGTGATTGGGTTTGATCGGGTAGTTTTCATCCACTAATTTGAATAACTCATCAGACATTTCTCACCTCTTTCTAGTGATGTAGGTTTCTTATTTTTCGGGTTGGGATTTACGAAACATCCCTAATCCGATAATTGCGATAATAGCGCCCGGGAGAATCCAGGGAGTCATTGCGGCTACTGGATAGGCGTGGACCCGTATCACTTCGGGCTGGCCAAAGTGCCAGGCAGTCATAGCCATCCAAATTAGTCCAGTAATCGCCATCAAGAAATAAAGCCGATTTTTCATTTCAATCCTTTCTATAAATTAGTTTTCAAGTTTCAAAGTGAAAATATATTATATTCTTATTTTTTGGTTCTGTCAAGGGGTCGCTCGCTTTTGCCTTAAGAGAAACGGGGTTATTTAATTTCCAGCGAATTAAATCCCCCTGCTTCTTCTTCGCCGTACCCTCGGCTAAGGCCTCGGGACCAAGCTACGGCTCAGTCCGAAAGCTTCTCTTAAAGCAAAAACTCGTTCAGAGTAAAATTATAAAGAAAGGGATAACCCAGCCCGTCTGGGATTCTGATAGTCTCTCTAAAAGAAAAATATTCGCTCGGGGTTATTAAAGGGACGTTTGGAATGTTTGGGGCGGAGTGCTAGAATATGAGCACTTATTTTATGAGGATTACTTTTTACGGCGGAGCAGGGACGGTGACAGGCGCGAGTTATTTATTAGAAGCTAATCAAGGTAAGACCAAGATTTTAATTGACTGCGGATTACATCAAGGCAGCAATTTTGCCGAGCGGCAAAATTTTGATCCTTTTCCTTTTAACCCGAAAGAGATTCAGGCGGTTTTTGTGACTCACTCGCACATTGATCACATTGGACTCATCCCAAAACTTTATCGAGATGGATTTCGGGGGAAAATTTTTTCGACTCCAGCCACGCGGGATTTTGCGGAGTTTTTACTTTTGGATTCTGAGCATATTTTAGGCCAAGAAGCCGAGAGAGAAAAAAAGCCGCCGCTCTATACTGAAGTGGAAGTGGGAGAGGTGATGAAGATTTGGCAGGGAGTGGAGTATCACCAGATTTTTAATTTAGATGTTTTTAAAATTGAATTTTTTGACGCAGGGCATATTTTAGGGTCAGCGTTTATTAAAATTGAGGCCGAGGGTAAGTCGATAGTTTTTTCCGGTGACTTGGGAAATTCGCCAGCGCCAATTATCAATCCAACCGAAGAGTTGCCAGCAGCGGACTATTGCTTGATTGAATCAGCTTATGGAGATAGAGTGCACGAAGATGTTTCAGCTCGGAGAGAGATGTTGGAAGACGCGATTGAAGACACTATTAAATCAAAAGGCGTTTTGGTGATTCCGGCTTTTGCGATGGAGAGAACCCAACAACTACTTTTTGAATTGAATGAATTAGTGGAGCGAGGTCGGATACCCAAGGTGCCGGTTTATATTGATAGTCCGCTTGCGATTAAACTCACTGAAGTTTATCGGAAATACAAAAAATATTTTAATCAAGGAACAACGGATTTGATTCGAGGAGGAGATGATATTTTAAATTTTCCAGGACTCATTTTTACGCCGACCACTGAGGATTCAAAAAAAATCAACGATGCGGCGGCGCCTAAAGTAATTGTGGCTGGTTCTGGAATGTCGCAGGGCGGACGAGTGTTGCATCATGAGCGGCGATACTTACAAGATCATAAAAGTATGTTGCTTTTGGTGGGTTATCAGGCCGAAGGATCGCTCGGCCGGCGGCTTTTAGAAGGAGCCAAAAGCGTTAGGATTTTAGGAGAAGAGGTGCCGGTTCTGGCAAAGATAAGAATGATTAGCGGTTATTCAGCGCACGCGGACCAGCCGCGGCTTTTGGAGTGGTTAGGGTCAGCTCGATTTTCACTCAAAAAAGTTTTTGTGGTTCAGGGCGATGAAGGAGCGAGCGCGGCTTTGGTTCAAAAAATTGGCGATGAGTTGGTGATTCATGCGCAAGCGCCAAAATATCAAGAGAGCGTGGAGTTACTTTAAAAATTATTAATTATCAATTTTCAATTAACAATTATCAAAAAGGTGTATAATTGATTTAAGAGAATGCCAGGGAAAAAAATTAAAGATAAATTAGACAGTCAGGTGGACGAGGTTTTGTCGGCTTATCAGCCGAAATATAAAATTTGTATTTCTGGCGCGGCGGAAACAGGCCATTGTTTTCCGGATGCAACTGAAAAAGCCGAGGAGGTAGGAAGAATTATTGCCAAGCGAGGAATGGTGCTGGTAACCGGAGCCACTATCGGCATTCCTTATTGGGCGGCTAAGGGCGCGAAACAAGCTGGTGGAATCGTGATCGGGTTTTCTCCGGCGGCTTCTCAAGCCGCGCATATTAAAACCTATCATTTACCAGTGGATTATCATGATTTAATTGTTTACACAGGGTTTGATTATTCGGGTAGAAATTTAATCTTGACTCGGGCTTCGGACGCCATGATTACTATTTGCGGCCGGATGGGAACTTTAAATGAATTTACCATTGCTTTTGAAGACCATAAGCCGCAAGGAGTGTTAATTGGCACAGGAGGTTTGGCAGATATGGTGGATGATATTATTAAAAAGGCGCATCGAGGTCAGGGCAATGTGGTTTTTGAGAAAAACCCCGAGCGGTTAGTTGATAAATTAGTGGAGATTATAAAAGAAGAAGAGCGAAGGGTATAATATAAATAAAGGCCGAGATAATTTTTTAAAAATTATGACGGAATCAAAACCAATTGGAAAAGTTACTCATTTTTACGGCAATTTAAATGTGGCGATTGTAAAATTCAGTAAGCCGGTAGAGGCGGGAATAAAAGTTCACTTTAAAGGAGCGACCACGGATTTTGAAGAAATAATTAAGTCAATGCAGTTTGATCATCAACCAATAGAGAAGGTCAAGAAAGGCCAAGAGGTGGGAATTAAAATAGCTAAAAAAGTTAGAGAGGGCGATTTGGTTTTTGAGGCCTAGGGAATGGATTTAAAAAAAATTTTCAAAGAGGCGGGGTTGATTTTTGCCACCACGGTCGGAGCAGGGGTTTTTGCGCTGCCTTTTGTAATCAATCAGGCCGGCTGGGTTTTGGGTTTTGCTTATCTTTTGTTTTTCGCGGCTTTAATGACGTTGGTTCATCTGCTTTATTGGCGAGTGTTGGTTGAAGGAGGAGGAAGTAAGCGGCTTTTGGGATTAGTAAAAGAAAAGCTGGGGCGGGGCGCGTACTTTTTGGCTTTGGCGGTTTTTTTAGGTGGACTTATTTTAGCGCTCGTGGCTTACTTGCTTCTGGGAGGACAATTTTTGAAACTTTTGATTCCGGGTTTAGATTTTAGTTTGGGGCTAATTATTTTTTGGCTGGCTGCTTCTTTGCCTCTGCTTTGGAGTTTGCGGCGCATCGTGGGAGCGGAGGTTTTAGGCGGGATTTGGATGCTACTTATAATCGCTCTTATTTTTTTGAGCGAGTGGCCGCTTCAAGCCATCAGAATTGTTCCGGCTTTTAACGCGGAGAATTTGTTTTTACCGTACGGAGTTATTCTTTTTGCTTTAGCGGGCTGGACGGCGATTGAGCCGATTTATGACAGTTATCGGGGACACTCAACCGGTCGGGGGTTTTTAAAAAGAGGATTTCAGTTCGGGCTGGGAACTTTTGGGGCGGCGCTGGCGTATCTTTTTTTCGTGGTGGCGATTTTAAGCGGCGCGGCCGAAGTTACGTCCGACACTGTTTCGGGTTTGAGTAATTGGGCCTTGTGGAAAGTCCAGGTTTTGGGTTTTTTGGGAATCTTGGCGCTTCTAACTTCGTTTTGGCCGATTGGTTTGGAGATTAAAAATTTAATTACCAAAGATTTGCGTTGGCCGCGCGGTTTAGCGCGGGGAGTGATACTTTTTTTGCCAATAGCGCTGATTTTTTTAGGGCTTAAAAGTTTTTTGGGAGTGGTGAGTTTGGTGGGCGGAGTTTTTTTGGCGTTGCAATATTTCTTTTTGGTGGTGGTGGGAGCGAAAGTGATTCAGGCGAGGGGTTTAAAAAAGTGGGGGCTGTATTTAATATCTTTGGTGTTTTTGGTGGGCGCTGTTTACGAGGTTTATTATTTTGTTTTAAGATAGCCCCGATACTAGAAATTTGAAAAGCTAAAGCTTATGATGAATTCAAATTTCAGCACGGGGTTCATTAGCCCTCATAGTTGAATGGATACAATATCTCCCTCCGAAGGAGGAGGTGCAGGTTCGATTCCTGCTGAGGGCACCACGTAGGAAAAGTCAAAGAGTTTTGGTTCGCCTCGCTTCGCTCGGCGA
>CAYIOP010000001.1:0-248509 GCA_964365185.1 uncultured Candidatus Saccharibacteria bacterium | reverse complement strand
AAGTAGGTTCGCGCAAAGTGTATAATTACAGCACATGTAAAACTTGGACCGCAAAAGCGGTCCAAGTTTTATCTTACGGGAGAGGATTTGAACAGAAGGTGGGGTCGGGAGGAGGTGATGTCCTCCCGTGTAGGAGATTATTCAGAACCGTGGGTTCTGAAAACGTAGTCCCGTAGAGCGGGGCGAGTAGTGAAATTCCTCTCCCGCGCACGTTAGAAGTCTGTTAGCAAAACCCCGACTTTAAGGTCGGGGTTTTGCTTTACAGCTTCTTCATCCCGAGCGAAGCGAGGGGCTACCACTATTTTTCACGAGTTCCGAGCGAAGTGAAGGGCTATGTTTTAATAGCTTATAACAAATCATTAGGTTGTGAGATAAAAAAAGAATCTTGACTTTTAATAAGAATTATGCTAAACTTTACTAGAATCAGTTTATTAAGGTTTAACAATAAATTGATAATCATCATTATGATGGAATTGTAGTAGTTTTTTTGAAAAGGAGATTAGCGTGATAAACGTTCCAGTCTGGTTCTTTGTGATTGCTATCGCTTGGATAATCGCTGTGACGATTTTTTGTTTCTTCAGAAATCCACTTCCCTTTCCGGATCGAGGCCATCGGTGCTTCGCTGTCCCGGATAAATATGCCTCTGAAGTTGTCGTGGCGATTCTCGGTAGGATTGCCGGACTTCCCGAGAGATTTACATTTGATGCTGGGCCTACTCATCAAACATTATTGTGGGATAACACCACGGTTATCATTAGTCATGATAATAACACCCGTGCGCAGGGATTTGCTCCCAACGGTCTTTCGGTGGTGGTGAAAGATCCTAAGGTAAGCGCAAAAGAAGCGGCAGCAATACTTAGGCAGAGAGGATTTCTGGCTAATATTAGGGATGATATTGTGCCTGAAGTTGGTGATAAACTCGTCCTTCTCGAAAGTAACGCCTTCGAGGGATGGGTCTTGATATTCCGCCGTCACATTCTAGTGATGGGGAAACCACCAAACAAGCGGAAACTTCTTACGTAGGAGTTCAATACAGGGGGCTATGAAAATAGCTCCCATTTTTTATCTCAAGGAGCTCGTCCGAAGGGCTACATAACAAAATTTAGTGTAAAATAGGTGAATGCCTTGGACTAATCAGCAACTTCAATCTCATCTCCGAGCTGCCAAAATTTTAGACCAAATTAAAAATCAAAGTTTTGAATTTATCAGGAAAAATCTCGAGACCACTGAATACGTAGTCCATCAGTTTATCAGAGAAAAATTTAAGGAAAATAAACTTTGGCTTCCTAAAAATTCTCCGATTGTCGCCTTCGGTAAAAACACTTCACACATCCACTATTTTTTTAAACCCAAACCTATAACCTCTAACCTAAAACCTGAAATCCCTATTTTGATTGACCTTTGGAGCCGCGCGAGTAAAAAACAAAGTCCTTTTGCCGATATTACCTGGATGGGTTTTTATGGAAAAGAAATTCCTCGCGAATTTCAAAAAATTTTTGATATTGTCGTTAAATCGCGCGACACCTGCCTTAATTATCTAAAATCTGAACTTAAAAAGAGAAAAATCCCGACTGGCGCCAAATTAGACGCTGTTGTTCGCGCGGTAATCACAAAAGCCGGATACGCTAAAAACTTTCCTCACTCCACTGGCCATTCTTTGGGATTTGTTTCTCCGCATGGCAAAGAGGCAGGGTTAAATTCCAAAAACCGTGAGCCCTTAGAAAAAAATCTCGGTTACACCATTGAACCCGGCATTTATTTAAAAAATAAGTTTGGAATAAGAAGTGAAATTAATTTTTATATTGATAACAATCTAAAACTCATTAACACCACCGAAATTCAGAAAAAAATAGTTAAAATTTGAAGCGTTAAAAAAATCATCCGAGCTGAACTTGCTGGCGTTTTACAAATATACTAAGATTGTCTCGGTCTTTTGAAAGGAGGAAATTTTGCCAAAAGCAAAAAAAATTTACGTTGCTAGAGCCATTCGTGGCGAGAAGAGTGATTTGGTTGAATTCTTTATTCCATGCGTTAGTTTGTTAGTACGGGAACACAATCATCAGATTATTAACCCGCATGTTTTTGAGAATAATCCAATCGAGGTTTTAGCCCGGACGGTTTTTAAAAAGACCGCGGCCGAGCTCACAGCCGAAGAAATCCAGAACTTTGATATTCAACGACTCAACGAATCCGAAATAGTGATTGCCGAATTTTCAGGGGCATCGACCGGCGTGGGTAGAGAAATTGAATATGCCCGGACAAAACATTCCTTCGGAAATCCTGCTGCCAATATCCTCTGTCTCCATCATAAACATTATGAATCGAGCGCGTCGCCAATGATTAGAGGGATGAGTCATAGGGATTACCCAAATGTTTTTGTTCATTGTTACGACAAAGAGAATTTGAGGAAAATCCTCATAGAATTCTTTGCAAGATTCATTTGATTCAAGGGCCGATAGTGTAAAATTAAGGGATAGATAAACTATCCCTTTTTATGTCTAAAAAGTTTATCGTCGGTATAGATGAAGTTGGTCGGGGACCACTCGCCGGCCCGGTTGTGGTTTGCGCGGTGGCAATGCCTACCAACCTAAAATCTATAACCTATAACCTAAAAACTAAACTCAGGGATTCTAAAAAATTAAGCCCGAGGCAACGAGAGCTTTGGTTTAAATATCTGACGCAACATCCGAAAATTTCTTACGCTTTGGCCAAGGTGTATCCCAAAACCATTGATCGAATTAATATCTCCCGCGCCGCTAATCTAGCAACTCTCCGCGCCTTCAATAAATTAACTTCTAATACCTATAACCTAAAACCTAAAAACTGCCGTATCTATTTGGACGGTGGATTGTATTTGGGGAATAGTGAGTCGCTCCGCCGGAGGCGGATCCTCCTTCGGAGGAAAATAGCAAATTGCAAATCAATTGAAGCCAAAACAATAATTAAAGGCGATGAAAAAATTATTGCCATCAAAATCGCCTCAATTATCGCTAAAGTCAGCCGTGACCGGCTGATGAAAAAAATAGCTAAAAAATATCCTCGTTACGGTTTTGAAATCCACAAAGGTTATGGCACCAAAATCCATCTCACGGCTCTCAAGAAATTCGGCCCTTCGGAAATTCACCGGCAGTCATTTCTTAGATTTCTAAAATAACTTTACATTTTAATATCTCTTATTTGACCTTTCGTTCTAAATGCTTTAGTATTGAAATACTAGAATTTAGTATCTAGAAAATCATTCTATTTTCTATATCCTAAATTCTAAATTCTAGTTCCATGGGTGGCGTACCAATTAAACACCATACTAAAGGCAAAGTCGGCCGGAGAAGGTCTCATCTTGCTCTAAAAAAGAGGAAGCTTTTGGTATGTAAACATTGTGGCGGGCCAAAAGCCCCTCACCGCACCTGTTTAATTTGTGGCAAGGCAAAATAGGGTATAGCAAAGTAGGGTGTGGGGTTTAGTAATATTATTTTAGGTTTTCAAATCTATACCCTAAACTCTAGTGGCTCGTAGCTAATTTACATGGCAACTCGACATCTTATTCGCACAGTTATTCTCCAATCCCTCTATGAATGGGATTTTTATAACTGCCGAGCCGACCTTTTAGCAATTTTAGAGCGTAATCTTAATGAATTTGCTCCCGGCATTGATGAGCCGGAATTCGCCTGGAAAATTTTAAAAAACATCGCCGAAAATATTAAAGAAATTGATCGTATTATTACTGAAGCGGCTCCGGAGTGGCCGCTTGATAAAATCGCCATTATTAATAGGAATGCTTTAAGGATTGGCCTTTCTGAATTGCTCTATTCTGACCCCGAAGAAGTGCCGCCTAAAGTTGCCATTAATGAAGCCATTGAAATCGCCAAAAATTTCGGCGGACCCAATTCCGTGAAATTTATAAACGGGGTCTTGGGAACTGTTTATCGAAAAATCCAAGAGAAGAGTAGTAGCCAAACTAAAAAATAGTTATTTACGTTTTTTATCCTCATGAACCTAAAAGAACTTGAAACTAAAATTGGTTTCCATTTTAAAGACCAAGCTATTTTAAATGAAGCCCTCACTCACCGTTCTTACTTGAACGAAAAACCTAAGTGGCCTTTTCCTCATAACGAAAGGTTGGAATATTTAGGCGATGCTGTTTTGGAACTGGTTACAACCGAAGCGCTTTATAAAAAATTTCCGAGTTATCCCGAAGGCCAGCTCACCGTGCTTCGGGCCGCTTTGGTTAACTATCAAAACATGGCTCAAGTGGCGCTTGAATTAAAACTCGAGAAATTTATTTATCTTTCTAAAGGCGAAGCCAAAGATGAAGGCAAGGCCCGAGAGGTGATTTTAGCCAACGCCATTGAGGCCTTAATCGGCGCCATTTATCTTGACCAAGGATTAAATCCCGTGGCGTCTTTTATTGATAAATTTATTCTTCATGGCCTCGACGTGATTATTAAAACTAAAAGCTATAAGGACTCTAAAAGCACGCTTCAGGAAATTATTCAAGAAAAATTAAAACTCACGCCCACTTATCAGGTCTTGGAAGAAGATGGCCCCGCGCACCAAAAAACCTTTCGAGTCGGGGTTTATTTTGGGAATGATTTAATCGCCGATGGTTTAGGCCATTCAAAGCAGGAGGCCGAAGTTGAAGCCGCCAAAAAAGCCTTAAAACAAATGAAGCCCCGCCCTAAATCATGAAACCTATAACCTATAACCTATAACCTATAACCTATAACCTATAACCTGCCCCCTTCAATGCCCCACCTCCTAAAAAATCTAGAATTAAACGGTTTTAAATCCTTTGCCCAAAAAGTGGTCTTGGATTTTCCAGAAGGCATTACTGCTATTGTCGGCCCAAATGGATCTGGCAAATCTAATGTTGTGGATGCCATCCGTTGGCTTCTCGGAGAAAGAGAAGCTAAAAACTTAAGAGGCAGCAAGGCCGAAGACCTTATTTTTGCCGGCACTCCCGAGAAACCCAAGATGAGTTTAGCTCAAGCCAGCTTAAGCTTTGAAAATAAAAACGATTTTTTCCCGATTGACGCTGCCGAGATTAATATTTTGCGCCAAGTCGCTAGAGATGGAACCAGCCAATATTTTATCAATAAATCCGAGGTTCGCCTCAAGGATTTAATTGATTTTTTTGCCAAAGCCAAACTTGGCACTAAGGGCTTAACGATCGTGAGTCAAGGTAATAGTGATGTTTTTATTCGGGCCACGCCCAAAGAAAGGCGGGAGATGATTGAGGAGATGTTGGGGCTCAGGGAGTTTCAAATTAAAAAAACTCGAGCTGAAAACCAGTTAAAAAACACTCAAATTAATTTAGAAAAAGTTAGGGCCTTAATCGAAGAAATTTTGCCCCATCTGCGTTCGCTGCGGCGTCAAACTGGTCGTTGGGAGAAACGGGAGATTCTTGAGGCAGAACTTAGAGAAGTGGAGAATCTTTTCTTTGGCACCCAAACTAACTGGCTTGAAAGCAAAATTAAAACCGTTGCCGAAGAAATCAGCGCTCACCATACGGAATATAAAACTCTCGAAGCCAAAAAAATTGAACTTGAAAGAAACCAAAAAGAAATCGAAGCTGGTGAGCCCAAAGAAAGAGCCGAGCTTAAAAAAATAAAAATTCAGATTGACGAGCTTTTGCAAACCCAAATCAAATTTGAGAAAGATATCAGCCGTTTTGAAGCCCAGCTCGAGATGACCGAAAGAAAAATGGAACCGTCTTTGCCGGCTGCCTCAAATCTCTTTAACTTCATAAAAAAAATTAGAGTTCGCCTTGAAAATATTTTAAAAAATAATCTGGATGATGCGCGTGTCATCGTTTCGGAATTGATTAAAGAAATTGATTCATACTCTGCCGCTCCTGATTCATCGTCCAGCAACTCATTCTCGCCGAATTTAAAATCGCAATTTACGAAAGTTGAGAGTGATTTAAAAGAAATTAAAACCCAAATCGAAAATCTAAGAGATAAAGAAAAAACTCTTGAAAAAAGCCAAGGCGAATTTTATGAATCCTTTAAAGCCGCTGTGCTTTCTGTAGAAAATATCAAAAGTAAAATCGAGGAGTGGGATCTTAAAAATCAAAAAATTGCTTTTGAAAAAGAGCGGCTAGAAATTAGATTAGAGGATTTAAAAAGGCAAATCATTCAAATTGGCCGCAATCCGAGGGAATTTGGTGATAATATCAATTCTGGCACTTTAAAAGAGTTAAAACAAGGTCTGGAAAGCCCAGAACTCCGGGAATGGGAGCAGAGACTTTTTAAATTAAGGGGTGATTTAGCCGTTATTGGCGAAATCGACCATGCCATTCTTAAAGAGGCGCAAGAAACAGAAAGTCGATACGAATTTCTTAAAACCGAACTAGTTGATACCGAAAAAGCCAAGGAAGACCTAAAGGATTTAATCAGTGAATTATCGAGTAAAATTAAAACCGAATTTAACATTGCCCTCCATGATATTAATAAGGAATTCAATAATTTTTTCCGGTCGATGTTCAGTGGTGGCCACGCCAAGCTAAAATTAACTTCAAAATCGTCTTCTTCGAGGGCAAATTTGAAGCGTCAAAAATCAGAGTCCTCCGAATTAATAGAAATTGAATCAAATGATTCGAACGAAAATTCAATTGAAATAGAACCCGAAGAAGAAGAACCAGGACTCGAGATTGACCTGAGCTTGCCCAAGAAACGGCTTTCTTCGTTGGAAATTTTATCCGGCGGAGAAAGAAGCTTAGTTGGCATTGCCGCGCTTTTTTCGATGATTTCGGTGAGCCCCCCTCCATTTTTAGTTCTAGATGAAATTGACGCCGCGCTAGATGAAAGAAACGCTCGACGCTTCTCCGCGATGCTTAAAGATTTCTCCAAAAAAACCCAATTCATTATCATTACCCATAATCGCGCCACTATGGAGGTGGCTAATATTCTCTACGGCGTTACCTTAAACGCGGACGGAACCTCTAAGATTGTTTCTCTTCGGCTTGAATCTGTCTAATAACTTTAAGCATAGTGTGTTAGAATAATAATTGGTGATTGATTTTTATCATTGGAGAAAAAAAGAAAAATTTTTGGTTCTAGAAGTTTTTAAGGAAAAAACAACTGGTTTCCTTTTAAGCTTAGATTCTGAAAAACATCTCTTCGTCGAAAAAATCTGGCCGGATTTTGATTGGTTCCAAATTTCTCGACGCTTTAGGCGTCATCTTGAAAAATGGAAAGTTATTGTTGCCGCCGATTCCTCTTTAGCGTTAACTCAAATTTTACCCATTAAGCTTGAGCGAGATGCCGATCTGGTTAAATCTCCGCTTTCGGGCATTGAGCTTGAAAATTTACTGGCTCAGACCATTGCCAAGGTTTTTACTAAGTGTCGCGAAGAAGCCAGCTTGGAACTTAATATTGATGAGCTGGACGCCATTCTAATAGACAATCGCGTCGTTAATTTTAAAGTTGACGGCCACCATGTTTTAAATCCAGTCGATTTTAAGGCCAAAAAAATAGAAGCTATTTTGGAAATTACACTAACTAACCGGATTATTTTTGAACACTGGAAGAATTTTTTCAATATCGGCAAAACCAAGAATTTCTTTTTTACCGAATCAGCCAAAGCCGAGCTTTTCGCCCTAAAAAAAGCTAAATCTCTTCCCATTCACCTTTTAGTCCTAAATTCCTATTTTCCTTCCTATATTTTTAAACTCGAGAAAGTTGTTATTGGGGAAGTCATTTTTCGGAAGAAAATTAATTGGTCCCCCGGCATTTTCTTGGAAAAAATAGAATCCAGTTTGGGCGTGAGCCCTAAAGTCGCGAGAAAATTATATTCACTGTATCTTGCCGGGTCCGTTTCCTCTAAAATGTCCCGTTATTTTACCTCTCTTTTTAAAATCGAATTGAACCAATTTTTAAAACAGCTCGATCGATTCAAAATCAAAGGTGGACTCTACATTGATACTTTTTTGCCCCTGCCTTTATCTTTCCCTAGGCGGCGCAACCAAGTCAGTTTTAACCCCCTTCCCTTCAAGGATTTGGTCAATAAATTAGGATTTAAAATCAGAAGCCATTTGCCGTGGAAAGATGAAGAGGCCTTAAAACACCTAGCCCCATTTTTCGAATTTTATTATAATAAGGAAGATATTGAAATAAATCATTGGTTAAGAAGACGGCTGCACTGGTTAGGTTCTCAAAAATAGTTATTTCCTACGGGGTATGTTAAAATACAATGATCCAAATATGAAAAAAGTTTTTATCAGTAAAAACGATAGCGTTGCCGAAGTAGTTGAAAAAATCATCTCGGAGCCAGAATCAGAAATTATTTTAGTAATTCCCCGAGAAACTATTTTAAGCGACTCTTTAAGCGATTTTCGTCTAATTAAAAGAGAAGCCGATGCCGCAGGTAAAAAAATTATAATCGAGTCCGTTGATGAAGCGGTTTTATCTTTGGCTAAATCCAGCCACATTGATGCTGTCCACCCGCTTTTCAGAAAAAAAAGCTCATCTACCTCTGATATTGTTTTAAAGGGCAGCAACAAAAGCCAACCTAAGGTCGAAGAAGAAATAGAAGAAGAAGTTGAATTGATCTCTGAATCCGACGATGAAGAAACTAAAGAAAATGAAGGAGTTCAAAGACCGTTAAGAAACGTTATATCTCCTTACCAAATCTCTAAAACTACGCGCCCGCCTTTTTCCTTTAAAAAAATTATTTGGATTGCCGTTCCTATTGTTATCATCGCGGGAATTTTTATATTTCTTAATATTTCTAAAAAAGCCACGGTTGCTATCAATTTTAAAGCCATTCCCTTTGAATATCAGGGAAATTTTTCAGCCAACATCAATATTAAAGAAGCCGACATTTCTAAAAATTTAATTCCGGCTGAAACCTTTACTCAAGAAAAAAATCTTACTGAACTTTATCCCGCCTCTAGTCGCAAATCTGTTTCCGAAAAAGCCACCGGCAAGATTAAAATTTACAATACTTACAGTTCCGATCCCCAGGCGCTTGTCGCCACCACTCGGTTTTTAACCGCTGACGGAAGAATTTATCGTTTAGACAAAAATATTATTGTCCCAGGGGCAGAAATTAAAGATGGCCAAATTATTGCCGTCGCGATTGAAGCGGATGTTACTGCTGACAAAGCCGGCGTTAATTATAATTCTGGCCCAATTGAACATCTTTCCATTCCTGGTTTTAAGGGTTCTCCAAAATATGAAAAATTTTACGGTTCTTTAGTTAAAGCTAGCGGTGGCTTTATTGGCGAGAGAGCTTTTCCGAGTGACAAAGATATTAAATTAGCCAAAGAAAAAATAGGCGAGGTTTTAAAATCATCATTCAATAAAGATTTGGGCAGTGTTTTGCCGCCCGAATTTAAACTCTTAGAAAAATCTTCCCAAGTTAAAATTGTGCGTACTTCGGTTAATACTCAGACCGACGACAAGGGGAATTTCAGCGTTTTTGGAGAGGCTCTTTTTGAAGCTGTTGGTTTCAGGGAAACTGACTTGAAATCCGTTTTGCTTGAGTTAGCCCACAAAGATAACCCCAATACGATTTTTAAAAATTTAGGCCTGGAGTATAAAGTTTCAACGGTTAATTTTGAGAAAGGCCTTTTGAATTTTGAATTAAATTCTAACGGCACTCTCACTCAAGATTTTGATATTGAAAAGTTTAAATTAGAAATTATTGGACATAATGTTGACGAAGTTAATTCTATAATTAAGAAGCTTCCAGGGCTTTCGGATGCTAAAGTATCGGTTTGGCCGTCTTTGTTTAAGAAATTGCCAAACAGCTCTAAACGTATTAAAATAGAGGTTAATTAACTAGCGAAAAAATTGGTTGACAAATAAATCACTTGCTTTATAATTCTTGAACCGTTTTAGTATTAGCAATGACTCCTTCTGATTCTCGAGATAATCGCCGCACGGGTTTAGTCAAAGAGGCCTTGCCAGCGTTAGCTTTTAAGGTCTTACTTGATGATAATCAAGAAGTTTTAGCCTATCTTTCGGGTAGGCTTAAAATTCACCACATTCGTGTTCTTCCAGGAGATAAGGTTTTAGTTGAAGTTGGGCCAGATGGGCGTCGTGGCCGGATTGTAAGGCGGCTTTAAACCAATATGAAAGTAAGAACATCAGTTAAAAAAATCTGTAAAAATTGTAAGGTCGTAAGAAGGAAAAGGAGAATTTACATTATTTGCAACAATCCCAAGCACAAACAAAGACAAGGCTAAGAGCTTTATTTTTAAATTTTTTTCATGCGTATTTTAGGTATCAACATTCCTGATAATAAAGTTGTCGAAGTGGCCTTGACTTATATTTATGGCGTTGGGCGAACCGCCAGTCGTCGCATTTTAACCGATGCCAAAATCGATTTAACCAAAAGAACCAAAGATTTAACCAGCGAAGAAATTAACCGGATTCAAAGTCTTATCGAAAAAAATTATTCAGTTGAAGGAGAATTAAAACAAATTATCAAACGCAATATCCAGCGGTTAAAAGATATTCAAGCTTATCGGGGTACGCGGCATTTAAAAAGGTTGCCCGCTCGAGGTCAACGCACCAAAACTAATTCTCGAACCGTCCGCGGTAATGTTCGAAAAACCGCTGGCAGCGGCAAAAGAAAAGTTGATCTGAAATAAAACTATGGGCAAGAAAAAAGTCATCAAACAAACATCAGAAGAGGTTTTAAAAGAAAAAGCCGTTAGGGAAGCCGCTATGGCCAAAACTGTTGCTTCCAAAAAAACCAAGAAAATAACTCACGGCCGAGTCTATATCAAAACCTCATTTAATAATACTTTGATTACCGTGACTGACACTGCGGGAAATGTTATCACTTGGGTTTCGGCTGGATCCTTGGGTTTTTCTGGTCCTAAAAAAGCCACTCCTTTTGCGTCGTCAAAAATTATTGCGGCTTTAAGTGAAAAACTTAAAATAACAGGGCCCACTGATGTCGATGTTATAGTAAGAGGCGTTGGCGGCGGCCGCGACTCCGCTATTCGTTCTTTGGTAAATCACGGCTTTAATGTCACTTCAATCAGAGACGTGACTCCAATTCCTCACAATGGCCCCCGTCCGGCTAAACCTAGACGCGTCTAATCAATTAACTATTAACCTATCACCTAAAACCTCTAACCTATTTTTATGCCTAAAGTAAAAGAAAAAAGAGAACGTGCCCTAGGAGTTCGCCTTGGTCTAAAAGGGGAGCGCTGCAATTCTCCTAAATGCGCGGCTGTTAGAAAGCCGTATCCGCCTGGCATGCACGGTCCAGTAAGTAAAAGGCGCCGCGCTCTTTCTGAATTTGGCCGGCAACTCGCCGAAAAACAAAAATTTAAATTAACCTATGGCTTAAACGAGAAAAATCTTTTAAGATTGTTTAAACAAGCTGAAAAAGAAACCGGTTCTACCACCGCCAAAATTATGGAGCTTCTAGAACGTCGGTTAGATAATGTTATTTTTAGCTTGGGATTTTTTTCTTCTCGTGCCACCTCAAGACAAATGATTATTCACGGCCACGTCACCATAAATGGTCATCGAGTAAGGTCTCCGGGTTACCAAGTCAAAATCCATGATATTATCGGTTTCAGAGAAGATTCAAAAAAATTAAAGTGGTTTAACGAAATGAAGGACCGCATCAAAAAATATGAACCAGCCGCTTGGTTATCTCTGGATAAAGAAAAAGTAGAAGGTACAATAATTAAATTCCCCGAAGAGGCCTCTCCCCACCTAGAAATCAATCTTTTAGTCGAATCATTTTCTAAATAATAAAAAATGTACTGGAGTTATTTAAGTAAATCTGTTTCTATTAAAACTGTTTCTGAGAATCAGAAATCTGGCGTTTTTGAAATTGAGGGTCTTTTTGCCGGTTATGGCCTAACCATCGCCAATACTTTAAGAAGAGTTCTTTTGTCTTCTTTGCCTGGCGCGGCTATCACTCAAATTAAAATTAAAGGAGTTTCCCACGAATTTTCAACCCTCCCCGGCATTAAAGAGGATATGGTTGAATTAAGCTTGAACTTCAAAAAAATCAGGTTCCATATGAATGTTGATGAACCCCAAACCTTGCTTTTAAAAGTGAAAGGGATTAAAGACGTTACCGCTTCCGATATTAAAATTAATTCCAATATCATCATTTTAAATCCCAGCGAAACTATCGCTACCATCACCGATAAACACGCTGAATTGGATATCGAAATAAAAGTTGAAAGGGGATTAGGTTATTCAGCTGTTGAATCAAGAAAAGAAGAAGAAAAATTGGCGATTGGCACCATTGCTATCGACGCCTTTTTCTCGCCCGTCTCTAATGTCAGTTATTCAATCGAAGATATGCGCGTTGGCGACAGAACCAACTATAACCGTCTGCGACTAGAAATCGAAACCGATGGCACTATTAGCCCATCTTCGGCGCTAAGGAAAGCATCGAATATTTTAAACGATCATTTCAAAACCATTTCCGAAGTCGCTGTTCAGGAATTTGAACTTCTGAGTTTTCCTAAAGTTGGAACCAAAGCCGAAAAAGAGGAAAAAACCAAATCCAAAAAGAAAGCTTCCGGCAAAAAATCTGAATAATTTCCGATATGCGTCACTTAAAAAAAGGTAAAAAATTCGGGCGACTTTCAGGTCGCCGAAAATCTTTTCTGAGGAATTTGGCTAATAATCTGATTACACGAGGCAAAATTGAAACAACCGAAACCCGCGCCAAAGCCATCCGACCAATGGTTGAAAAAATGGTTACCTTAGCCAGAAAGCAAAATCTCGCCAGTCGCCGACTCATTTCTTCCCGACTTCAAAATCCAAAAACCGTAAAAAAACTTCTTGATATTATCGCTCCGCGATATCAAAATCGGCCCGGTGGCTATTTAAGAATTGTTAAAGTTGGAAAATCCCGAAAAAGAGATGGCGCTCCTTTGGCCACTATTGAATTTATTCAAGAATAATTATTATGGATTTTCACATTGATGCTAAAAATAAAAAACTTGGCCGTCTGGCTTCGGAAATCGCCGTTATTCTTCAGGGCAAGCAAAGCCCTGCTTATGATCCTCGTTTAATTGGTTCTGACAGGGTTATTTTAAAAAACTATAAAAATATTGTTTTAACCGGCCGTAAATTCAAGGAAAAAGTGTATCATCGCCATACCGGTTATGTCGGTCATTTAAAGTCGTTAACTTTCGATCAGGCCTTTACTAAAAATCCTAAGAAAGTCATTCAGGAAACCGTGCGCCGAATGTTGCCTAAAAATTTGTTAAACCAAAAGCGTCTTCACCATTTAATTTTTGAAGAATAATATGATTAGAAAAAGCAAAATTTCTGCTGATGAAGATCAGAATAAAGCCGAAAAAAAAGAACCAACCAGTTCTTCTGATGGACGATATTTTGAAGGGGTTGGCCGGCGTAAAACAGCTATCGCTCGAGTAAGAATCATGAGCGGTCGCGGTGATGCCCGCATTAACGACAAAAAGATTTCTGAATACTTCAAGCCGGGAGAATTACAGGAAATGGCGTTGTCTCCCATTGCTAATCTTAAACTTGAAGAAAAATTTCATATCACCGTGAATATTCATGGAGGTGGCCTTAAGGCTCAAGCTGAAGCTGTTCGTCACGGTCTCTCTCGAGCTCTGGTAAATTTAAATTCTGATTTCAAAAAAAGATTACGAGGGCTAGGATTTCTTACTCGGGATTCCCGAGCGGTAGAAAGAAAAAAATACGGTTTGAAAAAGGCCAGGCGGGCACCGCAATGGAAAAAACGTTAGTTTTTCGCATTGCGGAGGAAAGGGGTCGGGAAAACGTCGGTTTCCCGAGTAGGAAATTATTCAAAACCGAGGGTTTTGAAGGAGTCCTAGCGGACGACCCACAATGGAAGAAGCGGTAGTTTTTTTCTCCACAATTTACTCATGAAACGACTGATTTTGATCTTGTTCTTTGTAATAGCAGTTGTTCATATTATTGCCGGATATTTCGATTGGTATGATTCTATCTGGTATCTCGACGATCTCCTGCATTTTTCGGGGGGTGTTTGGGTAGCTCTTTTTTTTATTTACTTTGCCTTTGTTAAAAATCATATTTTTGGAGACAACACCCATTTTTTCACAAAATTGATTATTATTTTAGGGTTCGTTGCTTTAGTGGGCGTGCTTTGGGAATTCTACGAATATTTAGCCGATGTCTATCTATTAAAAAGACACCCCCTAAATTTCGCGCCAAACCCACTGGTTCTTCCTGATACTCTTTTCGATCTTTTCTTAGATCTTTTAGGCAGCGTCACCGCAGCTTCTTTAGGTTTAATTTACTTGAAGCGTAAGCTTGATTCAAAATCAGTTAGTTAGGCCAGAGAGGATAAGAACCCCCTCCTTAAATTAAAGCTAGTTGCTCGGTTTTTTTTCCACAGAGTTTTCCAAATTTTTAAAAAATTAGTGCTATAATAGAATTAGGAATCCCGCCTAAGATTCCGGATCAAATAATTAATTAGGGGATAACTTGACTTCTGGCTTGTTGGTTATCCAGCTCGCTAAAAGTGAGTTCCCAACCTAAGTTTTTAATTTAGGACTGGCGAAAGGCCGGATATCTGGGCGGGATTTCTATTGGTTGTTTTTTTTGCGATTTCTTACTTTTAAATAAAAATCTTTGATTTGTTTCCATCCCTCTCTTCGATAATTTTCATTTTTGATTAAGGCAATTATAGTCGGTGAAATCGATGCCAAAATAATTAACGCTATAATCGGTAATATAAAATATTCGATATTAGGTATTAAAGCTCCTAGATAGTAACCTAGAGTGATAAGTCCTAAACTCCACAAGAAAGCGCCGACAACGTTAAAAAAAATAAATCTTGAGTATTTCATTCCGCCGACTCCAGCCAAAATTGGAGCAAAAGTTCTTATAATCGGCATAAAGCGGGCCAAAATAATAGCTTTGCCGCCGTGCTTTTCATAAAATTTCTTAGCTCTTTCCAGATGGTCTTTATGAAATAAAATCGAATCCTCTTTCTTAAATATTGCCGGGCCCACTCGCCGGCCAAAAGCATATCCAAAACTATCACCCAAAATCGCCGCTAAAAAAGTTACGATTGCGAGTATTTCGAAGTTAAGAATTCCTTTATAAACCAAAAGACCGCTGGTAAAAAGCAAGGAATCGCCCGGCAAAAAAAGACCCAAGAAAATACCTGATTCAGCAAAAACAATTCCAAATATCCCCACATAGCCAACCGCCTGAATTAACGCTGTAAGATCGAACATTTTTTCTTGAATTTATTGTTGCCCCGCCTAAGACGGGACACAAGATTTTGTAAACTCTTAAGTTCGTCAACAAAATCTAGTGTCGGGCTGCCGGGAATTGAACCCGGGTCGCACCCACCCCAAGGGTGTATACTGCCGTTATACTACAGCCCGTAGAAATTTAACTACCGAAAAAATTTAAAAAACCTACCTTATCTAGGAGTTTTTTGAAGCGTCCTCATACATCGCGTACACGCCAAAACCCCCTTTCCGTCCGGAAGTTTAGTTTTTTGGAGATTGGGATATTTTCTTAAATAATTGACTGGATTATAGTGGCCACGAAGCAGTTTTCTCTTGCCTTGCATCACTGAACCCCGGCCGCAAATTTCACACTTTCGCATGGGGCTAATCTTATCTTATTACAGAGTAAAAATCAACCCCTGAACTAATAAAATTAGTACAGGGGTCAACTCATTTCTAATCATTCTAACTCCTAATTTCTAACTTCTAAGTTTACCCTACCTTTAATTTCTTAGCTTTTTTACGGTTAAGTTTTGGCAAGTGGATAGAAAGAATTCCATTTTTAAAATCAACCGATGCTTCATCCGGATCAACTTCCTGGGGGAGAATTATTGATCGCGAAAATTTGCCCCAGTAACATTCTTGGTAAATATAATTTTCTTCGCTCACTTGTTTTTCTCTTTTTCTTCGGCCCACAATCGATACCGAATCCGCGGTCACATTAATGTCTAAGTCATCAGGGCTCACTCCAGCCACCGCCGACTCAACCACTATTTCCGTTGGCGTTTGATAGACGTCAATTGTGAGCTGGCCTTCTGGTTCGGAATCGATTTCTAATTCGGCTTTTTTAGAATTCACTTTCATTTTGCTATTTAGGGTATTGGCGCCCACTAATTCCGCCTCTCCTTCGTTGGCGTTGTGTTCCGCATATTCCTCAAAAAATTTTTCTTCGGAGTTATTCATTTTATATTTTTCGCCGCTTTAATTTTTCAAAATCAGCTATAACAAAAAATCCAATAATAATCAGAAATAAAGCTGTATAAATTCGATCGTCAAATTCAATTATAAGGTAATTAAAAATCGCGTGCAACACGGTGGCCAGTATTAACCCGGTAAAAATCATCCGTTTTTTCTCAAAATTTCTTATGGATTTAGCCCAAAAATAACCCACTATTCCTGAAGTTAAAGCATGTAGTAGGGTAGCTCCGGTAAATCTAAGAGAAATTGCTCTAAACGCGCCAACTATCGATGTTATTTCTCCATTTAAACCTCCAGTATGTAATAGTTGATAAGCTACCGCGAAATTCTCGACTGTGGCAAAACCCAAGGCCGCCACCACCGGATAAATCATTGCGTCCACTGGTTCGTCAAAATTAGCGCTTTTATTGACCACTAAATATGCGGCTCCGAATTTCAAAACTTCTTCAATTACTGCAAGAACAAGAATCAAAAGTATCCCTTTTAAAACAGGGGAGTTGGCTATGGCCGCATCCAGTCCCAGCCCGCAACCCTCGCTTGGGAAAAATCCCTTAAACGAAATGCATTGAAAGATATAGGCCAATAAAGTTATTCCCGCGCCCGCGATAAAAACCAACGCCACTAATTTTTTGGGCTCTGGATGCAAATCTTCCTTAAAATAAAAAATGAGCCAAGCAAATCCCGGTAGTAGTCCTAAAATAATTGCTAAAATAAGCATAGTATTTTTAGTATTTTTCTATCATCAATATTGTTCCCGGCCTAAATTTCTGCCAAATCTCTTCAGTCACATACGGCATAAAAGGGTGCAGTATCTTTAACGACTCAAGCAAAACGGTCTCGAGTTTAAAATAAGCCACTGCCGCATCTTTCGAATCCTTCCTGTTCAATCTAGGCTTGGTCTCTTCGATTATTTTATCAGCCAAAGTATGCCAGAAATAGTGGTACGCTTTTTCACTCGCCAAATGAAATTCGAATTTTTCAATATGGTTAGCCACTTGTGTTTTTATTTTCTTAAGCGCCGCTAAATCTTTTTTATCTTGCGTAGTGAAAGAAGGTTTACCCTCCCAAGTTTTGCTCCGCAAAATTTTGGAGGGCGAGTTCATCATCACAAATCTGGCTACGTTCCAAATTTTCGTGGCGAAATTTCGATACCCGCGGATTTTGTCCTCTGAAATCACAATGTCATTGCCGGGCGTATTGCCAACAACGAGCGCCATTCTAACCGCGTCCGTGCCGTAGGTCTCGGCTACGCCCAGCGGGTCAATCACATTGCCTTTGGATTAGACATCTTCTGCCGGTCTTTGTCGCGCACTAGTCCGTGCAAGTAGACGTTTTTAAAAGGCACTTTGCCGGTTCGGTAAATCCCCAGCATAATCATCCTCGCCACCCAGAAAAACAAAATGTCATAGCCCGTTTCCATCACATCCGTCGGATAGAAATTTTTGAAATCGTCCTTTCCCAACTTTTCGCTTTTCGCTTTTAACTTTGAACTTTCACGACTCATTAGAGTCGCGAACGGCCACTGCCCCGACGAAAACCAAGTATCAAAAACATCCGGGTCTTGCTCGTATAAATCTAAACCACATTTTCCACAATCTTCGCTAATATCAAATTTAAAAATTTCGGTATTTTTTGACTGTAAATGAGCCCAATCCTCAAATTTCATATTTCTGAGTTTGCCTAACAATGATCTAATTGAGCCGCCATGAGTTACTAGGACAATATTTTTATGTTTATGCTGTGATTTGTGCTTATTAAAAGTTTTAAATATTCTATCTTGTAATTCACCTAAGCTTTCTCCGTCTAGCGGCCTACTTTCTAAACTTTCTGACATATTTGGATGTTTTTGTTTCCATTCCTCTCTTAACATTCCTTCAACAACGCCCATGTTTCTTTCTCTCAGATCTTTATCTATTATTAATTCAACACCTAATCTTTTAGCTATAATCTCTGCGGTTTGAGAAGCTCGTTTAAGATCTGAGCATAGAACCAAATCAATATTTTCACCTTTTAATTTTTCAGCGGCCATATTAGCTTGTTGAAATCCTATTTTATTCAGCGGTATATCCGTATGACCATTTGCCCTTCCCTCAACATTCCAATCCGTTTCTCCGTGTCGCACCAAAAACCACTTGGATTTTATAAGAGGATTAATTTTCTCTTTCCCACAACTAACGCAAAACCACGCCGGAATCCGAATTCCCCAAACAATCTGCCGCGATATGTTCCAATCCCGAATATTTTTCATCCAGTGCATGAAAACTTTCTCCGCCCGCTTCGGCGTAAATTTTACCCTTCCGCTTTTAACCGCCTCCACCGCCAAATCCCTAAGCGACTTTCCATTACTTTTCGCTTTTAGCTTTTCGCTTTTAGCTTGAGTAGTCATACGAATAAACCACTGCATCTTAGGCAATGGCTCAAGCGTGTTGCCACACTTATAACAAGTCGCGATTTGGTGTTTATAGTTCGGGTCTACTTTTTCTAAAATTCCAATTTGCTTCATTGCTTCCACCACCTTTTCCCGCGCTTCCATAACTTTCAACCCTCCGTACTCGCCGAGTCCGCTACTAGTCATCAGTCGCCCCAACTCATCAATAATCTGCTTTGGTCCCGGGATTTCATCTTTATGCCTTTGCCAAATTTCAAAGTCCGTCTGGTCATGTGCTGGTGTCACTTTAACCACTCCCGTGCCAAATTTTAGGTCCACCGCCTCATCCGCAATCACTTTAAATTTAAGCGGTCCCAAAACTCCGGTTGCCTCTATTTCCTTACCTATATATTTTTTATATCGCGCGTCTTTAGGATTAACCGCGAGCCCTGTGTCGCCAAATTTCGTCTCTGGACGCACTGTCGCCACCGTAAGCGGTCCGTATTTTATAAAATAAAGCGGGTCTTCTTGCTCCACAAATTTTACTTCCAAATCCGAAAGCGCGGTGCGATGTTTAGGGCACCAGTTCACCACTTTTAAATCGCGGTAAGCCAAGCCGTCTTTATATAACTGTTCAAAGGTCTCATAAACGACTTTTATAATTTCCGGGTCCAGCGTAAATCGCTCGCGCGACCAATCACAAGAAGCTCCGAGTTTCTTGGTCTGCTCCTGCATCAATTTTTTGTTGGTCTGTGTAAAATCCCAAATTTCTCTCCAAAGTTCCTCGCGGGGAATGGTAAATCTATTCCGTCCTTCCTTATCCAGTTTTTTGTCATACACCACCTGGGTTTCAAATCCCGCGTGATCCGCCCCCGGCAGCCAAAGCGTTTTTCGACCTTGCATCCGCCAGTATCGAATTAAAATATCCTGCAAAGTCAGTCCTACCGCGTGCCCCAAATGCAGCGAGCCGTTCGCATTATTCGGCGGCATAATTATTGAATAGGGTTTGCGCTTATCAGGATTTCCGCCAGAGGCGGATCCGCCTTCGGCGGAGAAATACCCGGATTTCTCCCAGAGTTTATAAATCTTATCTTCAATTTCTTTGTGATCGTATCTCGGTCCAAGTTCACTCATATCTAATGATTTTACTTAATTTTCTTAAGTTTTCCAATCAATCAAATAAAAAAGCACCGGTGTTATGAAGTGTTGACTATCTGTACTTCATCCCACCGGGTGCTAGAAACAATTTACTCCCACTATTGTCATAGAAGGAGCATAATCATTATAGGAAACAATCTTTAAAAATCAACCTATTTAATCGAAATAAAAAAAGACCCCGTAGGTCATGGCAAAGTGGTGGATTATTTGGTAAGACACCTACTTGGAACTGGGTAAGATGAACAGAGGCAAGTAGCACTTCGCTCACTACGGAGTCAGAGAAATCTAGTGAAAGATTTCAAAATTATTCTACAAAATCCAGTCAGAAATTTCAATAAGATTATCTCCTAATTCATTATTCCTAATTCTTAATTCTAAATAGAAAGATTCCCATTCGCCCAAAGCATACCTTTTTTCTATTCCATTATAAATGAATATTCTTCTATAGTGGAATGATTAAATTTCAAGGTTGCCGTTTGCTTTAAACGGGTATTTTTTCTTGCGTAAATACGTCATATACCCGGCGGCCGCGATCATCACCGCATTGTCAGTATTATATTTTTTATCCGCCACTAAAAATTGAACTCCGGCCTTACTCGCCGATTTTTTTAAACTATTTCGCAAAAAAGCGTTGGCCGCCACTCCACCGGAGAGCAAAACCGACCTAGCGCCAAATTCTTGCGCCGCCCGCATTGTTTTTTTAACCAAAACTTCAATTGCCGCCGCCTGAAAAGACGCCGCTATATTAGCCACTAGGGTTTTGGGTATAGGGTTTAGTAATTTTTTTACCCCAGTGGCTAGTGGCTGATGGCTATATCCTAAATCACGCAAGTGATAAAGCACCGCCGTCTTCAGGCCCGAAAAACTGAAATCAAAATTTTTCTCATAAATCATCGGTCTTGGAAAATTTATAGACGTCGAGCTTCCTTTTTGGGCAATTTTTTCAATCTCCGGTCCGCCCGGATAGGGGAGTCCTAAAAGCCGCGCTACCTTATCAAATGCCTCGCCCACTGCGTCATCTCTTGTTTCTCCGATTTTTTCCCATTTCACTAAACTATCCATTTTCAACAAAACCGTATGTCCACCACTCACAATCAAAGCAACAGCCGGAAATAAGGTTTTAGGTTTTAGGTTATAGGTTATAGATCGATTCGGCAAAAGAAAGGAATATAGGTGGCCCTCCAGATGGTTAGCTCCAACAATTTTGCGATTTACCATTTGCTTGCCCGCCGCAGCCTTGGCGAAGGAGGGCGATTTGCCAACTTTGCCAATTTCTTTGGCAAAATTAATTCCCGTCCAAAGCGCCGGCTCAAGCCCTGGTCCCACTGTAACCGCAATCAAATCTACATCCTGTAACCCGTATCCTACAGCACGCATCTTTTTATCTTTTTGAGATTTCTTTGAAAAATCGGAAATTGGTAATTGATAATTTTTAAAAATTTGCTCGAACAATATTGGCAAATTTTTAAGGTGTTCTCTTTTAGCTAGGTTAGGCACAACTCCCCCAAATGGCCGGTGTACGGCAATCTGCGAAGCCACCACGCTTTTCAAAACCTCAAAACGCGGATTTGCAATGCCGCCTTCGGCCTGAACTAAAGCCAAGGCTGTTTCATCGCAACTCGTCTCGATGGCCAGGATTTCCATTCTTAAAAATTTAATTCGCAGCCCTACGGGGAGTCGAACCCCGGTTACCGGCTTGAAAAGCCGATGTCCTAACCATTAGACGATAGGGCCATTACCTTTAATTTATAAATTATAAGCCATAAGTTATCAAGTTAATTATATCTTGCTATTTTGAATATGTTATAATAAATATTAATGTTTCCTTTCTTTTGGATATTTAGCAATTGGGCCATCTTCTTTTTAAGAATTATCTTGGGCGTGATTTTAGTTGCTCACGGTTGGCCGAAATTAAAAAATCTAAAAAGCACCGCCGAATGGTTATCGAGCGTTGGTTTTAAACCCGGGAATTTTTGGGCGCCTGTTGTGGCGATTGTCGAATTTGTGGGCGGTCTGCTTTTAATTGTTGGAATTTTAGTTCAGCCGATTTCCATCCTACTTATTATTCAATTTTTAATAATAAATATCTGGAAAATCGCGACCAAAAAACCTCTAGTCAATGGTTTTGAATTTGATCTTCTAATTTTGGGCGCGGCTTTAGTGGCTCTAACTGTTGAAACTGATATTAATATTTTTAATCTTTTTAGTTGGTTTGGTTTATTGTAAAAAATTCTAGCAAGCAAGATGATTAATGAAATTAATGATAAACCTGCTTAAAAAATTTATTTATCTCACGCGAAAAAAGCAAGGCCTGACTCTTATCGAGATTCTAGTTTTTATCGCTATCTTTAGCGTTATTTCCATTGCTTTTGTTTCCATTCTTCTAACAGTTCTTCAAGTTCAAAATAGAGAGTCATCCAGAGCCGAAGTTAATCGGCAGAGCCAATTTTTATTAAATGTCATTCAGCGTTTTGTTGAAGAATCAAGTTTAATCGAAACCGAAAATGAAGTAACTGATGTTGGTGGCCGGCTAGTGGCTGTTCCCACTAGCACTCTTACTTTTCGAGTGACTTCAAGCACTGACTACATTGCTGGTCCGCCCGAACAGTTTTTGCCCGTGGCCAAAAACTACATCTACCTAGACCAAGGCAAGGCCTATTTAAAAGAAGGAGAGAACGGCATTCCTCAAGCCCTAACTTCAGATCGCGTGGTGATTGATAGATTGGAGTTTGTGAAAAGAATTTATCCCGATGCTTTAGATTCTGTCGATGTTACGATCGGTATTCACTACAATGCTACCAACATCCAAAAAAGATTTTCTCAACTTATTCAAACTGGTGTTGCCAGAATTAACGCCGCTACTTTTGATTCTGATATCGTTCCTAGCTCCACCGCTAATCCTTCAGCTCTTCAACTTGGCGTACCCGGTAGAAAATGGGGGTCAGTTAATGGAGTTATTTATTTTGGTAATAGTAATGTTGGCATTGGCGCCGCGCCCGACTCTTCATATGGCTTTGACGTTCTGAGTGCTCCTTCTCGTTTAACCAGTCCGGTTTATGTGGTAGCTGGCGGAGGAGGATTGGTTCGGTTAGGCATCGGCACCACCACCGCCACTTCGACTGACCAAGAATTGACTATTGTGGGTGGCATGCGCTTGATTCCTGCTGGCGGCTTCGCAAAAGACACTTGCGACGATAGCACCCGCGGTAGTATTTGGTTTGAAAAATCAGGAGGAGATGACCTTTTTCAAATCTGTGTTAAGGTGGGCGGCATCTTTACGTGGTATAATTTAATGGCTACCACTTCAGCTCCTTATTAGTAATTTCCATGAATAAAAATACTATCATTATCTCCGCGGTAGTTGTGCTTGGGGTCGGCATGATAATTTATGGATTTTCTAATAAATCAGGAGTAGGGAATTCAGATTCGAAATCAGCTAATAACTCTCAAAACGAAACACCGCCTAGTACCACCCGCATTCCCTTAGATGCCTCTGTTAATAATATTATTGTCCCTAACCAAGATTCAAAAAACCTTCCGGCTAATGTTGCTCGACCGGAAAATGTCGTTCCCGCCGCGCCCGGCTCTGATTCTAAATTAAGAATATTTGAAATCAAGATTGATAAAAATAAATTTATTCCCGACACAGTGATTGTAAACTCCGGCGACGTTCTTAATCTACAATTTTCGGCTATTGACAAAAATTACGATATTTCCCAGCCGGATTTCGGTTTTTCTAAATCCATTAAAAAAGGCGGCTCGGGATTAATTTCTCTTCAGGCCTCCGCCTCTGGTAAGTTTAAATTTTTCTGTCCCTCCTGCGGTGGGCCAGATAAAGGCCCAGTTGGATATTTAGTTATCAAATAAAAATTTAAATGAAGACCAAAATTATCATCACTATCTTAATCGTTATTTTAGCCGTGCTTTTAGGCGCAATTATCTGGCTTATTACCAAAACCAATCAAGGAAGCTCTGGCGTCAAGGACTCGCCCTATTCCGCAGTTTACCTCTCAAACGGCGAAGTTTATTTTGGCAAGCTAAGCTGGTTTCCATACCCCAAACTAAAAAATGTTTTCTTTATCCAAAGAAACGAGACCGGCAGCAATTTTGAATTCAGTTTGCAGACCTTCCAGGATATTTTTTGGGGCCCAAAAAACGAAATTCGTTTAAATTCCAAAGAAATAATTTTTTGGACCAAGCTAAAAGGGGACAGTCAAGTGGCCAGATTAATCGATGACCAGCTTAAAAACCCCACTCTTGAATCTCTAAATCAAATTCCAGACCTTTCTGGCTCCGGCGCCCAAAACCAAAATCCTAATTAACAAAAAAATGAAAGCTAAAAATATCAACCTTATCAAAATCTTTATTACTGTTTTCGTGGTTGTTTTGGTAATGCCGCTCGGGATTTGGGTAGCGCGGGCCTTTGTCGGGCCAACAGATCCTCCGCCCGGCGGAAGTGGTATCTTAAATACCAACGGCAGTAATTTAATTATCGGTTCTTCAACCGTTCCTTCTGATACCAAATTTACTATTACTACTCCTCTTTTTGGTGGCGAGAATTATCTTTTTAAAATCACTGATGGTCGTTTTGGCGCAAGTTTACCAACTTCTTATAATACTTTTGTTGCTATCCGTAATAGTACTGCTACTCCTCCATTCGGTGATCGCGTAGGTATCAGTATTGGCAGTCTTCTTCATCCAGATGATGTGACGGATTTAACAGGTTTTTATGATTCTGGAATCGATCAAGACACCCCCCGAATTTATGTTCGCGGCCGTCTTTTAGCTAATACCATTCGAGCCCAAAACATCTATGCCTCTGGCACTATTGTTGCGAATGGCGCTTCCATTACTATTAATGCCGGCAATGTTTCCGCTGGTACTTTTGGTTCTTTAACTGGCAACGGCAACTATTATTTTCCAGGTAAATTAGGCGTCAACGCTACTTCTACTCCATTAACCCATCCTCTTACTATTCTTCAAGGAGGAGCAACCGGATTTGATTTAATTGATTTTAAAAGCTCAACCGGAACTTCTCAATTTTCAGTTAAAATGGCGAACGGCGATCTAATTTTTAATAACGGTGCTATACCAAGCAAATATAACTTGATTCTCAAAAATAACGGAGCAATAGGAATTGGAGTGCTAAATCCATCCCAGTTAGCGTCATTTGAGGTCGGTTTAAATTCTTTTTTCACCGGCTCTCTTTCAGTCGGTAGCGCCGGATTACCTGATGTCACTTTCTACACTTCTGCCACCACTACCCTCGCCGCAGTCAAAGGCAATGTCGGCATTGGCCAAAGTAATCCGACTTATAAACTTGATGTTTCCGGCACTTCTAGATTTACCGCAACGTCCACTCATCAAAATGATATTAGGTTATCACAATCCGGTACGGCTATTGTTTTCCCAGACGGCACTCGCCAAACCACCGCCGCCAATCCCGGCAGCGGCTCACAAAATTATATATCGAAATGGGCTGCAGGCGGAGCCACTTTAACAAACAGTGTTATTTATGATGATGGAACAAACGTGGGAGTTGGAGTCGCCTCGCCAGGAGCAAAATTAGATATCGCTCCCGCATCCGGTGTCTCCGCGACGCTACTTAGAAGTTCTAGTGGTTTAAGCGGTGGACTTTATCTTTATTCTGTTGTAGCGAACGCCCCATCGAGTGGTGCAACATCTTGTACTAATGCTATCGGAGTTACTGCGATTTGTTTATACGGTCTTAATTCAGCAGGAGGTAACGTTGGTTGCGGCGCTAGTGGGTCGGCGGGTATTAGGTTTTTGTGTCTAGCTAAATGGTAATATTTTTTTAATTTCATTAGTATCTCAATATTCTATCTTCTCTCTTCTATCACCTCTCACCTTCCGCCAAAGGAGGATCCTCTTCCGGAGGAAAAACCTAACACCTATAATTTAATCTTTCACTCCTTATGCAACCGTCTTTCAAACTCATCTAGTTTCTCCTTAAGCAGGGGATATTTTTTAAGTCCTTGGGAAGCCCCCATAATTTTTAGCGCCGCCTCACGACTGGTTTTAACCAAATTCATATCTTGCAGTCCCCTCATGGCAATATCCGGTATTCCGCTCTGGCCAGCCCCCAAAAACTCTCCCGGGCCGCGGAATTTCAAATCCAACTCCGCCAGCTCAAAGCCGTTTTTGGCCTTAATTAAGGCGTTTAGCCGCGCCTCAGTGGTTCTGCTCTGTGATTCGGTAAATAAAAAACAAAATGATTGGTGTTCGCCTCGCCCCACTCGCCCGCGAAATTGGTAGAGTTGAGAGAGGCCAAATCGGTCACTGCCTTCAATCATCATGATAACCGCGTTCGGCACGTCTACTCCAACTTCAACCACGGAAGTGGAAACCAGAATCTGAATTTTGTTGTCTTTAAAATCGCTCATTATTTTCTCCTTTTCTTTAGACTTAATTTGTCCGTGGAGCATTTCTACTTTAAATTCAGTAAAAATTTTCTTGGATAGTTTTTCATACTCTTCTTTAACCGACTTTACCTCCCATAATTTCTTTTCGCGGCTAGTTAGTTTTTGGTCGTTAGTCGAGGGTTCAATGCGTGGACAAATAACAAACGCTTGCCGACCTCTTCTAACTTGTTCGCGAATAAAGCCATAGGCCTTGAGACGATTTTCTGGTGCCACCACTTTGGTGATGATATTTTTTCGGCCACTCGGTAATTCGTCAATAATCGACAAATCTAAGTCCCCAAAAACCGTGAGCATCAGTGTTCGCGGAATTGGAGTGGCCGACATGCTTAAAAAATGCGGTACCGCCTGCCTTATTGCTTGCGTCTGTCCGTGAGCAAGTAGAGCTCTTTGCCTGACGCCAAAGCGGTGCTGTTCATCGACAATCGTGAGTCCTAAATTTTTAAATTTGACTATTTTTTGAATTAAGGCGTGAGTGCCAATGATAATTTTTATCTCAGCGGTTGAAATTTTTTTCCGAAATTCTGTTTTTTTCCATTCACTTTCATTTTCCAGATCCGGCCAGAAAATTTTTGATTGAGAGGATGTTAAAATTCCTAAAGTTGGAAGCGTCTCATTTTTATTTTTCTGTTTGATTCCGTTAAATAAGCTTTTCATCGTCTTAAAATGCTGAGAAGCGAGAACCTCGGTCGGCGCCAAAAAAACCGCCTGAAAACCGGCTTTAGCCGCGGTAAGCGCCGCGATCGCCGCCACCACGGTTTTTCCCGAGCCCACATCACCCTGAAGCAGGCGGTTCATTGGAGAGGAACGTTCCATATCCTGAATAATTTCCCACAGAGATTTTTTTTGAGAGTCCGTAAGCTCAAAAGGCAGGGTTTCTATAATTTCTTTGATATATGGAATCTGGGAGATAATTGATGGCGCTCTTTGGCCGGCTAATTTTAGTTTTTGCTCCAAATTAAAAAGTTGAAGCAAGAATAAATTTTGAAAAGAGAAACGTTCTTTATTTTTTTCCGATTCTTCGGTTGTTTCCGGAAAATGAATTTTTTGAATGGCTTGATTTATCTCCGGAAAATTTTCCCGATTGAGTATTTCCTCCGGCATAAACTCCGGCATTTTTTCCAAATCTCGAAGCACGGGTTGAATGATAAAACGTAGAGCCCGCGAAGTGAGCCCTTTGGTCTCCGGATAAATCGGCACTAATCTTCCGGTGTGTCGCGTATCTTGCCCCTGGGCACTATTTGAAAGTTCATAATCAGGATGAGATAAATAGAGATCATTTTCGGAAATCGATACTTTTCCCGAGAAATTCATTAATCTCTGAGGATGAAGGGTATTTTTAAGATAGGGCTGGTTAAACCAAACCGCGCGGATTGAGCCGGTTTCATCTTGTATGAGCGCTTCCACAATCGTCATTCGCCGCCTAAAGCTTCTTCGGGTATCTATTTTTTTAATGAGGCCTTGGATAGTGGCTTGCTGGCCCGGCTCTAAATCCGAGATTTTATAAATTTGAGAAAAATCTTCATAACGGCTGGGAAAGTGCCAGATTAAATCGGCAACTGTTTTAAGTCCCAACCTTTCTAATCCCTTTAAAAATTTAGGACTAATGTGAGTTAATTTAGAAAGCGGAGTTTGAGTCCTGATCACCGCCTACATTATACAAATTATGATGCTAATCTACAAATTTTATGTCTGCCCGACTTTGACTTCGTCAAACTCGAAGTCAGGCGGGCGAATCAACAAATTGCGAATGAAATTTTAAATCCTCCAAACTTATAAACTCGGAAGAAATTCCGGTCCGTAGGTTTCTAGAATCGTCGAATTCATCTTGGTTTCCATTTTGTAGTAATAGGCCTCGGGAAGCGTATGGTCGTCAATTCTTAGAAAGTCATAAGTTGTTTTGGGATTCTGTTGTTCTAAAAGTTTTTGATAACCGCCGGTTTCGGTTTTCGAGCGATAAATAATAATTTGGTTGGTGCTTGAAGGAATATTTTGCCAGCCGATTTCAATTTTGTTGTGTACATGTAAAACCCAAAAATTTTCCGTGGGCACAGTGCTGGTTCCCGAAACCTCGCCGGTTGGCGTGTAATATGTTTGAGTTGAAGTGTCGGTCGAAGGCGAAGAAGTTGGCGTTGGGTTGGCAGGCGGAGTTCCGCTATCTGGCGGCAGATTTGGCTGGGGTTGGTTTGGCGGAGTCGGCGCCGGCGGATTTTCGTTTGGTTGATTTGAGGGCGGCGGATTTTGCGGAGAGCCGGTATTGGGTGGGGGACTGGCGCTTGGGGCCGGACTCGACCCCTCGCTTTTCATTAAAATCTTTCCCGAACCATCATAAATTTCAAATTCATAACCCGCGCCGCCTTGGTCGGTTTTAGATAAATCTAGGTATCCTGATTCCGAAGTTACAAAAACCGTGGTCCATAATTTTCGATCTCCGTTATCATCCTTAAAATAAATATCAATTTTATTAGCTCCGACTGGCAATTTTTCCCAGAGCAATCTCAAGCTGCCATCACTTTTAACGCAGATGCTGATGCTGGTTTGATCTTTTTTAACCGCCATTAAAATTCGTTCGCACTCTTTGTTAGGGTCTTCAATTTCTTGGGCTGTTTGCGATTTTGATTCGTAAAATAAATACCCGCCTATTCCTCCGACCAAAAACACGGAAATCACGCCCACCAAAACATAAAGATAAGTTTTAGATTTTTTGGGCGCCTCGGGAGCCGCCCTTCGCTTGGCATACATCCAACTTACATCCATGCCCTAATTATACCTTTATGGGTATTTTTTGAAATCAGAATAATTAGGTAGCCCCTCGTCAGTCGCTAAGGCGACCTCGCTCGGGACTCCTGCCTTCGATGAATCTTTGGCAAGGCAGGTAAAAAAATCTAAGCTCGAGTACGGAGCAAAGATTTTTTAATCGTCCGCCCACCAGGATTTGAACCTGGGACCTTCTCGTTAAGAGCGAGCAGCTCTACCAGACTGAGCTATGGGCGGCTATATTCTTCCCTTAATTTATGCCACTTGTTTTGAATTTTTTCAACCTCAAGATTTTGACTAGCGAGAAGAGCTGAAATCCAACCCATAACACGATAGCGTAAATCAGTTCCTTTCGAAATTATTATACGAATCGTTCCATAATAAAGATTATTTTTCTTAAAATTTTTATTTGTCGGTTTTATAAAAGTCTTTCCAAAATTTTGAATGGGAATTTCAGTTAATTCTGACCAAAATTTTTTAATTTCTATATCATTCTGCTGAGAATGAATATTCAAATAAGCTTTTATGCGGTTTGGCATAATACCCAATATATCTTCTAACCATTTAATCATGAATTTTATTAAAAAAGGATCTGAGTTAGCAATACCGAAATGCTGTGTTTTATCTCCTTCTCCCCAATATATCATTGCTCCGAGTAGTCGGTAAGTTTCAGAATCAATCGGTAATTTAAGCTCTTTTTCTGCGCTGGAAAGAATTTTTTCAATCTCCCTGTTTCGTCTTGCGCGACTACTATTCGGCCCTCTCGCCATTAGCTCTATTTGCTTTTTGTATAAAATTTTTCTTTGCTCTTGATTCAACTCTACATCTTTACACCAGAGTTTAGCTGTGCTTTTAGCTATATCCAAATAACTCGAAATCTCGCGATAGCTCATACCCCGCTTCCTTAGTTCTTTAGCTTCCATCTTCTTTTTCATAGTATATTTAATCATACCAAATATTATATACCATAAAGCGATAATTCTAAATTGGGGATAATTTAGTTTATGCTTAGATTTTTAAATCCTGTAAAATTAAATTAATAAAAACTATGAACAAACCAGTTATTGTCGTCTCTATTTTTCTGGTCGCTTTAATCGCTATTTTTTTGTGGTGGTTTATTTCCAATAAAAATATAACCACCGAAAAACCAATTCAAGCCCAAACTGAAAACTCAAATCAACCCGGCGGGTTGGGCAGTGAAATCTCGGCCAAAATCCAAAACCCTTTAGGAGAAAACCTTCCCGCAACCGGCAATATGGCTAGCGTAAATCCTCTGGAAGGCGCTTATCAAAATCCCTTCCAAGATTAATTATTTATTATATGAAAAAAATTATCTGGGTTTCGTTGTCAATCTCAATTATCTTGATTGGCTTTTCTGTTTTTTATTCTGCTTTAGCTCAAACCGAAGATAATATTAATGCAATTAATGAATCGGCGATTTTAAGTAAAATTACTTTTCCAATTCCCGAGCTCGGTAATTGCGCGAGTAAAACCGAGTGTAAAAACTTTTGTGATAAAAAAGAAAATATCGAGGCCTGCATTGTCTTTGCTAAAAAGAACGGCTTAATGGACGAAGCAGAGGCCGCTCGGGCCGGGCGCTTTTCCAAAAGTTTGAAAACTCAAGCCGGTCCCGGCGGCTGCACGGATCCGAAGAGTTGTAAAGTGTTTTGCAGTTCGGTGGAAAATTTGGAAGTTTGTCTCACTTGGGCTGAACAAAACCAAATTACCGACAGCCATTTTAAAGAAGCCAAAAAAATTCAGACGTTTATTCGTTCCGGTGGCCAAATGCCTGGCGGCTGTATCTCTAAAGAATCGTGTGAAAATTACTGCGGTAATTTTGATCACGCCGAAGAATGCATCGCTTTTGCCGAAAAAGCCGGTTTGGATATAAAGGGTGAAAAAGATGGCGTGCCGCCTAAAAAAGTTCTGGAATTAATGAAAGCTGGCAAGACCCCCGGCGGCTGTAAGTCAAAAAAAGAATGTGATGTTTTCTGCGGTGACCAAAATAATTTTGAAGCGTGCCTTGCCTTTGCAGAAGAAGCTGGTTTTATGAATCAAGAAGAAGCCACCCGGATTAAAAAAACCGGCGGCAAAGGCCCCGGCGGTTGTATTGGTAAACAGGCCTGCGAGACCTACTGTAATAATCCAGCTAATCAGCAAGCTTGTTTTAAATTTGCCGAAGAAAATGGATTAATTAAACCCGAAGAAATCCAAAAAACCAAGGAGGGTTTTTCAAGAATGCGCGCCGGCCTCAAGAACGCGCCTGAAGAAGTGCGCGCCTGTCTTAAAGAAAATTTAGGTTCTAATATCATTCAAAATATTGAAAGCGGTAATCTCGTTCCTGGCCAGGAAATAGGGGAGAAAGTGAAGACCTGTTTTGAAAAATCCGGTGTCGGTTTTAGACCCCATGAAATGTTTAAAGATGCGCCACTGGAAGTTTTGTCATGCCTAACTGAAAAAGGGATTGATGTTGAAAAAATCAAATCCGGAACAGGAGAATTTACACCTGAGATGGGTGATACTTTCCGAGTTTGTTTTGAGGCCTCGCGTTTTCAATTTGGCGGGCAAGGGCAAAACAATTCCGAGAGGAATTTCGACGGTCCACCCCCCGGTTTTGGCGACTTTCTTAAAACCGCCCCGGCTGAAGTTAAAGAATGTTTCAGTAATAACTTAGGCGCTGATTTTGAAAAAATTAAGTCCGGAGAATTGATGCCTGGACTAGATATAGAATCCAAAATTAGGCCATGTTTTGAATCGTTTACTCCTCGACCCCACGAAGGTGGAAATTACGGAGAATCTAGTCCTGGTTTTATGCCTCCAGAAAGAAAAGAAAAGATGTTCCAAAATTCGCCGACTAATCAGGGCAGAAATATGCCAATGCTCCGAACTGGAATATTTCCCGAGCCAGTGGCCGCTTGTCTCAAGAGCAATTTAAAAGAAGAAGAGGTTCAAAAACTTCTCCGTGGTGATCAGCCCTCTGGTCCAATCCAAGAAATTATTCGAAAATGTTTTACTGAATTTTCTGGAATGCCCCATCTTCAAAATTCAGGAGAAAAATCTGTTCCTCCGCCAGGTTTCGACAGAAATAATTTCGACCCCAACAGTTTTCCCATGCCTCCACAAGGAATTCCTTATCCCAATGACGGCCAATTCCAAACTATACCTCTGCCCCCGTCTACCGAAGGCGGTCTGGATAGCCCCTCTCTTTTAGGAATTATTCTAAATCCATTCGTCAATATTTTTTTAAAGTAGTTTCTTATTAGGTCTTTTTTAGAGAACTCAATCAGAAAGAATTTCAGCCATTCCGCACTTCTTAGAAGATATGAGAATTAGGATTATTTTTGATCTCTGTAAAATCAATTTATTACTTTCCTCTAAAGGTAATATTCCTAGGTGAAGATACTTCATTAAGTAATGGGGATATACACTCATTCAAATATTGTCCATATCTTCTAAAGTCATAACCAGCGATGGAAAGTCCAAATTTTCTAGAAGAAATTCCATTAAGGTCACTAAATTCTGGGCTACAACTTTTCAAAGCTGTTATTTCTTCTCGAATGTCTTTTATGCAAAGATCTTTTGGATCTGTAATTGAATTTATATCTCCATTTTCTATATTTAAATTAATTCCATTCTGAGGTTCAAAGGATTCAAGAAATACATAATCTTTTTCGTAATATCCACTCTGCCCCGGAATCTTTTGCTCTTTTCTTCTTGAGAGTTGAATAATAGAAGGTGAGCATTCTCTAATTGTATTAATGCTGGCGTACGGAAGGCTCAAAATGCTCGGAAATCCCTCTCTGCTTTTTTTAGAATTTTTTATTAAAAAAGCTGAATAGTCATAATTAGGAGCTTCATTTTCTATAAATAATTTCTGCCACAAGATTTCTCCTTTATTTGAGACTCTAATTAAATCGTGCATTTTTAAAAGTTCATAAGGAATTCCACCATCTGGAAAGGCTCGAAAACCCTCTGCCATTTTATATTGATGCACGTATCTTGTTATTAAAAAACTGCCATCATTAAGGGTAAAAAATTGTTGTATGACATTTTCTGTATTTACTTTTGAAGAATATCCGGAAACATCAGAAGCCATGTCGGATGTCGGTGCTATTTTAATAAGCAGGCCGCTTTGCCAAATCAAGAAACGAATTATAAAAATTACTATTACTATTCCAAATATAATGAGAATCTTTTTGAGCATAAAACTAATTATAACATACTATCTATAGCTTTATGGCGGAAAGATTTTCATTTGTGCGCCCACCAGGACTCGAACCTGGAACCCTCTGCTTCGAAGGCAGATACTCTATCCAATTGAGCTATGGGCGCAAAAATAGTCTTTAGAACATTACAACATTACAACATTTCCTCGTTTTTTTCCAAAAAATGTTCTATGGGTTAAAATTGAGCTAATGGACTTACCCCTCATTATTTTTCAATTTGTCGTTTTGATTTTTTCAGTCATGATTCACGAAATCTCGCACGGCTTTGTTGCGGAAAAATTAGGTGACTCTACTGCCAGAATGGCAGGCCGGTTAACTTTAAATCCTTTAAAACACATCGACCCCTTCGGCTCGATTTTACTACCTCTTATTTTATTTATCACTCACTCACCGGTTGTTTTAGGTTGGGCCAAACCCGTTCCTTATAACCCTTATAACCTGCACAAGGATTTTAAATACGGCCCCCTAAAAGTTGCGCTCGCCGGACCCATTTCTAATCTTCTTATCCTTCTAATTTTAGGTCTCATCGCTCGATTTGGCTTTGCTTTTTTAAGTCCTAATTTAATCGCTCTTTTTGGCTTTATCGCTTATCTAAACGCCATCTTGGCTATTTTTAATTTGGTGCCGATTCCGCCATTAGACGGTTCAAAAATCTTGCCGCTTATTTTTCCTAAGGTCGGCGTGCATATAGAAAAACTGGGTATGTTCGGAATTCTCTTAGTTTTTCTATTTCTCTTTCTTTTCTCCGGAATAATCTGGAAAATCGCCACTTATCTTTTTATTTTCATTTCCGGCCCCGAAGTTTTCTTAACCATGGCCAACTTTTTTAGTGGCTAAAAATATTTGACACAAGTTTCTGTATATGATAAATTAAAAAAGGACAGTCGGGAAAGAATACCGACCTTGAAAATTGAAAAAAAATCAGCCATCTCTAACCATTTTTTTCTCGCCAGACACGAGAAGGAGGAAATGTGTCTTCAGAAATCGAAATTCATAGGGCTCCTTACGTTTCCAATGTATTGATTTTTATAATCATTATTGGTATTCTCGCGGCCCTGGTAATTCCTAGGGTTGTTAATAACCCGAAGCGTACAATCCAGGCGGAGGCCAAAAAAATTCTAACTCAAGTATACTTAGCTGAGGAAGAATTCAAGAAGAATAATCCTGCCGGCGCTTACTGGATTCCTGAGAGCGAAGATAGAATCGCTGATAAAAAGAACATTGGCGCTTTCCTTAAAATTGGCGTCTTGATTCCGCCGGACGCCAAGTATCAATATTCCATCGAAGGAAATGAAACGAGTTATCGAGCTTATGCAATCTTAGCTTATCCGAAACCAGAGGACGGTCTATTTAGAGATGGGTGGGTGCTTGATTTTGACGGTCACATCAAAGCTTTCGTAGAGGATATTGGCCAGTAAATTTTAAAAAAATAACTTTCTGCCGTGATTCTAGAAATAGAACCGCGGCATTTTTTATAATCAATAAACCAGCGCGAATATTTTCCTTTTGGAGAGGCTATCGGAGTCCCAGATGGGCTTGGTGTCCCGCCCTGGCGGGACCCATAGGGACGAGATGCAGGCCCGATTTTTCGCTGGAAAAAAATCGAGGCCGGCTCTCCAAGAGGAAAATACGAGCGCCAGTTGACACTTATCCATATTTTTCCTAACATATCTTCAATGTCCTAAACAGTAAAAAAGCTTATCTTTTTGAACTGTCACGGGGCAGTTCATTTTTTTAACATTCAGGCTTCTGTTTCATTTTACAACCTTACGCCTTCCACCAAAGGCGGATCCGCCTCCGGCGGATAAACCTAATTCGTATGCCCACCACTCACCAATTAATTAAAAAAGGAAGAAAATCCATTAAGTTTAAAAGCAAATCGCCGGCTTTGTCTTTCTATTTTAATACCTTAAAAAATCGACCCCTTGATTCCTCCTCTCCATTTAAAAGGGGAGTTTGTCTTAAGGTTTTTACCACGACTCCTAAAAAACCAAATTCGGCTTTAAGAAAAGTTTGCCGGATTCGTTTAACTAACGGTTCAGAAGTAACCGCTTACATCCCCGGCGAAGGCCACAATCTTCAAGAACATTCGATGGTTTTAATTCGAGGCGGCAGAGTTAAGGACTTGCCAGGTGTGCGTTACCACGTTGTGCGAGGAATTTTAGATACCGGTGGTGTCGAAGGCCGGAAACAACAACGATCTAAGTACGGAGCTAAGCGCCCCAAAGCCAAATAGTGTCACGTGTCAGGTATCAGGTGTCAAGAATTAAAAACTAATTTGATACATGATACATGATACATGATATTTGATACTTAATACTGAACATGCGTAAAAAAAGAATTTACAAAAAACACTATAAACCCGATTTCAAATACCACCGCGTTGATTTGGGAAGATTTATTAATTATTTAACTTGGAACGGCAAAAAAAGCACCGCTGCCAAAGTTTTTTACTCGGCTTTAGAAAAAATAGAAAAAGAAACCAAAGTAGATCCGCTTACGATTTTTGAAAAAGCCCTCGCTAACACTTCGCCCTTACTAGAGGTAGTTTCAAAAAGAGTGGGAGGCGCCAATTATCAAGTTCCTCAAGAAGTGGCTCCAGAGAGAAAATTTATTCTGGCTTGCCGCTGGTTGATTCAGTCCGCTAGGTCTAAAAAAGGCATCTCCATGATAGATAAACTAGCCAATGAAATTATTGCGGCCTCTAAAAACGAAGGGGCGGCCATTAAGAAAAAACTCGACACGCACAGAATGGCCGAAGCCAACCGCGCTTTTGCTCACTTCGCCAATCGTCCCAATAGATAACGAGTTACTAGAATGTGGTCTAATTCATTCGCTATTTTGAATTTTTCATTGTCATTTTCAATTTTGATATTTAAATTTTAAATTTTTAACGTGCCTCGTACCTACCCCATCGAAAAAATAAGAAATATTGGCATTATTGCCCACATTGATGCCGGCAAAACCACCGTTACTGAGAGGGTCCTTTTTTATACCGGTATTTCTCACAAAATTGGCGAAGTTCACGAAGGCACCACTGTGATGGATTGGATGGAACAGGAACGCGAGCGTGGTATTACTATTACTTCAGCCGCTACCACCGCTTTTTGGACACCGACTTATCAAAAAGGCGATAAAAATTTTGAACACCGAATAAATATTATTGATACCCCCGGCCATATTGATTTTACTGTTGAAGTTAAGCGTTCTCTTCGAGTTCTAGATGGCGCGGTGGTTGTTTTTGATGGCGTGGCTGGCGTTGAGCCGCAATCAGAAACAAACTGGCACTACGCCGATGAATACAAGGTGCCTAGAATTTGTTTTATCAATAAACTCGACCGGATGGGCGCGAATTTCGAAAAAAGTTTGCTCTCTATTCACGAGCGGTTAACTCCGAATGCTGTGCCGCTTGAACTTCCAATCGGCAGTGAAGCTAATTTTAGTGGCGTCATCGATCTTCTGAAAAATCAGGCCTTTGAATTTCAAGGCGATCACGGAGAAAAAATTGTTGAAATTCCGATTCCTCAAAATCTTGAAGACGCCGTTAAAAAAGCTAGGCATCACCTGATTGAAAAAATTGTCGAAAACGACGACGCGTTAATGAGCGAATATCTTGAGGGCAAAGAAATTAAAACCGAGGATTTAAAAAGAATTCTTCGGAAAGCTACAATTGAAAATAAGTTAGTGCCGGTTTTTTGCGGCTCAGCTCTTAAAAATAAAGGCGTCCAGTTCGTTCTAGATGCGGTTATTGATTATCTGCCGTCTCCTTTAGACCTGTCCGCAACCAAAGGCCTTCACCCTAAGACCTCGGAAGAAGTCCTGCGTTATCCTAAAGATGAAGAGCCGTTATCTGCTTTGGCTTTTAAAGTAGCCGCTGATCCTTACGTGGGGACCCTAACTTATTTTAGAAATTATTCCGGCACTATTAAACGAGGCAGTTATATTTTAAACGCCAATAAAGGCGAACAAGAAAGAGTCGGTCGGATTGTAAGAATGCATGCTAACCAAAGAGAAGAAGTGGACGAGGTCTACGCCGGTGAAATCGCCGCGATTGTTGGGCTCAAAAATACCACTACTGGAGACACCCTTTGTTCTCCGGACAATCCTTTAATTCTGGAACGCATAATTTTCCCCGAACCGGTTATTGGCATTCGGATTGATCCGAAGACCAAAATCGACCAAGAAAAAATGGGCATGGCTTTAAGGCGTCTGGCGGAAGAAGACCCGACTTTTAGAGTGAGCGGCGATCTTGAAACCGGCGAGACTATTATCTCTGGTATGGGAGAGCTTCACCTTGAAATCATTGTTGATCGAATGAAAAGAGAATTTAGCGTTGAGGCCAATGTCGGCCGGCCGCAGGTAGCTTATAAAGAAACCATCACCGCCGAATCCGAAGCCGAAGGCAAATATATTCGTCAGTCCGGCGGTCGGGGTCAATATGGCCATGTTTGGCTTACGTTAAAACCCCTTTTGAGAGGCGAAGGTTTTGTTTTTGTTGACGCGATTAAAGGCGGTGATATTCCCAAAGAATTTATCCCAGCGGTTGAAAAGGGCGTTAAAGAAGCTGTTGATAAAGGCGTGGTAGCTCATTATCCAATGATTGATGTCGAAGTTACTCTTTTTGACGGCTCATTCCATGATGTTGATTCTTCTGAAGCGGCTTTCAAAATTGCTGGCTCAATTGCTTTTCAAGAAGGCGCCAAATTAGCCAAGCCGGTTATTTTAGAGCCGATTATGAAAACCCAAGTTTTGGTGCCAGCCCAATTTTTGGGTGATGTTACCGGCAACTTAAACGCTCGCCGAGGTAAAGTTGAAAGTTTGGGTGATCGGGCCACTGTTAAGGTTATTGACGCTCAAGTGCCTCTCTCTGAGATGTTTGGCTATGCCACCGAACTTCGTTCCATGACTCAAGGCCGCGGCTCTTTCACTATGGAATTCGACCATTATGAGTCAGTTCCTAAAAACATTGAGCAATTAATTGTCGAAGGGAAGCGCAAATAGAATAATAATAAACTTTCCCATAGACCCTGAAATATTTGAAGGGTCGAAGGCAAAAAGAAATAAAAGTGGACTTGCAATAAATTTCTGCTTCGATAATAATTGATTTAGGAAATTAGTGGAGGTTCGATGTCCAAAAAACGTTCTCAAAAATGTTTAGGTTGTTGGCGTAAAACATCGAAGACAACAACAATCCATATCTCAAGAGCAGGGAGAAGAGAAACTTACACTCTTCCTTGCTGTGGAGATAACTGCAAAGATGATTGTGTTATATACGTCAAAGAATACACTTAACATTTTTCTTTGCGGCATACAGATAGAAACAACATTTTAATGTAGTTTCTATCTGTATTTTTAGAAAAATACTATCGCTAGTTGACAATTATTTAAGTCCAGCTATACTTAATCTTGTTATAAAATTATTAAAAAAATAGTCGAAAAAGAAAAACAGGTTGCAGGTAATAGTTTATAGTTTTTAGAAAATTAATTAGCAAAATCGACAAATCATCCTATAACCTAACACCTATAACCTAACACCTAATTAAATGGCTAAAGAAGTTTTTGAGCGTTCTAAACCCCACGTCAATGTCGGCACTATTGGTCACGTTGACCACGGCAAAACCACTTTAACTGCCGCTATCACCAAAGTTTTAAACCTTAAGGGTTTTAAAAGCCGAGTTGAAACAGTCGATCAAATTGATAACGCCCCAGAAGAAAAAGCTCGTGGAATTACGATTGCTCTTCATCATTCGGAATATGAATCCGAAAAAAGACACTACGCCCACATTGATGCTCCGGGGCATGCTGACTATATTAAAAATATGATTACTGGCGCTGCTCAGATGGACGGCGCGATTCTGGTGGTTGCCGCGACCGACGGCCCTATGCCTCAAACTAGGGAACACATTCTTTTAGCCAGACAGGTGGGTGTTCCGGCGATCGTTGTTTTTATTAATAAAATCGATCAGGTTGATGACCCAGAATTAATTGATCTTGTCGAATCAGAAATTAGGGAGCTTTTGAAAAAGTATGAATTTCCTGGCGACACCACCCCGATTATTCGCGGTTCAGCTCTTAAGGCCTTGGAAGCTACGTCTGCTGATGATGAGGCTGCCAAACCAATCGTGGAGCTTATCAAAGCTCTTGATGAATACATTCCAGAACCAGTCCGAGAATTAGATAAGCCATTTTTGATGCCGATTGAAGATATTTTCTCGATTGAGGGAAGAGGCACGGTAGTTACGGGCCGAGCTGAAAGAGGTCGGGTTAAAGTCAATGAAGAAATTGAAATTGTTGGTTTAAGGCCTACTCAAAAAACCGTGGTTACGGGCATTGAAATGTTCAATAAACTTCTTGACGAAGGTTTAGCTGGTGACAACGTCGGTATTCTGCTTAGGGGATTAAAGAAAGAAGATGTAGAGAGAGGTCAGGTTATTACTAAACCTGGAGCCGTCAATCCTCATACTGAATTTGATGCCGAAGTTTACATTTTAAGCAAAGAAGAAGGTGGGCGTCACACTCCTTTCTTTAAAGGATATAAGCCCCAGTTTTATATTCGCACCACTGATGTCACCGGAGAAGTCACTTTGCCCGAAGGCACTGAAATGGTGATGCCTGGAGACACTATCAAGTTAGTCGTTAAACTTATTGCTCCAGTTGCTCTTGAGGAAAAGCAGCGATTTGCAATTAGAGAGGGAGGTAAAACAGTTGGAGCTGGCGTGGTGACCAAAATCTTGAAATAGGAGATAGGTTTCAGGTTTTAGAAGTGATTGGTTCTTTTAAATTCTATTTTTAGATTCATTTCTCTATAACTTAACATCTATAACCTAAAACCTAATCCCAATGGCCAAAAAGAAAGAAATCGAAATAGCTCAGAAGCTGCGGCTCAGGATCCGCGGCTATGATCATAAATTAGTCGATAATTCCTTAAAACAAATTATCGACACCGCTTCTCGCCAAGATGCCAAGATGATCGGTCCTATTCCCTTGCCAACAGAAATCAAGAAATATACCGTCAATCGCTCAACTTTTGTCCATAAGGACTCAAGAGAGCAGTTTGAGCTTCGGATTCACAAGCGGATGATTGATATCTTGAATCCCAGCCAAAAAATCATTGAATCGTTAAGTAATTTAAATCTGCCAGCCGGCGTGGACATTGAAATTAAAATGATGTAAAGTCGGTAGACTTAAAACCACTAAAAAACCCCGTAAAATCTGGGTTTTTTAGTGGCATCTAAATCTCCCTTTCTCCTCTGGACAACCTTATTTCTATAATGTAGAATAACCCCCATAGGTTTTGCGATTTACCTTAGGGGGAATGTTGATTAGGGAGGGCCTTATTTTTTTATGAAGCAACTCAAAAAAAATTTCACCCGGCCAATCTGATTCCATTTTGATTTCTCAAATAAGGTAAATTGCCGAGGCCAGATTTAACCTCGGTTTTTTTAAATCGCAATTCCTAAATTGTCCGCCAAAAGCGGATCCGCCTCCGGCGGAATAATTGAAATTTTATCAATATGTTTATTCTCGGCAAAAAAATAAAAATGGATCAAATCTGGGAAGGCGACAAAGTGACTCCGGTTACGGTTATTAAAGCCGAGCCCAATCTTGTCTCCATAATTAAAACCAAAGATAAACATAATTACGAAGCCGTTCAGTTGTCTTTGGGCAAAAACAAAAAAGAATTCAGAACTGAAAGGATGAATTTGGACTTAAAATTTCAGGATTCAATCAATGTTTCCGCTTTTTCCGAAGGCGATTTAGTAAGAGTGAGCGGCATATCAAAAGGCAGGGGATTTCAAGGAGTCGTGAAGCGTCACGGTTTTGGAGGCGGGCCTAAAACTCATGGCCAGAAAAATCGTCATCGCGCCCCCGGCTCTATTGGTAGCACTGCTTTCCAAAGAGTTGTTCCCGGAAGAAAAATGGCCGGCCACATGGGAACCGATCGGGTTACGGTGATTAATTTAAAAGTGGCTAAAATTGATAAAGAAAATAATCTTCTTTTCGTAAGAGGCGCTGTTCCTGGCTCAAAAGGCAACTTGCTCGAAATTTCCAAAATGAAAAAATCCTAAATCTAATAATCCTATATTCTAAATCCTCTATTCTATATCCTAAAAACATGAACGCTGATGTCTATAATTTAAAAAACGAAAAAGTTCAATCCATTGAACTTAACGATTCCATTTTTAAAGTTAAGTGGAATGCCAGTTTAATTCACCAGATTTTAGTTGCTCAACTTGCCAACCGTCGCACGCCGATTGCCCACGCTAAAGGCAGAGGTGAAGTGAGAGGTGGTGGCCGCAAGCCGTGGCGTCAAAAAGGCACTGGTAGGGCCAGACACGGCTCTATTCGTTCTCCAATTTGGATTGGCGGCGGCAAAGCTCATGGCCCAAGTAAAGAAAGAAATTATGAGCAGAAAGTTAACAAGAAAATGAAAAGCTTAGCGGTCAAAACCGTTCTTTCCAAAAAATTAAAAGATAACCAAATAAAAATATTTAATAATTTTGATTTTGAACCCAAAAAAACTAAAATCGTCGCTCAAACACTAAAATTCATTTTAGGTCTAAACAAAAATTCCAAAAAATTTGATCTGCTTATTATCCCATCTCCAGAAAATAAAAATTTAGGCCGAATTGCGCGTAATCTGCCCAAAATTAAAGTTTTAGGATCCAATTCTTTAAATACCTACGACCTTTTAAATTATCATCAAATTTTTATTGAACAACCTGCTGTGGAAATTATTACTCGCCAGTATCAAAAATCATGAATTCAGATTTAATTAAAAAACCTTTTTTCACTGAAAAATCAGGAATTCTTTCTGAAAGCGGAAAGTATGTTTTTATGGTTGATAAAAATTCAACTAAAAACGAAGTTAAAAAAGCTATTAAAGCTCTCTATAAAGTTGATGCGGTCCAAGTTAATATTATCAATCAAAGTTCTAAACCCAAGAAATTCCGAAATATAAAAAGCGAGAGTTCTGGTTTTAAAAAAGCCATCGTCACGGTAAAAAAGGGTCAGAAAATTGATTTAGTTAAGTAATATGAAAAAATATAATCCCACAACACCATCAAGAAGGCATATGACTTCTGTAACCTACTCTCATCTTTCTAAAGTTGAGCCTAAGAAGTCGCTTTTGGTGCGCCTTAAAAGCCACGCCGGCAGAAATTCTCAAGGTCGGATTACTGTTCGGCATCAAGGCGGAGGGCACAAAAAACTTTATCGCCTAATTGACTTTAAACAAACACACTTAGATGTTCCGGCCACGGTCAAAACTCTTGAATATGATCCCTACCGAACCGCTTTTATTGCCCTTATAACTTATCAAGATGGAAAAGAATCTTATGTTTTAGCTTGGGATGGAATTAAAATTGGGGACACTTTAATTTCTGCTGAGCAAGCTCCATTAAAAAAAGGTAACCGTCTTAAGCTTAAGAATATTCCTGTTGGCTATCAGATTTTTAACGTTGAGCTAAAACCCCAAAGCGGAGCTAAATTGGCCCGTTCCGCTGGTTCTTCTGTTGAAATTCTTGCTCAATCTGGCGGCTATACCGATTTAAAACTATCTTCTGGAGAGGTTCGCCGTGTTCCTTGGGAAGGGTATGCTTCTTTAGGCCAGGTTTCTAATCCCGAATATAATTTGATTACTATCGGTAAAGCCGGACGTTCTCGCTGGCTCGGTATTCGTCCCACTGTTCGCGGTTCAGCTATGAATCCTGTTGATCATCCCTATGGCGGCGGTGAAGGCAGGAGCAAGCGAGGATTACGGCGACCCAAAACTTTATGGGGTAAGATAACTGGTGGCCATAAAACCAGGAATCCGAAAAAATGGTCGAATAAATTAATTCTTTCCCGTAGACCCAAGAAAACCCGAAAATAATTCCCAAATCGATTTTATATCCTAAATCCTAAATTCTATTTAAATATGAGCCGCTCAATTAAAAAAGGTCCTTTTGTGGATCCAAATCTTTTAAAGAAAATTTCTAAAATAAAACCGGAAGCCGATGCGGTTATTAAAACTTGGTCTCGGTCATCTGAAATATCGCCGGAAATGGTGGGTTATACTTTTGCTGTGCACAACGGAAAAACTTTTATTTCTGTAAAAATTAGCGAAGATATGGTTGGTCATCGTTTAGGCGAATTTTCGCCCACGAAAAAATTTTTGAGGCATGGCGGTAAAATACAAAAAGAACTGGAACAAAAATCCACCACTCCGGCGAAGCCCGCTCCTAATGCTTCGACTAAAGCTAAAAAATAAAAATATAAATTTATGGCCGACCAAATCACAAAATTAAATTATTTAAAAATAGCGCCCCGAAAGGTTCGGTTAATTGCCGGTCTTATTAAGAATCTATCGGTCAACGATGCCATTGCCCAGCTTTTAGTTGAAAGGCGTCGCGCGGCTCGAGCTATTTTAAAACTATTGCATTCAGGTGTAGCCAATGCTAAAAATAACAAACATTTAAATCCCGACAAGCTGGTCATTAAAGAAATTCGAGTTGATCAGGGTCCGATGTTAAAGCGATATCTACCCAGAGCCAGAGGCATGGCCACCCCAATTCAAAAAAAGATGAGTCATATCACTCTGATTCTTTCCGAGAGCGAAAAAATTAGGTTGCCCCGTTTCAAAATCGAAGTCAAAAAGAAAATTAAACTTCCCGAGGGCGGCACCAAGAAACCACAAAAAACAAAATCCAAAGAAAAGGAAGTTGTTGAAACCAAAAAAGTCGCGCCTCATAAAAAATCAAGCGTCCTTCAAAGAATTTTCCGGCGTAAAGCTAATCCCGGTCAATAAGAAATAATATGGGTCAAAAAATTAATCCTCAATCATTTAGGTTAGGCATAACTCAAGGCTGGATGAGCCGTTGGTTTATTAAAAGCGCCTATAAAAAATACTTAGAAGAGGATGAAACTATTCGCCGGATTATCAAAAAAAAGATTAGTTTAGCTGGTATCGTGGCGATTGAGATAGAGCGAACCAGCAATAATCTTCGTGTCACTATTAAAGCGGCGAGACCCGGGTTGGTCATCGGCCGAGGAGGAAAGGGGATTGAGGACTTAACTAAAGAAATAGAATTGGCTCTTTCTAAACTTCGCCAAGATAAAAATCGAATTAGTTTAAGCGTCAACGTTGAAGAGCTTAAGAGAAGTGAAATTTCCGCTGTTTATATTGCTCAGCAAGTTGGTTGGGATTTAGAAAAAAGATTGCCATTCCGCCGGGCTATTAAAAAATATTTAGATCAAGTAATGCAAAATCGAGATGCGAAAGGCGCAAAAATTCTTCTCTCAGGCCGATTGGGCGGAGCTGAAATCGCCAGACGGGAATGGTTAAAAAGGGGCATGCTTCCTCTTCAAACTCTGCGAGCTGATATTGATTATGGTGGGGCCACCGCCTTTACCACTTATGGCACCATTGGCATTAAGGTTTGGATTTATAAAGGTGAAATTTTCAATGAAAAGGCCTCGAATAAAAACAAGAAGATAAATAGCCCAGAAAATAAATAGCCATGTTAATTCCTAAAAAAGTAAAACATAGAAAATGGCAAAAAGGCAGATCAAAATCGCGCCAGGTTGAAACTCGCGGTCTGGTTTTAAATTATGGTCAGTACGGTCTAAAGGCGCTTGGTTCGGCTTGGCTTAATTCGCGTCAGATTGAATCTGGTCGCCGAGTGATTACTAATTTTATTAAACGCCAAGGTCGGCTTTGGGTTAGAGTTTTTCCCGATAAGCCCATTACTAAGCGTCCGCCTGAGTCAACCTTAGGCGGCGGCAAAGGCACGGTTGACCACTATGTTTTTCCGGTTAGGCCCGGTCGAATTATTTTTGAACTAGATGGCGTCAGTCGAGAAATAGCCCACGAGGCCTTAAAATTGGCCGGTTATAAAATGCCTTTTAAGACCCGAGTCATCTCAAAATAATAAATAGTTTTATGAAAAATTCAGAAATTAAAGAATTAAAAAATAAATCCGAAGGCGAACTTTTTAAACTTCTTCAAGAAAATCGCGATAAACTAAGAAGTCTAAAATTCGATTTAGCGGCCGGTAAAGTTAAAAATGTTACGGAACTTAGGAAAATTAAAAAATTAATTGCCAGAATTCTTACTTTTTCCAACCAAAAATAAATTATGAATACCAAGACCGATAAAAAAAGAAAACTCATTGGCGTTGTTTTAAGCGACAAAATGACTAAAACCAGAGTGGTGGCTGTTTATCGTTTTAAAAAACATCCGAAATATTTAAGATATTACAAAGTCACCGCCAAATTTAAGGCTCACGACGAAAACAACGAATATAAATCCGGAGATAAAGTCGTCATCGAAGAAACTCGCCCAATGTCAAAAGAAAAACATTGGAAAATAGTCGCCAAAGTTTAATTTTAAAAATTCATGATTCAAGAAAGATCAATTTTAAAAGTAGCTGATAACTCCGGTGCCAAAATAGTCCGGTGTTTTAGAATTTTGGGCGCTACCCGGCGTCGTTATGCCCAAGTCGGCGATATTATCATTGCCTCTGTTCAGGTGGCCGAACCTCGGAAGAATATCAAAAAGAAAGATATTGTTAAAGTTTTAATAGTGAGACAGCGCAAACCCTTAAGGCGTTCCGACGGTTCCTATATTCGTTTTGATGAAAATGCGGTTATTGTGGTTGATAATAAAAAAGAACCTGTTGCCACCAGAATTTTTGGACCCCTACCTAAGGAACTTAAAGCCAAAGGTTTTGAGAAATTAATAAGTATGGCCGAAGAAGTTGTCTAATTTATTTTTAACTATGAAAATAAAAAAAGGTGATCAAATTAAAATAATTTCTGGTAAAGACCGCTTGAAGACCGGAGTGGTTCTTCGGGTTTTCCCTAAAGACGACAAGGTGGTCATTGACGGTTTAAATCTGTATAAAAAAAGAAGTCGGCCCAAAAAACAAGGCGAAAAAGGAGAAATTGTTTTGGTTCCTCGGCCGCTTTCGGTTTCAAATGTTATGTTAATTTGTAAAAACTGCAAAAAACCGACTCGAGTCGGTTACCGCCATGAAGGCCAGGATAAAGTTCGATTCTGCAAAAAATGCAATATTTCAACTTAAATCATGAATAAAAAAACCATTTCTTTTATTGAGAAGCAATCTTTAAATCCCAGGATTGTTTTTGACAAAATTGTCGTTAACGCCGGAGTCGGCCGCTTAAGCACTCAACCAAATTTTGAGGACAAAACTTTGCTTCAAATTAATAAGGACTTAAGTTCCATCACTGGCCAAAAACCTGCGCCAAGGTCGGCCAAAAAATCAATTGCCAGTTTTAAAACCCGCGAAGGTCAAATCGTGGGCGTTCAGGTGACTTTGCGCCGAAAAAAAATGTTTGATTTTTTTGAGCGTTTAATTAAAATAGTTTTGCCTAGAGTTAGGGATTTTCACGGTTTAGACCCTAAATCAGTCGATCAGCATGGGATTTTAAATATCGGCCTAAAAGAACAACTGGTTTTTCCCGAGGTCAACCCCGAGCATTCTCCGATTTCATTTTCTCTTGGAATAAATATCGTGCCCAAAATTAAAGACAGAGCTTTTGCTTTGGAGGCCTACCGTAAACTCGGCGTCCCTTTAAAAAAATAATAAATTATGGCTAAAACCTCAGTTGTTGCAAGAAGTAAAAAGAAACCTAAGTTCAGCACTCGCATTGTGCGGCGATGTTTTAGGTGTGGTCGAAAAAGAGCCTATATGAGGACTTTCGGGATTTGCCGTATTTGTTTTAGGGAAATGGCTTCAAAGGGCGAAATTCCAGGGGTCAGAAAATCTTCCTGGTAATCATTATCAATTCTTATTTTCTATTTTCTACTTTCTAACTTCTAAATTTTATGTACTACGATTTATTGTCCAAAATTAAAAACGCCGGCCAAGCTGGAAAAACTTCAATCACTTTTCCCCTTTCCAAAATGGATTTTGAAATTGCCAAGGTTCTAACCAAGTCAGGATATCTTAAAGATGTTGAAAAAAAAGTCATCAATCGCAGGAATTTTCTTGAAATGAAATTGGCTTTTCATGACAATAAACCTGTTCTGGGTAGTTTTAAAATTTTCAGTCGGCCGGGGCGCAGGTTCTACGTCAGTTCTTTTGAGTTAAAACAAGTCAAAAATGGTTATGGCCTGGGTATTTTATCTACCTCCAAGGGCATTATGGATAATCGTAAGGCCAGAAAAAATAAAATCGGAGGAGAATATCTTTTTGAAATCTGGTAAATTTATTAACCCAACCCATTTTCTACTTTCTATTTTCTAAATTCTATCTAAATTTATGAGCCGCTTAGCTAAAAAACCAATTTTAATTGAAAAAGGAAATACTGCTGTCCTTGATGCGGGTGTTATTTTAATTAAAGGATCTCATGGAGAAAGAAAATTAAAAATTTCCCCCAATGTCGAAATTAAAATTCAGGACAATTTAATCAGTGTTCAAACTACTAATAGCTCTAAACAAGCCCGGGCCGATATAGGTACCACGTGGTCTTTAGTGAGAAATGCCTTGGAAGGTGTGAGTCGCGGATTTAAAAAAGTACTGGAAATAGAAGGCATTGGCTTTAAAGCTAATCTTGAGGGTAAAAAACTTGTCCTTTCGCTCGGTTTTTCTCATCCGGTAAATTTTGAAACTCCCGAAGGTATCGATATTAAAGTGGAAAAAAACCAGATTACAATTACCGGCATTGATAAAGAAAAAGTCGGACAAGCTGCCGCTAAAATTCGCGCCTTCAAAAAACCCGAACCATATAAAGGCAAAGGTATTCGTTATCAAGGCGAAGTTGTTCGCCGCAAAACCGGCAAAAAAGCTACCGCAACGACTTAATTTTTAAAAACCAACATGAATTCTAAAAAAAGCTTAAATCAAAAAAAACTAAAAAGAGTTAATCGAACTCGAGCTAAAATTTTTGGGAGCCCAAAAAAGCCCCGTTTAGCTGTTTCAAGAAGTAATCGTTTTATTTATTGCCAAGTTATTGACGACGAAAAAGGAAACACTCTTCTTTCGGCTTCATCTAAAAATTTAAAACCGACGGATTTAAAGAAAACCAAAAAAGAGCAGGCCTATTTAGTGGGAGAAATGTTGGGCAAAAAAGCGATTGAGTTGGGGCTTAGTCAATTTGTGTTTGATAAGCGCCACTACCTCTACCATGGTCGGGTCGCGGCCATTGCCGAAGGTATTAGAAAAAGCGGTATTAAAATCTAAATATTATGCGTAATTTTATTCCGAAAATGGTAAAAAGCGAATTTAAAGAAAAAGTCCTTGATTTAAGGCGGGTCACTCGGGTCGTCGCTGGCGGCAAGCGGTTTCGGTTTAGAGCCACGGTTGCTATCGGCGATGAAAAAGGCAGGGTTGGCATCGGTGTCGCCAAAGGCCTCGATGTTCAATCTGCTGTTGGTAAAGCTAAGGAAAAAGCCAAAAAAGCCCTTTTGTTTGTGAATCTTAAAGACGGTCGGACTATTACTCACGAAGTTATGGCAAAATACAGCGCCGCGAAGATTTTGATTAAACCCTCCGCAGCCGGACACGGCCTAAAAGCCGGTGGCGCCGCGCGCTTTGTTTTGAGTTTAGCCGGCGTCAAAGATGCTTCTGCTAAAAATCTTGGACGGACAACTAATAAATTAACCAACGCCATGGCGACTATTCGAGCGCTTCAAAAGTTGAAAAAATAAATTTATGCAGCTTCACAATCTTATTTCAATCGAAAAAAGAAAAAGTAAAAAAAGAGTCGGTCGTGGTGGTAAAAGAGGAACGTATTCCGGTCGGGGCATTAAAGGCCAAAAATCTCGGGCCGGCCGCCGCATTCGGCAGGCCGAAAGAGATCTTATCATTCGTCTTCCTAAAAAACGCGGTTTCAAAAATAAGCCAACCAGTCCCAAATCTTTGGTCTTGAATCTAAAAACCGTAATCGCCAAGCTCAATCCTATTCCTAAGAAAGAAAAACCGGCCATCATCGACCGAAATCTTTTGAGTCAAGCGGGCCTTATTCCTAAAAAGTACAAAGGCGATATCAAAATTTTGGGCAATCATGACATTAAAATTGCCGTTGCTTTGAAGGGCTTGAAATTCTCAAAAAGTGTTAAAATAAAAATTGAGAAAGCCGGTGGCTCAACTAGTTAAATCTACCTTCCCTTTTATTGTCGTCAGTCATTAGTTATTAATTATAAGTCAACTTATGAACCGTTTCCTTCAAATTTTTAAAATTAAAGACATCCGCAACAAAATTTTGATTGTGGCCGGTCTTTTGGTTGCTTACCGGCTTTTAGGCGCTGTGCCTATTCCTGGCATAGATGCCGAACGTTTGGCCGCTTATTTTTCTTCTAATCAACTCCTAGGGTTCTTAAATATTTTCTCTGGTGGCGGGTTAGACAATCTTTCAGTTGTCATGCTTGGTGTTGGTCCCTACATCACCGCTACCATTATTATGCAGCTTTTAACCATGATTTTTCCCAAGTTCAAGGCTCTTTATTACGAAGAAGGGGAGCAGGGTAGGGCTAAATTTAATCAGTATTCTCGGCTTTTGACCGTTCCTTTGGCTGCTCTTCAATCCTATGGTTTCTTAAGTTTATTAATTAGCCAAGGAGTTATTGACCGGCCAGATTTTATTAATATGATTACCAATGTTTTTGTTATTACCGGTGGCTCCATGTTGGCTCTTTGGTTAGGAGAAATAATTAGTGAAAAGAAAATCGGAAACGGCATCTCTTTAATCATCGTGGCTGGTATATTAGCCAGTTTGCCCCAAACCCTTCGTTTGGTTGTTGCTTCCTATACCTCTAGCCAACTTCCCATTTTTATCGGTTTCATTGTTATAGCTTTTCTTTTGATTGTTGGCGTCGTTTATTTAAATGAAGGTGAACGCAAAGTGCCTATCGCTTACGCCCGTCGGGTAAGGGGTAATAAGATTTACGGCGGTTCCTCTAGTTATTTGCCCCTTAAAGTCAATCAAGCCGGAATGATTCCTCTTATCTTCGCTATTTCGGTTTTACTCTTCCCTCAATTTCTGGCCCAAATTTCTTCGATTATTTCTCCCGATTTCTCTGTCAAATTAAATAGTTTAGTCACGAGTGTTTTAAACAACCAGCTTTTCTACGGCATTTTCTATTTTGGCCTAGTTTTTGCTTTTACCTACTTTTACACTGCCATCACTTTTAATCCTGAAGAGATGTCGAAAAATCTCCAGCGGAGCGGCGGCTTTGTGCCCGGTATCCGTCCCGGAGAGAGCACTGGGAAATATTTCTCCCACACCATTAAGCGACTCACTCTTTTTGGCGCGCTTTTTTTAGGGTTAATTGCCGTCTCCCCGATTATTATTCAAAATTTAACCGGTATTGGCGTTTTAACCATTAGTGGCACCGCTCTTCTAATTGTTGTCTCTGTTGCTCTTGAAACCATGCGGCAAGTCAACTCTCAACTCACGGTTCGCGAATACGATGGGCTTGAATAGAAAAAAATATGGCTAAAATCGCGGTTATTATGTACGGGCCTCCAGGCAGCGGTAAAGGCACTCAAGCCAATCTTTTGGCGGGGAAGCTTGATTTAATGCATTTTGACACCGGCCGCTTTTTGGAGTCGCTGGTTCATGGCGGAACGGGCAAAAAAAATAAAGTTATTTCTCGAGAAAGAAAACTTTTTGATTCCGGTAAGCTAATGACTCCTAGTTTTGTGGCGCGAGAAATCATCCAACATATTCGAACTATAGCTAAAACCGGCCACGGCATAGTTTTTAGCGGCTCGCCAAGAACTATCTATGAATCCGAAAAAGTTCTGCCGATTTTGGATCGTCTCTATGGCCGAAAAAATATTTATGTTCTTGTTTTAAAAATGAGCGAAGAACTTTCTATAAAAAGAAACAGTCGCCGCATTCTTTGTTCGGTCTGTAAATCTCCACTTTTAACCACCTACTATCCATCTAGAAATCCAAAACATTGTCCGGTTTGCGCCGGGCCGTTTTATCGCCGGACTTTAGACACAGTCGAAACTATCAAAGTACGATTAGGGGAATATCGAAAAAGAACCGAACCGATTATAGAAATATTGGCCGCCAGAAAGTACAAAATTTACAAAATTAGCGCCGAACCGGCGCCCTACAAAGTTTTCAATCAAATTTATGGCCATCTTAAAAAATCCCGAAGAAATTGAGATTATGGCCGAAGGCGGCCAAATTTTAGCCGCTGTCATTGAGGCGTTAAAAAAAGAAGTATTACCCGGCATAACTACTGATTTTTTGGATGAACTGGCTTCTAAACTTATAAAAAACTACGGAGCTAAGCCCGCTTTTTTGGGCTACCGTTCTCATAGAGGCCAAAAACCTTATCCTAAAACTTTATGTGCTTCCATAAATGAAACCATTGTACATGGCCTTCCCTCGAGTTACGTTATTCAAGATGGCGATCTCGTTAAATTAGATTTAGGTCTAATCTATCAAGGATTTTATCTCGATTCGGCGATTACAGTTGGCGTTGGCAATATTCCCAAAATTGGGGAGCGTCTTATCTTAGCAACTAAAGAAGCTCTTGATTTGGCTATTAAAGAAGTCAAAGTTGGCAATACTTTAGGTGATATTGGTTCAGCCATCGAAAAACGAGTGACTAAAGAGAATTTTTCTATTGTCGAGAGGTTAACTGGCCATGGCATTGGCCGCAAACTCCACGAAGATCCTAATGTTTTAAATTTTGGTCGGCCTAAATCAGGCGAGGAACTTGAAATTGGCACCGTATTGGCTATTGAGCCCATGGTTTCATCCGGGTCTCCACCCGAGGGGAGTCAAATCAAAGAATTATCCGACGGCAGTTTTATAACTAAAAATCACGATCTCTCTGCTCATTTTGAACATACCATTGCTTTAACCGCCCAAGGCCCCTGCGTTCTAACCCGAACCTAAAAGTAATGCTATAATAATCCTAATACCCAATACCCAATACTTCCTACTTACTATTTTCTAAATCCTATTTTTTATTTTCTACTTTTTCTTTTCTAAATCCTATTTTCTATTTTCTAAATTCTACTTTCTATTTAAATGTCCAAACCTTTTCTATCCGCCATCCTTCCGGTCTCAAAAGAGATTGAAAATCTGCCACTAATTATAAGCGACGTCGATCAGCATCTCGAGAATCTTAAAGTTCCTACTGAATTGATTGTTGTTAGTTTCGGCAATAAAAATAATGTTGGCGAGATTGTTAAAAAAATGTCTGAAGCCGTAAACAATCTAAAGTTCGTTAATGCTTCAGAAAATTCGGGCATTGGTGATGCCATTCGGCAAGGCATGCTTCTTGCAAGCGGAGAGATCAGGTTAATTATCGATTCCAATAATTTTATCTCTGCCCAAAATATCAAAAACATGTTGCCTTTATTTAAAGCCGGAGCGGATATTGTTATCGGCCACCGTCATTTAATTCAAAAAACCAACCCCGCTTTATTTTTTAAATGGTTTCTTCCTCAGCCAATTAATTTCTTTTTCAGAAAAGCCTTTTTTAAGAATTTACTCAAAGATCCCACTTCAAGCTTCCGCGGTTTTACTGCTGATTCCGCCGAGAAAATTTTTAGCTTATCAAAATCCAAAAACCGAAATTTTTTAATTGAGACGATTAAGTTAGCCCAAAAAAGCAATCTTAGAATTCAGGAGGTTCCGGTTTCTATCACCTTTCCGTCTTATTTGGTTTAGATCAGTTTCTGCATTTTCTGCTTTAAATAATGAGGTTTTGTTTGCGTTTGTGAAGAATTTTATGTAAACTTAAGCTAAATATTTATCATCACTATGAACAAAAGTTATCTCACTGAAGAACGTCTAAGTGAGCTCAAAAAAGAGCTTGAGTCGCTAAAAATAGAAAAAAGACGTGAAATCGCCGAGCGATTAAAAACCGCCAAAGAATACGGCGACCTTTCCGAAAACTCGGAATATTCCGAAGCCAGAGAAGAACAAGCTAAAGTCGAAACTCGCATCAATGAACTTGAAGGAATTCTAAAACAAGTTGTCATCATCGAAAAAAGCGGTTCGGTTGATAAAGTTAGAGTTGGCTCCGTGGTTACTCTGAAAAAAAATACTACCACTATAAAATATTCCATTGTTGGTTCTAACGAAACTAAGCCGGAAGAAGGCCGAATTTCTAACGAGTCGCCGCTCGGTCAAGCTATTCTAGGGCACAAAATAGGCGATAAAGTTTCGGTTCAAACCCCAAACGGCGAGTTAAGTTACTTGATCACGATGATCGAGTAGTAGTTATTCATGCTTCACGACCTCATTGAGGAACGTTTCAAAAAACTGGAAGCCATCAAAAAATCTGGCTTAAATCCCTATCCCGTCAAGACCAAAAAAAGAGTTTCGATTGGTGAAGTTAGAAAAAAATTTGTTGCTTTAGCCAGGCGCCGAGTCAGGGTTGCTGTCTCTGGTCGCATCGTCTCTTTTAGAGACCAGGGCGGGGTCTTGTTCGCCGACTTAAAGGACGAAAATTCTCAAATTCAATTGGTCTTTAAGAAAGATATTTTAAAGAATTTTAATTTTATAAAAAGTACTCTTGATCGGGGCGACTTTTATTGGGCTCTCGGTATTCCTTTTAAAACCAAAAAAGGCGAAGAAAGTTTAGAAGTAAAATCCTCTATGTTGCTTTCCAAGGGCCTTCATCCTTTGCCGAGTGATCATTTTGGACTGGAAGACATAGAACTTCGCCTTCGCAAACGCTATTTGGATCTTTTGTTAAATCCAGAGGCCAAGAAAATTTTCTATCAAAAATCTGTCTTTTGGGATACTTTTAGGGATGAAATGAAAAATTCTGGTTTTCTTGAAGTTGAGACCCCTGTCTTAGAATCAATTCCCGGTGGCGCCGAGGCCGAACCATTTAAAACTCATCACAATGCATTAGACGCCGATTTCTATTTAAGAATTTCATTAGAGCTCCCGCTTAAAAAACTCCTCGTTGGCGGTTTTGAAAAGGTTTTTGAAATCGGCCGAGTTTTCAGAAATGAGGGCATCGATCGCGAACATCTTCAGGACTACACCCAGCTCGAATTTTATTGGGCCTACAGCGATTATGAAGAATTAATGAAATTCATCGAGAAACTTTATAAAACCGTCATCAAAAAAACCGTTGGCTCTTTAACCACAACTTATCAAGGTCAAAAAATCAATTGGGCCAAAAAATGGCCTCAAGTGGACTATGTCAAAGAATTTGAAAAAGCTAATCACTTAAATCCAACTTCCGCCAGCCGCGAAGAACTATTTCAAAAAGCCATCGCTCTTGATTTGAAACCCGATAGGAATTTCGGGAAAGGACGATTGATAGATCTTATTTATAAAAAAACTATTCGGCCTAAATTCATTCAGCCCTGCTTTTTAATTAATCCGCCGGTTGAAGTTGAACCCTTAGCTAAACGCCATGATAAAAATCCCGCTGTTGTCGAAAGATTTCAAATGATGGCCGCTGGTACCGAGCTCGGCAAGGGATTTTCCGAATTAAACAATCCTATTGATCAGCGAAAGCGCTTCGAGGAGCAGATGAAACTTCGAGCAGCCGGGGATACCGAAGCTCAGCAACTCGACGAGGATTTCTTAGAAGCCCTAGAATACGGCATGCCTCCAGCTTCTGGCTTTGGTGTCTCTGAACGTCTCTTCGCGGTTATTCTGGATAAGCCCGTGCGCGAAACCGTCATTTTCCCCCTCATGCGCGCTCCAAAAACTAAGTAAGTTGAATTTCAGGTATTGCGAGTTTACTTGGTATCTGACACCTGATACATGACACAAAAAAAGGTACTCGTCTTCGGCGTCTTCGATGGTCTCCATGCCGGCCACCAATTTTTTTTGCGCGAAGCCAAAAAGTTCGGTGATTATTTAATTGTGGCGGTCACTCCAGATGAAGTCGTCCGTAAGCTGAAAAATAAATCACCAATCGATAATTTATCCGGGCGGATTAAAAAATTAAAAGAGTTTAATTTTGTCGACGAAATTATAAAAGGGGATAGCGAAATCGGCAGCTGGAATATTTTCAAAAGCGTCAAGCCCGATATTATTGCCCTAGGTTATGACCAAGAAGATCTTGAAAACAGTTTAAAAGATTATTTTGAGACCGAAAAATCTTTTCATCCTCAAATCAAAAAAATTCCTGCTTTTAAACCCGAAACCTATAAATCTAGTAAAATAAAGAATTAGAAACTAGATATTTCCGCGCTAGTCATTGTCTTAGCAAAATTTATCCCTCATCCTTTTCTAAAGGGTGATGGATTAGACCTCAAGAATTTTAGCTTGGTCGCAAATTACTTTCGGGTCTCCGTCTCGCCAGGAAATTTTGCCCTGAATAAGCACTATATTATTTTCTTGCCACACCGGCACGGTTTTATTTAAAGTGTTGTTAAAAACTATCACTTCAATCGATTGCGGTGATAGGTCTTCAACTTTAGCGAAGATCATTGGTTTTCCGGTCTTCGTAATTACTCTCTGTATTTTAGAAAGCAAGCCCGCGATTCGAAAAATCTGATTCTCGTTTTTAATGAGCTTGACTTCATTGATTGGCCTGGCTTGTGAGGCCTTCATTTTATCCGCGAATCTTTTAAGTGGATGGTTCGAAAGATATAGTCCTAAAAGCTCTTTTTCCCAAATTAATCTTTCTTCTGGAGTTGCTGGCGGCGCCTCTTTTAATTTCAACGCGCTAAAACCAACCATCGTTTCTCCAAAAAGAGAGTTGTGATTTGAAACTAAACCTCTTTTGGTCACCGCGCTAAATTTTAAAATTTCATCAATATTTTGAATTAGTTGATTTCTTTCAATGCCTAAATTATCTAACGCCCCTCCCTTAATTAAACTCTCCAATGATTTTTTGTTTAGGTCCTTATGCTGAATTCTGCCCAAAAAATCCTTCAAATCCTGAAAGTCGCCACCCCGGATTCGCTCTTTGATGATATTATTGGCAATTTGTTCACCTACATTTTTAATGGCTAAAAGTCCAAATCTGATTTTTCCATCTTCCGGCGTGAAATTTACAAAGCTTTTATTAATATCCGGCGGCAAGATTAAGATATTGGCTTTTTTGGCATCATCAACCAGAAATGCGATGCGATCAATATCGTCTAATTCTGAATTTAACAAGCTCGCCGTAAATTCTTCAGGAAAGTTGGCCTTCAAGTACGCTGTTTGATATCCGATAAGCGCATAGCTCGCCGCGTGTGAGCGATTAAATCCGTACCTGGCAAAGGGTTCAAACCACTGCCAAATTTCTTTGGCTTTATTATTGTCAATTCCGTTTTTAATCATTCCGGAGATAAGTTTTTCCTCCTGTTCTTTAAGTAATGATTTTATTTTTTTCCCCACCGCTTTTCTTAAGGTATCGGCCTCTGAAAAAGTAAATCCCGCGAGCACCCTCGCCACCTCCATTAGTTGCTCTTGGTAAACCATAATGCCGTATGTTTTTTTTAGTATTGGCTCCAATTTGGGATGAAGATAGGTCACTTTCTCTCTGCCCAGTTTGCGGGAAATATAATGCGGCACCATTCCCGCGTCGAGCGTTCCCGGCCGGTAAAGAGAAATCATGGCAATAATATCCTCAAGTTCCGATGGCTGCAGTTCTTTTAAATATCGCCTCATGCCCCCGCCCTCCAATTGAAAAACTCCCGTGGTATCCGCTCTTCTTAGTAGTTTAAATGTCTTTTCGTCATTCAGCGGTAACTCCGATATTTTTATATTTATTCCCTGTCGTTCTTTCACTAACTTTGTTGTTTCCTCGATAATAGTTAAATTTTTAAGGCCCAAAAAATCTATTTTTAAAAGTCCCAGGTCTTCAACCGCGTGCATCTCAAATTGTGTAATAATATTGTTTTTGTCTTGCGGAGCCAGCTGAAGCGGCAAATATTCCATTAGCGATTCTTTTGAAATGACTATTCCGCAAGCATGTACCGAAGCGTGCCTCGCCACGCCTTCTAAGTGTTTGGCCGCTTCAAGCACTCGTTTGGCGTCTTCATTGGTCTCATAAAATTCTTTTAACTCTGGCACTTTCTCTATTGCCTCGTCTAGTTTGGCGTTAAAAGGAATCAGTTTTGCCAGCTGATCGCAGAAATTATATGAAAGGCCCATGGCTCGCCCCGCGTCTCTCACTCCGGCTCTGGCCGCCATTGTTCCAAAAGTAATAATCTGGGCCACGCGATTTTCTCCGTATTTTTCTTTAACATAAGCCAAAACTCTATCGCGGCCGGTGTCAGCAAAATCAACATCCACATCCGGCATCTGAATTCTGTCTGGGTTTAAAAATCTTTCAAATAGCAGTCCGTATTCAATCGGGTCAATATCCGTAATGCCCAATATGAACGAGACAATACTGCCGGCGGCCGAACCCCGGCCCGGACCAACGGCAATGCCATGCGTTTTCGCCCATTGAATAAAGTCCTGAACAATCAAAAAGTAATCCGCAAATCCGGTTTTCTCGATTACTCCCAGTTCCATTTGAAGTCGATCTCTTATTTCTTGAGTTAATTTTTCTCCGGGGAATCTTTTGTTAATTCTTTCTTGAATTAGTTCTTCTAGATATTCATTCGCGGCTTTGCCGTCCGGTTTCGGAAAATTTGGCAGAATAATTTTTCCCAACTCAAGCTCAACCTGGCATCGCTCCGCGATTTTTACGGTATTTATAATCGCCTCCGGCACATCTTTAAATTTCTCTATCATTACCTCAGGCGAGGTCATAGAAAAATCATCGGCCTTAAGCGTTAATCGGTCGTCGTCTGACAGCCGGCTGCCGGTCTGAACCGCGACTAGTATGTCGTGGTATTCCGCATCCTCTGGTTTCGCGTAATGGATGTCTTGCGTGCCCACCATTCCTATTTCCACTTCCTTCGAAAGTTTAATAACTCGTTCTCGGAGTTTTGTCGCTTCCGGAATATTCGGGTGATCGCCAATTTCTAAAAAGAAATTTTCTTTGCCTAAAATTTCTTCGTATTCTTTTGCCGCTTGTTTGGCTTCTTCAAATTTATCATTGACTAATAATTTATTTACCTCGCCGGTCAAACAAGCTGAAAGGCCAATCAACCCCTCGTGATATTCTCTTAAAAGTTCCTTATCAATTCTCGGCTTATAATAAAAACCCTCTAAATGCGCGATTGATATCAGTTTCACCAGATTTTTCCAACCAGTCAGATTCTCGCAAAGTAAAATCAAATGATAGTATTTCTCTCCCGCCTCTTTTTTATGCCGACTGCCTTGAGCGATATACGCCTCCACTCCTAAAATCGGCTTGATGCCGGCCTTCTTGGCTTTTTTGTAAAACTCAATTGCGCCGTATAAAACCCCGTGGTCCGTAATCGCCAAAGAATCCATCCCTAATTCCTTAGTGCGTAAAATCAAGTCATCAATTTTCGCGAGCCCATCGAGCAGGGAATAATGAGAATGTGTATGTAAGTGGACAAATTTTCCCATAAGATAGGTCTATTATAACCTATATTTTAGCGCCTCAAAACCCTTGATTTTATTAGCTAAAACTGCTATTTTTACCCCAAGCAACTTAACAATTTATCGGAGGTTTTATGACACTCAGGAAAGACGGGTGGGTTGCGAAAATTTGCTTTCGTTATTCAAACCTTCCCTTTTACCAACAGAAATTCCATCTCTGTGGATTGCTGCCAAGATTCATCTTCGCTTTTTTCATTGTTTGACCTGGAATATTTCTGGCCTGGCTAATCCTTGGTTGGCTGGTGCTTATTTTCGGCGGACGGCCATCGCTTCAATTTGCGAAGGTAGATCGATTTGGCCAAGAGCAATTTTGCTGGCCTTTCAAAATTTGGAGTGAAAGATATCACGAAATCGTCATAACCGGGTTATTTATCGCACTCATATTTGCTGCGGTATCTCTACTGATTTATGGGCTGGTTAAACATATTATCATTCCCGGTTCTGATAATGCAGTTCATATTGTTCGGAATGACCTGGGAGAGTGGTTATTAATTCTCCTATTCGGGATTATTCTATTTTTTGTCATGCGCCGCATCATCAAATCCGACATCCCCAGATTCCTAGGAAAGGCGATCGTCGCATTCTGGAAAAAAATTTGCCCAGAAATTACTTTCAACTAATTGTCATCTTGTCATCCGAAAACATTTTCAAAGCTCGTCGTAATAAGACGGGCTTTTGATTTATTTACATTTTTTCGCTAATCTCATTAATATAGTCGTTTATCGCCAGCGTAGCTCAGTGGCAGAGCAACTGTTTTGTAAACAGTAGGTCGTCGGTTCAAATCCGACCGCTGGCTCATTAGAAACTGGACAAAAATTATTCACAGGATTACTATATCTCTCGGTAACTTGTAAACCATAAACGAAATGCAACCCTAACTTCAGCAGGAGGTATTTTATGCTGAAACGTTACACTCTGCCAGATATGAAAAAGCTCTGGCTGGATCTCAAAACTAAATTCGAGTATTGGCTTGAAGTTGAAAAGGCCTATCTCGAAGCGCGTTTTAAAGCCGGCAATCTTGATAGAGGTATTTATCAAGATATCATCAGTTCCGGCATAGTCATCAATCCCGATCGGATCGATGAGCTTGAGGCCGAATATAATCACGACTTCATTGCCTTCGTTGTTTCGGTTCAAGAATATCTAGTGGCGAATGGATGGGGTCACTGCAAAGAAGAATTTCATAGATATCTTACTTCCTTTGATATCGAAGATCCGGCCCTTGTGCTCATGCTCCGCGAAGCTATGGCTTTAATTCGTCAGAGTTTATTCGAACTCTATCAAGCTCTGCGACAAAAAGCCGTCGAACATCAATGGACCTTGATGATTGCTCGCACCCACGGCCAGTTCGCCGAACCCGACACCTTCGGTCATCTCCTGCTTGTTTTCTCTGAATCTATTAAAAGGAGTATAAATCGAGTAGATCGGATCATGATCGAAGAGTTAGGCGAAGCTAAAATCTCCGGAGCCGTCGGTAATTTCGCCGGTATGGATCCCCGCATAGGGGATGACGCTTTGGCAATCCTTGGACTTAAACAAGCTCCCGCCGAAACCCAGATCCTTCAGCGCGATCGACACGCCGCTTTAATGAGCGTGTTAGCCATTGCTGCCGCCAGTATTGAACAAATTGCCAGAACTTTTTGGGAAATGATGAGAAGCGATGTCGGCGAACTCAGAGAGCCCAGAAGTCCAAGACAGCGCGGCTCTTCTGCTATGGCCCACAAACGTAATCCTATTTTAACTGAACGGCTGATGGGTATGGCGATAGAAGTAAGAGGTCATACTGGTGCTGCCTTCGAAAACATTGCTACTCCAGAATGCCGAGACATTTCCCAATCCAACGTTGAAAGAGAAGGGTTTCCGACTGCCACTGGCCTAGTCCACTACATGGCAAACAAAATGAAGTGGCTAGTTCAGAATCTCGAGGTTTTTCCAGAAAGGATGAAACAAAACCTGGGAGCCACTCACGGCACCTGGGCTAGTCAGAAAGTTCGTAACGCCCTGATGGGTGCCGGAATAAGTTACGACGATGCCTACATCTATCTCCAACGCCTTTCATTTAAAGTTAGCGAGAACAATGACGGCGATCTCTTCCGCTCACTTTGCAGTGAATCAATTTCCGAAACAAAATCCGCAACTGCCCTCGATATTCTTGGCGCGGATGCCTTAAAAAAATGTTTCGATCCCATTACCTACATCAAAGAAGGAATCGAATATATCTTTAAGAATTCTGCCAAACCTGCGGATTCAAACAGTTAAACCCCAACCCCCGTCACCAACCAAGGTGCCGGGGTTTTTATTTGCAAGCACTTTTGAGCCGTTGGGGAGAATCGAACTCCCGACCTTTTTCTTACCAAGAAAACGTTCTGCCACTGAACTACAACGGCTTTTGGGCAATATTCAATTTACAGTATTTAGACAGCAGAGGCAAATAAAGAAACACAGAATTTAACCCCCAAATTGACTCCTTTCGATTTTTGGATTACTATATTGGCTACATGTTACATGCTACATGTTTCATGATTTACCATGGCCAAAATCAAACGCGCCGAAAGATTAATACGTTTAAGATGCGCCACGTGCAAACGGGCTATTTATGCCGATAAAAACAAAAAGAAAGTTGAGAAAAAAATAGAACTCAAAAAGTATTGTAGCTGGTGCCGCAAGCATACCCTACATAAGGAAAGTAAAAAGTAGAAATACAACTTCAATCTCTGGGTAAACTATTGCTTGCCCCGAGCGAATGAAATGAGTCGAGGGGGTGTAGAAAACACACCCTACATAAGGAGAGCAGAAAATAGTAAAATTCTCTTGTTACATGTTGCGTGATACATGTTACATGCGCATGGATAGGGGAGCTTAGTTTCCGCCAAAGGCGGATCCTCCTCCGGAGGAAAGTGATAATTAGCGAGGCCTGCCCGCCTATGGCGGGTCTCCAAAACGGGTCCGTCGGTTAATGGCAAACCACTGGTCTCCAAAACCAGAACTGCAGGTTCGACTCCTGCCGGACCCGCCCAACCCTCTTCTTTGACATTTCAAATTTCCTAAGATACCTTACTAGCAGTTCTTAATAACTTTGGAGGTGCTCTTTGAAAAATAGAACAGCAGTTTTAATCGCGACCTGGTTTTACTCTGGTTTAATACGGCCTATTGGACTACAAAGCATGGCAGGAACCTACGGAAGTTTTTTCAGCATTCCGTTTTGTCTTCTTGCGTTATTTTTCTCCCACAGCAGCATCCTCTATTTTTTTGTCATTCTGATTTTGATCTACCTTATAGGGCTTTGGAGTATACCAATAACAGAGAAAGAACTAGGGACAAGAATTGATTGGCGAGGTCAAGCCAAAACAAAAGATCAAAACCAAATTGTCATCGACGAAGTGTTGGGCATGCTAGTATCCTGTCTTCCACTAATCATCTTTAAGGTAGATTATAACTGGAAAGTTATACCGCTCATCTTCGTTCTGTTTCGCTTCTTTGATATTATCAAAATTCCCCCAACACGTTTCTTTGATAGAATGAAAAACGCCCACGGAGTTTTGCTGGACGATTTCATTGCTGGCGTCTACGCGGCCATATGCCTGTCCATCTTTCTCGTATTATCCAACCCATAAGCAGAGTGAGCGCTAAAAATTAGTGCCACTCTGTTTTTTTATATCGAATCAAAAAAGAATCTTTCTTCAAGAACCCTAATTTTACATCTTCTGCCTTTATTGATAGGATGCACCTAGAACTTTAGCTCTTTGTTATTATGTAACTTGAAAACAATAAATAAACGGACGAAAGGAAGGCCGTTATGCTTATAAAAATCTACCGAGAGGTGGATAGCGCAATCGAGCAATGTCTCTATATCGAAACCTCGGCGCCACTCACCGAACAAGAAACAGAACGCATCAGATGGCTGATAGCCGAAACATTTGAGCCAGAAAAAACTAGGTTCAAGCCATTCTTTGAGAAAGGCCGCATTCTGGAGATTGGACCACGACTAAGTGTTGAAACTCCTTTTTCATCTAATGCTGTTGCGATCTGTCAATCTATGGGACTTACCAAGGTCACAAGAATTGAACGGTCGCTGCGCTATCAGTTATCAAATTTGATAACTGAAGAAATTATTATTGCTTCTCACTTAGATCGAATGACTCAAGTTGTTTATTTAGAGTCAATTTCAACATTTACTCAAACCATTACACCTAAATCAATGCGAGTCATTCCAATACTCGAGCGTGGCGCAGATGCGCTTCGAGATCTCAACATTGATCTTGGTTTAGGAATGGATAGCTGGGATATTGATCACTACACCCGCATTTTTCTTCGTCGAAAGAAAAATCCCACTGACGTTGAGATTTTCCAAATTGGCAATGCCAACAGCGAACATAGTCGACACTGGTTTTTCAAAGGCAAACTTGTCATCGATGGGTCAGAAATGCCGCACTCGCTTTTTGATATTGTTAGAACACCTCTTAAAGTTCTTAACGATTCAAACAGCGTACTTGCCTTTCGCGATAACGCCGGAGTAATTCGTGGACATAACATCACCGCTTTTATAGCGGAAAGTCCCGGTTATCCCGCCCGACTTATTCAACAGAAAGGATTTTGGCACATCGCCTGTACAGCTGAAACGCACAATCATCCAACATTAGTTGCTCCTTATCCTGGCGCAGAAACTGGTTCTGGAGGAAGAATTAGAGATAATTCTGCTCCAGGTCGTGGTGCTCTGCCATTCGCTGGATTAGCCGGTTACTGTGTTGGTAATCTGTTTTTTCCTGATTATCAAATCCCGGGTGAGAATATCGGCGGCGAAGAGACGCAGCAATACGCGTCACCAGCCCAGATTCTTATAGAAGGGAGTAATGGAATCTCCGACTACGGCAACCGATTCGGCGAACCGCTCATTGGCGGTTTTACACGAACCTTCGGTCAAGTTGTAAACGGCGAACGGCGAGAATTCCGTAAACCAGTTCTCTACACTGGCGGCGTGGGTCGCATCCAAGCGATTCATTCTGAAAAGAATCGACCGGAAACAGGAATGCTTATTATCCGTATCGGCGGGCCAGCTTATAGAATTGGAATTGGGGGTGGCAGTGCTTCAAGTATGATGCAAGGCGAAAACACCGCAGATCTTGATTTCAATTCGGTTCAAAGAGGCAATGCCGAAATGGAAAATCGAGCTAACCGTGTTATCCGAGCATGCATCGAAAGGGGAGATAAAAATCCAATTGAAAGTATTCACGATCAAGGCGCCGGAGGTCCAAGTAATGTCCTCACGGAATTACTAGAACCAGCCGGTGGAAGGATTGATATTCGCAAAATCATCCTTGGCGACAGAACTTTGTCTGTTCTTGAAATTTGGAGCGCTGAATATCAAGAAGGGTATGGTCTTCTCATTCAACCAACACGGCTTGAAGAGTTTAAAACAATCTGTGAGCGCGAACGCGTGAATTGCGAAGTCGTAGGTGATATCACTGGCGACGGACACATCACCGTCATCGACTCACAAGACGGAGCAACTCCTGTCTGCCTTAATCTTGAGGATATCCTAACAGGGATACCTCAAAAAACTTTTGAGTTAGAGCGACAGTCACGACAATTTAGTTCGCTCTCATTACCACCAGATCTGAAAATCGAAGATGCGCTTCGCAACGTATTCCGTCTTCCACAGGTTGGCTCAAAGGGATTTCTTGTTCACAAAGTTGATCGAAGTGTTACTGGTCTTGTTGCTCGTCAGCAGTGCTGCGGACCAGCGCAGATACCAGTGGCCGATGTTTCAGTTACTGCCGACGGTTATTTCGGCACAACCGGAGCAGCAACGGCAATTGGTGAACAACCAATTAAAATGCTTTTAAATCCAGCAGCCGGTGCTCGTATGGCAGTCGGCGAAATGCTTACTAATTTAGCGTCAGCCAAAATTAGTGAACTCAAAGATGTTCGTTGCCGAGTGAACTGGATGTGGCCAGCAAAGTTATCTGGAGAAGGCGCTTTACTCTACGACGCCGCCACTGCTCTGCGTGATTTTATGATCGCGCTCGGTATTGCCGCCGATGGAGGAAAAGACAGCCTTTCTATGGCAGCAACCGTAAATGGAACGATTGTAAAATCTCCTGGCGAACTTGTAATTTTGGGGTACGCTCCTGTGCCGAATATCACAAAAGTCATGACCCCGGATTTCAAACGAGCCGGCGACAGCTTAATTGGTTTCATTGATCTTGGTAGCGGTAAGAATCGTCTCGGTGGTTCAAGTCTAGCCCAAGCATACGGTCAAGTTGGAAATGAATCTCCTGATGTGGACAATCCCTCCTTTCTTGGAAGTGCTTTTAGAGCAGTTCAAGAACTAATTGATGGCAATTATATTACCGCGCTTCATGACCGCAGCGATGGTGGACTTATCACTAGCGTAATCGAGATGTGTTTAGCCGCTAATTGCGGAGCCAACATCTCCATTAGCAAAAATTCAGATGTCTTTGCCGAACTCTTCTCTGAAGAACTTGGTTTTGTGTTTGAATATTTGCCGGAAAAAGAAGCCGTGATAAATGCTATCCTTAGTCTTTACCATGTTCCATTTCAGTGTCTCGGAACCACTATGACTGTCCAGTCATTCGTTGTGCGATGGAGAGCGCAAGAAGGAATCTTTTTCTCAAAACCACTCAAACAGCTTAGATCATGGTGGGAAGAAACCAGTTCTCGACTAGAACTTCTCCAAACAAGTACTTCAACAACGGAATCCGAGGTTAAAACGCACAACCAACTCAAAAATCCAAAGTACCATTTATCATTTTATCCATCAACGGATACGCCGAATGTTTCTTTCTCGTCGATTCGCCCCCGCGTGGCGATTCTTCGCGAAGAAGGCACAAACGGCGATAGAGAAATGGCGGTGGCATTTTTTACTGCTGGTTTTGAGCCCTGGGATATCACTATGAGCGATCTTCTTTCTAAAAGATCAACTCTAGATGAATTTCGGGGTCTAGTTTTTCCCGGAGGATTCTCATTTATGGATGTCTTCGACAGCGGTAAGGGTTGGGGTGGTGTAATTCGGTTTAATCCAGAACTCCAAGAGATGTTCGATCGATTTTATAATCGATTAGACACTTTTTCACTCGGCGTCTGTAATGGATGTCAACTGATGGCACTTTTGGGTTGGGTACCGTGGCGAGGCCTCTCTGAGATTAAGCAGCCCCGTTTCGTTCGTAATTTTTCGTGTCGCTTTGAATCTCGCTGGGCAGAAGTACAAGTTACTGAAAGCCCATCGATATTTTTCAGCGGCATGAAGGGTTCAGTGCTTGGGATTTGGGTTGCTCACGGCGAGGGGAGATTATTCTTTCCAGATCCTTCGCTAGTCGAAATAATTAAACGCGAGTCGCTTGCTCCCCTTATGTATGTCGATCCCGAAGGAGTTCCCACTGAAGAGTATCCATATAATCCTAATGGTTCGCAGCTTGGATTAACTGCTCTTTGCTCTCCAGACGGTCGCCATCTTGCAATGATGCCTCATCCCGAACGTTGCTTTCTTTTGTGGCAGTGGCCATGGATGCCAGAAGATTTTAGAAAGAATCTCACTGTTTCTCCTTGGTTACGAATGTTCCAAAACGCCAAAAAGTGGTGCCTGGAACATTAGTTAAATTCAACAACAAAAAGGCCCCCATCCATAGAGGATGTGGGGCCGATTTTTTTAAAAAATAACGCGGATTCGCTTTCATGATTCATCCATTCGGAAAAGTTTCGATTCCAGATTTTTTTGCTTCATTTAGCAAGGACTCTTCGCCCTCCTTAATAAGCGGACTCTCACGGTGTATTTCGTGAGGCCCACCAAACTCCGAGAATTGTAATATCGTCTCAATAACAAGACCATGTTCGTATGGCAAAACTCGCGCCGCGAGTTTTTGGGCGTTATCTCCGTCCGTTATCTCAACCGGTCGAATACCAAGAATAGCGCCGCCATCCACCTCATCAGTCACCCTATGGACAGTTGCCTCTGTTCGGAATGGACGACCAACTCGTTTAGAGAAATAAACTACGGCATGATGAACTCTCTGTCCATACATACCTTTACCGCCGAAACCAAGACGATTTTGATCAAGAGGTCCTGGGTGTTGATTAAAAATTTTTGAGCGATATGTAGCGATCACATTTGAAGGCATAAGTGGAAGAAAACCGCATTGAGCGATTAAATCCACTTCGCGAAATCGACATTCTTTAAGAATAGCTTCACTAAAAGCATCGGAGTTCTCAAACTGTTTTCGAACAAGAACTACAATATCTTTTTCTAGAATGCCTTCTCCTTTTGCCTTTTCAATTCCACCGGCATCTGGTCTACTTGAAATTACGAGAGCAGGATTGACATGGAGCAAGCGGTGGTCTCTGCACGCTCGCATGATTTCCCGCATTGTTGTCCCGCCTCCAGATATGCAAATAGCAAGATTTAACAATCCATTTTTCATGGAATTTCTATCTCCTTTCATATTCAATTGTCGAAGTGCAAGACATTTCAAGGTCAGAAATACTCCTAGCCTGATGCATAAAACTACCAGTTTTGTTGAATTTTTACAAGAAAAAATAACTCTTGACACCCCCTCTCCACCTGCTATACTAAAACCAATCCTAAGACAACGGGCATCCAAAGGAAAAGGAATAAGCCCCGCCGAGGAGTATGGCAGAAGCCATTAGCCACTAGGGAATAGCCAATAGTGGTCCTCGTAAACGGTCCTTAGGTAGGGTCGTTTTTTGTTTTATTCTCTCGGAGAATAAAACATCCTGAGCGGAGTCGAAGGATTACCATTATCAGTATTATTCGTATATTGGTACATATTTCAATGAAATCCAAATCCCAAAAACAAACCGAACTTGAAAAAGCCAAAAAGCTCCTTGAAAAGAGCCGGACTTTGATTTTGACCGACTTTAGTCGAATCAAAGTGAATGAATTAAAACTGCTCCGCAAAGCCTTACGCGAGCAAGACGCCGACTATATGGTCATCAAAAAACGTCTCATGGGTTTGCTCCTTAAAGAAAAAGGGATAGAGTTTAATCCTAAAGCCCATAAGCTTTCAATCGGCGCCATCTATTCAAACAAACACATCGAAGAAATCGCCGGCCCGGTTGTAAAATTTTTCAACGACTTAAAAGAAGAAATCAAAGCCGCGGAAAAAATTTTGGGCGGCTATCATATAAACGACAAAGTGTTCATCGAATCCGGCCACGTGGTGATGATTGGTAATCTGCCTCCAAGAGAAGTTCTACTCGCCCAGCTTTTGGGCATGATCCAAGCCCCTCTAAGTTCTCTGCTCTACCTGATGAAAGAGAAATCCAAAAAGGTCGCAACTTAGAAAAGCTAATCGTAAAGTGTGAATCGCCAAACGATTTGCTATTTGCCATTAAAATGGACGACAAATTAAAAGATTTAATCACTAAAATAGAAGGGCTTACCGCCGTCGAATTAGCCGAGCTGGTAAAATCGCTCGAAGAAAAATTCGGCATCTCTGCCGCCGCGCCTGTGGCCGCTGGTGGAGCCGCCGCTGGTCCAGCTGTCGAGAAAGACGCTTTTAATGTTTTCCTCAAAGCCGCCGGCGACCAAAAAATCAATGTCATCAAAGTTGTCCGCGAAGCCACTGGTCTAGGACTTAAAGAAGCCAAGGATTTGGTGGACGCCGCGCCTAAAGTAATTAAAGAAGGACTAAAGAAACCCGAAGCCGACGAACTCAAAGCTAAACTAGAAGCCGCCGGAGCAACCGCCGAACTGCAGTAAAATATTATTTTTACGAAAAGCCCGCCGTTTACATCCGCGGGTTTTTTTCTATAATTTCCCGGTTTGACCTTAAGGATATTTTTTGATAGGTTATAGAAAGTTTTTTGACTTAGACGCAATAACTGATGGAGTAATATGAAATGAAAAAGAAAAAAGCTCTCGTAGTAGGGGGGGGGTGGCTTAAGAGGTGCTTATGGCTCTGGGGTAATCGCTACGCTTTGTCGAGAACTAGGACCCGAATACTTTGATGCCGTTTACGCTTCTTCCGTAGGAGTATTTGCCGCCACCTTCTTCGTTGCTAATCAACCTGACACTATTGAAAACACTTGGAGAAATCTTGTCGACGGCAAAAAATTAGTCAATATACTAAATCCGATTTGGGGTCGCAAAATCCTTGACCTCGACTACCTTATTGGAATTTTTAAAGGACAAGAATCTCTTTTGAATGTTGATAGGGTCTTCAGCAATCATTCAAGGCTGGTCTACGTTCTTACCAGCTATCCTGACGGGAATCCAACCTACTTTGTGCCCAATAAAGGAAACTTGTTTGACGCAATGAAGGCCTCGTCAGCGCTGCCCATCGTCTACGGAGCAATAAAGGTAGGTGAACATCAATACATTGACGGCGCTCTATCTATTTATCTCCCAATCGAAAAAGCCATTGCCGATGGATATGAAGAAGTATTGGTGGTCCATAATAAACCTCCCGCTTCTTCAAATGGCCAGAGCTCTAATCTTTTGTGGCTGATGTTGCCTAAATCTATCCGTAGTTTACTAAAAACTCGAAACGACCGCCTACAAACGTTAGAAGAAAAGTTCTTCAACGACTCTCGTGTTCGATTTATTAGACCCCAAAGTCCTTTGTCGCTAACTTCAAATCTTGACACAAACAAAGCGAGATTAAACAAAGCGATCGATCTTGGTATTTGTGATGCCAAGGAATTTCTCGGTATTTCTTAAATCTCATAACCGTCCCAACTTAAAAACTCAAGAATGGGGCGGTTTTTTTTCTCGGTGCGTCTTGGAAGGATCGAACTTCCGGCCTTCCCGATGTGAACGGGACGCTCTACCACTGAGCTAAAGACGCTTCTTAAGGTAAATATAAAGTAAAATATCCAGTGTTTCAACAATCAGCCTTTTATTCCCCCCAACCACCTCTCCTTATTCCAATGTTCTCACTTGTCCGTCCGTAGCTTTAGCGAAGGAGGAAGAATATTAGAACAAGCATCTACATAAAAATAAAAGTTGCCAAACTCCCAAATTTCCCTTATATTCTCGTCAGTTACATTGAAATAAACCTTTAGTTAAATAGGAGAAGTTATGAATCCTACGGAACACAGAATGCTAATTTCGGTTCACGACAAAACCGGATTAGAAGAATTCGGCAAACTCACTAAACATAACTGGGAAATTATTTCCACCGGTGATACAGCCGCAGCCCTCAAGGGATTTGGTATTCCCTATATCTTAGTTGAGGAAGTAGCTGGATTTCCAGAGATGACGGATGGGCATTTAGAAATCCCTCATCCGAAAATCTTCGGTGGTATTCTGGCCGATCGCCGTAAACCGAAACATATGGAGGAATGTAAAAAACAAGGAATCAAGGTGATTGGCCTCGTTGTGGTGAATCTCTATGATTTTCAGGGTAATCCTAGAATTGAAACCATCGACATTGGTGGCTCCTCGCTCATCCGCGCCGCCGCCAAGAACTGCGATTCAGTTACCGTTGTTGTAGATCCGGCTGACTATAATAGCGTAATCAATGAAATGATTGATCGTGGAGTTGGTAGAGATTGGCGAGTTCGTTTGGCGTATAAAGCTTTCCACTATGCAGAAGCTTATGATAGGGTCATTACCGACTGGTTTGCAAAAAAAATAATAAATGACGAAAGAATTTTTGGCTAAACCACGTAAACCCCTATAGCTTCAAAGGCAGCCACACCAACTCAAAATGGCCATTCGCAAAAACGTCTGGTCATTTTTTATTTGCCTTAATTTTTAAGAATAAAGCGTTTTTTTCAAAAATTCCAAATATTCGCCAATGTTAGCTATATTGCCTAGATTTACTGGTCTATTGCATAGATTTAGCGTTTCTGCTAAACTATCAGAATGGAAGAAAATAAGTTTTTACGTATAAATGAGGCCGCAGAAATGCTCGGCGTCTCTATAGATACCCTCCGCCGCTGGGATAAGAGTGGTAAATTAGTCGCTGTTCGAAAGGATGGTGGAACTCACCGTTATTATCTGGAAAAGGATTTAGAAATCTTTGCGAGCGACCTTACTAAGATTGCCTATGAGTGGTTGGAAACAAAAAATGAGCTTCCGGCGACTTTTTATTGTTCCAATAGCGCCGTGTTTCAAGCTCGGCTCATCACCATGCAAAATCAATTAGCGCAGATGCCGCGCCTTAATAATATTTTTTCTCTTATCGTCGCAATCGCCGGAGAAATTGGCAATAACTCCTTTGATCACAACCTTGGCAAATGGCCGGATGTGCCGGGGATATTCTTTGGGCATAACCTTCAAAAGGGTATAATTGTTCTTGCCGATCGCGGTTTGGGAATTTTAGGGACTCTAAAGCGTGTCCGTCCCGAACTTCAAAATCACACCGATGCGGTGCGAGTGGCGTTTACCGAAATCATTACTGGCCGCGCTCCCGAAGAGCGGGGGAATGGATTGAAATTCGTCCGTGAAGTCATTGAAAAAAATTCAATTGATCTATTTTTTCGAAGTGGCGACGCTGAATTGCGAATTCGCAAACCCAATAAAGAATTGCGCATTGCCAGGTCGCACCTAATAACACCCGGATGTCTAGCCATTATTGAGTTCTAAAATTGCAAAAAATATGAAAATAGAATTAAAAAAATTTGGCACGACATTAATTTCCCGCCAAGCCGGTCGAGAATCTTTTGCCGCCTTTCAATCAACGCTCTCCGAGCTTAAATCAAACGAAAATATCGAAATTGATTTTGATGGCGTGATTACTTTTTCGCCGTCATGGGGTGATGAGTTTTTAACGCCGCTTTTAATGCAATTAGATGACCGACTAATATTACTTCGCTCTGATAATCCATCGGTTAAAGCAACCCTCGATATTCTTGAGCAGATAACCAAGAAGAAATTTATGACTCTACCCTAATAAAGAATTGCCGTAAAAATCAAAATGGCCATTCGCAACAACGTCCGGCCATTTTTTATTTCCCCCTCTCCGCGAGAGGCCTGCCCCATACTAAAATTTGAATATTCTAAAAGTTTAACCCTTTCAAATTTCTAGTAGCGGGGCTTGACCCCACCCCCACCTTGCGAGTAATCTAAGGCCAGCTACATTGAAATAACCTATTAACTATAAGGAGGTAAGTAATGCAACGCACTATTGATAAGCATCTCGAAAATTTAATCTTGCAAATTTTCGAGGCCAAGGCTGTCGCTATTCGCGATGTCGATGGCGGCGAAAAACCTTTTCTCTATTCATCCGGCAACTATGGCCCTGGCTACGTCATGATTAAAGGACTGGTTGGCTGGAAGAGCATCTTTAAACCATTACTGTTTCGACTAGCTAACGAAGTGGCGCTCAAAGTTCCGGATATTGATTTTGTCGTCGGCAATGTCAGTGGCGGCCAAGTTCCTGGCTGGGTCCTAAGTGAGTATCTCGAAATTTTACTCGGCCGACCTGTTCCTTTTGTCTACGCCCGCGGAACTCGGAAAAAAGGTGGGCAACAAGAACTTCTCGTAGGCCATAAAGACAATCCGAATATTTCCAAAGGGAGTAACGGTTTGATTGTTGAAGAGTTGGTGAATTTTGCCGAGACCACAACCAACAGTGCCGAGGCGGTCCGAGATGCCGGTTGCGTGGTTACTCACGCCGCCTGCATTCTTTTCTACGGAAATCCTGAATCAATCAAAACCCTTCACAATCACAGTGTCGAGATGATTCATCTTTTCACATTAGAAGAACTTCTCTATGTCGCCGCGAAACATGTAACCCATTCTACGGAAGCAATTTCTGCCTACAGAGAATTTCTCGCTAATCCCTTGAGTTGGCAAGAAAAAAGGGGACTTAAACCTGTGTTGACTGGAGGAACGCAATGACCACTCTTTATGTGGCTGCGGACAATCTTTCTGGCGACGAAGAAAAAACTCTAGACATCCTTCAGATTCTTTGCGGCACCGGACTTCATTTTGGGATAAAGATTAATCTTGATTATATCCTTCGTCACGGCTATGAAAGAGCTTTCAGATTAATCAAATACTACAAACGTCCCATTTTCGTTGACTTGAAAATGTGCAACGGAACCAGAACTATGGTTGATATAGCCAAAGCTCTGGTTTGGTATGAAGTCGATTTCTTCAACGTCTACGCTCTTGCTGATTCACTTCTTCCCAAGGTTATCGAAGCTACCCGCAGTTCAAAAACCAAAGTGCTCGGAGTTACGGTTTTATCCCACTTCGACGACGACTACTGCTGGAAACATTTCAAACGCTCTTTCGTGGATTTAGTCCACCACCTGACTCAAACAACTATCGATGTTGGTTGTGATGGCTCCATCCTTCCAGGCACCGCTTTAGATGCTGTTGCCGCGCTCGATATCCCAAAATGGGCCACGGGCGTAAGAGATTCTGCTTATGCTGATGATCGACATAAGCAGAAAATCGAACCTGCAGTAGCCAAGGAGAAAAAAGCCGAGGTTATAATCTGCGGCAGTCCAATTATGTACGCTGCCGATCCGGTAGGTGCTTTAAGAAGGATTCACACAGCGATTCAATAATCGCGAGATTAGAAAGGAAACAAAAAGGGGTTGCCACAAGCAACCCCTTATTTTTTTCTAAATTTGACTCAACGAGTCCTGTCTTTCCCAAAAATTCAGGGCTTTTTTTACTTCCACCCCCCAGCCAGTTGAACGAACCCGCCTAAAGGGCATATTCAAAAAGTTATCCACATTGACTGACCAAAAGGTCAGTTTATAATTTAATTATGGAAGGCCTTATAACGGACCGTCAAAAAGAACTACTCCAACTAATTTACGAACACACACGAGATAATGGATATTCGCCAACCCTAGAAGAAATGAGAGGGTATTTGGGTGTTTCCTCTAATCAATCTGTTCTAGATCTCCTAAAAAAACTTGAGCAAACGGGATTAATAAATAGAGATTCATTTGCTCGAAGTTTAAAAATCACTTTTGCTGGATTTAAAACTTTAGGATTTTCTCCGCTCATATCTAACTTAGGAATCACTAAAGCTGGCACCCCACTTGAAATGGTAGAAATTTCCGGAGAATGGGAAACCACATCAACATCCGATGTGTCTTTTCTAAAAGACGAAGTTTTTGTTTTAAAAGTTTCTGGCGACTCAATGATTAACGCCGGCATCGACGACGGCGATGCGGTTTTAGTAAAATCTCAAAAAGAATTTGTTTCCGGTGATATTGTATTAGCAAGTATCGAGGATGGTTCCACTATAAAAAGATTTATCTCGGACGATAAGCCGCCTTACGTCTACTTAAAGCCCGAAAACCCAAAGCATAAAATTATTCTATTTACTGACAAAATGGAACTAAAAGGAAAAGTCATCTCGGTTCTCAAAAACGGTTCCTGGAAGTCAATAAAGTAAAAGATACGCTAAAAATATGCAAGCAGAAACAACCGTACAATTTAAAAAACAATTAGGTCAGTTTTTTACAGTTAATTCAAACTATGTATTACAAGGACTAGAGAAATTTGTGGTTAATAAAAATATATCCGATCCATTCGCTGGCTCAGGAGATCTTTTATCTTGGGCAAGGAATAATGGCGCTAAAACAGTAGCAGGGTTTGAGATTGATAAAAATTTAGTCGATAATCGCATAATTTTTTATGGCGACAGCTTAAAAGAGAAAAGAAAATATGATTTTATAGTAACAAATCCACCCTATTTAAATATCAATAAAGCCGATAAAGAAACTAAAGAAAAATATTTTAAAAGTAGCGGGTTTGAGGATTTGTACCAGATTTCTTTAAATTCAATTCTTAACAGTAAGGAGGGAATCGTAGTAATTCCAATAAATTTTCTATCAGCCGAAAATTCTCGTAAAATTCGAAATTTATTCTTTGAAAAATTTAGGATAGTTAAGATCAATTATTTTAAACAGCAAGTTTTCCCGGATACCACTTCTAATGTTATAACTTTTTATTATCGATCAATTAGAAAGAGTGATAATCCAGAAAATCAAGAAGTAGAAACTAATTTTTTCCCGGAAAAAAATTCAACAAAAATCTTTCTTGAAAAAAAATTTCATTGGACAATTGGCGGAAGAATAATAAATCCGATTAATATAGTTGATAATCATCTAAAAATAAGAAGATTAGTGGAAAGTGATATTCAATCGGGTCAATATAAAATTCAGGCCGCCTATAATCACATTAAAAATAAAAAGGAAGTTAAGGTATCTAGTTCTCTCAAAAAAATTATAAATTCTAATATTATGTTTCTTAAAGCTATTGATAGTGGTAGCGAAAATGGAAAAATTGCTTTAGAAGATATAAGAAAACACGGAGTTAAATGCCTTATCAGTAAACCAACCTCAAGGCATATGATTTATTTAATTTCCGACTCGAATAAATTAAGCATAAACATACAAGAGAAAATAATTGATTTATTCAATAAAGAAATAAATCAACTTAGAAACGATCAATTTTCGCTCTTCTTAACTAATTACCGCGACAAAGATAGAAAAAGAATATCGTTTGATTTTACTTATAAATTTATTAATTATCTTTACTTCACTAAGATTCTCGGTCAATTACCTATCGAATCTAGAAAAACAGGAGTATTGTTTTCGTGATATGAATACCTGGATAAAGAAAAGTATTGAGTTAGCTAACTCGAACGGATACTTAGATAAATTAAGTAATGTCTATCCAGTCAATATTGGAGTAGGACGAGAGATTAATCAAAAAAAGAGGAAGGACATAGAAGTCGCATTCAAAAACAAAAATAAAAAAGAACTTATTTTAACCCTACTTGAATTAGAACGTTTTCCATTTGATGATCCTTATGTTGGGTTTATAAGGAAAGATCCTAAAGCTTTAGACAAAAATCCTGCAACAACGAAAAGAATTAGCGAGCGTCTTTTCAGAACAGGGCTTGAGGGAATTATCGATGGATCTCTGCGTCCTTCATCGTCGTCTCGCCAGATGGGGCAAATGTTTCAAAAGTGGTTATATAAATTAAATTATCCAATATTAAAACCAGATAATTTTTTAACCACCAAAAGTCAAGTAGCAATTTTAGCCGGAGGAGACAAAGCTCTTAAAGAATTTGCTCATAAAAAATTAGGATACAAAGGACCAAAGGGCTTAGATTTAGTATTTAAAGTGGGAGATAAATTTGTAATCGGAGAAGCAAAATTTATTTCCACCAGTGGAGGAACTCAAGATAAAAGTTTTAGAGAGACAATAAATTTTATTAAGAAGAAAGATAAAAAAACCATCAGAATAGCCGTGATTGATGGAGTAGTCTGGCTTTCAGCGAATAAAGCTGCTAGAAAAGCTAAAAATTTATATCAAACAGTTAGGAATCTATCCAATAATCAAATCGCCCTAAGCTCGCTTTTACTTAATGATTTTCTAAAAAGTTTTTAGAGCAAAACAAGTTTAAGTTATCCCCATGCCCCACCTCGGAACAATTATTGAAGAAAGTTTAGAAAATAAAGAGGTTCTTAAAGATATCAAAATTTTAAGCACCAAAGTTGAAAAAGTCACCGACGAACATAAAACTCCTTGGCTAAACCAGTGGACGCTTCATACTATTGAAATTCCTGAAGACCAAGCCGAAAACATTGCCACAAAAATAAGCCAGTCGCTGGATAGCGAACATTCTTCCTGGTACGTTGACTTCAAAAATAACACCACCCACTATATTATTTTCCGCAACAAAGTTTTTAAAGTTGATAGAAGTAAAAACGAGCAATACAACGAAGTCACAAAATTTGGTATTTCATTAGGTATTCCTGACTACCAACTCGACTTTTCCCCTGACATCAAAGAATGGGAGAGATAACTCTCTCGCCGCAACATTCTCACATTCTGACCTGTCCATCCGTAGCTTAAGAGCGAAGGAGGAAGAATGTGAGAATGTTGTTTAAACTACTAACCATCCCTGCCTCATTCCAATGTTTTTAAGAACACTGGAATGAGGGCGGCTTAATATGAAATATAGGCCTAAATTCCACCCCCTATGGACAAAGTCGAAATATAAGAGTATACTAGAGAAGCAGGTTTAAGAGATGTAGTCGGATTTCTAAGCAGCAAAAAAGCAACAAAAAGACAAATCAATGACAGGTACAATTAAGACTCTGACTGATAGGGGATTTGGATTCATTGCTCGCGAAGGCGAAGCCAAGGATCTTTTCTTCCATTCAAAGGAGTTGCAAGGTGTTACCTTCGATGAACTCAAAGTTGGCGATACCGTCACTTTTGAAGTTGTCGATGGCGACAAAGGCCCGGCCGCGACTAACGTCTCCCGCGCTTAAAAAACACTAAGCACAAAACAAAAACCGCCCACACCTCGTGCGGCGGTTTTTGTTTTTCTCCTCTTATCACCCCCGCCCCACCCCTTCATCTATTCTAATGTTCTCAAGAACATTAGAATAGATGAACTTGGTATAGTATAATCAGGAATAGATATGGAAGAGGGGAAAAGGACAAAATATTTTAGATTAGAAAGATTGGTTCGGGGTTTTTCCAACCACCGGCGAATTGAAATTCTGGGACTTTTAAATAATAAACCAGAACTTTCAGTTATTGATATTTCGAACGAACTCCACCTTAACTTCAAAACCGCCTCCGAACACATTCGGCGATTGGCCATCGCCGGCCTGATTTTAAAAAGATCAGATGGCAATAGCATTCGCCACAAACTTTCACCTCTTGGTTTAACTATTCTCAAGTTCTTGAGAACATTAGAATAAACCAAAATCGTTTTTTATTGAGTTATGATTCAAAAAAAGGAATATAAAATCAAAACCAGAGTTTGGCTCTATCCCGGTATGGCCGGATGGCATTTCGTCAGTATTCCTAAAAAAGAAGCCAAAGAAATAAAAGAAAATTTTGGAAAAGTAAGTCGAGGATTTGGATCTTTACCAGTTATTGTTGTAATCGGTAAAACTACTTGGAAAACCTCAATTTTTCCAGACCAAAAATCCGATACATATCTTTTGCCTCTTAAAGCTCAAGTACGCAAAAAAGAAGGGTTTGGAAACGAGGATGATATTATTTTTCGAATTCGAATCATGGCCTAATTTTCTATTCAATACACATTGTTAAAAAACTGTTATAATTTCAATATAACTATTGGTCGATAATATCAAGCGTGACTTTTTATAAAAACCATTAAAATATCAATATGACAATAAACTATTTAGCGGTAATTGTTTGCGCGGTGTTTTCGATGGCGCTCGGCGCCATTTGGTACGGGCCCATTTTTGGGCGAAAGTGGATGGAAATTGTGGGAGCGAATCCCGACGACGTTGAAGCCAGAAAAAAAATGCAAAAGAGCGCCGCTCCGCTCTATGCCGTCCAGTTTCTACTCACCCTTTTTCAAGTGTGGGTTTTGGCTTATTACATTTCGGGCTCACAAGACGCCTCGGGTCTGGAAAACTCAATCTGGATTTGGGCGGCTTTTGTTATGCCGATTATCGCCAGCGGTGCCATGTGGAACAACGACTCCAAAAAAGTTTCCTGGTCCAGGTTTCTAATTCAAGCTGGCTACCAACTCATTAATTTCATCGCCTTTGGTTTAATCCTTGGACTTTGGAAATAAGCGTAAAATTAACCCCATGGATACTCAAACATCATTTTCGAAGAAAATTTTAATTCCGTTAGTTATTGTAGTGATTGCTGCTGGAATTTGGTATTTTAGCAAAGATAGTTCAGAAACTCCCGATATCGAAAATCTAGACGATACCCCTGCCGCCGCTGACCCGCTGAACGCCACCTATATTATTGAAAGCGAGAAATACATTTTTATAAACGGTGAATCGGAGAAAGAAATTGAGCCGGGTTCAGCCACTAAGATTGAAACCAGGATTTTCAGTGTGCCGACCACGGGTGATCTCGACGCTGACGGCGACAACGACGCCGCTTTCTTCATTCAGCAAAATCCCGGCGGCACCGGCACTTTTTACTATTTGGCCGTAGCCATAAACAATAATGGAAAATATACTGGCACCAATGCCATTTGGATTGGCGACCGCATTGCTCCCCAAATGGTTGAAATCAAAAATGGGCAAGTGATAGCCAATTACGCTGACCGCGCGCCAGATGAACCTTTTTCGGAGAGTCCCAGTATCGCCAAAAGCTTCTACGCCCGGCTTAAAGCCGGTGAATTAGTCCCGATTGACTAATATCTTATTATTTGACTTTCCACGCTACAGGGATAAAATAAAACTAATGAAACCCCAAGGGTTAATAATTCTTCTGGCTTTTTTAACCGTCAGCATCCTCGGTTTTTCGAGCATAGCCCACGAAAGTCACGCTACTCATCATTCCTGTCTTTTTGATTTGTCGAGTACCTGCGCCCAAGTTGTTGACCCCATTAGCTCTACCTTGGAGCACTTCGGCAATCTCCAAAATTCCATTCAGGCCAATTTGAACCAATCCGGCATCTTCGCGCTTTTACTCATTGCTTTCTCATTAATTATTGGCGCCTTGATTTCGGCCAAGATAAAGCTCAAACTCATTCGATATTCACAAAAATCCCAAACTCAATTCTCAGAAAATCTTTTTGAATTTAAATCCCGTTTCTTGGCCTGGCTTTCGATTTTAAATAAACGTTACCCGCTCGCCTTGATTTCGGCGCGCTAGACACTTTTTTAGAAAAGCGTCTTTTGTAGTGCGCCGCCGAAACACCTCGTTTAAGGTGTTTTTTCATTGTTTCGCCGCAGTATTCAAAAATTTTAGTCGAATAAACCAAAAATTTACCCTCCAAAATTTTGGGAACCAAAACTTAGGAGGGCAAGAACTATGAAACCATCCAACATTATTACTTTCGCCGTCATTCTACTGGTTGCTATTGTCGGAGTTATTTTCGTGAGTAATGGAAAATCTAACCCGACTCCCAATACTCAATCCGCCAGTATTCTCTCTGTCTTAGAAAATTCTTTTGACTTCGGCACCATTAGCATGAAAAATGGCGATGTTTCAAAAGTCTTCGCCGTAAAAAACGAGGGGTCCGAACCAGTAGTCATCAACAAAGTTTATACCTCTTGCATGTGCACCGTTGCCAAAATCACCAGCGCGAGTGGTGAAACCGAAGGGCCATTCGGCATGCCCGGTCACGGCGGCGCTGCTTCAAAAGCCAGCATCGAAATTAAAGCTGGAGAAACCGTTCAAGTAGAAGCCATATTTAATCCGGCCGCGCACGGCCCATCGGGCGTTGGTTTAGCCAATCGGACGGTTTATTTGGAAACCAACTCCACTCAAACTCCAAAAGTCGAGTTGGATTTCACCGCGACTGTCACCAATTAAAATGGAACTAATCTTTAGCGCCTCAATCCTTGCGGCTTTTTTGGCCGGAATGGTGGCGCTCTTTGCGCCGTGTTGCATCACCGTGCTTCTGCCTACGTATCTCGCCTCGGCTTTTCGGGAAAAGAAAAATATCATCCGGATGACACTTTTGTTTTTTCTGGGCATTGCGGTTGTCCTCATCCCGATTGGTCTTGGGGCGGCCTGGCTCGCGGAAATCTTTCAGGATTTCCACAAAGAAATGTATCTAATCGGCGGAACGTTTATGATTCTCCTCTCCATCTTCTCTCTCCTAGGCAAAAGCATCACCATGATTCCGATGCTAAGTAAAATTAAACCCAAACTAAACGCCTCGCATCCTAAGTCAGTTTTTCTTCTGGGGATTCTCTCCGGCGCTGCCACTTCTTGTTGTGCTCCGGTTTTAGCCGGCGCGGTCACCCTCGCGGTTGTCTCCGGGGTTTTTTGGAAAGCCCTCATCGTCACCTTTGCCTATGTCTTTGGCATGGTTTTTCCGCTTTTCCTGGCCGCTTATTTCTACGATCGGTTTAAACTGGAAAAATCCAAACTGATTCAGGGCAAAATCATTGAATATAAACTAGGAGATAAAACCCACTATGTTCATTCAACCAATCTCTTAGCTGCCGGTATTTTTCTTTTAATTGGCGTAACCATGATTATCTTGGGCTTCTCCGGCAACGCCTATTGGGCGCCGGAATTTCAAGTCGCGGTTGGCAATTTCTTGAATCGGGTTACCACTAGCTTCTTTGAAATCGCCAAAGGAATTCCAGAAATCATCTGGATGATTATTATCCCCGGAATTTTTGCCTACTTGGTTTATCGCGCCTTTAAGAAAGATAAAGAAGAAAAAGTGGTTGCCGAAAAAGATGAAACTGAAACTAAATCGTCGTGTCATTAAACTAAAATAAAAATATGGAAGAACAAAAAGAAAATCTTGAAATCACGCATCATCCCAAAGAGGGGAGTTCCTGGAAATGGATTGCGATTTTAGCGGTGGCGGTTTTAGCACTTACTCAAATCTACGCTATTGGCAAAAACGCCCAAAAAAAATCTAGCGCTGATTCAAATCAGAATAATGAAGCAGTAAATTCAGAAAATGAGGTTTTGCGAACCGAAGGCGTTGAGCTGCCGATAAAATGGCAAGATCTTGGCGGTAAGCTGGTTGAGACGGGCGTGATTGACGCGTCAAAGTTTGAGTCGCTCTATGCCGGTCGTGGTGGCCTGACTCCAGAGGAAAAAGAACTTTTGAGCGGACTCGTGAGCGGCAAAATCATAATGACCGAAAGAAACTCCGCTTTTTGGTTAAACCTTCTCTGGGCTTTTGGTTTAGCTAATAAAAATCCAATCCTAGAGAAAGGCCCAATGCAGGACACGCAATATGGCGGAGCGGAAAATTTCGCTTCGACCGGCGGCTGGACACTTGCTAGAGGCAATCCAATGAATCATTACTCAAAACATGAATTCATTAAGCTTACTCCTGATCAGCAACTTTTAGCCGAAGAGGTCTCAAAGGGTATCTACCGTCCCTGTTGTGGCAACTCCACTTACTTTCCAGATTGCAACCACGGCATGGCCATGCTTGGCCTGCTTGAGCTTATGGTCGCGAACGGAGCCACCGAAAAGGAGATGTATCAAGTCGCGCTCCAAGTAAATTCTTATTGGTTTCCCGACACCTACCTCACAATCGATAAGTATCTTAAAATGAAAGATATGAGTTTAGCGACAGCTGACCCGAAAGAAATCTTGGGAATCAATTACTCCAGCGCCTACGGCTACGCCAACATCTTAAAACAAACTCAACCAGTCGAGAGAAAAAGTGAAGGCGGTTGTGGGGTCTAAATTAATTAAGAATGATTACTAAATCCATTCTTAAAGGTTTTGTCGCGTCCTTTATTCTTATCGGAGTTTATTTTGGATTAGTCAGCTTGATTTCAAGTTTTGATTTTGCTCAAAGTCAATTCTCTGAGTTTTGGTATTTCATTTTAAGTTTATCTTTCGGCTTCGGAATTCAAATCGGCCTCTACTCATATCTTAAGAATTCCATCAAACAGATGGCTTCCAAAAAAGTTTTGGCTGTTTCAGGCACCACCTCTACGGCCGCGATGATTTCTTGCTGCACTCATTATCTCGCGAATATTTTACCAATTCTGGGAACTACCGGAGTCGTAGTTTTTGTATCCCAATACCAGGTCGAAATATTTTACGTAGGCCTTCTCTTTAATTTTTTCGGGATCGTCTACATATTAAGAAAAATCATCCAATTCAAAAAGCATGAAGAGTCGAATCTTGCTACTTGCTAACGTCATCGTGATTATTGTTGCCTTCGGGCTGGTTTTAAGCAGTCGTTCCGATAAAAACAACAATACTACTCCGCCGACTTTAAATGAGAATCCATTCGCCTTGCAAACTATCACCTCAAACGAAGGGGGTGTTGAAGTCAGCGTCACCCCAATTAATCTAGCGCCTAATTTATCAGAGCGGTCATTTGAAGTTGACTTAAACACTCACTCGGTTGAATTATCAGAAGATATGGTTTTGGCATCAAAGCTCATATTGGACTCCGGCGAAGTTATAAATCCTTCAAATTGGGAAGGGGATCCTCCCGGGGGCCACCATCGCGCCGGCGTGTTAAAATTTAAATCGTTGAGTAGTTTAATTCAATCTATTACTCTTATTATCAGTCGGGTCGGCGGAATAGAAGAAAGAAAATTTATTTGGAATCTAAAAAATAATTAAAAAGGTCATAACAAAAATAAAAATCATGAAACTTCAAACTCAAAAATTTGCCTTAGCCGCCATGATAACTATGGGCATCGTCTATATTATTTGCACGATCTTTGTCGCCCTTTTCCCTGAAACCTCCACTCAATTCCTGGGTTGGTTGTTGCACTTAACTAATACCGATGGGCTCGCCCGCGGCCAAAATGTAACCCTTGGCGGTTCATTAGCAGCGCTCGTACAGGTTATGTTCTATACTTATCTCACGGCTTTGGTTTTTTCTGTTCTCCATAATAAATTCACTGAAAAAAAGTAATTCATGAAAGACCACTCTTGTTGTCATCCTGACCAAAAAAATCAGGACTCAAAACCAGCAAACACAAACAGCTCGGCTTATTACACTTGCCCGATGCATCCGGAAATCAAACAAGATCAACCCGGCATGTGTCCGGAGTGCGGGATGGCGCTAATTATGAAGCATGAAAAACAAAACACGCAGCACGGGGAGGGCAAGCACGCTGGCCACTCCACCGAACAATTCCTGAAAAAATTCTGGATTAGTTTGGTCTTGTCTGTTCCTGTTATTCTTTATTCTGATTTTGCCCTCCATGTCCTAAAAATCGAAGCCCCAGATTTTCCCGGTTCAAAATTCTTGCCTTTTGTTTTGGGTTCATTTGTTTTCTTCTATGCCGGTATGATTTTTCTTATGAGCGCCTTAAGAGAAATCCAAGCCAAACTTCCCGGCATGATGACATTAATTGCTCTCGCTATCACCACGGCTTATGGCTACAGCGTTTTTGTGACGATTAAAGGAGAGGGCGAAACATTGTTTTGGGAACTCACCACGCTTATCACGGTTATGCTCTTGGGCCACTGGATTGAGATGAGAGCGGTGAAAGGCGCTCAAGGGGCGCTCAAAGAACTCTCCAAGCTCTTGCCGGATTCAGCCGAAGTTATTCGGGGCGGCGAGCAAAAAACTATTCCACTTAGCGAAATTAAAGAAGGGGATATAGTTTTTGTTCGGCCCGGTGCCCGGATTCCAACCGATGGCATTGTTATTGAAGGCAAATCCGAAACCAATGAGTCAATGATTACCGGCGAGTCCGCCTTAGTTCCTAAAAAAGAAAATTCCGAAGTTATTGCCGGCACAGTGAATGGCGACGGCTCGCTTAAAATCAAAGTTACCAAAATCGGTGAACACACCTTTCTCTCTGGCGTGATGCGCTTGGTTCGTGAAGCCCAGGCCTCAAAATCTAAACTTCAAATTCTCTCCGATCGAGCGGCCTACTATTTAACCATCATTGCCATCGCCTCCGGCGGTTTGTCGTTTATTCTTTGGCTGATGGCGAAATCCGGTTTTGATTTCGCGCTTGAGAGGATGGTAGCAGTGCTTGTGATTGCTTGCCCCCATGCCTTGGGATTAGCTGTCCCGCTTGTGGCTTCCATTTCCACCACCATGGCTGCTCGAAACGGATTCCTAATTAAAAATCGTCTGGCGCTTGAAATGGCCCGTTCGATTAATATCGTTTTATTCGATAAGACCGGCACCTTAACTAAAGGCGAGTATGGTATCACTGATATTTGGCTTGCCAGCCAAAGCTTTAGCGGAGGAGGGTTTAATCAGTCCAAATCCGAAAACGAGCTTATTCAAATCGCCGCGGCCGTTGATTCCCACTCCGAGCATCCAATTTCCAAAGCTATTGTGGCTGAAGCCAAAAAAAGAAACCTGAAAATCGATTCAGTCGGTGACTTTAAGCGTCTTCCTGGTAAGGGTGTTGAGGGCAAAATAGACAACCGAAAAATTTTGGTTGGTGGTCACGCAATTTTGGAACAAAGTTTCATTTTACCCTCTGAAATCAAATCTAAAATTACCAGTGAATCCAAAAAAGGAAAAACCATTATCTATGTTTTGGAAAACAATCAATTACTCGGCGCTTTGGGGCTGGCTGATATTATCCGTGAAGAATCCCGTGAAGCCATCAAGTTGCTTAAGGAGATGAATATAAAAGTAGCGATGATTACCGGTGATTCGGAAGAAGTTGCCAAATGGGTAGCCGAGGATTTGGGAATTGATGAATACTTTGCCCGCGTTTTGCCGCAGGATAAATCTGAAAAAGTTAAGTTGCTCCAAATGAAAGGCAGTAAAGTAGTAATGGTGGGGGATGGCATCAACGACGCCCCGGCTTTGGTTCAAGCAGATTTGGGCATTGCCATCGGCGCCGGCACTAATGTGGCCATCGAGTCCGCCGGCATCATCTTGGTTAAAAACGATCCTCGTGACATTGTTAAAATCATCAAACTTTCTCGACTCACTTACCGAAAAATGATTCAAAATCTTTTTTGGGCCACGGGCTACAATGTGGTGGCCATCCCGCTTGCCGCCGGCGTTCTCTGGAATCAAGGTATTACGCTGGCCCCAGCTTTCGCCGCGGTCTTAATGTCTCTTTCAACCGTGATCGTGTCTATAAACGCGGTCTTATTGCGTAGAAGCAAGTTGAGCCGTCCTTAGTAAAAATCCCTAGACCTAAAGGACGGCGAAATCCCGTACTAAGGGGTCGATAGTAGGGAGTCGTTATAGATTCACCTTCCAAAACTTTGTTTAAAAAATTGGAGGGTAAAAAATCAAATGCAAAATAATAACAATTATATTTACGTAATCGTCGGCATATTAGTTGGTGTTGTCCTAGTTAATGTTTTTCCATCGCTGGCTTCTGTTGGTTTAAATTCCCGGTATCCGAACATGATGAACAACTACATGATGGGCGGTGGCAATCAGAATAATATGATGGGAGGCAATCGTAATCCAATGAATGATCTAGATCGCCACTTCATTGAGCAGATGATTCCGCACCACGAAGACGCGATTGTCATGGCTAATCTCGCGCTTCAAAAATCCAAAAGAGTTGAAATTAAAACTCTATCTCAAATGATTATTGTCGCTCAAACCCAGGAAATTAATGAAATGCGAAGCTGGTATAAAAATTGGTACGGCTCGGATGTTCCTGATTCGGTCACCTATCTTGGCCACTCGATGATGAATCACTCGCCCGGCATAATGATGGGCGGCATGATGGGCGACCAGACGGATCTTGAAGCATTGGGGAGCGCTAAAGATTTTGACGCCGAGTTTATCCGACAGATGATTCCTCATCATCAAATGGCCGTAATGATGGCCCAGATGATGGCAGTTTCTTCCAATCGCGATGAGATTAAAAAACTCGCTCAAGATATTATCCAGGCGCAAACCGCTGAAATTAATCAGATGCGCGAGTGGTATCAAAACTGGTCTACCCCGTAGGAAATAAAATATTTTCAATCACTCTTACTCGTCTTGCCTATTTTTTTAGTGAACAACACATTTAGTTTAAAGTTTTATTGATTCAAAAATATTTAACTATTTTCTCATCATTTCCTACGGGGTATAATTAGTAAAAGGTCGCAAGTGAAAATCTAAAATGAATTCTAAAACTATCGAGTGGATTCTGAAGATTGGTGTGGCTGGTGAGTTTTTGGGTCACGGTGTCTTTGCTCTTCAGGGCAAGGCGGATTGGATTAAATGGGTCGGTCAGCTAACTGGCGCGAACGCCGATACTTCAGCCACTCTTCTGACGCTAGTTGGCCTCTTCGATATTCTTGTAGCCATTATTGTTCTTACCAAACCAATTCGCATTTTTCTTCTTTGGGCAGCCTTCTGGGGATTTTGGACGGCTCTCGTTCGACCCCTCGTTGGTTTGCCAATTTGGGATTTTATTGAACGCTTCGCCAATTGGAGCGCGCCTCTCGCCCTCCTTTTTCTCTTAGGTTGGCCAAAGAGCTTTAAAGAGTGGTTTAAATAGTGGAGAATAAAATAAATCAAAAACCGCCGCTTGCGCGGTTTTTGATTTGGGGTAAACTAAAATAAAATGATAATAAAACTATTCCAGAAAAAATGTGTTCCTTGCGAAGGGGGAGTGCCGCCCTTAACCATTGAAGAGTCAAAAAAATTATTGCAACAAGTTTCTTCAAATTGGCAGCTTGAACCAAAAAGAATTTACGCGGATTTCAAATTCAAGAATTTCAAAGAAGCGCTAAGTTTTGTAAACAAAATCGGAGAAATTGCTGAGAGCGAAAATCATCATCCAGATATTTTCCTTACATACGGCAAAGTCAAAGTTGAACTTTGGACGCATGCGATTGGTGGTTTATCTGAAAACGACTTTATTTTAGCCGCTAAAATCGACGAAATCCTAAATTCTGAATCCTAAATCCTATTTTCTCGCCCTACAGGATAACTTGTGGATATTTTTTTAGCTTCTGGCTAAAAGGCCTTTAAAATAAAGGGCCTTTTTATTTCTAGAGTCATAAGTCGCTGTTTTGACAAACTGCAAAAGTGGCTTATTATTAAACGGAAGTGGGGAATTGTGGATGAAATTGGGGATAACTGGCACTTTCTGTGCAGAACTTTTTCCGGGATCTAACCAGTAGTCATTAGAGAAAAAGAAGTTTGTTGTGAGGGCAACCTTCTCTCTAGTGGCTAATGGCTAGAACCTGGGGCTGACTAATAACTAATAACCATCAACTAATAACCAATAACGAACCGATGCTACTTGGAGAATTTAAACACAATTTAGATATCAAAGGTCGAATGGCGATTCCGGCGAAATTCCGCGAAGAATTAAAATCCGGCGCCATCATCACTCGCGGGCTTGATAACTGTTTATTTATTTTTACTAACAAAGAATGGGAAGTACTCGCGCAAAAATTAGTGGCTCTTCCCTTAGCTCAAGCGAACTCTCGCGCTTTTGTTCGGTTGATGCTCTCCGGAGCGATGGATGTTGAGGTTGATTCGCAAGGCAGAATTTTAGTTCCTGATTATTTAAGAAAATACGCCGGTCTCTCTAAGCAAGTGGTTGTAACCGGACTTATGAATCGAATTGAGGTCTGGGATACAGAGCGATGGGAAAAGTATAAATCCAAGACCGAAGGTTCGTCCGATGAGATAGCGGAGAAGTTAGGGGAGCTGGGCATATAACACATAGCACGAAACATATAACATATAACACAAATTCACCCTGCTTATTACTACATGTTACATGCTACATAATTCATGTCCCACCAACCGGTTCTTTTAAAAGAAGTCGTCGAATATCTCGATCCCAAACCAGGCAGTTTCGTTATCGATGGAACAGTGAATGGCGGCGGACACGCGAAGGAAATTTTGGAAAAAATTTCACCACACGGCACTCTTTTGGGAATTGATTGGGATGAAAGTTTAATCGCAAGAGCCAAAGAAAAAATTGTCAGTCGTAATTCCAAAGTAATTTTAATCTCCGGCAACTACGCCGAGATTCCGGAAATTCTAAAAGAGAAAAAATTAAGCAAAGCCGACGGCTTGCTCCTGGACCTGGGATTTTCTTCCGAGCAAATCGAGAATTCCAATCGAGGGTTCAGTTTCACGCACGACGAACCGCTTTTCATGACTTATTCCTCGAAACAGAAACCAGTGGCCGAAATCATTCGCGAACTAAAAGAACAAGACCTCGCCGACATCATTTTTAAATTTAGCGGAGAAAGATATTCACGAGCTATTGCAAGAGCCATCAAAAAAAGCAGTCGTAATAGTCGAATTATTTCTAGCTCAGAACTAGCCAACATTATTCGTCAGGCGCTTCCCAAAAGTTATGAACGAGGCAGCGGCCGGAACAAAAGTCGAATCGATCCCGCCACCAGAACTTTTCAGGCCTTAAGAATTTACGCAAACAGTGAACTTGAAAATCTGGAAAAAATTTTATCTCGCCTCGGTGATGTTTTAAATATAGGTGGTCGGGCAATCATCATCAGCTTTCATTCTTTAGAAGACGCTTTAATAAAAAAATATTTTCAAAAAATAGAGAAGGAGAACAAAGGAAAAATTTTAACAAAAAAACCAATTACACCCGAAGAAAAAGAAATCAAACTAAATTTTCGAAGCCACTCCGCCAAACTTCGAGCCATCCAAATTATCTAAATGCCGAACCCTAAATCCTAAATCTTAAATACTAATTAAAATGACTTTCCTCGAACCCAAAAAAGAACGAAAAACCCTTGATTTTATTTATCTTGCTATGGGGTTGGGGATAATTATTGGCATTTTCTTTTTGGTTGTTATGTACAATCAAGTTGTTAGCTTAAAACACGATATTTCCGGCATTAACAACGAAATTGAGAGGGAACAAGCCAAGGTGGCTGAGATTAAAGAAGCGGTCTTTTCGATTTTAAATAGTGACGAGGTTAAAATCTTTATTGCCGAAAAAGGCCTAATATCCGAAAAAAGTCCGTCTTATTTCGAATCAACATCGCAAGAATCAATAATTCTAAGCGCCAATTTTAGGTAAGTGAAATGAAATTCCGATTTATTACAATTATTTCGATTTTTATTATCGTTTATTCATTTTTGATTTTTAAGCTTTATCAGATTCAAATTTCCGACAACCAAAATTATCGGGCTCGAGCCGAGTCCCAATATGCCGCCTCCGGATTATTTAAAGCCCTTAGGGGCAAAATTTTTTTTACTGACAAAAAAAACAAAACCCTGGCCGTTGTTTTAAATCGAGATTTTCCGGTCATCTACGCAGTTCCGAAAGAAATTGAGGACTATAAAGAAACAGCACATCAGTTAACGCCGATTTTAGATATATCAGTGGAAGAGCTTGAAAAAAAACTTTCCAAATCAGATAACCTATATCAACTCTTAATCAAAAAAGCTCCAGCTGAATTAATTATCCGAGTTAATAATTTAAAGATTAAAGGCATCTACACTACTTTTGAAACCGATCGGCTTTATCCTTTTAATTCTTTAATGTCCCATGTTTTAGGATTTACCGCATCGAGCGAAGATTCCGAAGGTGAAGTTGGCCAATATGGGCTTGAGCGCTTTTACGAAAAAACTTTATCTGGCCAAGAAGGGAATGGTGAAGATGGCAAAATCACCGAAGGCAAAGCTGGCAAAGATTTAATTTTAACCATCGACTCTAATATTCAAAAAGAAGCTCAGAAGATTTTGGATTCTTTAATCACTAAACAAGAAGCCAAAGGCGGCACGATTATTGTCCAGGAGCCGCAAACCGGAAAAATTTTAGCCATGGAGAGCCAGCCAAGTTTTAATCCGAATGAATACGGAAAATTTACTTTAGAATCATTTTTAAATCCATCAGTCCAAGCTATTTATGAACCCGGCTCGGTTTTTAAAGTTATCACTATGGCCGCGGGCATTGATTCCGGAAAAATTACTCCCGAGACCGCTTTTAACGACACTGGTATTTTAAAAGTCAGCGGCCGTGAAATAAAAAATTGGGACTTGAAAGCTCACGGTCGGGTTACAATGACTAATGTGCTTGAAAAATCAATCAACACCGGCGCCGCTTTTGCTGAAAAAGCCACTGGTCATTCAATTTTTAGAAACTACTTGGAAAAATTTGGGTTCAGCGAAAAAACCGGCGCTGATTTGCCCGGCGAATTAGGTGGTAATTTGAATCGTCTAAAAGAGAGAGCTCCGGAAGTGGCTTTTGCCACCGCTTCTTTTGGCCAAGGTGTGGCAATCACACCTCTCGAATTAATCAACGCTTTCTCGGCTATCGCTAATGGTGGCCGCTTGCTGCGTCCTTATCTAAACTCTGAACTTGGGTCAAAGGAAATTCGCCGGGTTATTAGCGAAAAATCTGCTAAAGAAGTGACAACCATGATGGTCTCGGCGTTAGATAAAGCCGAAATCGGTCAAATCAAAAGCTACGCCTTAGCCGGCAAAACCGGCACTGCTCAGATTCCCGATTTTGAAAATGGCGGCTACACCGACAAAGTTATCAACACCTATATCGGTTTCGGCCCAACCAACAATTCTAAATTCGTGATTTTAATCAAACTTGACGATCCCAAAGGCGCGCCCCTAGCCGGCACCACAGTTGTTCCGGCTTTTCGGGAACTCGCGCAATTTATTTTAACTTACTATAATCTTCCTCCGGATCGCCTAGAATCCAGTGTTAATAATGATTTATGAAAGATCAATTCAGAAATATCCTCAAGCGCATTTTAAAACAACTGGCTAAATTGATGATTTGGCGGGCGCGACCGGGCATTATTGGCATTACAGGCAGCGTTGGCAAAACCTCAACCAAAGCGGCCGTGGCCGCGGTCTTGGGCAGCGATCGTCATTTACGCTTTGCCAAGAAAAACTTTAATAATGAAATTGGCCTGCCGCTGACTATTTTAGGGGAGTGGCCGGAAATAAAAGGGCTGTTTTTTTGGCCGAAAGTTATTCTCTCCGCCACGATTCAAATTATTAAAAGTTTTCTGGCGTTCCGTCGCCTCTATCCAGAACTTTTAATTTTGGAGTACGCCGTGGATAAACCCGGCGATATGAAATATCTTTTATCAATTGCCAGGCCGAATATCTCGATTATCACCGCGATCGGCGAGATCCCGGTTCACGTTGAGTTTTTCGCCGGGCCCGAAGAGTTGGCTCGAGAAAAAGGACGGCTCATAGAATTCTTGCCGGTTTCCGGTTTTGCTATTTTAAATTACGACGACGAAACCGTGATGGCGCTTAAAGACCGTACTCGGGGAAACGTGATGACCTTTGGTTTTGGCCGAGGGGCGGATGTAAGAATCACTAATTTTACTGTTCGCTCCGAAGGATTAAAACCCTTGGGCATTAATTTTAAACTTGAATACGGCGGCAGTATGGTGCCGGTTAAAATCAACGGCGTCTTCGGAAAAGCTCAAGGTTATGCGGCCGCGACCGCCGCCTGTGTTGGTTTGGTCTTTGGTCTAAATTTAATTCGCATCTCCGAAGCCCTAAAAAATTATCAGCCGGTCGAAGGCCGAATGCGGCTGATCGAAGGCCAGAAAGAAACTTACATTTTAGACGACAGCTATAACGCCAGTCCCTTATCAATGCACGCGGCCCTCGATACTTTGTTGGAATTGCCTGGTAAAAGAAAAATCGCGGTCTTGGGCGACATGACTGAAATTGGTTCGTATACATTAGAAGCGCACGAGGAAATTGGCCGTCTGGCCGTAGGCGTGGCGGATATTCTAGTTACCGTGGGCCGGGCTGCAAAATCTATTGCCGAGTCCGCCTTAAAAAATGGCTTCAAAAAAAGTAATCTTTATGAGTTTAATGATGTGGATGAAGCCAAAAAACCAGTTGAAAGTTTGCTAAAAAAAGGGGATTTGATTTTGGTAAAGGGCTCGCACGTAATGCGGATGAATGAAATCGTGCAAGAAATCCAAGTTCTAAAAGAATTCGACCTTCAAAATTTAGGCGAAAATTGATCTTTTAAATCAAAACTCTTTATGTTATACTTTAATCAGAAAAAACATCGCAATTTAAAATACGGAGGTAAAATTGTTCCCCGAATATACTCATCAAATTTCCTGTACTTGCGGCTACCAGCAACTACTTCATAAAACAGAAGATTCAACTTTTCCGGCGCAACTGAAGTGTCCAGAGTGCGGCCAAACAATCCAAGTCAAACCACTGGTCCATCGCGGCCCGCATAGCAAAAGTCCATTCAGACACGACTAGGAAATTCAAAAAAGGGGACGACTCAAATCGTCCCCACTAATTTTAAAATGAAAAAAGTTATTTTTATTCACGGCTACAATTCGTTGCCAACGTCGCCCAAAAAAAGGAAATGGCAGATTATAGCTAAAACCTTAACCGATTTAGGTGTCGATTATTCCATTCCAGCTCTCCCAGGCGGCGAAAATCCTCATAGTCAAGAGTGGTTGGAAATTGTCGACCGAGAAGTAAAAAATTCAGATAAACCGGTGGTTTTGGTTGGTCATAGTTTAGGCACCCGAACCGCTCTTTTGTATTTAGATAAATACAATCAAAAAGTTGATGCCGTCATTTTAATCGCCGCCTTTAACAATGATTATCGCGAAAATCGTAAAAGAAAAAATGAAAATTATTCGGATTTTTTCGACTATGCGCTGGATATCGAAAAAATAAAAAAATTAGCCAATAAATTTCTTGTGCTACATTCTAAAGACGATGATTCTATTCCTTATGAACAAGGAGTTCAAATCGCCAGCGAACTAGACGCGGAACTTATAACATATGAAGACAAGGGCCATTTTTCCGGCGAAGAGAGAGCCGAAGAAAACGCTAGAATTTACGTTGAAATCGTAAAATCGGTTTTGTGAATATAAATATTTTAAAAAAATATCGCCCGACAGGTTTGCCTGTCGGGCGACTCTACAATGAGGTCTTAGCTCTACTCCTCTACAAATTTTATGTGGCCGGTTCGATGAAGAGTTGAAAAAAACCCTTCAACTTTCCTATTTCCGCTGGCGTAACCTCGGAAGTTCCAGCTTTCTCCATCTCCACTTTCTTTCTCAAGGGAAGTTATATAAACATCCTCCGAAAACTTTCCCGATTCATTCGAAACTCCGCTAAATAAGACTGACATCCTTCCTTCGCCAAACAAAGAAATCATTAAATCGAATTTGGACGGCCCCCCATTAATCTGCAAAAGTTGTGTCATACAACACCTCCAATAAAAAATTGTTAAATCCTATAAGGTCAGGACTTTACCCTTATTCCACAGGGAACGACCTACTCATACAAATAGGAATTACTAATTATATTCTAGCATATATAATTAAAATGTCAATAGCAGCCCTACGGGGGAATCTCACGTCGTCCCCCTTCGGCGGGACTCTTTCAAAACCCTCGGTTTTGAATCCGTCCGGCAGTTGCCGGACTCATTCCGACACGGGAGACCAAATGTTCTCCCGACCCCTCTTAGTTCGATCCTCCGTAATGAAATCTCCACTGTAGAAAAAATAAAAGCCTTCCCTAAGGGCTTTTATTTTTCTAAAAGCAGCCCTACGGGGGATCGAACCCCGATTTGCTGGCTGAGAACCAACCGTCCTAGCCATTAGACGATAGGGCCAAATCTATTTTTTCGAATAAATCTTCTCTTGCTCGAGCTGTCCTTTTTAGAAAATTTTCTCGCTTGCGGGCTTCACTATTATTATTAAATTTTTCTGAATATACAAGCGTAAGTGGAACATAAGGTCGAGTTGATTTAACTTTACCGCGATTGTGATATTCCAACCTCTTCTTTAGGTTAGAGGTAACTCCAATATAATGCCAGTTTTTATTTTTATTCTTTAATACATAGAGAAAACAATTCATTTCATCTTTGTGCGTCTCCTCCGAAGGAGGACCCTCCTCCGGAGGGCTAGCCATTAGACGATAGGGCCATCTCCTAGATAAATTAACTTAAATTTATTAAGTGAGCAAATTTCGTGTGTTTAAATTCGTGTGGGGCTTTCGTGTTGCCGAAGGTCAAAGACCGTAGGCGCGCTTTCGTGTGATAAATAAAGTCCACCCGAACGCAGGTGGACTAAAACTTTTTCCTCCTATTAAATAATTAGCGCCTCTTGTTTTTCCGGGATTCACGCTTGAATTTTACGGAGTGCGGCTGACGGATATCCTGATCCGGACTGCACGCCAAAAATCGTTCGACGTTCGCTGAGGGATTTTTCCTCTCTTCCCTCAATTTTTCATTCCTATCCCGTTTCATTCTTCTCCTCCTTGGAAAAGAAAAAAGTTAAAAACCAAAAGAGTTACCTTTATCAATATAGCATATTTTCCAGGATTTCAATAGATAAGTTATAATAATTCCAAGATGGCTAAAATAATAATTGCTAATTGGAAGATGCACCCTACCAGTGAATCCGGCGCTCTCAAGCTGGCCAAAATTTCCGATAAAAAAAACGTGGTGGTCTGCCCACCGTTTGTATTTTTAAATCGAGTCAGTCGCATTTTGAAAAAAGCCAAGCTTGGCAGCCAAGATGTTTCTAGAGAAGAAGTAATTGCCGGTCCATTTACCGGCGAGGTTTCAGCCGTGATGCTCAAAAGATTAGGCGTCAGTTATGTTATTATTGGTCATTCCGAACGGCGCGCTTTGGGCGACACCGATGAAATTGTGAGCCAAAAGATTAAAGACGCGCTTCGCGCCGGGCTTAAGGTAATTTTGTGTGTGGGTGAGCCAGCCATCGTTCGCAAGAAAGGCGTCCCCGTGGCCAAAAAATTCGTCGCCTCCCAGATAAAGAATAATCTAAAAAACATTTCGAACATTCGAACATTTCGATCATCTAACATTCTCATCGCCTACGAACCCATCTGGGCCATCAGCACCAGCCGCGACCGCTCGCTTAAAGAAACCCCCTCCTTTATCCTCGAAATGGTCAACTTCATTCGAGAATTTCTAAAACCTATAACCTATAACCTAAAACCTAAAATACTCTACGGCGGTTCGGTAACATCTTTAAATGTCGGCCGTATTATTCAACACAACGAGATAGACGGCGTTTTGGTCGGTGGCGCTAGTTTAAATTTACAAGAGTTTCAGAAAATAATTAAAATATCTAATCAATTCCCTTAAAACTAAATTAAAAACATGGAAACTTCTAAAGCCAAATCATATTTCTGGATTTTTCTAGATATCTTTCTGGCTGGTTTAATCATCGGCATTTTCTTTTTTGTGATGCCGATGCTCTCAAGTATCAATAATTCCCGTTTTCCTTCGAGAACTTTTTATGTCAATGCCGAAGGCAAAACCACAGTTAAGCCCGATCTAGCCCAATTTTCATTTTCAGTTATCACTGAAGGTGTTGATTTGGTCAAAGTAGCCAGCGACAATAATCAAAGATTAGCCGAAGGCATTAAGTTCGTTAAAGAAGAAGGCATTCCAGCCGAGGATTTAAAAACTACGCAATACAGCTTAAATCCGAAATACGAGTACCATAAAAATCAAGGTCAGTCGTTTATTGTTGGTTATACTTTAACTCAAACTGTTCAAGTAAAAATCAAGGACTTGGAAAAGAATTTAGATAAAATCTCCAAAATCTTAGGCGGTTTACCAGAGTTGGGCATTAATCAAGTGAGCGGCGTTAGTTTTACAGTTGAAAATCCGGAAGAATTCTTGGTCATCGCTAGAAAAGAGGCCTTTGAAAAAGCCAGAAGTAAAGCCGAATCAATGGCTAAGGGTATGGGTGTGGGATTAGGGCGTGTGGTGTCTTTTAATGAATTCAACAACGGTCCCATCTACCCTTATTACGATAAAGCCATGGGCATGGGCGGAGAAGGAATGGTCCCAGCTCCTCAAATGGTTTCAATTGAACCCGGCACTGAAGAAATTACTATTCAAGTGAACGTCACCTACGAAATCCGTTAACCTTTAGGCAAAACAAGTAGGGAGTAAAAGTAAAAATAAGCTAAGTGAATTATACTTTAATTATAACGGGTCGCAACCATAATGAATGTTGTATACTTGACCAAAATTCCGCTTGCCGGGTTTTGGGATTTTTATCGTAAGATAAAAGTACCTAAACTTAAAGTAACATTTTAGGAAGAGTCCCGTATTAATTTAAATACTAAACATCAATAAAAGGTCGGCCAAAATATAAAAATCTTAAATTAAAAATGAAAAAACTCACTAATTTAATCTTGGCTTTGCTAATGTTGGGAATAATTATGCCCAGCATTCAGTCAGCCAGCGCCCAAACCACCACTACCTCAATTCAAACTCAACTCGATCTCATCAAAAACTTAAGCCAGCAAATTCAAGCTCTTCAGACCCAAATCAATAATCTAAATAAACAAAAAATTGCAGTTCAAGTCCAGAGAAGCGAAACTGTTGTTGGGCTTATTAAGAATTTACGCCGTGGCTCAAGTGGAGATGATGTCACAATTCTTCAGGCCCTTTTAGCCGCTGACTCGGAAATTTATCCGGAGGCGTTAATCACCGGGTTTTATGGTTTACTCACAGAGAAAGCTGTGAAAAAGTTCCAGGCCAAGCATGGTCTTGACCAACTTGGCATTGTCGGACCGAAAACCCTTAAGAAATTAAATGAGCGACTCAAAGAAAATCCAATTGCCCGAGAAAATCATGATGACGACGAAGATAATGATGACGACGAGGATAATCACAAAAATAGTCAAAGAGGTTCCCGGTTGTGTGCCGTTATCCCACCCGGTCATCTTATTGCTAAGGGTTGGCTAAAAAAGAACGACAAACCGGTTATTCCAGAGTGTCAAAAATTGCCACCGGGAATCGGTAAAAAAATTGATGATGATGACGATGATGATGATGACAACACCACCTCCACTGCGGATATAATTGCGCCAATCATTTCATCGGTTTTTGCTTCTAATTTAGCCGGCTCAAGCGCCAAGATTAATTGGACTACAAACGAGGTTGCTAATAGCAAAGTTTATTATTCAACTATCTCACCAATTAACCTTACATCAGCACTCACGATTTCAAATGGTTCATTTACAACCGCGCACTTTTTAGATCTAACTGGTCTTACTACTTCAACCACATATTTCTATGTCGTTGAATCGAGTGACCCCTCGGGTAATAAAACAACTTCCAGCCAGAATTCTTTCGCGACCTTAGCGCCAGTTGATGTCACCGCGCCGATTATCTCTTCGGTTAGCGTGACTAATGTCAGTTCAACCACGGCTACTATTACTTGGAATACCAATGAATCAGCCACCAGCAAGGTTTATTACAGCACCAACACTCCGCTAAATTTCGCAACTGCTCAGTTTACTGAAGTTTCCGGCATGTCCACTGTTCATTCAGTAAACCTAACTGGTTTAACTGCCTCGAGTACCTACTACTTCGCGGTTGAATCAAAAGACATCTTAAATAACGCCACTACTTCAAGCCAAATGAATTTCCTAACTTTGCCTTAAATTTATTCGACTTGAAGTAAAGCGATAGCTAGAAACCAGAAAGCCCCAGAGTGGGGATTTTTGGTCTTTGTGAGCCAAATGGGGATAACCCCTTGCATTAATATTTAAAATCAGGTATAATACTCAAGAATGAGTGTGAGTAGTCCTTTGGGTTTTTCAAAGGACTGTCCCAACTATATGTTTGGCTAAAAACCCCGCAAGGGGTTTTTAGTTTTTTTGACCTGTACCCTTAAAAGAAACTATAATTTTCAAAGCGTCCTTTATAACAACCTTTTTAAATGGCCACGGGTTCTAAGTAGTCATGTTGCCTGGACGGCTGCCGGAAGAGCACTCATTCAACACAAACATGTTAGGAGGTCACCACTGGCAGCCATTCAGGCAGGATGCGCAAGTCCAAAATTTGGCCCGTGGCCATTTAAACAGATTGATTTTTATTATCATGCCCCGTAGGAAATAGTGAGAAAATAAAATATTTTTGAGCTAATCTAATTTAGGAGGGCATTGCAATAGAGTAAAGTAATATAAAAAAGTCGTATATGAATTAACAAAAAAATATTCCCGCCTGCCAAAGCCGACCGAAATTTTAAATATATCTGTCAATGACAATGTTTTACACTAAAATAAAGATAAAGGTCTTAATCATTAGTCTTAACGCCGAAATTTCGGTTTGTTCGGCGGGCAGGTAATTTCCTCCGGGGTATGATCCAAGAAAATGTTGAGCTTTCTAAATACAGCAATTACAAAATCGGCGGGCCGGCCCGCTATTTTTGTCTTGCTCCAACACTTGAGGATGTAAAAAAAGCCGTGCTTTGGGCTAAAGAAAAAAACGCCAAGATTTTCATCCTTGGTGGTGGCACTAATTTGTTAATTAATGATTCTGGTTTCGATGGTTTAGTCATTAAAGTTGACATCCAACAATTAACAACTAACGAACAAGTTGTCTTCGTCGGCGCTGGTGTCCTAATGGAAGATCTGCTCAGATTCACCATTCGAAAGAACCTCTCTGGCTTAGAATGGGCTGGCGGATTGCCAGGCACCTTTGGTGGCGCCATTCGCGGCAATGCCGGCGCCTTCGGTGGCGAGATTAAAGATAACATCTTATCGGTTGAAAGTTTGGATATCGAAAGCGTGGAAGTAATAAAAAGAAATAATTCCGAGTGTCGGTTCAATTATCGCAACAGTATTTTTAAAGAAAGGCAGGGGCAAGAAGTTGTCGTAAGTGCGGAAATAAATTTAATCAAAGGCGATCCAGAAAAAATTAGAAGTTCAATCGAAGAAAAAATTAAATTCCGCAAAGATCATCACCCCTTGGAGTATCCCAACACCGGTAGCACTTTCAAAAATGTGGATTTAAAACAAGTGCCGCAGTGGGTTCTAGAAAAACTCCAGCCGCCAATTAAAAAAGATCCCTTTCCAGTCGTGCCCACGGCTTATTTAATTTCTGAAGCCGGCTTAAAAGGCCGCCGCGAAGGTGATTGTATGGTTTCTCCTAAGCACCCCAATTTTTTGGTTAATTTAGGCCACGCCACCGCTAAAGACGTAAGAACTTTAATCGAAGTCGTTAAATCCGAAATAAAAAATAAATTCAACATCACCCTTGAAGAAGAAATTCAGATTGTTTAAGTTGTGTTATTATTAATTTAGCCAAGGAGGCAGAGATGAAACATCTCGCTCTTATTCAGGGACTACTGTTTTAGGGTATGCCGAGACTGACTCGCATGAGTTAATCTGGTGGGGAGTCTCGTCTTTTTGAAAGTTTCAATAAGATCAAATAACCGCCATTTAAAGAGAATCTCGGAAAATGCCCCGACACGGAACGGGCACCCGTTCCTATGAGTTGTGTAGCGGGTGGGTCCCGTGAGTGGAAACGCCGAATTCTCGGCAGTAGTCATTACCTATAGCCAGTTTCTTATTTAATGAGTTACTGGCTATTTTTTTATTCCACCCACAAGCGAGTTTTTGTTTTGTGAGAAGCTACCGGAGGCGCGGAAAGATTGGTTCCCGCGTTAGCGGGATTTCCGCGCCGAGGTGCAGAGGGATTTGATCCGCTGGAGATCAAATAACCTCGGTTCTCACAAAATAAAAGCGAGCGAAAAGTTGTCCACAGTTTTCGTTTTATTTCTCCACTCAAGTGTTAAAATAAATATAAGATAAATTAAAATTAATTTTTGTAATTGAGGACGTAAAATTTTTTGCGTCATCACTCGTAAGAGAGTGAAAACTCAATTGGTAAGTTTTGTATTTAAACTTACTAGCAAAGGTCGATTGATTTACCAGATCGAACCTAAAATGAAAAAAAGAAAAAAAGCAGTAAAAAAGACCGCCAAGAAAAAAACTACTAAAAAGAGAAAGACGGCTAAGAGAAAAAGATAATTCTAAAAAACCACCCTTAATAGGGTGGTTTTTTTTGCAAGAAAGGGCAATTTATGGTTATAATTAGCCAATGAAAAGCACCATAAAAGCCACTAATCTAGACCTTACCCCCAGTTTAAGGACTTTTATTAATGGGAAGACCTTAATTATTGAAAAACTAGTTAAAAGATTCGATGCTACTGATGTTGTCGCCTTTCACCTGGAAGTTGGTCGGAGTACCAAGCATCATCATAAGGGTGATGTTTTTATGGCCGAGATGAATTTAGATCTCCCTGGCAAAGTTTTACGCGTTGAGGTCTTGGCTTCCGATGTTCGTCAAGCTATTGATCAAGCTAAAAACAAATTGCGCCTGGAAATAGAAAAGTATAAAACCAAAATAAGTCCCCGTAACCAAAGAAAAATATGAGTTTTTTGAAAAATTTTTTTGCCGGCGACCCGACCGGCCCATTTTTAGCCCAAGTTGAAGAAATAAATTCGCTTGAACCGGAAATCAGTAAATTATCCGAAGACGACTTAAAGAAAGAAACTGGAATTTTGATAGATAAACTAAAGAACGGCGAAACTTTAGATTCGATTATGTCCCAAGCTTTTGCTTTGGTGAGGGAAGCTGCGAAAAGAACTCTTGGCCAGCGTCCTTACGATGTCCAATTGGTTGGAGGATTGGTTATTCACAAAGGTGCTGTGGCAGAGATGACCACTGGTGAAGGCAAAACCTTATCCGCTGTGGCTCCGGCCTATCTGAATGCGTTAACTAAGAAAGGCGTGCATGTGGTCACCGTAAATGAATATCTCGCTCGCCGCGACGCGATTTGGATGGGCCAAATTTACCACGCTTTAGGGTTAAGTGTCTCCTGTTTAGTCCCGAACGGAGCGTTTATTTACGACCCAACTTTTTCCGTGCCGGAAGAAATCGAGAAAATGATTGATAAAGAAAGAGATACCACCGGCAGTTTTCTTGTCCAACAGGAATTTTTACGTTCAGTTGAGCGCCGGGAGGCCTATTTAGCCGATATCACCTATGGCACCAACCACGAATTCGGCTTTGATTATTTAAGGGATAATTTGGCTTATAGTTTAGAATCTCAAGTTCAAAGGGATTATAACTTCGCGATTATCGACGAAGTGGACAGTATTTTGATTGACGAAGCCAGAACCCCTTTGATTATTGCCGCACCTGATCAAAAATCGAGCGATTTTTATAAAACTTTTGCTCGAGTCGTCACTTATTTAAAGAAAGACGAGGATTTCACTTTAGACGAAAAGCATCGCTCAGTGGCGATTGGCGACTCTGGTATTGAAAAAGTTGAAAAAATGCTTGGGGTTCAGAATATCTACGCGCCCCAGAATTTACGCCTAGTTCATTATTTAGAAGAAAGTTTAAAAGCTCACGCTCTTTTTAAAAAGGATAAGGACTATGTGGTTAAAAACAACGAAATTATTATTGTGGATGAATTCACCGGCCGCATGCTTCAGGGCCGAAGATATTCCGGTGGACTTCACCAAGCTATTGAGGCCAAAGAAGGGGTTCAAGTTAAAGAAGAGTCCCGCACTTATGCCAAAATTTCCATTCAAAATTATTTCCGGTTGTATGAAAAAATCTCCGGCATGACCGGTACTGCTCAAACCTCGGCGGAGGAATTTCACAAGGTTTACAATTTAGAAGTCATCACAGTTCCAACTCATCGGCCGCTTATCAGGAAGGACTTGCAAGATATTATTTATCGCAATCAAGAAGTTAAGTGGAAGGCCGTGGTTGAAGAAGTTAAAGAAAAAAATAAAATCGGCCAGCCAGTGCTTTTAGGCACCACCTCGATTGAGAAAAATGAGTTTTTATCAGGACTTTTAGCGACGGCCAATATTCCCCATGAAGTTTTAAACGCCAAAAACAATGAACGTGAAGGAGCGATTATTGCTCAAGCCGGCCGCAAGGGCGCTGTAACTGTCGCTACTAATATGGCGGGGAGAGGTGTCGATATTATTTTAGGCGGCAACCCGCCTAAAAAAGAAGAAGGGGAAAAGATTAAAAACTTAGGCGGACTTCACGTGATCGGCACCGAACGCCATGAAGCTCGCCGGATAGATAACCAGCTTCGCGGCCGCACTGGCCGGCAAGGCGACCCCGGCTCAACGCGGTTTTTCTTGTCTTTGGAGGATGATTTGGTTCGCATCTTCGGCGGCGACCGCATCGAGGGGTTAATGAGTCGGTTTAATTTTCCGGATGACATTCCTATTGAGCTTAATTTGGTTTCCAAAGCGGTTTCGCAAGCGCAATCGCGAGTGGAAGGAGCGAATTTTGATTTAAGAAAGCACTTGCTTGAATACGATGATGTTTTAAACAAGCAGCGCTTTAACATTTATAAAAGAAGAAAAGAAGTGTTATCGGCTTTAAACAAAGAGGATTTAAGTAATTTAATCAGCGGTATTTCATCCGAGTTTTTGAAAAAAATAGAGCAGGAGCCGGTTCTAACGGCCGAAGGCGAAAACCCGGAGTCGCCAGACGAGCGATTAAAGAAAATTTTTGTCGAGGCCGGTGTTGTAAACGATCAGCATTCTTTCCCCGAGAATCCCGATTCAGAAACTCTGGAAGCGTTGATTAAAAAACGCAGCGAAGAAATAAGCGAGGATTCGCTCATTAAAAGCAAAATTTTGGGCATCTTAGATATGCTCTGGATGACTCATCTGGAAAATCTTGACGCTTTAAATGAGTCCGTCGGGCTTCGCGCCTATGGCCAGCACGACCCGCTCGTGGAATACAAGCAAGAAAGCCGAAAACTATTTCTGGATTTCTGGGATAATTTCAACGCCTGGATTTTCGGGAATTTATTCAGATTGGCGCACCAAGATTCACAAAATACCAACCAACCCACCCCTAGTGGCCTGCCTCGCCGTCAGGCGGGCCATACCCTAGACCCTAGTGGCTCGTCCACTCAGGTGGGCCGCAACGACCCCTGCCCGTGCGGATCAGGAAAAAAGTTTAAGCGTTGTCATGGATAATGGGGGATAAAAACATGAACAGCGAAATCGATAAAATCATTAAGCAAAGCAGTTTCAAAATCGAGGAAGGAAGCTTTGTGTATGCCAAGGTTGCGGAAGCTCCGAATATTGAAAATCATTTTTTTATCAGTAAAGACAAAGACGAAATTACAGTAGTCACCGAAGAAAAAAATCTCCCAGAATTAGCCCTTATCGAAAAGAATAAAGAAGTTTATAGATTAGTTTCGCTTAACGTATCTGTTCCATTTTACGCCATAGGATTTATTGCTACAGTAAGTCAGGCCATCGCGAAAGAAGGTCTGAATATCTTAGTAGTTTCAACCTATTCAAAAGATTATATTTTAGTTAAGGATGACAGAATTGAAGATGCGAGATCGGTGCTATTAAAACTTGGCTTCCAAGAAGTAAAATAAAAAACGTCATAGAAAATAGGAAATATGAGTAATGTAATTTGGGTTGATGAAAAAGACAATGTGCTTGGTGAAGTATCTCGAGAAAAAGCACACAAAGAAGGGCTACTACACCGAGTAGCGGTCATTTATCTTGTAAATGAGAAAAGAGAGATTTTAATAAATGAACGAGCAAAAGATGGACACCTCGATCATTCATCTGCGGGGCATGTAGATATAGGCGAGAGCTATCTTGAGGCGGCAAAAAGAGAATTAGAAGAAGAGCTTGGTGTTGTTGGCGTTGAATTAAAAGATATTGGCTCTACGGATGCCCAGGACAAAGGAGCAATATTTAATAGTAGGCACATGTTTAGAATTTTTATTTGTAACGCTGTTCCTTTAAAGTTGAAAGAGGACGAGGTAAAAAATGTTTTCTGGAGAAATCTAAACGAGGTGTTGCAAGATATGGATAAAAATCCTGAAAAATATACTGGCGGATTTAAAGAAACCATAAAAGTTTTTATTAGATGGAATAATATCGAGAGATGAATTTCCATTCGTATAGCACATCAAAAGTGTCATGAAAATAAACATGAATTTCGACTCACCTGAAAATAAAAAAGAGAAATCCGAAGACGAAACAAAATTACTGCAGGAACGTATTTTGGATTGTTTTGCAAACCCTGAAACTCAAATCCAAATAGAAAATGATTTCACCCATACCTTTGAACAATTGGGATTGTCGCAAGAAAAATCAATAGAAATATATAAAGATGTTTCTAGTTTTTTAAAAAGCAATCAATCCTTACGGGAAACCGAAGATAAGGTCAGAAAATTGTTCCAAAACACCAGGCTTAATTTTGGAAACCAGGAATTAAATCTTATTGAAGTTTTAAACGAAAAATTAAAAAATCGCGCTGAAACGATTTTTAAACAAGTCGCCCCATATCTTAAAAATATCAGGGGCAAGGTTATTGATTATGGCGCTGGCGACGGTCAGATTACCCAACTTTTAAGCGACCAACTTTTACTTAATATTGAAGGAGTGGATATTCGATCCTATCACCGCGAGGGACTTACTGTTCCTATTTATATTTTCGACGGTACGCGCGTCGAAGTTATGGATAAACACTACGAAGCCGGCTTACTCACTAATGTTCTCCATCATGAACAAGAGAATGAGAAAATTTTAGCCGAACTCGACAGAATTATTAAACATAAGCTTGTTATTATCGAAACCATTCCCGAAGGAAAAACTGAGGAAGAAATAGAAATGGACAAAGACAGAACTTTTATGAACGACTATCTATATAACCGGCTTTTTCATAATGCCAATATACCCGTTCCCGGCGCGTATGAAACTCCAAAAGATTGGATTCGGAGAATTTCTAAATATGGTTGGAAATTAAACTATGAAGAAGATTTAGGCGTTGATCAGCCAGTTATTAAAGATAGGCACTATCTGCTAGAATTTCAGAGATAATCGTAATTCTAATTATGACTCAAGAAATAAAACAATGTCAAAATTGTAAAGCTAGCTTTGAAATAGACGCTTCAGATTTCAATTTCTACGAAAAAATCCAAGTCCCTCCACCGACTTGGTGTCCGGATTGTCGGCAACAAAGACGCTATGCCTGGCGCAATGAACGTACGCTCTATCGCCGAAAATGCGATTTATGCGAGCGAAATATAATCGCGATTTATTCCCAAAATAAACCCTTTAAAGTTTATTGTCCGGAATGCTGGTGGTCGGATAAATGGGACCCGCTCTCTTATAGTCGCGAATTCAACTTCTCTGGAAATTTTCTTGAAGAGTGGCGTAAACTCCAGTTAGAAGTTCCTCGTATCTCGCTTTTAAATAAAAACAATGTTAATTCGGAATATATTCATCACTCCGGCAACAGCAAGAATTGTTATTTTTCTTTCAGTGTTTTTGACGCGGAAAATATTTTATACTCCAACAATGTTTATATGGGCGCCAAAGATTGCTGTGATTGCTACCACATTGAAGAGGGGAATAACTTGCTTTATGAATGCATCGACACCCATAAAAGTTATCGCTGCGAATTTGGTCTGGTTTTAAGGGACTGCAATGAATGCCTCTACTGCTATGATTGTCGGGGCTGCACTAATTGCTTTTTATCTTCCAACCTGCGCAACAAATCCCATTATATTGAAAATCAGCCCTACTCCAAAGAAGAATATTTCAAAAAGTTAAAGGAATATGATTTAGAAAGCTATTCTGGACGTAAAAAAGTTTATGATAGATTTTTAGAAAATATAAAATTAAAAGCGCTACATAAATACGCCTTTATTGAGAAATCCGTAAATGTTTCCGGTAATATGCTTTTTAACTCCAAAAACACTCACTATTCTTTTGACGGCACAGCCATCGAAGATTCCAAATACTCCATTGTTTGTCCGGATGTTAAAAATTCAATGGATTCATATCATTTCGGCCTTAAAACCGAATTGATTTATGAGTCCCACGCGCTAGTCCATAGCTATAATGTTTCCTTCACTCATTTAAGCTACGACAACTCACATCTTAGTTATTGCGATAGCTGCCACAACAGCGAAAATCTTTTTGGCTGTGTGGGCGTTAAGGGCGGCAAGTATTGTATTTTAAATAAGCAATACAATCCCGAGGAATACAAAAAACTTAAGGAAAAAATTATTGAGCATATGAAGCAAACCAAAGAATACGGCGAATTTTTCCCGCCCCAGTTTTCGCCCTTTGGCTACAACGAAACTCAAGGCCAAGTGTATATGCCACTTGAGAACAAAGAGGTAGCTATTCGCGCTGGCTGGAAGTGGGAAGACGAAATAAGCAGCGGCACTTTTGGCAAAGAAACATTAAAACCCGAAGATATTCCGGATTCCATCGCCCAAACTCAAGATTCAATACTTGAACAAATTTTAAAGTGCGTTGATTGCAATAAAAATTATCGCATTGTTAAAGACGAACTTACTTTCTATCGTCGAGAAAAAATTCCGATTCCCAGAATTTGTCCGGATTGTCGGTACAAAAAAAGAATTTCCCTTCGCGCTCCGCGTAAACTCTGGGAACGGAATTGTGCATGCCAAGAAGAGCAAAGTGCAAATCGCAAAGTGCAAGGTGTTTATCAAAACACCGCCGAGCATTTCCACGGCCAGAATCCCTGTCCGAATAAATTTGAGACATCCTTCGCTCCTGACCGCTCCGAAACTGTGTACTGCGAGGCCTGTTACAACTCTGAGGTTGTTTAACGAAAACAGGCCGAAGTCCTGCCACAGCTTAAGCGACGGCGGACGAAAGTTGTTACAATTCAGAAATTGTTTAAATAAAAAAACTCGCCTAAAAAGTGGCGAGTCGATCAGGGTCGATTATCGAGGTTATGAAGCAGTTCTCAGCCACTAACTCGGGCCAGAGATATCCTCGTACTTCATCCTCTACGAATGATCTTTGCTATTATAACAGGCCTATTAAATTTGTCAAGTGCAGTCATAATTACGTCCTATTGCTTTTATTAGTGATTAGTGTATAATAAAAAAGTAAGCATCTAAGCAGATTCCCCACGCTTATTGATTGTTTAAAGGAGGGAAGCAGTGCTAGAAGAAGGTCGTCTTACGTCACTGGTATTAATTTAGAACCAGGACAACAAATCAATAAGTGTATGGGTAAAAAGTTATACGTTGGCGGACTGCCTTATTCAGCCACTTCCGATGAGTTAAAGGATGCCTTTTCTCAAGCGGGAGAAGTTGAATCAGCCACCATTATTACCGATCGCATGACTGGCCGCTCCAAGGGCTTCGGCTTTGTGGAGATGACCAACGACGAAGATGCTAGCAAAGCGATTGAAATGTGGAACGGCAAGACCCTTGGCGGTCGCAACCTTACGGTCAACGAAGCTCGCCCCTTGGAGCCACGACAAAATCGCGGCGGTCGAGGCGGCCGAGATTTCTAAACCAAAATTTATAAGTCAAAAACCCCTCCGCCATTTGGTCGAGGGGTTTTTGTTTATACCCGCTCTCGTTTACAGTGTATACTTAATTAGATATTATTTTTTTTGTTTCTATTTTCTAGACTCGAATTTCTCTTAATTCTTTATCCTCAATCCTCAATCCTAAATTCTTACTTCTAATAATGTCCCTTATTTGGAATTATGTTCGTCGCCACCGAAAAATCCTGATTCTGGGATTGTTTTTGGCGGCCATCAATCAATTTTTCTCCTTACTCGATCCGCAAGTCCTGCGATTGATGATCGATAAATATGTCACTCACGCCGGAGAATTTTCAACCCAGGAATTTCTCCACGGAATTCTCTACCTTCTTCTGGCTTTTGTTGGAGTGGCTTTTATTTCTCGGGTCGCCAAAAATTTTCAAGATTATTTTGTCAGTATGGTGAGTCAAAAAGTCGGCGCCTCAATTTATGAGCGTAGCATTGGCCATTCTTTTTCTTTGCCCTATGCCGTTTTAGAAGACCAGCGTTCAGGCGAAATTTTGGGAAAACTTCAAAAAGCCCGCAATGATATTCAAATTCTTATTTCCAATTTTGTTAATATCGTCTTTTTCTCGCTCATCGGCGTTATTTTTGTCTTAATCTATGCTTTTCACGTGCACTGGTTGCTGGGGCTGGTTTACTTTCTAATGATTCCGATTCTCGCGCTCACCACTTTTTTGATTAGCCGCAAGATAAAATCAATTCAAAAAAACATTGTTTTAGAGACCGCTGATTTAGCCGGTTCCACCACCGAAACTTTAAGAAACGTGGAGTTAATCAAAAGTTTAGGTTTAGAAAATCAGGAAATCAATCGCCTAAATTCTGTGAACGAAAAAATCCTTGCTCTTGAACTAAGGAAAATTCGTTTAATTCGGCTCTTCAGTTTTATCCAAGGCACGCTCATCAATGCCCTGCGCGCCACACTTTTGTTTCTAATGATGTGGCTTATTTTTAAAGGCAGTATTAGTTTAGGAGAATTCCTAGGCCTTTTCCTCTATTCCTTTTTTATTTTTAGCCCTTTATCAGAATTAGGCAATGTCTCCACCCAATTTCAAGAGACCCGGGCCTCGATTGAGCAACTCCAAAAAATTCTCACAATCCCATCAGAAGTTAAACCCCAAAAATCCACCACGCTTAAATCTCTCGAATCAATCCAATTTAAAGATGTTTCATTCGGCTATTCCTTGAGTGAAAAAAATTCGTTAGAGAAAATTGCTCTTGAAATCAAAGCGGGTGAGTCGGTGGCCTTTGTTGGTCCGTCTGGTTCTGGCAAAAGCACACTCGTTAAACTTTTAGTGGGTCTCTATCAACCTCAAAAAGGAAAAATTTTATTCAATAATTTTGACTCGTTGAGTGTAGATTACGACGAGTTAAGAAAAAGAATTGGTTTAGTCACTCAAGAAACTCAACTTTTTGCCGGCACTATCCGGGAAAATCTTTTATTTGTAAATCCCGATGCTTCTGATAAAGAATGTCTTGAGGCCTTAAAAATGGCTGCCGCTCTGCCGATTATCGAAAGAAGCAATCAGGGACTCAACACCAAAATCGGTGAGGGCGGAATTAAAATCTCTGGTGGCGAACGCCAGCGATTAGCCATTGCTCGCGCGCTTTTAAGAAAACCAGAAATCATCATTTTCGACGAGGCCACCAGTAGTTTGGATTCCATCACTGAAAAATCCATTAGCCAAACTATTCGTCAAATTTCCAAATCTCGGCCCAACTTAATTACGATTTTAGTGGCGCATCGTCTCTCGACTGTTGCCCATTCCGATAAAATTTATGTTCTGGAAAAAGGTAAAATTATTGAAGAGGGGAGTCACGATAAACTTCTTGGAGTTAAAGGTCTTTATGCCGCCCTCTGGAGAGAGCAGGTTTCCATAAACAACAATCAACGGTAAAATAAAGTTATGACAAAATATAGATGGTTTTTATTAGCGATTTTCCTTGTCGCCTGGGTTTGGGCAGCGATAAATCCAAGTTATCCCCACGACTGGTTGCTTGAAAATTATTTGGTGTTTATTTTTGTGCCGCTTATTATTTTCTTAGGACGTTATTTTAAACTTTCTAATGTTTCATACACTTTAATCACGATTTTTTTAATTCTCCATGTTATTGGTTCGCACTACACTTACGCTGAAGTGCCGTTTGGTGATACTCTTAAAAACTGGTTTGGCGCGGAGAGAAATATGTACGACCGGTTGGTCCATTTCTCCTTTGGGTTTTTGCTTACTTATCCAATTCGTGAGATTTTCTTAAGAATCGCCAAGGTTAAAGGGTTCTGGGGCTATTATCTGCCGCTCGATGTCACTCTGTCTTTTTCCGCGGTCTATGAAATTATTGAATGGCTTGCCGCCACTTCAGTCAGTTCTAGCGCCGGCTTAGCTTTTCTTGGCTCACAAGGCGATATTTGGGACGCCCAAAAAGATATGCTCTGCGCTGGTGTTGGCGCGGTTATTGCCATGTCTATCATTTTTATCATTAACTGGCGGCTCGATCGCGCCTTTTGGACAGAGTTAAAAAATAGTTTTAAACTGCGGCAAAATGATGAACCCCTAGGAGAAGTAAAGCTCCACTCGCTTTTGAAGCGAAAGCGATAGTTTTGTAACGTTTAATTCCCCAAAACGTATTACTTCATGGCTCTATTTGAATTTGCTAAATATAATCGGCTGGCTCAAAGCCTTAAAAAAGGAGACACCCGGGCAGCCGAGAAGCTCTACGAGGAGCTCTTTAATAAGGTTTTTGGGTTTTGTATGAATAAAACGTCAAATCGCCATATCGCCGAAGATTTAAGCCAAGAAATTTTTCTTAAATTAATCGATCGGATTGAAAGTTTCGATGCGAAAAGGGGCAATTTCTTAACCTGGTTTTGGCAATTAGCTAGAAATACGACAATAGATCATTATCGTAAACAAAAAGAAACTCATTTTTCCGACATCGAAGAAATCCAGCTCGAAGAATCATCAAAATATAGCGGCCAAGAAAAAATGGACAGCCAAGTCGAACTCAAAAGAATTCAAATTTTTTTGAAATCAATTTCCCAAGAAGAACAAGATTTATTTGAGCTTCATTTTGTTGCGGATTTAAAATATAAAGAAATCTCCAAAATTTTAAACAAACCCGAGGTTAATTTAAGAGTGGCTATCGGTCGTTTGAAGAAAAAAATCCAGGAGCATCTTAAGTAAAACATGTCCCGTAAGAAATAGCGATAAAATATAAAATATTTTTGAGCTCAAATAACTAATCTCAGCATCAAAAGATATCACTAATTTATGAAATTAGACGCCGAAAAAACAAAAAATATTTAATTTCTTGCGGGATATGAATTTTAAAAACTTTTACAAACCCAATAAAGAATTTAAAGAAAAAACCAAGCTGCTTTTTCTATCGGCGGCTCAAGGGAAATTTGGTATTGCAAAAAGCGGGCCTTCGCCAGCTTTTAAATATTTTATTCGTGGAGTTAGCGCGGGTGTAGCCGTTATGATTCTTTTGACTAGTGCGGCCACTTACGCGGATGAAACCAACGTTGGCCCCAACAATATTTTTTATTCTCTTAAACGCGCTCAAGAAGCAGTGAAAACCGCGTTCACCAAAAACGAAGAAAAACCAACTCGACATTTGGAATTAGCTGAACGTCGCCTTGAGGAAATAAAATCCATTCAGGAAGGGAATCCGGAGAGTCCAAAAATCTCCGACCTATCCGAGGATTTTGAGCAAGAAATAGAAAATTCTCTGGGCGCCTTTGAAAAAGTTGAGACCGAATCTAAAATCAAAAAAGAATCCGAAAGCCAGCTTAAAATTCAAAAAGACGCCGCTAACAAAAAAAGTGAGGATAAAAAAGAGAAAAAGAAAAACAAAAAAGATGATTCTCCGCCTTCACTTCAATCTTTTGGAGCATCAAGTGCAATCGAGAATAAAGAGAAATCAGATGGAGAGGAAGAAGATAATAGAAAAGAGAATAAAGAAGAAGTAAGTGGAAGCAATTTCATTGAGTCAAAAAACTATCCTTTGGAATCCAAAACCTCATTTTGTAATTCCTGGCTGGAAATATTGAAAAAAGGCGAGAAAACCGTAAACCGGATTACTGAAAATGATTCAGAACTCATAAATAGATTTAACGAAAAATGCCGAACTTCCGAACTATCAATTCCCACATCGACAGATACCAGTCACAACGAATTCGAAAAAGGCGATTGACTTCCCTTTGGTTTCTGATTATCATTTATTTTAACGTCGTGCCGTTTAGCCCTTAATTCTAAATTCTGTATTCTAAATCCTAATTCTATGTCCAAAGAAAATATTATTGTTATCATCGTTCTTATAGTTCTGGTCGCGGTTTTAATCTACGCGATTACTTTAATCAATAAACCCGGCGGCAAAATCATTAAAAATTTAACCGAACCCCAGGTTAATAATTCAGAAAACCAGGTCTCGCCAGCTGATAATTTAGCTCCTAAACCCGGTGATGAAAAGCTGGTTAAAAAAGACGTTAAAGTCGGCGATGGAGCTGAAGTTAAAGCCGGGGATACGGTCTCGGTAAATTATATTGGCACCTTTGAAGACGGCACTGAATTTGATAACTCATACAAGCGCGGCGAACCCTTTGACTTTATGGTTGGCACTGGTGGAGTGATTCGCGGTTGGGACATCGGGCTTTTAGGCATGAAAGTCGGTGGCAAAAGAGAATTAGTTATTCCACCGGAATTAGCGTATGGCGAAACTGGCGCCGGCCCAATTCCAGCGAATGCCACCCTTAAATTTGTTATCGAACTTCTCTCAACCAAAAACGTTGGCGATCAGCCGATAAAGATTAATCCTTAAAATAAAAAAGCGGCGAACCTTATTGTTCGCCGCTTATGGTTGGATCGCTTGGCCTACACAAAAAGAAGGCTAGGATTCTCAATGGAAATCACTGAATCGGGAAGGTACAGATTAGAGGATTCGTCGGTTTCTTTCCCCGAACTTCCCGGTTCCTCGATTCCGTAGAAAGTTTGGATATGTTTTCCAACAGGGGCTGCGACCAATTCCCCATTGAGCTTTACGATTTCGCCCTTCTCGATTATCATCCGCGCAACATCAGTTATCTCAGATGATCCTCTCCCGTTAAATCGGATTTTAATGGGTGTCATTTGAAACAGAACAAGGGCGGGACATCCTTTTAATTTTGATGGAACACAGTACATTTTCTCCTCCGCAAAAAATTGTTGTAGTAGTTTCTGTAATATATTATAATAGATAAATCTAAAAAGTCAAGGGCAATTTTCAATCCGCGTTTATCCGCTTCTAGTTGATTACATTATTTGTATCATTTTCTCCAAGAGAGGATCCTCCTTCGGAGGACACACATATTTGTATATTAGTATTACGCTTTTAAAAATGTTCAAAATCCACTCAAAATTCAAACCCGCTGGCGACCAACCCGACGCTATCAAAAAATTAGTTTCTGGCTTGGAGAAAAATTATTCGCATCAAACTCTTTTAGGTGTCACTGGTAGTGGCAAAACTTTTACGATTGCCAACGTCATCGAGAAAGTTCAAAAACCCACGCTAGTCATCGCTCACAACAAAACCCTGGCCGCCCAACTCTGTAATGAGTTTCGTGAACTTTTCCCCAACAATTCAGTCAACTATTTTGTCTCTTACTACGACTATTACCAGCCCGAGGCGTATTTGCCCACCACTGACACCTACATCGATAAAGAAGCAATGATTAACGATGAGATCGATAAACTTCGCCATGCCGCCACCACTGCGCTTTTAACCCGCCCAGATGTGATTGTGGTGGCTTCAGTCTCCTGTATCTATGGCTTAGGCGCGCCGGAGGTTTATGAAGAAAATATTTTTCGCCTCAAAAAAGGCCAGAAAATCGACCGCAAGAATTTCGCCAAAAAACTGATTGAACTCCAATTTAATCGCACCACCGCCGATTTAAAACGCGGCACTTTTCGCCTGCGCGGCGATCATTGGGAAATTATGCCCATGGATAAAGAAGTTGTTTACAACTTTGAGGTCAAAAACGAAACTATCGAATCGATTTACGAAATCGATCCAGTCCAAGGATTTATGCCCGGCCAGACACCGGAAATTCCCGAAGTTGTTTTTGCTCCAGCCAAACACTTTATCACTCCTAAAGAAGACCGGGATCGCGCTGTCAAAGCCATTCGAGAGGAACTAAAAGCGCAACTCAAACATTTTGAGAAAACCGGCAAATATCTGGAGGCCGAGCGTTTGGAACGCCGCACCAAATTTGATTTGGCCATGATGCAAGAGGTTGGCTACTGCCACGGTATTGAAAATTATTCCCGTCATTTAAGTGGCCGCCCTGCCGGCGCTCCACCCGAAACCTTGCTGGATTACTTTGTCCCGCCGAAGCGCCGGCGCGAAGGCGGACTTCCAGAATTCTTAACCGTCATTGATGAATCCCACGTCACTGTACCCCAGTTAAACGGCATGTATGCCGGCGATGCCTCTCGCAAGCGAACATTAATCGAATATGGCTTTCGTCTACCCTCGGCCGCCGACAACCGCCCTTTGCAGTTTCATGAATTTGAAAAACGGATTGGTCAAGTAATTTATACTTCGGCCACGCCAGCTGAATTCGAACGTAAAAAAAGCCAGCAAATCGTGGAACAAATTATTCGTCCCACCGGCCTAGTTGACCCAAAAATCACTTTGCGTCCGGTTCGCGGTCAAGTTCAGGATTTGATTCCGGAAATCCAAAAACGCGTGAATTTAAAACAAAGGGTCTTAGTCACCACGCTCACCAAAAAAATGGCCGAGGATCTTACCGATTATTTACAAAATCAAAACCCAACCCCATCATCTCTAATACCTAAAACCTATCACCTAAAACCTAATATGAAGGTTGCTTACCTCCACAGCGACGTCAAAACTTTAGATAGAATTAGAATCTTAACTTCGCTTCGAAAAGGGGACTACGATGTTCTAGTTGGCGTGAATTTATTAAGGGAGGGTCTTGATTTGCCGGAAGTATCGCTGGTGGCCATTTTAGACGCTGACAAAGAAGGATTTTTAAGAAGTGAGACCTCGCTCATTCAAACCATTGGCCGCGCCGCCCGTAACGCCCAAGGCGAAGTTTTAATCTATGCCGATACTATCACCGGTTCCATCAAGCGGGCGGTAGGGGAGACCGAACGCCGCCGCAAGGTCCAATTGGAATACAACCAAAAACATGGCATTACTCCCAAAACCATTATTAAAGCTATTAAAGATATCTTGCCAGATGTTCAAGAACTCTTAAAACTTGAGCTTCGACCCATCAGAAAATCCAAAACCGCGATTGAAAAACTAATCAAGAATAAAGAAATTGAAATGCGCGAAGCCGCCAAACACCTCGACTTCGAACTCGCCGCCATCCTAAGAGACGAAATTAAGGAGTTAAACAGAAAAGTTAAGTAATCCGCTTTAGTATTTATAGCAACTAGAACATTACAATAATTCAATCAATCGCTAAATTATTCGTATCATTCGCACGCCATTCGTAGATTAGTATTACGTTATCTACTTTACACTTTTCGTTTTTCACTCTAAACTTCATTTGATACACCCTCTACCCCGTAGGAAATCGGGTATTTTCTGCGACTAATAACCTCGACTTCTTTTTGTCAAAATAAACTTAATTTAAAACAAAGTTTATTTCAGAAGAGAAAATACCGGATTTTCTCTTCATTTCCTACGGGGGATAGACCCCAACCCCGGGCCTATTTCGCGTATTAACAAAAATAAAAAAAGACCCAGTGAAATTCATCACTGGATCCATAGAATTTTCGCGGTGAATTCTTATATTGATCTCATAACCGAGAGCTCGCGAAAATAAATAATGGCTCCGCAGATAAAGAAAAAGCCACATAGACCTTCTTCGGGCTTACCGAAGGCCATTACCAAAATTCCGAATACTAGCATCCCGAGTCCCAGTAATACTGCCAAAACTTTCATAGCTCCTCCAAACTTAATTTAATTAACTACTCAAAGCATACACCACAACCCTAAAAATGTCAAATCCAAATAAATTCGCAACATTTCCTCCAAAGGAGGATCCTCCTTCGGAGGACGCAATCATTCGCAGCATTCGGATGAAATTTGTAGATTAGCATTACATTTTTATGAAAGACAAAATCATTATCAAAGGCGCTCGCGAGCATAATCTTAAGAACATTAACCTCGAGCTTCCGCGCGACAAAATGATTGTCTTTACCGGACTCTCTGGTTCCGGCAAATCCAGTTTGGCTTTTGACACGATTTTCGCCGAAGGCCAGCGCCGCTACATCGAATCTCTCTCGGCCTATGCTCGCCAATTTTTGGGCCGCTTAGACAAGCCCGATGTGGATGAAATCGAAGGTCTCTCTCCAGCCATTTCAATTGACCAGAAAAGCCATTCCAGCAATCCTCGCTCAACTGTGGCCACCATCACTGAAATCTACGATTATCTAAGGGTTCTTTTTGCGCGCGTGGGCAAACCTTTTTGTCCCAAGTGTGGCCACGAAATTAAAAAATTAACCACCGAACAAATTGTTGATGCCGTTACTGAAATCGCTAAGTCATCAAAAAATGATAAAGAGTTAATTATTCTCGCCCCTATAGTGCGGGGCCGAAAAGGCGAGTACTACCAACTTCTCTACGATTTTCTAAATACCGGTTTTCGCGAAGTCCGCTTGGACGGCAAATTTCAATCCTTAAAAAATCGCATTGAACTTAGCCGCTACCAACAACACACTATCGAATTAGTAATTGATCGGATTCCGACTACTCTTGATTTAAGAAATAAAGATAATCGCTTGCGCATCGCCGAAGCGGTTGAATCAGCTCTAAAACACGGCCACGATCTAGTCACTATTCTCCATGGTAAAACCGAAACTCACTTATCTTCAAAATTCGCCTGCCCCAATGATGGTTTTTCCTTTCCGGAAATCGAGCCACGACTATTCTCGTTTAATAGTCCTTATGGCGCTTGTGAGGAATGCCACGGCTTAGGCACCGAAAGCGTCTGGAGCGATAAACCCTGTCCCAAGTGTCTTGGCAAACGTCTCAAAGAAGAAGCCCTAAGCGTGACTCTCAAAAATAAAAATATTTTCAACGTCACTAATCTTTCCATTGCTGATGCTTATGATTTTATCGGCACCCTCGAAACTATTAAAGATAAAAAATTCCTGGAAGTCGCCCAAGTTCCGTTAAAAGAAATCCGTAATCGATTGGAGTTCATGATTGACGTTGGCCTCGAATATCTCACTTTAGACAGAAAAGCCGGCACGCTCTCTGGCGGCGAGTCCCAGCGCATTCGCCTCGCCTCGCAAATTGGCTCACGACTAGTCGGCACTTTATATATTCTAGATGAACCCACAATCGGCCTACATCAACGTGACAACGCCAAACTTATCCAAACTCTCCACGAATTAAGGGATTTGGGTAACACCATTATTGTGGTTGAACACGACGAAGAAACCATCCGCGAGTCCGACTATCTGGTTGACATTGGCCCAGGCGCGGGCATACACGGCGGCCGAATTATTGCTCAAGGTCCGATTCCGGAAATTTTATCTCCCAAGAGCCGCTCTTTAAATAAAGAATCACTAACTCTGGACTACCTCGGCGGCAAAAAATTTATTGAAGTTCCGGAAGAAAGGCGCCAGATTTCCAAAGACAAACCCGCCTTAAAAATCCGCGGTGCCTTTGCCAACAATCTTCAAAATCTAGATGTGGATATTCCGCTTAGCCGGATGACTTGCATTACCGGTGTTTCTGGTTCGGGCAAAAGCTCGCTCATGTATGACGTAATTTTTAAAGCTCTCTCCGGCCGCTATGGCGGCACTCATTATCGGGATTTTGGCTGTAAAAATGTGATGGGCAATGAATATCTGAATCGTCTAATTAATATTGACCAATCCGCCATTGGCCGCACGCCGCGCTCTAATCCCGCCACTTATGTTGGTGCCTGGACTTTTATCCGCGAACTTTTTGCTTCAACCGAAGAAGCGCGCTTTCGCGGATACAAAATTGGCCGCTTCAGTTTTAACCGGCCCGGCGGCCGCTGTGAAAACTGCGAAGGCCATGGCACCATCGCTATCGAAATGCATTTCCTGCCCACGGTTTATGTCCAGTGCGACATTTGCAAAGGCAAAAGATTTGATCGGGAGACACTAGAAGTTGAATATAAAAACAAAAGTATCCACGATATCCTTAAAATGACCATCGAGGAAGCCACCAAGTTTTTTGAAGAAATTCCCCATCTGCATGACAAGTTAAAAATTTTAGAAGAAGTTGGTTTGGGTTATCTTGAACTCGGCCAATCTTCGACTACGCTTTCTGGTGGCGAAGCCCAAAGAATCAAACTCGGAGCCGAACTCGGCAAACGCGACACTAGAAAAACACTTTATCTACTCGACGAACCCACCACTGGCCTGCATTTTGCCGATGTCGAAAATCTGCTTAAGGTTTTAGAAAAGTTGGTTGATAGAGGCAATACCGTTTTAATTATTGAACATAATTTAGATGTCATCAAAACCGCGGACTGGGTAATTGATTTAGGGCCCGAAGGGGGAGTGGCTGGCGGCAAAATCGTGGCAGTGGGCACCCCCGAAGAAATTGCCCGCAAAGCCGGTAGTTTCACAGGGCAATATCTCCGCAAGGTTCTCCGCTAAAGAATTTGTTATAATTAAGAAAACGTGTTAAATTAGAACTCCGGTTTACTCAAAAAGGTCGCGAACAATATATGAACAAATCCCGCCTTGGCGGGACAATTTAAAAATATGGATCAAGAAACAGTTAAACAAAAAATGAGCGTTCTGATGAACGCCTGTCCCTGTGGTTCGGGAAAAATGTTTTACGCCTGCTGTGGTAAAGATAAAGCCGCCGAAATCGAAAATGAAATGTGTTCCTGCGGATCTGGCAAGATGGTTAAGGATTGCTGCATGAAAAGCCCGGAAGCTCATACATAAATACTACTTCGAGTATGAAAAAACCGTTTCAGTAATTGCTGAAACGGTTTTCGATTCTCGCCATAGTTGAGTCAGTGAGAAGGGCTATTCCCACGCAAGAAAATCTGAAGCTCATCCTGATTTACTGGTTTCGGAGGGCGATTTCGCCAGAATTCTTTCAACGCTCCGTTCAATGCATCACCTCGGGGCGCTATTGGTTTTCCTGATCCAGCAAAAATTCGTAGTGCCTCTGATTCCTCTTCGATAGTTGCCCTTACTCCTGATTGAGCGTAAACAGCCATTAATCCATGAATTGGAACCATGATCACTTCTATTTCTCCAAGATGCATAAACTCTCCTTATTGTTAACTAAATTTACTATTTGTCATTATAGCGAATTTTATCTATTATTGTAAAGAGCGATGACTAAAACCACTCTCTACCAAAAACTTCCCGACACTCCCGGCGTTTACTTGATGAAAAACACGAACGGGAAAATTCTCTATATCGGCAAAGCCGGCAATCTAAAGCGCCGCGTTTCAAGTTATTTTCAGAAAAGCCACGACTACCGAATTGAAAAACTCATTTCTCAAGTCAAAAAAATTGATTTCAAAAAAGCTGACACCGCGCTTGAGGCGCTGATTTTAGAATCAGAGCTCATCAAAAAACATCAGCCGCTCTACAATGTCTTAGAAAAAGACGACCGAAGTTTCATATATTTTGCGATTACCTCCGCCAAAGGCGGAGAAAAATTTCCCCGCCTCGTTCTAACTCGTGGCAAAGACATTGCCGGGGAAAAAGGGAAATACAGCCAAATCTACGGTCCCTTTCTCTCTGCCCGAGATGTCCGTGAATCATTAAAACTCATTCGCCAAATTTTCCCATGGAACACTCACTCCGAAGAAGAATTAAAAAAACGAACTATTCGCAATTTGCGGCATTTGCATAGATTAGCAGATTCACATCATGTAGGCGTCAGCCGTCCCTGCTTTGATTTTCAAATTGGTAATTGCCCGGGTGTCTGCGTGGACGCGATAAGTGAAACTGAATATAAAAAAATCATTCATAACCTCAAACTTTTTCTAGCCGGCAAAAAATCCAGAGTTATTCGCAACCTTGAGGCAGAGATGAAACAACTAAGCGAAAAGCTGGAATTTGAAAAAGCAGAAAAAATCCGCCGCCAAATCTTTGGCCTCAAGCACATCAACGACATCGCCCTCATCAAGGAGAATAATTCCCTAAACCCTAGTGGCTATTGGCTAAACCCTAAACAACGTATTGAGGGGTACGACATCTCTCAAATTTCCGGCACCGCCGCAGTGGGTGGAATGGTGGTTTTTTCCTCCAAAGGAGGATCCGCCTTTGGAGGAAACACTTTTCGGCCCGATAAAAACGAATATCGCAAATTCAAAATTCGAGCGGTTCAAGGTCAAGATGACACTGCTATGATTAAAGAAATTTTAACTCGCCGTTTTAAAAACAACTGGCCGCACCCAGATTTAATTTTAATCGACGGTGGTAGGGGACAGGTAAACGCGGCCAAATCAGTTCTAAACAAACTTAACTTATTTATGCCGGTCATTGGTTTAGCTAAAGGCCCAGAGCGCAAGAAAAACGAACTTATCGGCAAAATGCCAGCTGGCATTGAACCCAAAACCCTTATCCAAATCCGTGACGAAGCCCACAGATTTGCCATTGCCTACCACCGCCGACTTCGTGGCAAAATTCTATGAATTAAATGTTTCATGCTACATGTTATATACTTCATGACTTGGAGTTGACAAAATAATAATCACCGCCTATAATATACTCAGCTTTTGATATAGGAGATCAAAGATGAAAACACGGATGTTTTCGTATCTAGCCACCACGATGTTTGTGATGGTCCAGATTACGTCGTTATACTTAGGCAACAACTTGCCTAAGAGACAAGCAAAAAGCCAGGATTGGGAAACACGGAGTTGAGTTTGTCCCCCCTTCTTAGCTCTAATCTTAGTCCTGGCTCCTTTTTCACAAAGTAGGGCAAGTGGACGACAGTAGTAGTCAGCGTCATCAAACACTGTTGGTCAGGTCCTACGTCCTTGCCTGACATATCCGTCCACTCCCTACAAAAACTTTGGCCCCCACTTGGAGGCCATTTTTTATTGCTTTTGCCAAATTATTATGTTAGATTCAAAGTAATGGATAACCAACTCGTCAAAATCAAAACCTCCCCCAAAGATTTTTTTATCCAGCTTTTGAGCATTGTCACGCTCTACGCGAGCGCCATTTCTTTCATCACTCTAATTTTCCAATATATCAATATCTTTTTGCCAGACATATTAAATGACCCCTATGTTTTTGATCGCGCTCGCGGTTTCGGCCGGGGCGCCCTTGCCACGTTGCTCGTCATCTTTCCGATTTATGTCTGGCTCAATTGGTATCTAAATAAGGACTATATAAAAAATCCAGAGAAACTTAATTTAAAAATCAGAAAATGGTTGCTTTATTTTACGCTTTTTGTGGCCGCCATTATCATCATCGTGGACTTGGTTGTCCTGGTTAAAAGTTTTTTGGAAGGCGAACTCACTTTGCGTTTTATCCTTAAGGTCTTAACTGTCGGCTTTGTGGCTAGTTCGGTTTTTGGTTATTACCTCACTGATATTAAAAAACACAAAGTCGAAATAGAATAATTAGGTTAATTAGAACAATTAGAAATTCACATGCGCTATTTCACTTATCTAATCATTGCCATTGTCGCCGCCGCTATTATCGCCGGATTTTTCATTCTCGGCACGCCGCAGGAAGAGCGGCTAAGAAAATTAGATGATCTCCGAATCTCGGATTTACAAAATATTGAGTGGCAGATTATCACTTATTGGCAAGCCAAGGGTCAGCTACCGGAAAAATTGGCTGACTTAATTGATTCCACTCGAGGCGTGATTATTCCGGTTGATCCGGAAACCGGAGCCGAATATGAATATCTGGTCAAAGCGGAACTGGAATTTACCCTCTGCGCCATTTTTTCCACCTCTGGCCCCGGACCAAATTTAGACAATGTTGCTCGTCCAATGGTCTACGAGAAACCAATCCCCACAGGGAGCGACAATTGGCAACATACTGCCGGCCGAACCTGCTTTGACCGCGTCATTGACCCGGATTTCTACAAAAAACCAACGATGTAAGCGCATTCTAATATTCTGACTTGTCCGACCGTAGTCCCGCTAAGTGGGACGAAGGCGGAAGAATGTGAGAATGTTGTGTAAACCCCGTAGGAAATAAAATATTTTTCGTCTTTATTATTCCCCAGTTCTAAAAATTAGCTCTAATTTTTTGTTCAAAGATTCCTTTTTAGTTCAAAAATATTTTACATTTTTTTCGCTATTTCCTACGGGGAAAATAAAAAAAGCCCCAAGCGATATTGCTTGAGGCCCCAGTTTCTTGCGGCTTCTGTTCTTTTTTTGGTGGCTTGAGGTTTAATCCTCCCCAAATCATTAGAACCAGCGCAATCACCGCAATAGGCACGATGATTTTAAGACTTCTCACGTACTTAAGCGGCGCAGCCAACCCTAAAGTAAGAAATCCTAGGGCCACTCCGAAATTTATCATTACCAGACCCCACGGAAAAGATCCCTCCATGGCCAATTCTCCTTCCCAATTACTAAAAATTCCTCTCACTTCTTGCCCTTAGAAAGATTTCGTAATTCCCGAAGAGCTTCTACGCCAAATTGAATAAAAACTGGGGCAAATACTATGGCGGCTTGAAAAACCATTAGGTAGCCCCCTGCGTTAAGATCGTGAGCATTCCCCTTCTTACATTCTACTACCGCCATTAGTATGAAACTTAAAATCCCAAGCCCGCACCAAAGATAAATACCAATCCAAAACCACATTTCCGCCGTCGGCATATTCCCTCCAGTTCTATTAAATTTTCACTTGTTTACTAATAAAAAGAATAAAGAATTCTAATTACCTTGTCAATCTAAGCAACCCCCAAATTGCCGAGCCACAATTATTAATATAAACTTAACCCCTAACACTTTCCCGCTTTCCGCCAGAGGCGGATCCTCTTTCGGAGGAAAAACTTAACGCCTAATTCTTATGGACATCCTCGCGCACGGTCTCTGGACCAATGCAATTTTTGAAAGTTCCGCTCGCCTCAAAAACCAAAAGCGCTCGCGCCGCGATATTTGGTTGGGAATTTTATTTGGCATTGCTCCCGACCTTCTCTCCTTCGGAATTTTCTTTGTTCAAAATATCTTTCGAGTAATTTTCTTTTCAGAAGAAAGTCCGTTTCAAGGCGGCCCGCCTGACCCAAATCTCATTCCGGATTATATTTCTACGCTTTACAATTTCACTCACAGTTTCATAATTTTCGCCGCGGTTTTTGGTTTAATTTGGCTTATTCGTAGAAAACCCTATTGGCTCATGGCCGGATGGGGAATTCACATAATAATCGACATCTTCAGCCATTCCAAGGATTTCTTTCCCACTCCATTTTTATTTCCCGTCTCGGATTTCACTATCAATGGAACTAGTTGGGGACATTCTACTTTTATGCTTATAAATTACAGCGCTTTAATTCTAGTTTATGCTTACTTCTTTATTTCTCGAAAAAGGAATGCCAAGAAAAATTGAAGAGAGTAAAAGATTTAGCTCAAAAATCATCGCCCTACTCAAAAAGGGCGACATTGGCGTTATCCCAACTGACACCATCTATGGCCTAGTTGGTTCAGCTCTAAAACCAAAAGTAGTAGAGAAAATTTACAAGCTTCGTCGTCGTAATCCTAAAAAACCAATAATTGTTTTAATTAGCAACATAAGCGACCTAAAAAAGTTTTTTAGCATTTCCCTTAATTCTCAATTCTATATTCTAACTTCTCGTTTTTGGCCCGGCCCAACAAGCATCATCCTTCCTTGCCCATCCAAAAAATTTACTTATTTACATCGCGGCACTAAGACCATTGCCTTCCGTATTCCAAAACCCGCTTCAATTCGCGCCTTCCTTAAAAAAACCGGCCCACTGGTTGCCCCAAGCGCCAACATTGAGGGTGAGCCACCCGCCAAAACAATTCGAGAAGCCAAAAAATATTTCGGCGCTAAAATTGATTTCTATGTCGATAGTGGTCGCAAACAAAATAAGCCCTCAAAGGTGGTCAAAATAATCAATTCAAAAATAAAATTCATTCGCTAAATCTATTGACCTAGTGATTAAATTGAGCAATAATACTCTATCAACATCAATTTGCACCTTGAAAATTAAAAATCACGGAGGATCAAAGTGAGAATTTTGGAAAAATCTCAGGCATTCGAAAGTTTCATGAACACCCTTGTCGAAATTAATCCCGATCTTAAGCATTCTCGACCTGAAATTGATAGGAGATTTGTCAAGATATTCAGCGCCTTTTCGGATGCCCACAGTAAGGATTACACATTGGCTTCACAAAAAGATGTAGTGAAGTCGAGAGTCGAGCAGGCCATCACACTGGCAATCGGCAGAGAGGTCAGCGTTGAATTTATCTCTTTATCTAACCCCCACGTTTCAATTATTAAAACCGTCGGCGAAAAAAATATTATCGATCAAGTTCTGATCAGAAAGTATTTATTTCGGCGAAAATTCGACACCCGACTAATGACTGAAGCGGTCGTTCTTGAAAAAGTTCTGAAAACCCACGCTAAGCTTTCTATTTATTTCAGTCGCACCGAAGGTTTTCGGAACTGCGCCCTTAAGCATCTTCGCCCATATTCTTTATCAATATCATTGATTCCGATCATTTATGCCCAACTTCTGATATCAAGTAGGTTTAATGATGCTAGCAAGATGGAACTCCTCCTTAAAAAAATAGGCAGGGTTTATCCGCTTGGCAAAATTTCGAACGGAAATGAAAAAGAAAATGTGCTAGAAAAATGGCTTGTGGCGGTTGCGTGATAGAAACAAAATCTATAAAGACGGGCCTAAAAATCCGTCTTCTTATTTAATTAAACTCGCCAAATTTTCCCAAATTAACTTAAAAATCTCCCTAGCATTTTCAGTAATGTCGCTCCCATAAGAAAAATTTATTACCTCAGCATCATCAATTTTCATACTTAACGAACGAATATAGCTCATATGGACGCTTCTATTTAAATTACCAGGATCGGAGCCGTAGTTTTTATTCAAGAAATTAACTGAATGTAATTTTTGCCAAAACTCGGCAAATTGCTCTTCGGTTAAATTCTTTTCAAATTGTACAGTCGGCTTCGATTCCACATACACCTCAATCTCGCCTTGAGGGATATTTTTTAGAATGGCTTTTTCAAAAGTAAGTCGAACCCCATTTTCCAACTTTTTTAACTTATAACTTTCGTTAGTTAAAATTAAATTCTTCGTCGAGGTATCTGATTTATCCGCGACAGTTGTTGTTTTAGATTTAATTTCCAAAACAAAATCTCTAGGGATAGCAATATTTTTCCCAATAATTTTGTCACCCATTTTATTTTTACGCCTCGCAACTTATTTTTTCAGGACAATTTCCTGAATTTTTAGAGTTATCTCAATAAGCGGTCGGCGTAACCCTTCATCTTTGATGAATCCATCATGATTCCAATAGACAACCACCACTCCATCTTTTTCAAATTGCAGCATCGTCCGAGAAAGCAAGTCCGGCGGGTAGATGAACTCGATTTTAGAAGCATCCGCGTATTTATCCCAATTTATTTTCTCAATTAAAGTCCAAATCTGGTTAAAATCCTCCGAGGTTATTTGAACGGCGCCCAGCACCGACGTCGTATTTTCCACCTCACCAGCTGCCGGTTGGGCGCTTTTCGATTCAGAGCTAGCAGGCGCCTCCGCAAAAAAACCGGTCTCGGAATTTTTTTCAAGCGTATAACCATTAAAAGCAAACCGGACGCTGTTAAGTTGGGTGTTCATTGAATTTTCATTATAACGCGATTTTAAACCAAAAAATAGGATGGTTCCTATAATAAGAATCAAAGCCGCGATTTTTAGACTTAATTTCATTATGTTATTATTTTACAAAATGTTAAAGGAAGAAGTCAAAAAGTTTTTTCAAGGGGAGGTTTTAGATGACGAACCGACGCTCGACAAATTCAGCGAGGACGCCAGTATTTTTAAAATCAAACCCGAACTGGTAGTTTTTCCCAGGAACGTTGAAGATGTTAAAAACTTGGTTAAATTCGTCTCCACTAAGAAAAAACGAAATAAAAAGATTTCACTTTCAGCTCGCTCAGCCGGCACGGATATGACCGGCGGATCGCTCACCGAGTCCATTGTTATTGGGTTCCAGAAATATTTTAACCATACTAAAGAAATTCACTATCTACTTGGTGATGAAGGCGGCTACGCCGTGGTTGAACCCGGCGTTTATTATCGGGATTTTGAAAAAGAAACCTTAAAAAAAGATTTAATTTATCCGGTGTATCCGGCCTCGCGCGAACTCTGCGCCATGGGCGGCATAGTCGCGAATAACTCCGCCGGAGAAAAAAGCTTAGCTTACGGCGAAACCAAAGATTATGTAATGGAGCTAAAAGTAGTTTTATCAGACGGCAATGAATATACTATCCGGCCGCTCGACGAATTTGAACTTAAGAAAAAAATAAATCAAAGAAATTTCGAGGGCCAGATCTATAAAAAAATTTGGGCAATCGTCAAAAAAAATCAAAAATTAATTTGGGATTCTCGACCTAAAGTTTCTAAAAACTCCGCCGGCTATTTTCTTTGGGAGGTCTACGATGGTAAATATTTTGATCTAGCCAAATTAATCGTGGGCTCACAAGGAACTCTTGGCATCATTACTGAAGCCAAACTCCGACTCGTGAAAGTGAAGTCCCATTCCCGTATGGCTGTGATTTTTCTGCGGGATATTAGCCAAGTTGGAAAACTGGTCAATATTATTTTAAAATTTCAGCCCGAAAGTTTAGAATCCTATGACGACAAAACTTTGTGGTTGGCGTTTAAATTTCTGCCGGATTTAGTAAAATCGCTTCGTCAAAAAAACCAAAGCTTACTGAAACTTTTTCTTGCCTTTCTGCCTGACCTCTGGATGGTTTTAACTTTTGGTTTTCCTAAAATGGTGCTACTAGCCGAATTCGCCGGCGAGAGCGACCTCGAAGTCAGAAAAGCCGCGGAGGCGCTGGCGCAAGAATTAAAAGCCAAAAGATATAGGGTTCATTTAACCCGCAGCCGTGTTGAAGAAGAGGAATACTGGACCATTCGCCGTGAAAGTTTTAATTTGCTTCGTCAAAAAATCAAAGGCCGCCACACCGCGCCTTTCATTGATGATGTGATTGTAAATCCCGAGCAGATGCCGGAATTTCTGCCTCGTTTAAATCAACTCGTCTCAAAATATAAGGAATTAACTTATACTATTGCCGGCCACGCGGGGAGCGGTAATTTTCATATTATTCCGCTCGCGGATTTCAAAAATCCCGCTTTAAAAGACGTTATCCGTAAATTATCCGAGGAGGTTTATGATTTAGTCAAAGAATTCGGCGGCTCCATCACCGCCGAACATAATGATGGTTTAATCCGCACGCCGTATCTAAACAAAATGTTTCCACCGCAGATGTTGAAACTCTTCGAAGAAGTTAAAAAAATTTTTGACCCGCAAAATATCTTTAATCCCGGCAAAAAAGTGAACGGCAATTTAAATTACGCGCTGGATCGTATAAAAAAGGAATGATTCTTTATGAGAATCATCGCTCATCTCGATATGAATGGTCGCTTGAGTAAATCAAGCTCCCTAACAACCTCTCGGTTTTTAGTTCCGCCAGCTGGCGGATTCCCACACGGGAAAACTTCCTATTTTCCCGACCCCTTTCCTTCATCCATATCAAGGTAAAAAAATGAATAGAATTATTGCCCATCTTGATATGGATGCTTTTTTTGCGGCGATTGAGGAGCGAGACCGACCTCGGCTTAAGGGCCTGCCAATTGTGGTCGGCGCTGACCCGGTGGCTGGTCACGGTCGGGGAGTGGTTTCAACCGCGAATTATGCCGCCCGCGCCTATGGCATCCACTCCGCTATGTCCATCAGCCGGGCCTGGCAATTATCACAGGAAGCTAAAGACAAAAAATTGCCGGCAGCGGTTTTTATCGGGGGGAATCATAAAAACTACACTGAGGTCTCGCGAGAAATAATTGCCATTGTTAAAAATTTTGTTTCTGCTGTTGAAGAAGCCAGCATCGATGAAGCTTACTTTGATTTAAGTTTTTTAAATGAATTTAAAAAAGCCGAAATTCTCTGTCAAAAAATCAAAACTAAAATCAAAAGCCAGGAAAATCTAACCTGCTCCATTGGTATTGGTCCCAATAAACTCATCGCTAAAATCGCCTCGGATGCGCAAAAACCCGATGGTTTAACCATAATCGGCGATGATGATGAAAAAATCTGCCAGCAGAAAGTAGAAAAATTTTTGGAAAATTTAACTATTCGGAAAATTCCCGGCATTGGCCCCAAGACCGAAACGATTTTAAATAAACTTGGTGTTGCTAAAGTTCGAGACCTCCAAAAGTTCTCGGAACCTGAAATGAAACGAATTTTAGGTAAATGGGGGATGGTGCTATACCAAAAAATCAGAGGCAAGGACGACTCGCCGGTTGGGGAATTTGAGGAAATCAAATCCATCGGCGAACAAGAAACTTTTTCCAAAGACACACTTGACGCGCAATTTATTACTCAAAGAATGAAACAACTCATCGAATCGGTTTTTAATCGATTTCAAGAATCTAGATTCGATTCATTTAAGACCATTGTTATCACAGTTCGCTTCTCGGGTTTTATCACTAAATCCAAAAACCACACCTTAAAAGAGCCGATTCACTCAAAGGAAAATCTAGAATTTGAGGTTCTAAAATTATTGTTACCATTTTTTGACCAGCGTGAAAATCCCAGCAAGAAAAAAATCCGCCTGATCGGCGTTAGAATAGAAAAATTAGAAAGTGTATAAGCCTATATTTAATGCTATAATATACTTATGAAAATTTTGGTCTATGTTTTTGGCCTAATTATTGCATTTTTAATTGGAATTTTAATTTTTGTTCCTGGCCCTAAAAATAAAAATAATAATGAAAATCCGGTCCCAGGCGTTGTAACCTTTACCGATTGTCTTAATGCTGGCGGGTCGCTACAAAAAAGCTATCCTCCTAGTTGTCTTCTAGGCGGCAAAACATTTCATATTTCTAATTTTGAAGATTGTATTTCTGCTGGTTATCGAGTGCTTGTACTTGAAAGTTATCCTCGTAGATGTCAATTAAATAATGGAAAAGTTTTTGTTGAGGACCTCGGTAATCTCCTTGAAAAACAAACCATCATTCAGTTATTTGAGCCCACGCCTAACCAAATTGTGAATAGCCCTCTCATAATCAAGGGACAAGCTCGCGGTACATGGTTTTTCGAGGCCAGTTTTCCAGTCAAACTTTTAGACGGCAATGGTAAAGAATTAGCCATTAAACCAGCCCATGCTAAAGGTGAGTGGATGACTGAAAATTTTGTTCCCTTCGAAGCAATTCTCGAATTTCAAAAACCAGCCACCGAAAAAGGAACGCTTGTTTTAGAAAAGGATAATCCCTCGGGACTTGTGAAACACGCCGACGAATTAAAAATTCCGGTTAAATTTTTTACCACTCAATAATGCCCACGGGTTTTTTTGACCTTGCTGTTATTATTTTAGTCGCCGCGGTTTTAAGCTTGGTGGCTAAATTTTTTAAGCAACCGCTTATCTTGGCTTACATCGCCACCGGTTTTTTAATCGCGCAATTCGGACTTTTCAATATCGATCTTGCCAATTCGGAGATTTTTCAAATTTTCTCCAATTTAGGGATTATGTTCCTGCTTTTTATGGTTGGCCTGGAAATCAATTACACCTCTCTTCGTTTAGTGGGAAAAGCGGCGCTCATTGTGGGTCTTGGACAAATTATTTTTACCGCCATAATTGGCTTCGGCATTGCGACTGTCTTGGGTTTTAGCTCGCTGCCGGCGCTCTATATCGCCGTTGCTCTTACCTTTTCAAGCACGATCGTGGTCTTAAAACTTCTATCCGACAAAAAAGACCAAAACAGTTTGTACGGTAAAATCTCCATTGGTTTTCTCCTGGTTCAAGATGTGGTTGCGATTCTGCTTTTGGTTATTTTGTCAGGAATTGAAAATGGCTCTGGTCTGATTTGGCAGGGAGTATTAGCCACTATCCTTAAGGCGTTAATTCTTTTTGCTTTCACTATTTGGATTGGCCGAAAAATTTTGCCACATCTTTTCGACAAAATTGCCAGGTCGCAAGAACTTCTTTTCCTAGTGAGTTTAATGTGGATGTTTTTGGTGGTGGCCGCGGTCAGTCGAATCGGTTTCTCGATTGAGATTGCCGGATTTTTAGCGGGCTTAGCTTTAGCCAATTCTTCCGAAAATCATCAGATTGCCAGCAAAATCCGGCCGCTTAGGGACTTTTTTATCTTGATATTTTTTGTTCTTTTAGGGTCCTTGCTCGGCGTTTCTAATCTCGATGGTATCGGCACTCCTATTCTTATTTTTTCGTTATTCGTATTAATCGGCAACCCACTAATTGTGCTGATTATTATGGGCGTTATGGGTTATCGTAAAAGGACCAGTTTTATGGCTGGCGTGACCGTTGCGCAAATTTCTGAATTCAGTTTAATCATAGCCGTTTTGGGTCTAAAACTCGGCCACATTAATGATTCACACCTCGCCTTAATCACCGCGGTTGGCGTTATCACCATCGTGATTTCGGCCTATATGATTGTTTATAGTCATCAAATTTTCCGCGTTCTCAAAACCCTCCTTTCTTTATTTGAGCGCAAAAAAGTTAAAATTTTGGATTTTTCCGAAAAAGTCGCCAAAAAATCCATTGTTTTAATCGGTTGTCATCGTACAGGTGAAAATATCGCCCATGCTCTAAATAAAAAAGAATTACTGATTGTTGATTTTGATCCGGATGTCATCGAAAAGCTGGAAAGAGAAAAATATGATTACATTTTTGGCGATATTGGCGACGAAGAAATCTTGGAAAAAATAGATAAGTCCGGCGTTAAATTAGTGATTTCAACCAGTCCGGATTTGGATGATAATTTAGGACTCATTGAAAACCTAAAGAATTTTAGAAAATTTAAACCCAAACTTATTCTTCGCGCTGAAACTGAAAATGACGCCAGAGCTTTATATAAAAAAGGAGTGGACTATGTGCTCCTGCCGCACTTTACCTCTGGCCAATACTTAGGCCAAGCTCTTTCTAAAAAAGGTATCAACTTTACTTCTACCCTGAAGCAACTTAAAGCCAATGACTTCAATTTAATTAAGCGCAATCACAATCACGTCTAATGAAAATCACTAAACTCGGACACTGCTGCCTTTTAATTGATGAAGGGAACTTAAGAATATTAACTGACCCGGGTGACTACAGCGCGCTTCAAGATGAGATAATCGGAATTAATTTAATTTTGATTACTCATGAACACAGCGACCACCTTCACTTGGAATCGCTAAAAGCTGTGCTCAAAAATAACCCGCAAGTTAAAATCATCACCAATGATGCCGTGGGTAAAATTTTAGCTGAGCAAAAAATTTCTTTTGAAAAAGTGGTCCACGGTCAGAACACTAATTTTAGCGGCGTTTTAATTGAAGGTTTTGGTGACAAGCACGCCGACATCTACGACACCGTGACTGTGGTTCAAAACACCGGCTATTTTATCGCTAACCAATTTTTTTATCCCGGCGACGCGCTCACTAATCCCGAAAAACCGGTTAAAATTCTCGCCCTGCCGGTTGCCGGTCCATGGATTAAAATTCGGGAAGCCGTGGAGTATGGTAAAATTATCAAACCCGAATTTTGCTTTCCGGTGCACGACGGCATGCTTAGAATTTTCGGTGCCGCCCACCGGATACCTCAGACGGTTTTAACCGATCTCGGCGTCAAGTTCCATATTCCGAACAATGGGCAGACACTTGAATTTTAAAATTAAAAATGCTTAAATAGACGATACTATTTTAGAGCCAATGATTCGACCTAAAATTTACACTGTTGAGAGCGTTACCTCTGGCCACCCGGATAAGGTTTGTGACCAAATCTCCGATGCCATTTTAGACGTCTGCCTCAAAGACGACCCCAAAAGCCGCGTGGCAGTTGAGACCTTCGGTTCCCACGGACTTTTGGTTATCGGCGGCGAGGTAACCACCAACACTCATTTTGACGCGGAAAATATCGCCCGCGAACTCTACAAAAATATTGGCTACCAGGACAACTTAAAAGTTATTGCTCACGTGGTTAAACAATCGCCGGATATAGCCCAAGGCGTGGATACTGGCGGCGCCGGCGACCAAGGCATTATGTACGGCTACGCGGTTAAAGACGGCACCTCTGAATTCTTGCCGGAAAGCATTTGGTTGGTTCATAAACTGACCAAAGGCCTTGAAGATATGCGCCGAAGCGGAAAATTTACTTGGCTGGGCCCGGACGGTAAATCGCAAGTGACTATGGAAGATGAGAAAGTTAAAACTATTCTAGTGAGTTGTCAGCACTCAGAAGATATCAATCAATCCGAAATTCGAGCCGCCTTAGTTGAAAACTTAATTAAGCCCTTAGTAAAAAATATAGAAGGTATTGAAATTCTGGTTAATCCGACCGGTAAATTTGTGCTCGGCGGTTTTGAGGCCGACGCTGGCTTAACCGGCCGGAAAATTATGGTAGACACTTATTGTGGATTAGCTCCGCACGGCGGCGGCGCTTTTTCCGGCAAAGACCCGACTAAAGTTGATCGCTCCGCCGCGTACATGGCTCGATTTGCCGCTAAAAATGTGGTGGCCAGTGGCCTGGCCAAAGAATGTTTAATTTCAGTGGCTTATGCGATTGGCCGAGCCGAACCTCTAATGGTTGAGGCGATTGATGAAAATGGTAAAAGTTTAAGCAAAATGGTCTCGGAGAAATTTGATTTTCGACCTCAAGCCATTATTGAGCGGCTCAATTTAAGGCGTCCAATTTATCTTGCCACTGCCGCCTACGGCCACTTTGGCAAAATCGGCCTCCCCTGGGAAGAATTAATTTCTCTTTAGAAATGAAATAGTCAAGTTTTTTTTGTGCGTAAATCCCCATTTCTTCTACATTATTAATAGTGTTTTTCCCCTAATTATCCCCATTTTCTTGACTTTTTAATAGATCCGGGAGTATAATAATTCGGTACTCGTGAAGCGCAAGCTTTATTCGGCTAAAGGAATTTCCATACGCCGCAAGCGAGTACAACAAAAAAGCCCTTATTTCAGGGGCTTTTTTGTTTTCTTATCTCTATTTTTCCAAACACTAAGAAACGTAATGTTCCCATTGCCAATTCTTCTTAAAACAACAGAGACTAACGTCGGATTTTTTTCGCCAACAAGTTCTTTTAATTCCCAAATTTCATAATACTTTCCAAGTGGCTTTGAATACTGCTCTTTTTTATAATCATGAATTTTAGTTGCACTTTTTATAACTGGAATGACAAGTGGGAGCAAACCAATTTTATAAGATTGCTCTTTTCTATTTCTTCCCTTTCCAAAACTATCGTATCGAAGATGGTAAAATCCTTTAGAATTAAAAACCACTTTCTCATTTAAAATAGGACATCTAACTGATTTAATCGTTTTATACCAAGCCCTTTTTTCCTTTAAAAAATCTCTAAAGTCATTCTTGCTCATTGGGCTATATTATAAAACTTTTTCCTAAAAAGGAAATTTTAATAATAGATTTAGAGTTTTCCACAAGAGATATTCCAATCAAGGTATAATTAAAGCGTTCTAAAAATTGTTTCTAAAGGTCGGGAAACTACGAAAAAATAAAGTAATTTAACGACATGAAAGGTCTGCATATGTTAGCTTGGATTTTGTTAATCGTCGGCGGTTTAAACTGGCTTTTGGTAGGGTTGCTTGGCGAAGGCGTGGGCGACTGGCTGGGAATGACGATTGGCAAAATCATTTATATTTTAGTTGGTCTCGCCGCTCTTTTTGAACTTTTCACTCATAAGGGTAGGTGTAAGGACTGTTCAGCTGGTGGGTCATCAATGGGTATGGGCTCGACAATGCCAAAATAAAGCTAAACCCTCTCAAGTAATGAGTAAAAAAAGACGCTACGAGGCGTCTTTTTTTTGCGAACTTTAGATGTGCTAAACTTAATTCATGAAATATAAACTTTTAATTGTTTTGGTCGTTGTGTTTTTAATTCTTTCGGTAATTTATATTCTAAACAACAAAAATTCCGGCCCCAGCGAAATTTCCTTGAAAATTTTCTTCAGTAATAACCAACTAGACCCGGAAATTTCTTGCGTTAAAGTTTTTCCGGTTCTAAGACAAATCGGCGCTGATAATAATCGCACGAACTTTTACACGGCCGTTCTTGAGTTTTTATTGCGGGGACCCGGAGAAAAGGAAAAATCTACAGGTTATTTTACCAGTATTAACCTGGGCGTAAAAGTTCAAAAAATTTCATTCCAGGAAGGGATTTTGAATGTTGATTTTAGCGAAGAACTTGAACGTGAAGTCGGCGGTTCTTGCCGGGTTAGCGCCATTCGAGCTCAGATTATCGAAACTTTAAAACAATTTCCAGAAGTTAAGGATGTAAAAATTTCAGTGAACGGCCGAAGCGAGGATATCCTTCAGCCATAAAATGAAATTCGGCGGTAAAATTATCGCAGTTTGGAAACCGAAGGGTCCGACTTCACACGACGTTGTTCAAAAAATAAGGCGCATTACCGGCATCAAAAAAGTGGGCCACGCTGGCACGCTGGACCCGCTCGCAGAAGGAGTGTTAGTTGTTGGGATTGGCCGGCAAGCCACCAAAAAACTCGGGGCGATTGTTCAAAAAATTAAGGAATATGAGGCCCTAATTAAATTAGGGGAAAATTCTGAAACCGACGACGCTGAAGGTAGGAAAGAAAAAATTATCATCACGCAAAAACCTAGCCAAAGCGAAATCTTACAAATTCTAAAAAAGTTTAAAGGCAGAATTAGCCAAATTCCGCCAAAATATAGCGCCATTAAACTCCGTGGCCAAGTCGCTTACAAAAAAGCGAGGAAAGGGGAATCGTTTGAGCTTAAATCGCGGACAGTTGAAATAAAAAGTATCAAACTTGAAAGTTATAAATGGCCATATCTAAAAATAAAAGTTATAACTGGCCCTGGAGTTTATATCCGAGCGCTCGCAAGAGACATTGGTCGAGAGCTAAAAACAGGAGCTTATCTCTACCGACTTTCTAGAACCAGAGTTGGTAATTTCAAAAAAGAAAAAGCAGTTCGATTGTCGAAATTGCCTCAAGTTCTAAAGAAAGTTAAAATAAACTCGTAATTTAATTGAGTTTACTATTTGCTATATTCTCAATCCTAAATCCTAAATCCTGCTTTCTTAAAGGTCGTGCTCTTCAAATAATTTAACTACTTTGTGCTAAATATGGCTCATTATATATGTCCCGGCGAGTGCCACGGCGTCTCAATGGAGCCGGGCAACTGCCAAGCCGCGGATTGCTCTAAAAAAGAGCAACCTCTCCTTGAGTGTCAGTGTCTTGACGGCGCTCATCAAGAAGTAAAAGATAAAGAATCTAATTCATCAGCTTCACCAGAAAAATAATTATTTAAAATGAATAAGTTAAAAGTTCTGATGATAAGTGGTAGCTTGCGAAAAGATTCTTATAATCGAAAAGCCCTTCAAATTGCTAAAAAATTTACGACAGAATTTGGCGTGGAGGTTGAGGAAGTTGATCTAAAAGCGTTAAATCTACCGATCTATGATCAAGACATTCAAGACCAAGGCCTTCCAGAGTCGGTTAAAAAATTCAAGCAAATAATCGAAGGTAGCGATGTTATTTTTATTGCCTCCCCAGAATACAACTACTCTGTTCCCGGCGGCCTCAAAAATGCCCTTGACTGGGCCTCCCGTGAGGGCAATTCATTCACTGGTAAAGTCGGCGCCATTTTCGGCGCTTCCAGCGGCCCTTACGGTACTTTACGCAGCCAGCCCCATCTACGACAAATTATGACTTCTTTAAATGTTCTACTTTTGCCTCAACCTCAAGTTATGATCGGGAATGCTCCGGAAATTTTTGATACCGAAGGCAATCTCACTAATCAAAAAAATCTTGACCAACTTAAAAATTTAATTCAAAAAACACTAGAGCTGGCGCAAAAGCTAAAATCTTAATTCAAATTTCAAGATGAAACCCGTAATCGGCGCTCACGCCTCAACTGCCGGCGGTCTTTATCTGGCGGCGGAAAACGCCGCTCGCATTGGTGCTCAAGCTCTCCAAATTTTTGGCGCTAGTCCTCGTCAGTGGAGCGCGAAAATTCCTGACAAAAACGCAATCGAAAAGTACCAAACCGGCCTAAAAAAATATAATCTCGGCCCGGTTTTCCTCCACGCCGCTTACTTAATTAATCTAGCCAGTCCCGACGAGATGATTCGGGCTAAATCAATAATGAGTTTAACTGCTCATCTCCAAATTGTGGAAAGTCTTCAAGCCGAAGGGTTAATTTTTCACATCGGCTCTGGCAAGGAAGCGCCCAAAGAAGAAGCGATTAAACATTTAGTTCAAGGCGTAAAAGAAGTTTTAAAAAAAGTTCCGGGCCAGGCCAAAATCATTCTTGAAAACTCTGCCGGTGGCGGACAAAAACTTGGTTCAAACGCCCAAGAAGTGGGCGAGATTTTAAAACAAATTAATTCCGAAAGGGCTAAAGTGTGTTTTGATACTGCCCACGCTTTTGAAGCCGGAATTATAGAATCCTATACGCCCCAAAACATCGAGAAGCTTTTTGATGAATGGGATAGGGAAGTGGGAATGGAAAATTTTACCGCCCTCCATATCAACGACTCCAAAACCGCGTTTAATTCGCACAGCGACCGCCACGAAAACCTTGGTGAGGGTTATATAGGTTTAAGCGGATTCAAAAATCTCACCCAAGAAAAGCGGATCAACAATTTGCCCTGGATTCTGGAGGTGCCAGGTTTTGACGGCCTGGGACCGGATAAAAAAAACGTAGAATTATTGAAAAAATGCATGAAATGATATAATTATTATATGCAAGATTTAGAAAAATTAACCAAAATAGTTCACTTCTTTGGTTTAGAAAATATATATCTGCTAGTCGTTTTTTTAATTATACTAATACTGACATCTTTTCTAAATAATTCTACTCTCAAATTTAAAAATTTTGAAAAATCCTTACTTTTTACGCTCATAAACCTGTTTTGCGTAGTTCTATTATTCATTTTTATAGAATTATTGGCCTTCACAGAAAATTTAGTTATATTAATTATACCAGTTTTAATTCTATCGCTTTTACTAAATTTCATAATTGCAAAATTTTTTTTCAAAGTTACAGAAAGTAAAAAAATATTTTGGGGCGGAATTATTTTTATGATTTCTGTGTTTGTTTTAAGTATTTCCGCTTTTATTTTTAATTGGTTTTTAGCGTGCGGTCCCGGTCTATTTGGTCCCGCCAGCTGTTAACTACAATCCAACTAATCTAAACATATGCCCCACTATACACTTCCAGATCTTCCCTACGCCTACGACGCGCTTGAGCCCTTCATTGACGTAAAGACAATGGAAATCCATCACTCCAAGCACCACCAGGCGTATGTTAATAATCTAAACGCCGCGCTGGAAAAGCATCCAGAAATCGCCGACCAGTCGCCCGACGAATTAATTAAAAATCTCGCCAGTATCTCCGAAGATATTCGCGCCGCGGTTCAAAACAACGGTGGGGGACACTTAAATCACAGTTTTTTCTGGACAATCATGACGTCCTTCGACGCGGCTCAGGATAAACCCAACCAACCAGTAGGAAATTTAGCTGATTTAGTCAATAAATATTTTGAGTCCTTCGCCAAATTTAAAGAACTCTTCGCCAAAGCCGCCACTAGTCGTTTTGGCAGTGGTTGGGCGTGGCTCTCCCAAACCCCGACTGGTGAGCTCAAAATCCATTCTACTGCCAATCAGGACAACCCGATTAGCGAGGGGCTTAAACCCATCCTCGGCCTAGATGTCTGGGAGCATGCTTATTATCTAAAGTACCAAAACCGCCGACCCGAATACATCGAGGCCTGGTGGAATGTGGTCAACTGGCCAAAGGTCGCGGAAAATTTATCTTAAAGCCACAAAATGAATTTAGCTTTACTCGACTTAAGTCAGCTTTTCGACCCAAACTTTTTTTTGGAACATAAAACTCTTCTAATCCCGCTTTTAATTTGGGTTTTTGTCTGGAAAGGTTTTGCTCTTTGGAAATCTTCGCGACGCATAGAAAAATGGTGGTTCATTGCTCTTTTAGTAATTAATACGTTTGGAATTCTTGAAATCCTTTATTTATTCGTATTTAGCAAGAAAGCCAAAGGACAATTTCCGCCCAGCCCCACGGCCTAGTTAAAAACATAGAGCTATTTTTATGAAAAAGCATTTCCGTCTAAAAATAACCGGCAGAGTTCAAGGCGTGGGCTTTCGGTACTTTGTTTTTGCCCAAGCCAAAAAATTTAATCTAACCGGTTATACCAAAAACGAAAATGACAATAGCATCCTTATTGAAATTGAGGGAGAAGATAAGGATCTGGAAAGTTTTTTAAAAAAATGTCGAAAAGGCCCTCTATTTTCAAAAATAGAAAAATTTGAGATCGTTGAAAGAGGTGTTGAAAATCTTGAAAAATTCGAAATTCAATGACTATCATCCGCTAAGCTTCACTTAAGCACTAAAATCTTAGTATAATGAGCGCCAAAATACTTGGCCTCATTATAGGTTTCCATCCAGATATCCAAATTGTTAACTTTCCGAGAGTGCATTCGGTCTTCAACTACAAAGACCTTGTCGCCAAAAACATCTGGAATTTGCACTTTAGTTCCAAAAGGTAGTAGGTTAGTGGCCACAATGCCATCTCTAACTGTGGTGCCGGAAGCCGTAATAAAGGGGGTGTCATCGGTCTGCTCTGGAGTGCTGGAATACGCGGTTACCCAAAGTTCTATCTCCTTTTGAACTTCCACCGCGGTTTGGGCCACCTCCGGCTCCTTAAAAAACAGCGCTGTAGTCGAATTAAGCCCATACGAAGAAGGGATAATCGCTGAAGTTGTGCTCAAAGCCAATAATAGATATTTAATAAGCATATTTTTGTAATAAAAAACCCCCTGCCAGGGGTTAACAATATCACTCACTTGTTTACCCATTATACTCCCACCTCCAAAAAAGTCAATAGGGGGGTCAAAATTGGCCAAAAAGGTCATTTTCGCTAGAATTTAAGATATTTTTGCGCCCATGTTTAATTTGCTAAAAAAAGACGGCGAAGCTCGGCTTGGGGTTATAAAAATCGGCCAAAGAGAAATCGAAACTCCTAACTATGTTGTAGTTGCTACTGATGGCCAGATTCGTTGCCTAACCCAAGAAGATATACCCAAAACCAAAACCCAAATTGTAATTTCAAATACCTACCACCTTTCCCAATCCTTAGGTAAAGAAGGTTTAAGCCAATTTCCCGGCCTCCATGAATTTATGGGCTGGAATGGGCTAATTATGACTGATTCTGGGGGTTTTCAGGTCTTTAGCATGGGTAAGGCCAGAACTCAAAACACTGGTAAAGTATCAAACAAAGAACACCGCGCCAGCCAAAATTTAAACCAAGTAAGAGTCACTGATGACGGCGTTTATTTTACAAACGATATCGGCGAGGAAATTTATCTAGATGCCGAAATTTCAATTAAAATTCAAGAACAATTAGGCGCTGACATTATTTTGGCTTTTGATGAGCCTAGCTCGCCAAAAGATGATTATGAGGCCACTAAAAAATCTATGAGGCGAACCCACGACTGGGCTACCCGCTCATTGGCTGCCAAAATCTCAGATCAGAAAATTTATGGCATTGTCCAGGGCGGAAATTTTAAGGATTTAAGAGTGGAAAGCGCTAAATTTATCAATCAGCTGGATTTTGATGGCTTTGCTATTGGCGGCGCCTTTGGCAGCTCCTTTGGCAGTGAAAAACACCATACTTTCGAGGAGTTGGAATGGGTGAGTCCCTTACTAGACGAACAAAAACCGCGCCATCTTTTAGGCATCGGTCGTATCGATGATATTTTCGAAGCCGTGGAAAGGGGAGTGGATACTATGGACTGTGTCATCCCCACTCGAGAGGCTCGTCATGGTGGAATCTGGACAAGTAATGGCCGGATCGATATCACCAAGGGTCAATATTCAAGCGACAATAGCGCCTTAGTCAAAAATTGTTTTTGCCCCACTTGCCAAGAAGAAGGCACAACCAAATCAAAACTCTATGAGCTTTTCAAAAGCAAAGATCTAGAAGCTGGTCATCTGGCGACTATCCACAATGTCTATTTCTTTAATGATTTAATGAGACAAGTCCGCGAAGCCATCAAAAACAATAGTTTTAAAACTCTAAAAAAGCGTTTCTTATCCACAGCTTGACATTTTACAATTTTCTGCTATATTAATTTACGGTACCAAATGCAACTCCATGGAAGGAGTTATGCCAAGGAGTTGTTGCAACAATTCAACTTTTCTCAATCACGGAGGATTGATGTGTAAAAACAAGCGCGAACAGGGCGTCGGGAGAACTTTAGAGCCCACCTTACGGCTACAAGGTCTAGCTCTCCCTAAATTTATAGGAAGAGTAAATCAGGTACTAGCCGGTGAAGTTCTTCTGCTTGAATTAGCAGAGGGAGCAACGTTGGCGGATATGCTACCAATTCCGCCCTCAAGACCGCCGATGAGAGCGCTCCACGAATTGAGGCCATTGCCACCAGAACCACTGCCTAATTTTTAGGTGAAACGAGAAGAGGTAAACAACGGACGTCCCATGACGTCCGCTTTTTCTATCATCACTTCATTCGCAATTTGCAGATTTGCATAAAATTAGCAGATTGGCATTATATAACTATGAAACTAATCTTTGATATCGAAACCATCGGCGTTGACTTTGATACCCTAGACAAAACTTCCAAAGAATCTTTAACTCACTAGATTGAACGCGAAGCGAAAGATGATGTCGAATATCAAAAAATAATGACGGATGTTAAAAACCGCCTCGGCTTTTCTCCTTTAACCGGCGAAATTGTTGTGATCGGAGTTTTAGATTGCGAAAAAAATCAGGGCGTAGTTTATTTTCAATCCCCAGAAGCAAAACTCAAGGAAACCAAAGAAGATAATTTTACTTTCAAGCCAATGAGTGAGAAAGATATGCTCACGGCTTTCTGGGATGGCGCCAAAAAATATCAAGAATTTATTAGCTTTAATGGCCGCGCTTTTGACGCGCCCTTTTTAATGATTCGCTCCGCCATCTATGGCATCCGCCCAAGCGTGGATTTAGTTCCGCCCCGCTATCTTTATCAGCAAAAATACGCTAAGCACATTGATTTAATGGACCAACTAAGTTTCTACGGTGCTCTGTGGCGAAAAGGTAATCTACATCTTTGGTCAAAGGCCTTTAACATTAAAAGTCCTAAGTCCGACGGCGTCTCTGGCGCTGACATTGGCCGGCTCTTTAAAGATAAAAAATATTTAGACATTGCCCGCTACAACACCGGCGATCTTTTAGCCACCGAAGAACTTTACGATAACTGGCAAAAATATCTCAACTTTCAATAATCCAAAGGAGCTTGCATTTTTAATCTAAATCTGGTAAATTAAAATTTCGGTAACTTGTTAAACTAAACCTTTAATCTCAAGGAGTGGGATGATGCAAAAGCTCATTATCTCTGTAGTTGGTTCAAGTGGAATTCCAAAAGAATTCACGGAGCGAGTGAATGATTCTGGCGAAATTATTTTCGCGATTAATCGTAGCGGAAAACCTTCAGTCATTCGTGGCACAAACGGAACCGGCAACACAGTGAAAGTGAAGCTACAACGGGGGAAAATTATTTCTCCCCTAATTAAGACAGTCGAGGGACACACTCTTCAGTTCTCCGTCTCCCCGAGGTAGAAAAGCGGAAGCTAAAAAATGATTCGCCTTGCTGAAATTCATCAATGAATTAAGCAAGGCGAATTTTAATTTTAAGTATGGTAAACTAAACTTATCCAATGCAATCAGTCCCCCAAAAAACAATTTTTATTCGCAACTTCGTTTTTGGAGTTGAAGACGGTTTGGTCTCAACTGTCGGTTTCTTATCTGGTATTGCCGTGGCGGATGTGCCGGAAAAAACCATTTTTTTAACTGGTATCATTCTGGTCTTTGTTGAGGCCGTCTCAATGGCCGCCGGCAGCTTTTTATCCGAGGACTTTACCGAGGATTATGTCAGTAAAAAAGAGGTCCCGCTTCACGATCCGATCATGGCCGGGGTTATAATGTTTTTATCATATTTTGTCGCGGGTATGATTCCGATTATTCCGTATATTGTAAGCCCTCCTTCAACCGCTTTTATAACATCCATCGTCGTGACTTTACTGGCCTTGCTTGTTTTAGGCATCGCCACTGCCAGAATTTCCAAAGTTAACGTTTTCAAAAATTCTATCCGCCTGTTGATTATCGCCGGACTTGCCATTACGGTTGGAATTGTCGTCGGCAAAGCCATTTCAAATCTTGCTTGATAACAACTTAAAGTTAAAATTTTCTACATTATGTTGGAAAGAAAAAAAGTAATAACCGAAATTCAAACCGATGAACTCGGACCAGAATACGCGCTAACAATTTATGACCCCAAGCTCGACTACAAGGGATTTATTGTTATCGACAATTTAAATTTAGGAGTTGGCAAAGGCGGTATCCGCATGACGCCAAATGTCTCTCTTTACGAAGTTTCGCGCTTGGCTCGGGCGATGACTTTAAAAAATGCTCTGGCTGAACTGCCGTTTGGCGGCGCCAAATCCGGCATTGCCTTTGACCCTCATAAACATCCGATTGAAAAGAAAAAAGCGGTTATTGAAAGTTTTGCCAGGTATCTCAAGGCCTTGGTTCCAAAGCTTTACATCGCCGGGCCAGATATCAACACCAGCGAACGAGAGATGGAATGGTTTGCGGATGCCAACGGCAACTGGAAATCCGCCACTGGCAAACCCGCCCATTATTGCATGGAGGCGTTTGGTAAAGGCGAAAAAAAATGCGGCATTCCGCATGAATTCGGCTCCACTGGTTTTGGAGTGGTTCATGCGACTCGAGTGGCGGCGGAATTTGCCGGAATTAATTTTAAAAAATCCGCCGTTGGCATTGCTGGCTTTGGCAATGTTGGCACTTTTGCCATGAAACATTTATCCGAAATGGGGGTAAAAGTAATGGCGGTTTCCGACCGACAGGGGACGATCTATAACCCTAAAGGCATTGATTATAACGAGTTAATGAAAGTTAAATCCGCCACCAAATCAATCATTAACTATAAAGATGCCAAAAAATTAAGTGGAGACGCTATCTATGAATTAGAGCTGGATGTTTTAATTCCCGCGGCCACACCGGATGTGATAAATGAAAGCAACTACAAAAAAGTCCGTTCAAAAATTATTGTTGAGGGAGCGAATATTCCAATGCAACTGGAGTATGAAGAATATTTCCACAAAAACGGCACGCTGATTGTGCCGGATATTATCGCGAATGCCGGCGGCGTAATTTCTTCTTACGCCGAGTATCGCGGCTATAATCCTAAGCGTATGTTTGAAACCGTTGAACATAAAATTGTAAAAAATGTCCGCGCTATTTTATCCGCCGCCCAAAAAGAAAAACGCTCGCCCCGTAAAGTGGCGATTGATATCGCTAAAAAACGGGTCTTATCCGCCAAACGGAAAGTTTTTTAACCCCCCTTCCTTTCTATTGACATTTTTCAAATCTATGCTATAATTCAGACAGTGAAATTGTCAACAAGTAAAAATCGGAGGAATTTATGGATGTATTCGGTTCACCGGTGAGTTTCTGGCAGGTGGGCGCTTTTCTGTTTTTCTTGATGATCTATGGCACTGGGATCTGGTCATTGGTTTTCAGAAAAAAAAGAGGGCTGAACGCATGGATGGATGAAAATGTTGTCGCGACTATTATAGCGATACTTGCAGCAGCAATAATCATTCAAATCCTTTATGCGATCGCTCAATCAACATCTCTCTTCAAAGCACCTCTTTTTATGGAATATTCCATCGCCGCATTCTGTGGCGTTATTGCCGGACTTGTTTTCGGCAATTTTCATGCCAACATAGAGGCATAGTCCTCAACACTCAAAAATTCCCAGTTACACGTTTGTAACTGGGAATTTCATTTTAAAAATCCGAAAGCCCCAATTTCATTGGGGCTTTTTCTTATGAAACGATTGCGCAATTCGGGTGTAATGTTCCTCTTTATGTCAGAAACGCTTAAGCGGGTCAGTTAAAAGAAATGATGCCAAACTTACTCCAAAACTGACTTCCAGGTCAGTCCCAATAAATTTATCAACACAGATACCACAGATACCGCTAAAGAAAAATTTTGAGAAAAGAATCAGCATCTCCTCTAAGAACACGCGCATAAATTCAGTCGTCATATTCCCTCTCTTTCTAAATAACTGTTATAATAATAACACAAGCAAAATAATGGAAAAGTTGAATCAAAAATAAAACAATGCTATTCTAAAAAAATGACCCCCCAAGCTGTAATAAAAAAACTTAACCAGGAAGTAGAAACCTTAAAAAACGACGTCAAACAGGTAAAAAAAGTGCTCTATAGCGCGCTTTATGATACCGAGGGAGAGTACAAGGAAACCTTTGTTAAAAAAATTCTTTCCCGCTCAAAGAAACCAGCTCCTTATCGTTTTTCAAGTAAAGATAGTTTCTTAAAACATGCCCGCTCCGCGAAATGAAATTTGGTATGGCTCTGATTTTGCTCGCGATGTAAAAAAGTTACCCAGCTCTATTCAGAAAAAACTTTCGGAATTTTTAGAAATTCTTCGCTCCGACGCTTTTGATCCTCGTTTACATTCAAAACCCTTAAGCGTTCCACTCCAAGGAATTTTTACTTTTAGAATTACTAGGAACTATAGAGTTGCCTTTGAATTTAGCGGCCCTTTTCAGATTAAACTTCTACTTACTGATAGACGTAACCAGATATATAAACGACTCCAAAGAAAGAAGAATTAATTTTTGTTATAATAATGGCAATGGAAAAATCGATTATAAGCTTTCCAAAACAGTTTGAATTTCGCCAAAAAATCCAAAATTCCGGAAACCTAAAATCAGCGGAAAATTTTATTGTCGCCGGCATGGGCGGCTCGTCCTTTCCGGCCGAACTCCTCAAAATCGCCCACCCCGAATTGAATTTAACTGTCTGGAAATCCTATGATTTACCCCCTATCACCTATAACCTATCACCTAAATCCCTAATTATTTGTAGCTCCTACTCTGGCAACACCGAAGAAACGCTAAGCGCTTTTGAAAAAGCTCGTAAGCAAAAACTTAACCTTGCAGTCGTTGGTATGGGCGGCAAACTTCTTTCTCTCGCTAAAAAAAACAAAATTCCTTATATCCAAATTCCGAATATCAAAATCCAACCGCGAATGGCCACTGGATTTTTTATCTCTGCCCTTTCAAAATTTATGAATCTGAAAAGCGAAAAGGAACTCTTCGCTCTTTCAAAAACATTAAAGCCAGTCGAGTGGCAAAAGAAGGGTAAGGCGTTATCTGAAATTCTCTGGGATCAACTCCCAATATTGTTTGCCTCTGAAAAAAACTTTGCCCTGGCCCGTGTCTGGAAAATAAAATTCAATGAAAGCACTAAAATTCCTTCGTTTGCCAATTTTATTCCCGAATTAAACCACAACGAAATGACTGGTTTTGACGCTATTAAAACTACATCAAGTTTAAGCTCTGGTTTCCATTTTATTTTTCTCGAGGACTCATCCGACCATCCACGAATCAAGCGACGTTTTGCGGTCACCAAAAAAATTTTAAACGCAAAAGGATTGAATCTATCTTCGGTTTCGCTCACCGGCAAAAACATCTGGCAGAAAATTTTTAACTCTACGCTTTTGGCGGATTGGACCGCCTTTCATCTCGCCAAATACTACGGAGTTGACTCAGAATCAATCCCAGTGGTAGAAGAATTTAAACGCTTAATTAAATAGTTGGTTTTAGATTCACGCTCCATGATTCAGGATTCAAGAATTTGCCAAAACTGCAAAACATCCTTCACGATTGAGCCCGAGGACTCTAATTTTTATGACCAACTCAAAGTTCCGCCCCCAACTCGGTGCCCTGAATGCCGAATGCGACGCCGAATTGTTTTTCGAAACGAACGCAAGCTTTTTAGGAATAAAAACGGACTAACCGGAGAATCGATTATTTCACTTTATCCGCCGGAGTCCGGCTATACCGTCTATGAAGATAAATATTGGTGGTCGGATCAGTGGGACCCGCTTGCCTATGGCCAGGACTTTGACCCAAACGTTCCTTTTTTACAACAACTGTACGACTTAAATTTAAAAGTCCCCAAATATCGCTCCGCCTCGATTAGTATGGTGAACAGTGAATACTCTGCTAACGCTGAAGATTTAAAAAATTGCTATCTTTTATTTAATTCTAACCATGTCGAAGATAGCGGCTACGGCAACGGCGTCGACTTTAGCAAAAATTGCTACGACAATTCTCATATTCAAAAATCCGAACGCTGCTATGGTTCTTTTTGGCTGACTAACTGCTACGAAACGCACTTTTCTTCTCAATGCGAAGATTGCGCCAATGTCTGGCTTTTAAAAAATTGCCGTGGCTGCAGCAATTGCATTGGCTGTGTTAATTTAAGAACTCAAAAGTACTGCATTTTTAACCAGCAATATTCAAAAGAAGAATATGAGTCAAAATTAAAAGAAATGAAGCTCTATACCTGGAGCGGATTTTCCATAGTTGCTAAAGAAGCTAAAGAATTTTGGCTAAAATTCCCGATTAAATATCTGCAGGGAGTGCAGAACGTAAATGTGAGCGGTGAATTTATCACCCAATCAAAAAATATCTACAAAAGTTATCTAATTAGAAACTCCGAAAATCTACGCTACTGCCAATACTCCCAGGTTCCATCCAGCCGTGATTGCATGGATGGCTCCCTTATTGGTTCTCAATCAGAACTTCTCTATGAGTCGTCAATCTGCGGCTGGCGGGCCTCGAATTTAAAATTTTGCTGGGAATGTTGGGATGATGTTCGGAATCTTGAATATTGCCTAATCTGTAGTCACGGCGCCTCTGATCTCTTTGGCTGCGTAGGAGTTAAAAAGAGCCGATACTGCATCTTAAATAAGCAATATACGCCGGAGAAATATAAAGAAATGGTTGAAACCATCAAAGAGCATATGAATAAAATGCCTTATGTTGACAAACAAGGTCGTGTCTATAGATATGGAGAATTCTTGCCGCCAGAATTCAGCCCGCTTAATTACAACGATACTATCGCGCCAGAACATTTTCCCGCAACAAAAGATGAAGTCCTAAAATTCGGCTCCCGCTTTGAGGAAATCAATGCCAAGGAATACGAGACCACTTTAAAAGCCGAAGCAATTCCAGATTCAATCCAGGATGTTCTGGATTCAATCCTTAAGGAAATTATCCAATGCGAAAAATGTAAGCGCGCTTACCGGATTATCCAGTCCGAGCTTCAATTTCTGAAACAACTTAGCATTCCCGCGCCTCGAACTTGTGTTGATTGCCGACACGCAAGCCGCATCAACCAAAGAAACCAGGCCAAATTTTATGAAAAAACCTGCGATTGTTCGGGGCAAACTTCATCCAACCAACTTTACGCTAACACCGCCAAACACGTTCACAACGAAAGCCCCTGCTCCAATCAATTCGAAACCTCCTATTCTCCCGCCCGCCCCGAAATCGTATACTGCGAAAGTTGCTACAATAGTGAAGTTTCATAAAAATAGCAGCTGCAGTCCCGAAGTGGTATAATATAAACTCTCATTCGTAGCATTCGAATATCATTTGTAGATTTGAATTATATTAATTTATGTATATCCTCTTCGATCTCGGCGGTTCAAAAATACGAGTCGCCTCAACAGCCAACGGCAAAAAATTTAGCGAGCCGCAAATCGCCAAAACCCCTAAAAATTTCAAAGAGGGGATTAAGGTTTTCAAATCCTTGATTCAAGTAGTCAGTCAGGGCAAAAAAATTCAAGCTGTTGCTGGCGGCACGCCCGGTTATTTTGACGAAAAACGAACTAAAATTATGGGCTGTGCTCCTAACATTTCCGGCTGGATAAAAAAACCGCTAGCCAGCGAAATTCAAAAAATAACTAAATCCCCAGTTTATTTAGAGAATGATTCAGCGCTGGTGGGCTTGGGCGAAGCAGTTTACGGAGCGGGTAGGGGATACCCGATTGTGGCCTATCTTACTGTTTCAACCGGTGTAGGAGGTAGTCGAATCGTAGACGGCCGAGTAGATAGGGGCGCGCAAAGTTTTGAACCCGGCAATCAATTTATAGATTTTAAAAATAGAAAAACTTTGGAGGATTTTGTGGGTGGCAGGTCAGTCACGAAAAAATATCACAAAAAACCTTACGAAATTTTAGATAAAAAATTTTGGGACAGAATGGCGGAAATTTTATCGTTTGGAATAAATAACACCATCGCGCATTGGTCGCCGGATGTAGTGGTTATCGGCGGCTCAATGATGAAAAAAATCGGCATCAAAATTCCTAAAACAAAATACTATCTTTCAAAAATATTAAAAGCCGCCCCTCTCCCGCCAATAAAAAAGGCCGCTCTTGGCGACTTCGGCGGACTCTATGGCGGGCTGGCGCTTATTAAACAGAAATCAAAAAGGTAGTCCTTCTGCTCTACTCCATCTATTCAACCACTTTATAACATCTTAATATAATATTATATTAAGATGTTATTTTTTTGGAAAAAAAATGGCTCCAATCCTATGGAGCCTGCTAATAAATTTGATTCAATCTAAGATTGATATTTCCGAGCCAGTACTTCTAGTGCCTTGGCGCGAACAAACATCACTAACCCAAGATCAAATCGTCCCATCTCGCAGGCCACTCTTCCGATATTAGAAGAGAATGCCGAGCGAAAGAGTAATGTTTTTCGGGTCACTCTAATCACATAGATCACCTCCTTTCAACTGTTCTAATTAATATTATAGCAAATATATGGAATTTGTCAACCCAGCCCTTTTTTACTAAATAGGGCTGGGTTAGTTCCGGTTACTACTTATTAGTCGCGGTGTTGATTTGCATATTAATCGCCCTAGTATGATCGCGTTGATCAGGCGCCTCTTGTGCAACCGTCCCCCTGACCAGGATAAATTGGAAGGGTGAGGGATTAACGACTCTCAAGCCAGATAGTTCGACTCTTATCACGAATTTCTTTTTCCGCGACTCGGACTTGGACTTGGGGATAAATTTGTAAACCAGGCCACAACTCTCACAATGCAGTCCCCCACTCTTTAAATAGGAAATGCATTCCGGATCTTCCCCAAAAACAATTTTCGGGATAGCATCCGGTTTTTCGCCTGACGAAAATGCCTCAACTATATCGCCGCCGCATACCCTGCATTTTCCCCGACCATGATATTTAGCAATTGTCTCAACGAGTTTTTGGTAGTCAAATTCCGACATAAAATTTCCTTTCAATTAGTGTAAAACAACTAATTAGAATATAATTAAATTCAGCTAAAAATGCAAAAAATTTCTCGTTCCAAAATTGAACTTTTTTTAGAGTGCCAGCGCTGTTTCTGGCTGGAAGTTAAAAAAGGTGTTAAACGCCCGCCCGGGTTTCCCTTTACACTAAACAATGCCGTTGATTATCTTTTAAAAGCCGAGTTCGACTATCACCGAAAAGAAAAAACTCCCCATCCGGTTATGGTCTCGCATATGGTTGAGGCCGTGCCGTTTGATCACCCTAATATAGATATCTGGCGACATAACTTCACTGGTGTTCAATTTCATCATCAGCCAACCGATATGCTCGTTTTTGGAGCTGTCGATGATATCTGGGAAAACAAAAAAGGCGAACTAATGGTGGTGGATTACAAGGCCACTGGCTCCAAAGAACACAAAATTTATGATTCCTACGCGCGCCAAATGGAAATCTACCAGTGGCTCTTAGCGCAAAATAATTTCAAGGTTTCGCCGACCGGGTATTTTGTCTTCGCGAGAGTCAATAAAACCACCGGTTTTGGTTTTGGCAAAGCCGCCTTGGCCTTTGATCTCTTCGTCGAGCCCTACACTGGTGATAATTCTTGGGTTGAAAAAGCCATCGAAAACGCAAGAAAAACTTTAGATTTGGAAAAATCTCCCGATTCAAACCCCGAATGCGAATATTGTAAATACGCCACTTCCACTGCCCGAAATTAGAAATCTGAATTTATGCCTACACTTAGAAAATCCAGAATTCTTTCGTGGACAGCGCATAGCCGCGCTAAAATGAGATTTTATAAACTCTCCGAAAGTCGAGTCAAAAGAATTATTCATTCACCCAAAAGAATCGAGGAGGGGATTGCCCCTAAAACTGTGGCTATGATGCAATCGGCTGGCAGCGTTAAGCACCCCTACGAACTTTGGGTGATGCTCCAAGATGTTACTGACCGACGAAAAATAATCTCTGCCTGGCGTTATCCCGGCATCACCAAACCTCGCGATGAAATTACCCGGAAATTTTTAAAGACCGAACTCAATCAATTTCTAGAAAATGAATAAGACAACCCTTATTTTGATAATTTTATTAATTGGAGTTATTATTTTGGCTGGCTTTATTATTCAATCCTCACTAAAAAACGGCTCGCTAAATAACCAAACTAATTTAATCCAAAACCCAAAAATGATTTTAACCAGTCCCACGTTTAATCCAAACGAAAAAATTCCGCCCAAGTTCACTTGCGACGGCGGCAATATTAATCCCGAGCTCCATATTCAAAATGTGCCCGAGAGCGCCAAAAGTTTAGCGATGATTATGGACGACCCGGACGCTGTCTCCGGCACCTTTACCCATTGGATTGTTTGGAACATTGACCCTAAAACCGAAATCATCAAACAAGAAAGCGTGCCGCCGGGCACCACCGAAGGTGAAAATGACACCAGCCGCGAAGGATACATCGGCCCCTGCCCACCGGACAAAAAACCGCATCGTTATTTCTTCAAACTCTATGCCCTGGACACTCTATTAAATCTAGAAGCTGGCTCCAACAAAGCCAAATTAGAATCCGCTATGTCGGGCCATATTATTGAACAAACCGAACTCATCGGCATTTACGAACGCTGATTGTATACATAGCAAAGAAAATAGGGCGGGGAGTAAACTATTGACAAAATAGACCAGTATGCTGTATAATTCCAAACAGAACATTCAAAACACAGTCAGGAAGGAGAACAATCATGACTGCACGATTTATATTGACGTTGTTCGTATTGGCACATTTCCAGGTTTCGGTGGCGAATCGGGCAATAGCGACAGACACCACCGGTAAACATTCCAAAATTCTCGGTTCGGTGATTTTTTATTCTGATTCTACCTTCTTTTCGCCGGACTTTTCATCCGAGGGAATTAATCTCCAATTCGATGACTGGTTCGGAAGCAAGAAAGAAGAAGATGCATGGAGAATAATTACTCCACTAATGATCACCTACGAGAAGGTCAGTGATCAAGAGATAATAGATAATCTCGGGGGGGAAGAAAAAGCAGAGGTAAAGTTAGCCGACATATGGCGGCTCCTGTGTCGACAAGAATACGAGTGGGGCACACTACAAGCTGAAGGTCAGGCGAACATTTTTTATGTTCGTGACCGCGAAGGTGTACTCCGAGTGGTGATAATCCACTGGGGTTACAGTAACTGGGTAATCAATGCCTTCCGATTAAACGAGCACGAATGGAAGGCTGGTGGATGGGTATTTTCTTACAAATAAGTCACCTCTTGAACATTCGACCCCTCTTTGCAATTGCAAAGAGGGGTTATTTTTTTAAGTTTAATCAAACCGGATGTAAAACTCCAGTTTTTCTTTACTAAAGCTAGAATTAAAGTTAAAATCTTTCGCACGACGAATTAAATATTCGATCATCTCGTCCTCCGGAGAAAGATCCGCCTCCGGCGGAAACATTTTAAACATGAAACTCTCCATTGGCATCGTGGGCCTACCCAATGTCGGTAAATCCACTCTTTTTAAAGCCCTCACTAAAAATGAGGTGCATATTGCCAATTATCCCTTTGCCACCATTGACCCCAACGTCGGCATTGTTCCGGTTCCCGATGAGCGGCTTGAGAAACTAGCCGCCTTGAGCCACTCAAAAAAAATCATTCCCGCGGTAATTGAATTCTACGACATTGCCGGACTGGTTAAAGGCGCGAACACCGGCGAAGGCCTAGGTAATCAATTTCTGGCCCACATCCGAGAGACCCAAGCGATTGTGATCGTCCTGCGAACTTTTCAAAATCCCGAAATCATTCACGTCGAGCAAACTGTAAATCCCATTCGGGATTTGGAAATCATCAATACCGAACTGGCGCTTAAGGATTTAGACACTGTAAATAAACGCCTCAACTCACTTGAGTCCAAAGTTAAAAGAGGCGAGAAATCCGCGTTAAAAAACCTGGAAATTCTAAAATCAGTAAAAACCGAACTTGAAAAAGGTAATTTAATCCATCAATTTTCCGGCGAAGAAATAATCAAAGAACTCCAGCTTCTAACTTCAAAAAAACAAATCTATTTTTTGAATGGCACAAAAGAAGATTTAAAAGATGAAATTCTCGCCAAAATCAAAAATCTGGCAGGGGATTATGTAGTCGGTGATTTGTCGGGCAATATCGATGCAGGCGAACTGATTAAAAAATCTTATCAAATTTTAGATTTAATCAGCTTCTTAACTACCGGTGAAGATGAAACCCGCGCCTGGACCATCAAAAAAGGGGCTAAAGCGCCCGAGGCCGCTGGCGTCATCCACACGGATTTTGAAAACAAATTTATTCGCGCGGAAGTTATTAACTGGCAAAAACTGCTTGAAGCCAATGATTGGAATAAAGCTAAGCAGAAAGGATGGATTCGCCTTGAAGGCAAAGAATATATTGTAGTAGATGGTGATGTGCTAGTTATTAGACATGGTTAGTGATAGAGAAAAGGCGTCTAATAAGACGCCTAGCTACTTCGAAATTTCTTTAGTCTTTTTTCCGACCAAGATTCGATTTCACCTAACACTGACACAATCAAAACAAATCCGCAAAAAGCAATTACTAGTAAAATCACCAGAGGAATTAAAAAGCACCTCCAAGTAATTTCAAAAAAATTTCGGATGGGGACAGAGTTCCAATTAATCACGTCCTACTCCTTCCTTTAGTTAAGAACTAAAATAAATATAATAAATCAACCCCGATTATTCAAGGCCTCGCCCAAGGTTTCGTCGTCCGCGAATTCAATCTCGCCGCCGGTTGGAAGTCCTCTTCCCAGCCGGCTTATTTTTTTAGCTAAAGGCGCAAGTTCCTTAATTAAAAGAGAAACATTAAAATCGCCGTTAGCTGTCGGACTAAAAGCCAAAATAATTTCCTCGGCCTGGCCATTTAATTCTTTTTGAATAAAACTCTTTAAATTTTGTAGCCGCAGTTTTTGCCATTCCTCCAAGATTCCGGTTTTGGCAATTGGCCCTAAAATAAAATACCGGCCATGAAATTTTTTGGTTCTCTCAATAGAAATCAAATCTGTCTCCTTTTCTAAAACCGCGATTAATTCTTTTTTTCGCGATTTGTTTCCACAAATATCGCAAAGATTATCGGGATTCTGATGAACAAAAAAACACTGAGCGCAATTCTTAACGCTCAAAAGTGAATTTAAATCTTGAGCGAAGGATTTAATTTCATTTTGTCCCTGCGCAATTAAATAAAAAGCCAGTCGCATGGCTTGGCGCGGACCAATAGAGGGCAATTTTTCTAATTGCTGAATAATTTTATAAATCGGCGGCGGCAAATTCATAGTCCGGCTCCCACTTGTGACTCCTCAAATTTTCGCTCGATATTTTTAAAACTTGCTCGCTCGGTATCGAATTTGAGCTCCACGCTTCCCAGAGGCCCATTACGATGTTTAGATATAATAACTTGGGTAACATTTTGGTCTTCCAAGGGAGCGTCCAATCGATTCGATTCTTTTCGATGGATGAATAAAACCACATCGCTATCTTGTTCAATACTACCCGAATCGCGTAAATCTGATAAGCGCGGCTGTTTATTATCTCTTTGGTCCACTGCTCTTGAAAGTTGAGAAAGGGCTAGTACCGGCACCTTTAATTCACGGGCCAGCGCCTTAAGCCCACGCGATATCTCGGTCACTTGCTGAACCATATTTTCTAAACCTGATCGCGGCTGAATTAATTGAAGATAATCAACCACTAAAAGTTCTAGACCGTGCTCAATTTGAAGACGGCGCGCCATAGATCTAATCTGCATAATATTTGGCGACGGCGTGTCATCAATAAAAATTGGCGCCACCGCCAGTCGATCCAGGGCATATTGAATCATCTCAAATTCAGCATCATTATGGATTTTGCCGGTTCGCAGTCGCCAAAGAGGCACCTGTGATTCCGATGAAATTAATCTATCCACAATTTGCTCTCGAGACATTTCAAGTGAAAAAAAGCCGACCGGCAACTTGGAATGAAGTCCAACATTGCGCGCGATATCAAGCGCCAAAGATGTTTTCCCAAGTGACGGCCGAGCACCAAGAACAATTAAATCGGATTTTTGAAGACCGGAAAGTAAGCCGTCTAAGCCGTCAAACCCAGTTGGCACCCCTCTAAACGGACTCTCACCTCGATGAAGGCGCTCGATCCTGTCGTAAGCATTTTTTAATTCATCACGGATATGAATTAAATTTTGTGAAACGGAACGTTGGGATATAGCCAATATTTTCTGTTCAACATTATCCAATAGATCTTCCACTTCGCCTGGGTCTCTAAAAATATCCTCGGTTATTTCGGCTGAGGCGCGAATTAAATCTCGCAAAATCTTTTTTTCCTTAACAATTTTCGCGTAAGCCGCGATATGGGAAGCGGTTGGAACTTGGTTAGTTAATTCTGCCAAGTAACTAGAACTTCCAATCTCTTTTAAAATTCCGCGTTCTTTAAGCCGATTACTAACGCTTAAAACATCCAGTGGTTGTCGCCGCTCAAATAACTCAATCATCGCCTCATAAATTTTTTCGTGACTGGGTTGATAAAAATCTTCAGCCACTAAAGTATCCGCTATTTTAGTGATAGCGTCTTTATCAATTAAAATTGAACCTAAAACCGATTGCTCGGCTTCAAGGTTATGGGGCGGAAGTTTAAGTAATTGTTTTTTCACCATGTTATTTTAAAATTTCTATCATCCCGCTTAGGGACACCTAAATTTTGCATTTTGATATTTACACTTTACCTTTCCCCCTTAGATTTTTGGCCAAATAAATATGCCCTTCGGAATGTCTTCTATAGAGAATCCTAGCCCATTGATTTTTTTTCTCAAGGTGTCGGACTGCATAAATTGTTGATTTCTTCTTAATTCTGAACGTTTTGAAGCCATTTTTTTGATTTTAACGGGAATCTTAGGAAAATCGAGTTTGAAGCCTAAATTACCTAGTGAGCGCTTCAAAACTAAAAATATCCTTTTGGTTTCTACTGAACTCAAATTCCAAATCTTTGGATTTAGTTCGCTCCTAAAACTCGAGAGAGCCGCTAGGGCTTTGGGAGTATTAAAATCATCAGCCAGATTTTCGGCAAATCCTTCCTCAAATTTTCGAAGCTGGGAGACAAAATTCAAAATTCCTTTATTTTTGCTCCCCGAAATTAATTTAAGTTTTGCCAAAAACTCCAGAATTCCAAACCACCGAACCTGATTTTCTCTAACTAAACTCTGGCTATAATCAAGAGGGGAACGATAGGAATGAGTTAAAACCAATAATCGAAAAACTTCCGGCTGAACATGTTTTAGTATGTCGCGAACGGTAATAAAATTTCCTAAACTCTTGGACATTTTTTTGCCACCGATAGTTAGAAAACCACTGTGAATCCAAATTTTCACAAAAGGCCTTTTTTTTGAAACTGATTCCTGTTGGGCAATCTCGGCCTCATGGTGCGGAAATTTTAAATCAACGGCTCCCCCGTGAATATCGTATTGTGACCCAAAATATTTCTCGGTGATAGCCGTGTCTTCTATGTGCCAGCCCGGCCGGCCCCACCCCCACGGCGAGGACCACGCCGGTTCCTGCTTAATTACTTTGCTAAAATTAAGCGCAACTCCGTACGACTTAGACACAGGCATATTTAAAGTGTCAACGAATTTCCACAAGGCAAAGTCCGCCTTGTTTCTTTTTTTAACATTTTCATCAATTCGGCTGACTCCGTCTTCAGCTTGATAGGTAGTTCGCCGCGATAACTTCCCATATTCTTTAAAAGTCGCCACATCAAAATAAATGCCATCACCTTCAATTTCATAGGCATTTTTATTCTTAAATAAGACCTTAATCTGTTCAATAATTTGCAAGATGTGGTAAGTGGCGCGAGCGTACTTAGTAACCGCCGTCACCCCTAAATCTCGCATATCCCTCAAATAAATTTTTAAAAAATTATTCGCCACTTCTAATGCTTCTTTTCGTTCCGAAACCGCGCGGTCAATAATCTTGTCATCCACGTCCGTAATATTCTGCAAATAGAAAACTTTAAGTCCGGTTGAGCGCAAAAATTTAACCAGCGAGTCAAAAAACACAAAGGTTCTAGCGTTGCCAATATGAGGATAGTCATAAACTGTAGGTCCACAAACAAAGAATTTAATCGGTTTTTTTCCAGCAACGCCTAATTTCTCAACCCTGCCGGAAAGCGTGTTATATAAGCGAATCTCCATTCATGAAGTATAAAGTCATTTGACAATTTAAACAATAAAAAGTAAAATAAAATTAGTAACTCGAACAACTAGAAAGGAGATTTTATGTCCATCCTTATTTGGATTCTCGTTTTTTCTTTTCTTTATCTACTAATCGGTCTTGGAGCAGCCCGCTTGATGTACGCAATAATAGATAAAAAAATCAGAACCTACAAAGAAAAAGTCAGATTCAAAAAAATCAAGACAGTGGCAGCCGGCATATTCTGGCCGTTCATTTTGATCATCTGGCCTATCACCAAGGGTGCTTTATGGGGAATTCTTGAATCAATTTCACTCTTATGGATGACCTATGAGGAATTAATTTTACCGCTTCGCCGAAAAAATAAACGAGCCCCTAGCTGTTCCGCATGAACAAAAAACAAAACATAAGCCGCTTTACCCGCCAGGTATCACGGCTTTTTTTAGCCCTCACCCTTAATATGCAACTTAATACCTGATACCTGATACCTGATACTTGATACTGTATTAGCAATCTCTTGACAACTCTGCTAATATACCTAAAATAAATCTTATGGTTCTCGAAAAAAGATCAGAAGAAATTTTAAACGCGGTCATTGAAAATTTTATCAAAACCGGCGTGCCGGTCTCTTCTGGACTGCTTTACAAAAGATACAGTTTCGGCATTAAACCGGCCATGATTCGTCACGAGCTCGAGAGATTAACTGACGTTGGTTATTTAAACCAACCCTATTATTCTTCCGGCCGAATTCCAAGCGACAAAGGTTATGAATTTTTTGCTGATCAAATTTTAAATCAGGAATTAGGCGTCACCTTAGATAATGAAATCGCCAACTGCTTTGCTAAAAAAGAATGGATAAAATTTCTTCATCTTTTTTCGGATCGTTTGGGAATTTTAGGCGTTTTGGAACCCCTAGAAGAAGATCGAGTTTACAAATCCGGCTTAGAAAATTTAATCAGCCAAATTAGTATTGAAAACCAAAACATCGTCCAATTAATTATTAGGGACTTTGAAGAACTGGATGAGCGAATGACTTATTTAAAAAAAGAAATCGAACCAGAATCATCCCTTCAAATTTTCATCGGCAAGAAAAGCCCGATTACCGATAGTCCGGAGTTGTCGATTGTGGCGAATTGGTTTCGGAATCAAGATGAAGAAATACTTCTTTTGGCGATTGGGCCAAAAAGAATGAATTACAAAAAAGTCGTAAAAATCATAAGAGGCATAAAAGAAATCAATGTCTGAAGATCAAAATAGCGAGAATAATTTAGCCAAAGATACGCCGAAGGAAGGTGCCGAAGAAATTAAAAAGCAGCGCGACGAGTATCTCGCCGGCTGGCAAAGAGCTAAAGCCGATTTCTTAAATTATCGAAAAGAGGAACTGATGCGATTTGAAGAAATCGCCAAGTATGGCAATGAGAATCTAGTCCGAGAATTAATCACAATTTTAGATAACTTCGATCTCGGCTTATCCGCTCTAGAAAAATCCGGGCCAGTTGAAAAAGGAATTTATATCATTCGGTCACAAATCCTGGATATCTTAAAAAAAAGAGGTCTTGAAAAATTAGATATTAAAATCGGAGAAGAATTTAATCCGAGCGTAGCTGAAGCCATCAGCGAAGGGGAATCAGAGAAACAGCCGGGAATAATTTTAGAGATTATTGAAACCGGCTATAAACTCCACGATAAGATTTTAAGGCCCGCTCGAGTAAAAATTTCCAAAGCAATAAATAAATAAAAAAGGTCAACAAAAATAACAAATTAAAAAGCTAAAAAGGCAATTTGGAACTTTAAACTTTACATTGTCATTTTGAATTTTGATATTTTAATTTTAAACTAACTATTATGGGTAAAATAATTGGCATTGATTTAGGAACGACCAACTCCGCCGTGGCTGTGATGCAAGGCGGAGAAGCTAAGATTTTGGAAAATACCGAAGGCAATCGCACCACGCCTTCAATAGTCGCGGTAAGCAAAAATAATGAGCGTCTAGTTGGACTGCTCGCTAAACGACAATCCGTCACCAATCCTAAAAACACGATTTTTTCAGTTAAAAGATTCATCGGCCGAAAATTTGAGGACCCAGAAGTAACTCAAGATAAAAATTGGGCTCCGTTTGAACTCAAAAAATCGGACACCGGCAGCGTAGAGGTAAAAATGTCTGACCGCTGGCATAAGCCCGAAGAAATTTCAGCCATGATTCTCGCCAAACTCAAAGCTGACGCCGAAGCTAAGCTCGGAGAAAAAATCGACGAAGCTGTTATCACTGTTCCAGCCTATTTTGATGATTCCCAAAGGCAAGCCACTAAAAACGCGGGTGAAATTGCGGGCTTAACTGTCCGCCGCATTATCAACGAACCCACGGCCGCAGCGCTAGCTTATGGATTAGACAAAAAGAAAAACGAAAAAATTGTGGTTTTTGATTTTGGCGGCGGTACATTCGACATCTCGGTTTTGGAAATCGCCGACGACACTGTCGAAGTTAAAGCCACTGGCGGTGACACACATTTAGGCGGCGATGATCTCGACAAAAAAATTAACCAGTATTTGGTTGAGGAATACAAAAAAAGAGAGGGGATTGATATCTCCAAAGACCCACTTGCCATTCAACGTCTAAAAGAAGCTGCCGAGCGAGCTAAACACGAACTTTCCACCGTGCTTGAAACCGAAATTAATCTTCCCTATATCACTTCCGACGCTTCCGGACCCAAACATTTTTCCACTAAATTAACGAGAGCTAAACTCGAGGAACTGGTCAGTGAATTTATTGACCGCGCGATTAAACTTACCGAGGAAACAGTTACTTCGGCTCCACCTAAAGGCGCCGATTTTAAACTGTCCGAAATTAATGAAGTAATTTTAGTTGGCGGACAAACTCGAATGCCAGCCCTCCAAGAAAAAGTTAAAAAACTTTTTGGCAAAGAACCCCATCAAGGCATTAATCCCGACGAAGTTGTTGCCATCGGCGCCGCTATTCAAGCTGGCATACTACAGGGAGATGTTAAAGATATTCTGCTTTTAGATGTCACTCCGCTTACTCTAAGTATTGAAACATTAGGTAGCGTGGCCACTCCGATGATCTCCAAAAATACAACTATCCCAACTTCAAAAACACAAATTTTCTCAACCGCAGCTGACAATCAAACCTCAGTTGAAGTTCATGTCTTGCAAGGTGAGCGCCCCATGGCCGCTGATAATAAAACTTTAGCCAATTTTCTTTTAGACGGAGTTGCACCGGCCTCGCGAGGAATTCCTCAAGTTGAAGTCACTTTTGACATTGATGTCAATGGTATTTTAAGCGTCTCGGCTAAAGATAAAGCCACCGGCAAAACTCAATCCGTTAAAGTTGAAGCCACCACTAATCTTTCTAAAGACGAAATCGAAAAACTAAAAAAGGAGGCGGCCGAACACGCAGCTGAAGATGGACAAAAAAAAGAACTCATAGAAGCTAAAAATCACGCTGAGACCTTAATTTACTCCTCCGAAAAAGCAATCAAAGACGCAGGCGATAAAGTGCCGGCCGACACTAAGGCGTCAATCAGCGAAAAAATCGAGGCGCTAAAAAAATCAATTGCCGGTGACAATCTCGAAGACATCAAAAACGCCTCTGCCGCTCTTTCTCTGGAGATACAAAAAATTGGACAAATATTGTATAATTCTCCCAAAGAGCCTGAAGATAAAAACAACGACACCAAAAATCAAGACGAACCCACGGGCGCCTGAACTTCTAAATCAAAAAGATGGCCAACGAAATAAAGCAGGAGGACTTCCGAATTAATTCTAGTTCGGAAAATTTCTTGAATAAAGTTCCTTTAGAGAAAAGGATTCTTCCTCGCGGAGCTTACAAACTTATTGTCTTAAACGGCCTCACTATCGCTTCCGCTCTCGGTCTAAGCTACACCTATCATTTATTTCTAAATCGATTGACTGGTCTTTCGATTGTTTTAATTATGTTTGTTTTGTTGGTAATTTTTTCCAGCTTTGAAACTATCCTAACCAAAAGCGTTAGGCGTCGGGCGCTTTTAATTTTAGTTGAAATTTTTGCTCTCTTTGCTTTTTTCTACACCTTGCCGTTGAAATTTCTTCTTCTAGCTGTTGGGTCTGCCGCCTTCTTTATAATTTTAGGAGAAATTCAGGGCCGTCGGGAGGCCTCGCAGGTCTTAAAACCCAGCTATTTCCGCGTCTCAAGAGTAACTGGAACAAAAATAATGACTGGCCTAATTTTGGTGGCAATTTTTATGTATTTCCCAAAAATTCAAAACGCCGATCAGATTATTCCCCAAGAAACTTTCGGTTCTTTATTTAACTGGAGCGCCGGCACCATGAAACGACTCTATCCTGAAATTCAATTTCAGGGAACGATTGATAATTTACTCGAAACTTTAGCCCGCTATGAAATTAAGAAAAATTCTCTTTACTACGAAATGCCGATTCCAGCCCAAGAACTCTTAAAACAATCTCTGATTCAAGAGAGAAAAAAACAATTCGAGGGTTGGCTCGGTCTTAAAACCCAATTAGCTGGCGGCGACGAAGTGAAAAATGTTCTCTATAATTTCACTGAATTGAAAGCTAAAAAAATCCGAGATGAGCATTTTCAGGAATTTTCGGTTGCGTGGGCTATTTTATTATTTTTAATAGGGAAAGGCATTGGCTTAATTTTAATACCCATCATTTCCATCTTAATTTTCTTTATTATTCAAATTTTTCTGGCCGCCAATTTTGTTTTTGTCGCCGGCGAAACAAGAACCAAGGAATCTTTGACATTGTAAATTTTTTGCGTATCCTGATCTAATTAACCCATCTTTTCATGAAGGACTATTACAAAATTTTAGGCGTTGAAAAAAACGCGGGCGAAGAGGACATTAAAAAGGCCTATCGCAAACTCGCTCATAAATATCATCCGGATAAAGCCGGCGGAAACGAAACAAAATTCAAAGAAATCAACGAGGCCTATCAAATACTTTCGGATAAAAACAAACGATCCAACTACGACCGCTTTGGTACCGCCGAACCCTTTCCCGGCGGCGGTTGGAGCGGAGGCATGCCCAATTCGTCTAACTTTGGCGACTTTGATTCAAGATTTTATGGTGATTTCGGCGACTTAAACGACATCTTTGAAAGTTTTTTTGAAGGCATGGGTGTGCGCCCTAAACGTAAAACTTATCAACGTGGCTCTGACTTAGAAATTTTAGTCGAAATCACGCTCGAAGAAGCCTTTCGAGGAATAACTAAGCATCTCAAGATTAGAACTTTTATCACCTGTGCCGCTTGCCAAGGACAAGGCGCGGATTCTGCATCCGGCTTTACCACTTGCCAAGTTTGTGCCGGACAAGGCGAAATCAAGGAACAAAGCCAAACTTTCTTTGGAAGTTTCTACCAAGTTAAACCCTGTAAAAATTGCCGTGGTGCCGGCCAAATCCCGAATAAAATTTGCGCCGCTTGCAATGGCTCTGGCCGTAAACAAACCGAAAAAGAAATTAAAGTGGAAATTTTATCAGGCATTAACAATGATCAGCTTATCCAAATTAAAAATTCCGGAGAAGCCGGCGAACGAGGCGCCGAGAGCGGCGACCTCTATGTTCGCATCAAAATCAAGCCGCACTCAATTTTCGAGCGCAGAGGAGATGATCTAGTTATCAAAAAAGAGATCGATATCTTAGATATTCTTTTGGGCGAAAAAATTGAAATTCCAACCATCGCTGGCGGAAAGTTAAAAATTGAAATTCCCGCTCAAACTAATCTAAAAGAAAATCTTAAGATTAAAAACGAGGGTATGCCACGTTTTGGCAGCTCAAGTCGCGGGGACTTATTGATTGATTTTAACATCAAAACCCCGAAGAAAATTGACTCTAAACTCAAAAAGCTCTTGGAAGATTATAAGAATCAGGTATAATAATCTTCGATTTGTACGCGCCCATAGCTCAGCCCGGTAGAGCAGCTCCCTTTTAAGGAGATGGTCCCAGGTTCAAATCCTGGTGGGCGTACGATTAAAAAATCTTGACCCAGTAATAAAGGCTTGATTTTTAATAACAACGCTAAGAATAAAAAAAAGTAACACCCCTTATAAATAAGAGGTGTTTATTTTAACCGCGCGCCTACAAACCGATCAATCGTATTCACGCCTTAGGAAGATCGCTGCGCCGTAAATTGCCAATGCAATCATAAAACCTAAAATCAAGCCTACGATTCCGACAATGCTCAACAGTAAGGGTCTAGGCGCTGAAACTACGGAGCTAATCAACGCAACAAAGAGTACTGCAACCAACATCCGAGGCCTCCTCTAATCAAGAATCTGCTAATTTTATATCACCTAAGCTACGCCGACGCAAGCTCAACCGCTTATCAACACCCTCAGCTGTTTCAAAACGCATGGGAAAGAGTTAAAATAAAAGCGATCTGAATGAAAGGAAAATTAAAAGTCCAAAAGTTGGGCATTGTTCTTGCACCAACAGAAAATAAATTTGAAACCCGATCGGTTTTAAATCCGGGAATTTATCAAGATGGCGAAACAGTTCACGTTTTCTATCGAGCCATCGATAAAAAATTAAATTCCAGCATTGGCTACGCCAAACTTAATGGACCAACTAAAGTAGTGGAGCGTTGGGACCGACCAATTCTAACCGGCACGCATCTCTACGAGAAAAAAGGGGTTGAAGACCCTCGAATCGTTAAAATTGGCGACACTTTTTATATGACCTACGTCGCCCACGACGGAAAAAACGCTCTCTGCGCTTACGCCACTAGTTCGGATTTGAAAAATTTTGACCGCAAGGGAATTATCAGTCCCAAAATGAGATACGACACGATCGGTCGAATCTTTGCCAAAGAAAAACTGAAGGATCGATATTTTATGTTCGAGTCGTATTATGAAGAATACTCTGGCAAAGAAGTTTATCTTTGGGAGAAAGACGCCTTCCTTTTTCCAAAAAAATTTAAAGGCCGTTTTGCTCTTATTCACCGAATCCTTCCCGACATCCAAATTATTTTTTTTAAAAGTTTCAAAGAAATCCAAAAAAATTCTTTTTGGAAAAAATACCTTAAAAATTTACCGAAATATGTTTTACTCGAAAATAAATTTTGGTTTGAGTCGCGAAATATTGGCGGCGGCGCGCCACCGATTGAAACCAAAGATGGCTGGCTTTTAATTTATCATGCGGTCGAAGAATTAAACAAAGCCAGAATTTATCACGCCGCCGCCGCGCTACTGGACAAAAAAAATCCCATGAAGGTTATTGGCCGACTAACTTATCCACTTTTCTCTCCGGATCTGGACTGGGAAAAAAGCGGTTTCGTTTCAAATGTCACCTTTCCAACCGGCACCGCCATTTTTGGCAAAGATTTATATATCTACTACGGAGCCGCCGATAAATTTATTGCCGTTGCTAAAGTCGAACTCCAACCACTCTTAGATGAACTTAAGCGCAATTATCGCGATAGCCGAACTGGCTGAAGACCATGAAAATAAAAGATAAGGAAAATACCTATATTGTTCACATCAGTTCTTATCCGCCCCGAGAATGCGGCATTGCCACTTTTACTCAAGACATCACCGCGGCCTTTGATAATAAATTTAACCCCGCGGTTAAATCCCGAATCATTGCCTTAAACGAAAATCCGACCAGCATTTACAACTACAACAGCAAGAAAATTTTAAAGGAAATAAATGTTAACGAGATCAGCTACTACGTAAGCTTAGCCAAAGAGCTAAATGAACGAAATGACGTCAAAATCATCAATATTCAGCACGAATTTGGCCTCTTCGGCGGCAATTGGGGCGATTATATTATCCCATTTATTCAAGTTATAGAAAAACCGGTGATTATTACTTTCCATTCGGTTTTGGAAAATCCAGACGAAGAACTTTTAAGCGTGGTTAAGGCCATAGCAGAAAAAGCTGTGGCGCTGGTCGTGATGAATAAACTCTCCAAGAATGTTTTACTTTCCGATTATCGAGTGCCAGCTTCAAAAGTCGTTATCATCCCGCATGGTATTCCCCAAACCTCACTTGAAGCATCTGAGAAATTTAAATCCGAACTCGGATTAGGTGACAAAATAGTGCTCTCAACTTTTGGCTTTTTAAGTCCCAACAAAGGTGTTCAATATGCTATTCGAGCTCTGCCCGAAGTAGTTCAAAAATTCCCCAATCTAATTTATCTTATTATCGGCGCCACTCATCCCAATATCATCCGCCATAAAGGCGAGACCTATCGAAATTCACTCGAACAGGAGACCCAAAAATTAGGCCTAGAAAATCACGTCAAGTTTTACAATAAGTATCTTAACCTCGACGAACTCCTCACTCACCTTAAAGCCACCGACATTTACGTTTCACCCACCGTCGATGAAGGTCAATCAGTAAGCGGCACCCTCTCTTATGCCTTAGGTTGCGGCCGCCCGGTAATCTCGACCGCCACCTCCTACGCCCGATACCTTATTAATGATAAAAATGGTCTCTTGGTTCCATCTCGCAATCCTCAAGCTATTACCAAATCACTTCTAACTCTTTTAGCCGATGAAAAACGAATTAAAGCCATGGGTCGTGAAGCCTACGAATCAACCCGTCCCATGACCTGGTCCAATGTGGCAACATCTTATTTTAAACTCTATAAACAGTTCTCTGATTTAGAAGCTGAAGATAATAAATTTCCGGAGTTTAAACTTGACCACCTTATGCGGCTCACCGATGACTTCGGGGTAATGCACTTTGCCAAGTATTCCAAACCCGAAAAACGCTACGGCTACAGTTTAGACGATAACACTCGAGCGCTGATTGTCGCCGCTAAAAGTTATCTAATTGCGCCATCAGAAGACTTAAAAAAATTAATCAAAACCTATTTGAATTTCATCAAATTCACCCAGCGACCATCCGGCACTTTTGCCAATATTGTCTCATATCAAAAAGTTAAAGACGGTACAAGCGACGAAGACGTGCAAGGCCGGGCCATCTGGGCGCTTGGGTTTATCGCCGCGCAAAATTCTTTGCCCGAAGAAACAATTACTCTGGCCCGTAAACTATTTATCACAGCCACCAAAATTTTACCTAAGATAAAATCGCCACGCGCAATCGGCTTTGCCATGACAGGACTTTATTATTACCTCAAAGAACAGCCTAACTCTAAACTCCTAAAAGAATTTGAAAAACTGGCCCGCTATCAACTCGCAACCTATAACGAATATGCTTCCGAAAATTGGCATTGGTTTGAAAATCAGCTCACTTATTCCAATAGCAAACTTCCGGAATCCCTATTTTATGCTTTTGACTTAACTAAAAATAAAAACTATCTCGAGGTCGCCAAAAAAACTTTGGATTTTTTGCGCCAAATCACTTTTGAAAAAGACCACTTTATGCCGATTGGTCAAAACGGCTGGTATTTCAGAAATAAACAGCGAGCCTACTTTGATCAGCAACCCGAAGAAACCGCCACTATGGCCGAGACCCTAATCATTGCCCACAAAATCACCAGCGAGAAAGAATATCTAGATGATGCTTATCGGGTCTTTAACTGGTTTTTAGGCAAAAATCACTTAGGCCAAATGGTTTATGACGAATCGACCGGTGGCTGTTACGACGGCGTAGGCCAATACGCGATTAATTTGAACCAAGGCGCCGAATCCACTATTTCTTATCTTTTAGCCCGCCTCGCGATTGAGGAAATTAAAGAAAATTGAACTGTAAAATGGAAAAGCTTACAAAAATAGGTTTTATACTCATAATAATCTCCGCCACTCTCCTAGTTTTGCATGGTCTGTATTTTTTAATATTTGATGCTAGTTATGCTACGACTGGAATTTTGACTGCTTTTAACCAGGAAGTAATAGGTTTTATGGAACTTACGGGCGGAATAGTAAGTTTTATAACATTATTTCTAATTAATGGCGTACTTGATCTTAATTGGAGTTGGCTTCGTATTAGTCTAGAAACGACACGCAAATTAGGAGCAATTATAGCAATTGGTATTGGTCTACTTGCACCAACATTAATCAGTATGCCAAAAATTATGTTGATTATCGCTGGGATACTAATTCTAGTAGATAGAAAAAGAGTTAAACCAGAGTAACTCTATTTATCTTTCTTACTCTGACGGCTTACTAAAGAGAAATTTTTATTTTTAATGATATAATTAACCCACAATTCTAACATTTCGAGCATGTCGAACAAATCGATCATAGTAAATCTCGCCTCCCAAAAAGCCATCAAAGTCCTGGAACACTGCGCTAAAAAAACCGGCTTCTATGCCTCGGGTCTGCCCGGCGGTTACGAAGCCACCTGGGCGCGCGACAGTATGATTACTGGCCTTGGCGCCTCAACTATCAACGATAAATTTAAAATTCCTTTTCAGAAAAGTATTGAATTACTCTCAAAAAACCAATCCCGTCACGGCCAGATTCCTAACGCCGTGGGCTCATGGAATACCGAACGCCGTTCGGATGTTACTTTTAATTCCATTGATTCAACTCTTTGGTATCTAATCGGTCACCAAACTTATGCGACTAACTACAAAGATAAATCTCTGCTTAAAAAATACCGCCAAAATATCAACTCCGCTTTCACCTGGCTCGAATACCAAGATCCGAACGAAGATACTCTTTTAGTCCAACAGCCAACTATGGACTGGGAAGATGCTTTCCCCCACAAATACGGCCGCGTGATTAACACCGAAGCCCTCTATTTTTGGGCGCTCACGCTCTACGGGAAAAATAAACAAGCCGCTCATCTAAAAAAAGTAGTCAACGGCGAAATCAAGAAATATCTTTCACTTTATGACACCAAACTCGGCTACTATCGTCCTTGGGTTTGGAAAACTCACAGTCCCAAAACCCGCGAAAGCGAAGAGTGGTTCGATACCTTGGGAAATCTCCTTGCGATTGTAAGCGGCTTAGCTACTCCCAAAATCGCCAAGAACATCCTTCAATACATCGAAAAAAATAAAATCAACCGACCCTTTCCCTGCAAATCAATTTACCCGCCAATTATAAAACCAAAAGGGAATACTTCGCGCGTCAAAGCTTCAGCGACGGCGTGGCATTCGTACTTCGATGAATGCGAAGCTCGCGAACCCTACCACTACTTAAACGGCGGCATCTGGCCAATGATCGGCGGATTTTACGTGGCCGCTTTAGCCAAGGCAGGGGACTCCCGCAAAGCCACAAAAGAACTAGAACTCTTAGCCAAGGCCAATCAACAAACCAGTAATGATTGGAAAAAAATCGCCGCTATCAAAAAATCACAGTTCGGCTTCGCCGAATGGCTAGGCGGCAAAACCGGCAAAGTCACTGGTTCCGCCTCGCCTTTCCAGGCCTGGAGCGCCGGCGCGTATCTCTATGCGCATAATTTTTGTCAAAATTTACAATGAAAGTTGAAAAACTCGGACCAATTCTAAAACCCACGGAAAATATTTTTGAAAATAAAGCGGTTTTAAATCCAGCTGTTTATCAAGACGACGAATACGTCCATATTTTTTATCGGGCCATCGGTCAAGATAAGATGGACACAAATGAAAATACTAAATCCAGAATCGGCTATGCCAAACTCAAAGGCCCAACCGAGGTCATCGAACGCCTCGATAAACCTCTGATTGAACGCGAGGCGATGTATGAAGTAATGGGAGTAGAAGATCCGCGTATCGTCAAAATCGAAAACACGTTCTATATGACGTATACGGCCCACGACGGCAAAAACGCGGTTGTCGCGCTTGCCACAAGCGCGGACTTAAAAAACTGGAAAAAAGATGGAATTATCAGTCCCCAATTAACTTATGATGAAGTCGGCGAAATCCTGCGTGCCGAGCATCTCAAAGACCAATACGCGATGTTTGAATCCTTCTACGAAGAATTCGGCGGCAAGGACATCCTGCTTTGGGAAAAGGATGCGGTTTTATTTCCCGAAAAAATTGGAGGAAAATTTGCTCTATTACACCGAATTCTGCCGGATATTCAGATTGTTTATTTTGATAATTTTAAACAATTAAAATCTAGAGATTTTTGGGTGAATTATTTAAACCATCTTCCAGATTTTGTTGTGCTAGAAAACCGATATTGGTTTGAAACCCGCCACATCGGCGGCGGAGCCCCACCCATCAAAACCAAAGATGGCTGGCTTTTTCTGCTTCATTCCGTTGAAGAAACCAATCACGGTCGCATCTATCGAGCGAGCGCCGCACTCTTAGATTTGGAAAATCCCCAAAAAGTCCTCGGCCGTTTAAAAGAACCTTTCTTTGGTCCAGATGAATCTTGGGAAAAAGTCGGCGATGTCAGCAATGTTGTTTTCCCAACCGGCACCGCTATTTTCGACAATAATCTCTACATCTACTACGGCGCCGCCGACCATTTAATTGCGGTCGCTAAAGTAAATTTAGCTGAACTTATCGAAACTCTTAAGCAGAATCCCGGTTTATGAAACTTATCCGCTACCCAAGAAATCCAATTTTAAAACCCAACCCCAAAAACTTTTGGGAAGCCGGTTCGGTTTTTAATCCATCCGTGGTCTATGAAAATGGAATTTTCCATATGGTCTATCGCGCGGTTCGAGCCGGATTCAAGCCAAGACCTGCCGGTGGTTATACTAATTACATTTCTTCCATCGGCTACGCCACTAGTAAGGATGGCATAAATTTTTCCCGCTCGGCAAAACCCCTTATAAAACCAGATCACCCCTGGAATCAATTCGGCTGCGAAGACCCTCGAATAACCAAACTCGGTGACACCTATTACATTTTCTACACAGCCATGTCAAAACCGGCATATTCCAAAAAGGAAGTACCCGGAATCGCTCTAGCCACAACCAAAGATTTTAAGAAAATTCAGAAGCATGGCTTTATTGGGCCAAAACCAGACCAAGTCCGAGCCAAAGCTGCGGCAATTTTCCCAGCGAAAATTAACGGAAAAATCGGAATGTTATTCACCTGGCATCCCGACAAAGTGGACTCCTCTATTCTCTACACTGAATTTAAGGACACAAAAGAACTGTTCCATCCTCCCAAGAATTATTGGGGTAAAATTTTCACCAACTTTGATAAACACGCCGTGCTCCTGCCTCCCCGCGGCGCTCTGCGCGGTCCAGAGCTAGGCGCACCACCAATCAAAACTAGCAAGGGCTGGCTTTTAATTTATTGTGGTCCTGCTATAGGAAAAAAAGTGTGGCCCATCCACGCCGCGCTTTTGGACTTAAAAAATCCACGAGAAGTTTTGTGGCAATCTGAAAGACCAATCCTAGAACCTCAAAAACTTTATGAAAGAAAGGGGATTGTAAATAATGTCACTTTTCCAGAAGGCGCGGTGATAAAAAATGGAAAGCTAATGGTCTATTACGGCGCCGCGGACTCCAGCTGCTGTCTAGCTATCTACAACTTCAATAATTTTCTAAAGTAAAAAGCGGCTCCAAGACATTGTCTCGGAGCCGGTTATAGGTTTCTGAAAAATTGCTATTTTTGTGGTCTCGTCAGGAGCGCTTCATACTGCTGGCGGAAAGAGTCAGCATCCCAGATGAAGGACGTATCAATCCGTCATTCAGAAAGACGGGTCTGCTTACTCTCCCCATTTGGTGACATGGAAGAGATATCCAGACTCTAGAACCAACACGAAGAATTGGATGGAATAGTCGACGCCTGAAAAAGTAGAGTATTGCCCTTCGGCATAGTATTGCCCTTCGAGGCTAATTGCAATGGCTGACGCTATCCCCACAAACAGGAAGAAGATTCCGAAAGTAATGTACTTTTCTTTGTCGGTGCTTACGAGACGTCGAATGCTCCCAAAAAAGCATAGGCATGCCATCATAAAGATAACAATCAGCATAATTCTGTATTCCATCATCATGACTGCTTACCTCCGGCCCAAATGGTTGAAATCATCTGTGACGCATTAGCAAGCACGCCGAGCACCTCAGCTCTTATCCTGATAACGTTGGCGATCTGCTGTCGGACAGAGTACAAAGCTTCGCCAAGTTTGAAACCTGGGTATTGGTCGGACATCTCGTCGACAAAGTTGTCGAGGACAAAGAATGCTCCACTCTCCTCTCTCACAATAGGCATACTGCCTCCGCGAGTGAGGAGGAGTTTCCGGTCACCATGACTACATAGGACCACCGCCTTGACTTTCGTCTCACCTCCACGATTATGCACTAAGGCATACGTGTCAGTAATGATGTGGTCAAGAATCGGCTTGATGCCAGCGATTAGCTCACGAAACTCCGACGCCGGATTCACTAATCCCAAGAGACGCTCAAATGCATCGCGAGTAAGGTTGGTTCCTAGTATAAACGACTGAGAATCGGGCGAGGTAGTCGACAGACCACCAATGAGATAGGCGGTCTGGCCGGGAAGCGCAATCGGTACGCAGTCTTCAAGGCGACGTCCGTTGATCAGTGTGTCAACGATAGCCAGTTTGAGTAGTACCTTAACCTTTTCCTCCACAACCTGCTCCAGTGCAAGTGCAATCGCAGAAAATGCGGAAGTAAGATCAAATCCTGTCAGACCTGGAATAGATACACCGTCGAAAGCACAAAGGCATTTCAAGATGCGGTTTGATGGCAAATTTGACGTAATCTTACGACGGGTGTATTCAGACATTTTTTCTGCCAGAATCAACGCACCTCCGCGGATAAGAAGTACTCGCTGGGCGCCCTGCCTCCACAATTCCAAAGCCCTTACCTCATTCGTGAATTGCTTTTCATGACCTGGTTGGATCACAAGCAGATAGACATCCGTCGCCAAGTGCCTCAATAGTTCGTAGTCACAAGAATAAATAAGTTCTTGGAAACTCATTGGTTTCCGCGAAAGTTTCCTGGACAGACGACTGATAACTTCGTTACTCAGCGTCCCAGCAATCGCAAATACCATATCTCCAGCTGAGTTGGTCGGAACCAACTCACCTCCGAAGTAGATATTTGCAGAACTAGCGATGTTGGTCGAAACCGTCATCGTGGACTTCCTTTCTTGGCGTATAGCCAAAAAAAATGGTTAATACTGCGCTGACCATGGATTATCCCATAGACAGCGGCTATTCACTTATCAAATAACAAGAGAGACAAGAACAAGGGGATTATAGCATAATTCCCCTGTTTGTCAACTTTTGGCGTACAAATTTTCTCGCGTTAGTACGTTTTACAAATAGTACTAAACAGACAAAAATTGACAAAAAATAATAATCAGAAATAATTATAATCATGAAGTACGAAAACCCAGAAGAATCGGAACAAATTAAAGAATCAGAAAGCAAAAAATTTACGCCAGAAACTCTTTATGAATATTTTAAAAGTATAGATAAATATAGCGAGGGAGGTAGCGCTAACAAAGAGATATTCCTCCATCAAGGACGTGATCCGGCGTATCTTAAGATAGGGGAAGATAAAGAACTTAAGAATTTTGCAATGTTAGTATTTTTTGAAAATGGAGATGCGATGCTAGAAATATATGAAGGTCCCCGAAGACAACATCCTTCGGAAATGTACAAACCAGAATATTTTAAGGTTGTAAAAGAATTTAATGTGAGTGACATTGATCCAGCTGATCCACTTGGATATCTGAAGGCAATATTGGAAGAAAAAACGGACGAAACCGAAAAAGATAAACGAAAAACTTTTCCTGAGTATTTAAAAAATAGGAGAGTATAAAATGGAGATGCGATACTAGAAATGCTCAAACCCCGAAGGAGCAGTTCTAAAGAATGGAGGGCTTATGGTCTATTACGGCGCCGCGGATTCCAGTTGCTGCTTAGCTATTAGTAATCTAAATCAATTTCCATTTTCATCATAAATATACACCAATCTACGATCGCATAGTAGTGTATATTTATAAGGGAAACTATCCATCCTTATCATTTTCAATTGTCCCCGATCGAGATACAGAAAATATGTGAATGTACTCCAAAATTCTCATATTTCGAAGATCTTTCAAAAACTCCCGAGGAATAATAACTCGACCGATCCAAACACTCTTCTGAAGCAATTTAAAACCGAGATTTAGTAAAACCGCTCGCAGCCAATTTCTTTTAACCTTTTCCTTCTCCGGGATATCAAAAATAACGATTGTAAGATTTCGACTTACTTTAGCTTGATATCCAAAAGGAGAGTGAATAACTCTACTTCGCTCAATTTCCCGAATTTTTAAAAATTTCTTACGTCCGGCCTCGGTGATCTTTAAAGATCGCTTATCGCCAGTAATTAAACCGTCCCGTTTCAATTTAGAAATTAAATTACTAAATCTCTGTCTATTGCGAAGCTCCAATTCACGATTATGACGCCTCGCCTCAGAGCGTCGAACACTAGCATCAAGTTTCGCATAAGAAGCGCCGTAACCGGACTCTAAAATCGCGCCGATAACATCAAAAGTTGAGATTACACCCTCGCTTACAACTTCCAAAATTTTAGACGTCAAACTTCTAGTTTTTAACATAATACTTAATACTGATGTTTTATTTATACACTACTTTACGATCGCAGAGTAGTGTATAAAATGAACGTTTCCAGTTATTACCAATGCACCAAATAAACTAGTTCAAATTAAACTTCTCCTTAATCTTATCCGCCATTTGTTTGGCGATAATCAAGTTAAATCAACAGAGGTTTAATTAAATTTGCTCTAATTTCATAAGCCCGAACAAAAGAATCATCAACGTGGGCGTATAAAATTCCGTCATTCTCACCAGTTTGAACAAATTGGCTGGCAAAAGTTATAGTTTTCGCCTCACTATCCTGAATAAAAGGTTTAGATGAGACCCAATCAATTTTTCCATTCTCGTAGTCATATATGAAAAGGCCAATAGAGAATGTTCCATACCGCACATTTTCTCCAATTTTTTGATTAACTTCTCGCCCATTTAAAAAACCTAAACACTTTCCATCTCCAACATCTATAAAATTTTGAGACAGTAGAGGTCCAGGTGAAGCGTGTCCGCCAATCCACGGAATATTATTTTCGGCCGGATGCAATACCGTCTCACCAAATTTCCAGGGTTCGCCCATATTTTCAGTAATTGCAACCCTTACTGTAGAATAGGAAAATTGTCCTTTATCTGACCGAGATTCGATTAAATTATATCGAAACCCTCCTTTATTCACCGGAGCAATCGAGGGTTCCTTGGCCCTCCGAATTTTTTCATCAACAATAAGCACCGGTTCTGTCATTTCTAATGAATCTAAATTTGCGCCTTCGGCATGTCCCAAATGACAGAACGTATGCCGCTGCTTTTTATTCCAGAGCGAAATTGTAAAATAAACATGCGTAAAATCATCCATATCATCAATCCAAATATCAGGGTCTTCAAAACCCATAAAATCCCAATCATCACCACTAAATTGATTAATTAATTCTTCTTCTCCATTAATGTTCAATTTGTTTTCTATATAGAAATTTTTAAGAGAATCACCCCTAACTTGATACAAAACACTTCGATCTGCGTATCCCTTAATTTGCAAATCTCCATCTCGTTTAGTAATACATCGAATAATTCCATTCATATAATTCGAGCGAGAATTCAAAGCCAGCGCCATTACATATTTAAATCGAGAATCTAATTCCACTATTTTTCCGGGAAGCTGAGTAAAAATTCCTTTATCCATAAAAATTTTCCAATTAGAATCCTAGTTCAAATTAAACTTCTCCTTAATCACATCCGTCATCTGCTTGGCGATTTTTCGGTACTCAAATTTTTCTACCGCGTGTTCACGAGCCCGAGCACCCATTTTTTCTCTCAAATCTTTATCTGTAAGTAATTTAAGCAAATACTCCGCAATCTGGTCTGCGTCAGCCCGATAAGCAAACGTCTTGGGTTTTTCAAACTGAATTTTATGATCCTCCTCAAATCCCCAGCCCACATAGGCCCACTCCTCGGTTAAATCCACAGTTGAAGCCACTTTAGCCAAGAAACCCGTCTCGCCATGCAATATCGTCTCCTTTGGCCCCATCTCGTCAATTGAAATCACTGGCTTACCACACGCCATTGCCTCTACTTGTATCATTCCAAATCCCTCCAGCCGCGAAGGCGCCGCGTAAATATCGCAGGCGTTTAAAAGTAAAGGCATAAACTCACGAGACATTGAACCTTCAAGGTAAATTATTTTTTCTTTCGCCTCCTCGCCTAACTCCTCAATCAAAGCCATCTCGTCGTCGTAGTGGTCATCCGCGCTTGCTCCGCCCCAAATTTTACAAACATACTTCCAATTTTTAAACTCGGCATCCACTCTTTTTAAGGCCCTAAAAACCTCCTGCGCGCCTTTAGAAGTCACATCGCCTCCAGCAGTCATAATCATCACTTCATCCTCACGTACTCCAATCATCTCTCGAATCAATTTCACTCTCGGGTCACTGCGTGGAATGGGTTTAAAAAGTTCAGTATCAAGCCCAATATAGAGCGTTTGAAAATTTTTAGTATCCACCCCATCCCGAGCAAAAGTTCGAGCCACCCAATCACTCGTGGTAAATACAAGTGGCAACTCGCCGATTTCTTTGTGGTAATTCGCCACCCAGCCATCCGCGAGTAGCCACGGCACTGGCTGAATACCGAATTTCTGCGGATGCAAAATAATATCCTGGGTGTGTCCCCAAAATCCAACACCGATGGCCACGTCGGGCTTTAAAAATTTATAAATCCACTCCTTCTGAAATTCGCTCGAGAGGTGGCAGGGGAGTATCTCCTCGCCAATTTCTTTGAGTCCCCGATAGAGCATATCACCCTGTTGCGAAAGTCCATCCGGCTCCGGCGGATATGCGTATAGAATTACGGATTTCATTTTTAAATTTCTTTAACTTCGTGTTTATCAAAACTCTCCCCGCCGCCTTTAAAATAAAAACTGGCCTCAATTTTCTTGCCAAGTAAAACTTTCGGCAACCAATACTCATCATCCACCCACATCGAAGAATAGGGAATGTCGCCAAATCCAAACCATTGCGGTTTCATTTCCGCAGTTTCAACGGGTTCGCCATCCCAATCTCGCGCCAAAAAAATATGCATATGTTGGTCAAAACCCGGATTCTCGGGAAAATAAAACTTAATATTTCCCGCATTCTCCAAACCTTCAGGGTTGACTCTCACCCCGATCTCCTCGTTTAATTCTCGAGCGGCTGCCTGTGAGATCGTCTCGCCAACCTCAACTTTCCCGCCCACTCCATTCCATTTACCAGTTCCAAATCCAGTTTTTTTCATCGCCAGTAGTATTTCATTATCTTTAAGTAAAAAACAAAGCGTCGTAAGTCGCATAGCCACTATTTTATTAACTTAAACGACTCCACATTTGATAAAGTCCGATACTCAAAAGTCGATTTTCTAAATCCATAGAATTCATTGATAATTTTCTGCTTTTTTTTAAAAACAGTCGGGGATAACTCTAAAAAAAATTCCGCCTTTTTAGGCCGACAAACATTCTTTCGCTCAAGAAACTCATAACTGAAATTAAAAAAATGTTTCGTCCGGATCTCCCCCGCCCGAATCATCTCCGCAACCGCGCGATGCACACCTTTGTGTCGCGGATGTCCGTACTCTCCATTATACCCGTGCGTAAAAACATAATCAAACTCCATCCCTCCTCCTCTCTCATTGAATTTGTGAAGGGATGTAATCGGGGGGGGAGAAATTTTTTGTTTGTCTCGAAGAAACTCTCGGAGACGCGATGAGCTTGGTGTCCCGCCGAGCCGGGACTCATCGCGTCGAGAGGTAGTGGACAAGCCGCCGCTGGAACGGATTGAACCGCGGTTCTGAGAGGCAAATAAGAAATTTCTCAAACGTAAGCGTATTTCAGGCAAACTCTCTTTCAAGCTCAAAACCTCCTCGTCCTCCAAATCCGAAATCACTCCCTTCGCGCTTAAAAATCGGCAAACTCGCTTAAATTTTGGCGCCCGATCTCTATCATCACCACGACAAAGCGAAAAAATCGTCCACTTCGCCCTCGGAAATTTTAAAATCGTCCCACCCATCCAAATTGTCTCATCATCCGGATGCGCCACCACCACCAACGCCCGCTCGCCATTCTTTAAATTCAAATCGCTAGCTCCAATCCTTGACATAATAATTATTATAATGCTAAAATTAAATCTGTTCAAATGTAACTTAATAATTGGAGGTTTTATGCGTTCATTATTTGTTTTTCTGGGAGCTGTGATAATCGGTGCATTTATTGTTACTGCAATTGCGGCTTTTCACTTCAAAAAGGAACTTCGATTCCAACGCCAACAAACAGCTGCTCTTTGCTACGCCATCGACTACTACCTAGACAATACACCTATGGGAATCAGTCCTTATGACACGGTAAATGTACCGATAGGGACGCTCGATTTCGAAGTCAACGTGGACCGCACAATCGAGCTTCAATTTCGCGAAAAATACGGATGGAGAAATTGTCGAATCCGTCCGAATGGCCAAGTTTTCACCTACCCATTCTACGGATCTTTTCGGGAACAAGAAGAAAAAGAATTGCCCTGGGGAATAGACGGAAATTACGCCAGAATCTTCGGCACAGACAAGTAAAATCTCATCAACCTCGAAAATGGCCCTGCAATAATGCTAGGCCATTTTTTCTGTCAATTTAGGACTCCCCAGTGCCACAAGCCCCGACCTTTTTAGACCGCGATATATGCGGTCGGCCTCCGCGCCACTATGACATGTCATAGTGGCGCGGAGGCACATTGCTCTTTAAAGCAGGGCTATTGACTATATTGCCCGATTTTATATATTGTAATTAGTTAAAATCTTGAAATCAAAATATCACCGAAGGAGGAATAAATGATACACGGAGGCTTAATCAGAACAAAAATGAAAAAAGTTTTGGCTGCGATGATGAAGATATTCAAAGTAAAACCTCGACTCAAAAGTATCACGCATATCGATCCATATTACTTGTCTTACTCTGATAAGAAAGAGGATGAATGTTACGCACAATACATCGGCGCAGTTGAAACAAAGTACGCGGCCGTCAAAGGTATAATAATGCGCGTAAAAAAGCGTGAGTCCTTTCTGGATTTTGGGAGAACATGCACTGGTTTAAACTTAAAACACAGCGGCTGGATCATCCGAAAGAACTAACGCCCACGGACGACAAACCACATTCATTATATTGCGGGATGTAAAGAAATTTACATCCCGTTTTTTTATTTCATTCCACTCAAATAAAAATGGCACTATTCGAAAAATAAAACGATCAAGTTTTATAAATAATTTTCTAACTTAGACCTTTCTCTCTAGAAAAAAATTACTCACAAAACTCTTATTCAGAGGAGTTTACAATTTAAGCGCCTTCCTTTATAATCGTATCGTTAATAAATTCCAACTTTCGTAGCAACCTATCACCCATAACCTGCCACCTTAAACCTAATCTCAATGAAACATCACCCCGGTCTCTTTTTATTTTTAATCATCATTATCACCATCCTCGCCGCGGTTTTTATTTACCCGGCTGGTTTTGGCCTTAAAAAACAACCCTGGCGCCTTGGGCTAGATTTAGTTGGTGGCAGCTACTTAATTTATCAAATTGATCTCTCCCAAGTCCCTACTTCAGACCAAGATTCGGTTCTAAACGGCTTAAGAGACGTTATTGAGCGCCGAGTTAACCTCTTTGGCGTGAGTGAACCCCAGGTTTTTATATCTAAAACAGCTGACAGTAATAATTTAATTGTCGAGCTGGCTGGTGTTAAAAATATCAACGAGGCCATTGCTCAAATCGGCACCACCCCCTTTCTTGATTTCCGCGAAGTGGAACAAAACGCCAGCACCACTAGTTTTATTATGACTAATCTAAACGGCCGCTACGTTAAAAGCGCCCAACTAAATTTTGATCCCACCACCGGCCAACCCGAAGTCGCGATTGAATTTAACGAAGAAGGCGGAGGAATTTTTGAAAGATTAACCGAAGCTAATATCGGCAAACCCATCGCTATTTTTCTAGACAATGTTTTAATTGAGGCGCCCGTGGTTCAAGAAAAAATTACTGGCGGTAAAGCCGTGATTAGCGGAAAATTTACTCTTGCCGAAGCTAAACAGTTAGTCGAACGATTTAATGCCGGCGCTCTGCCCGCGCCTATCACCTTAATCAATCAACAAACTATCAGTCCCACACTTGGCGCGGACTCACTTCATCGAGCCCTAGTTGCCGGATTAATTGGAGCGCTTTTGGTGATGATTTTTATGGTTCTCTATTATCGCTATCTTGGTATTTTCGCCGTCCTAGCCCTACTTATATATATCGCCTTAACTTTAGGCGTTTTCAAACTTTTCTCTATTACCATGACCCTCGCGGGATTGGCTGGTTTTATCCTCACCATCGGCATGGCCGTCGACGCCAATATTCTTATTTTTGAACGCATTAAAGAAGAAACTAAAAGGGGTCTCTCTTGGATAAACGCCATGGAAGAAGGTTTCAGGCGCGCATGGCCTTCAATCCGCGACTCAAATATCTCCACCATCATCACCGCTTTAATTCTTTATTTCTTAACCTCAAGCTTTATTCGCGGCTTTGCTATCACCCTTCTAATTGGAGTTTTAATCAGTATGTTCTCTGCCATCACCACCACCCGCCTGCTTTTAAAAGTGCTAGCCAAAAAACAGGCAGCCCCAAAACCCCAAACACCTGCCACCTAAAACCTAAAACCTATCACCTAATCTCCATGAACATCATCAATCACCGAAAAATATATTTAGTAATTTCATCCCTCTTAATCCTAGCGGCGATTTTAAGTATTATTTTTTTCGGCCTCAAAGAATCTGTAGATTTCAAAGGCGGCACACTCTGGCAATTTGAAATTAAAGAACAAGCTCCCACCTCAGAAGAACTGCAAACCTTTTTCCAAGCAAAATTTGAAGAAGTAGGGGAGTTCCACTTAAATTACAGTTTAACCTCCAAAAATTTTATTCTACGCACCCAACCCCTAACCGAAAATGACCACCAACAAATTCAATCATCCCTTATTCAAAAATATCCTTCTTTTGAAGAATTAAGTTTTCAATCCATTGGTCCATCCATCGGACAAAAACTAAGGAAGAATTCAATTACCGCGATTATTCTATCGCTGATTATTGTCTCGCTCTATATTTCATTTGCCTTCAGAAAAGTTTCTAAACCCATTAGCTCCTGGAAATACGGCGCTGTAACCATGGTCACTTTATTTCATGACATCGCCCTCCCCGCCGGGTTAATTGCCATCCTCGGCAAAACCGCCGGAGTTGAAATCGACGGCAATTTTATTGTAGCCCTTTTGGTGATTATGGGCTTCTCGGTCCATGACACCATTGTTGTTTTCGACCGCATTCGAGAAAATCTTAGCATCTCACACGGCAAAGTAGAATTTAAAGAAATTATCGGTAAGAGTATCAATCAAACCATCGCCCGATCAATCAATACTTCTTTAACTCTAATCTTAGTTTTACTCGCGCTTTATATAGCCGGCCCCATTACCCTCAAATATTTTATTCTGACTCTTCTAGTCGGCGTCTCAACCGGAGTTTATTCTTCAATCTTTGTCGCCAGCCCGCTTCTATATATTTGGCACAACTTCACCCAAAAGTCGAAAGCTAATCCCTGATCTTCATCCCTCATTCTTTGACTAAAAAGCGAGGGACTTGTCCACAGTTGACTAATAAATTCTATATGATATAATGAATTCTAAACTATGACAAAAATCAGAAAAGCCATTGATCCGTTACTGGAACATCTAAACCCTCGCCAAAAGGAAATCATCGTGGGCCGCTTTGGCATTGAAAACCAAAAACCTCAAACCCTAGCCGCCATTGGCAAAAAATACGATCTTACGCGCGAGAGGATTCGGCAAATCGAAAACGTTGGGCTGGGTATTCTTAAGGAAAAAATCAAATCCAATCCAGAATGCCAAGCTATTTTAGCTAAAGCCCAAAAACATCTTCAGGCCGCAGGCGGAGTAGTTAAAGAAATGGGCATGATTGGCGAACTCAATCAAAATTTTCCGGACATTAACCGCAATCATCTGGCCTTGCTTTTAGATACTACCCGAGCTTTTAATTTCTACCCCGAAGATAAAAATTTCTGGTCTTTTTATTATTCTAATAAAGAAAAATTAGTCGAGCTTCAAAAAATGACAGCGCAATTAGTAAAATTTATGCGCTCCAATAAAGATCCGGTTTTAGCTGGCAACTACACTCAATTTCAGAAAGAATTCATTAAAGAGCAGAAATTGAACGAAAACTACGCAAAAAATTATATTGCGGTTTCTAAAAAAATTCACACTAACCCCTTAGGTGATGTTGGGTTGCTTGAGTGGCCTGAAATCAAACCGGTTAACATTAAGGATAAAATTTATCTAGTTCTAAAAAAAATAGGGAAACCCTTGCACTTCAATGAAATTGCCGCCGAAATCAACAAGATTAAATTTGATAGCCGAACCGCGCTTTCGCCAACGGTTCATAACGAGCTCATTAAAGACCAACGTTTTGTTTTGGTCGGCCGAGGCATCTATGGACTAAGCGAACAAGGCTATCGTCCAGGAACAGTTCAAGAGGTGATTCAAAGAATTTTACAGCAAAGCGGCCCAATGAAAACTAAAGAAATTTCCTTGGCTATTGCCAAAGAAAAAATCGTCAAGCCCAACACAATTCTTGTTAATCTTCAAAATCGTAAGTTTTTTGAACGACTCGAAAACGGCGCCTACCGAATTCGACAGGACTAATATCGAAATACTAGCGTCAAAACAGTAGTCAGTTTATAATTAAATATATGGGAGCGGACTTAACGGCTGAACTTACAAATTTTTCTTCGCCGTTGTTTCAAGAAATTGCCACGCTGGTCGGTTTATTTGTGTTAGCGGTTATTTTATTTAACATCGCCGAAAAGACGCTACTTTTTTGGCGACATGAAAGTTACAAAAAATACCTCAAATGGATACTTCTAGAAATCGTGATTCCTCGAGAAACCAAAAAAAATCCGCAAGCTATGGAACAAATTTTAGCCGCCCTTCACGGACTAAGAAACGCTCCTTATGACCTGCAGGAGTATTATCGAGACGGCGAAGTCACTCGCTGGTTTTCGCTGGAAATGGCCAGTTTTGGCGGTGAAATTCATCTTTATATCCGGCTCTATTATAAATATCGAAGTTTAGTTGAAGCCGCTTTTTACGCCTACTACCCAGACCTTGAACTAGCCGAAGTTGATGATTATTTAAACCGATTTCCTGAAAATATTGAAGATATGCTAGACAAAAACTATGAGCTTTGGGGTAGTGAAATGATTCTAAACAGGGAAGAGGCCTACCCAATTAAAACCTACCCGCATTTTGAATCCATGGAAGAAGAAAAAGAATACGACCCAATTTCCGCCTTTTTAGAGGTCTTTGGAAAAGTTAAAAAACAAGAAATGGTCGGTATTCAATTTCTAATTGAAGCCGCCACGCCAGACTGGAAAGACCATTGGAATCATTTAATCTCTGAATTAAAAGAGTCCCAAAACAAACGCGATGCCATTGCCAATTTAAAATCAGCCAATAAAGCGGAATTTCCCGGCGGCGGACCCTTGCCGACTTTCACCACTGAAACGCCTAAATCCAACGAACTAGAATTATTCGCCAAATCACTTACCCGATCGCCCGGCGAAACCGACATTCTAAAAGCTGTTGAGCAATATACTTCAAAGTCCGCTTTCAAAACTACCATTCGATTCATCTACTTCTCACCCAAGCTAATGTTTTATGACAGTTTTGCGCGCCGCGGCATTGTTGGTTCTTTTAATCAATACAGCAGCTTAGACCTCAATTCTTTCCGTCAAAATGCCAAGGTTTCCACTCGGCTCACTTTCTGGAACTGGCCGTTTCTTTTTCATAAAGTCAGAAATCGCTATCGTAAACAACGCCTGCTCTATAATTACAGACACTGGAAACAACCTCAAAAAACTTTTTGGGCAAAACTATTATCCGCCCATCCCTTAAACTTTAATTTTGCCTCCAAGAAAATCACTTTAAATATCGAGGCGCTAGCCACCCTCTTTCATCCGCCTCAATCTTTTGTCATCACAGCGCCACATATTAAACGAGTAGAGAGCCGAAAAGCCGGTCCGCCAGCAGGACTCGCTATTTTCGGCGAAGAAGAAAATATCGAAAAATTCTTATAATTCAAATTATTTATGAATTTCGAAAAGCTTTTAAAATTTCTGCACGGTCTAGTTTTTATTATCGGCCTTTCTCTCTTAGCTTGGCCCATTTATCTAAACCTCTCTACTTGGCCAAGAAAACCAGCTTTTGATTTCAAAATTCTTTGGATTGCTGTTGACATTGGCCTCTTTGTCACCTTTTTATTTCTCTTAAATAAAGCCAGAATGTTCAGGCCCCATATCAATATCAAAAAACGACCCCCTGCTCCACTTACTCCTGAAAAAAAAGCCGCGCTAAATTTCTGGTGCTCAATTCGAGAAAAAGCTTTTTCAGGCAATCTAGATCAGATGAAATTGGCCATCATCGAAGCTGATAAATTTGTGGGCCAAGCCCTAACTAACGTTGGCTTTAGCGGCGAGAACACCGGCGATAAAATCAATCAAATTATGTCCGAGGAACTGGGTTGGATCAGGCGCGCCGGCATGAAAGCCCACGAATATCACAATAGAATAGTCGACGATCCCAATTTTGAAATCGACTCAAGTGATGTTAAAAAAACCATTCATAATTTTGAAGTTATTTTAAAAGAGCTAGAATTAATAAACCCTGCCGACTTATAAATATGAGTAAAGCCGGAAAAATTCAAATTATCAAATACGCTCCGCCTCCACCGGAGCTTCCAATCTACGGTCGTATTGACCCGAAGGAAATTTCCTTCATCGGTCGCACTAACTATGTGGCCGCGCTTGAAAAAAAGGAATTTATTTTTGGCATCAAAAGAAAAGACCGTCGCCGACATATGTATATTATCGGCAAAAGCGGTGTCGGCAAATCCAAACTTTTGGAATTATTAATTCGACAAGATGTTGCGTATGGCCACGGCCTCTGTCTTATGGACCCGCACGGAGATGTAATCGAAGAAATCCTGAAATTCATCCCAAAGGAAAGAATTGAAGATGTGGTTATTATCGACCCAACCGATTTGGATAATCCAGTTTCATTTAATCCCTTAGCCAATGTTGATCCGGCCTTCAAACATCAACTCACTCAAGGTTTAATTGAAGTCATGGAAAAGCAATTTGGCGCCAACTGGACTCCGCGATTAGAACACGTTTTCAGATTCACTTGTCTGGCTCTTCTCGACTATCCTCACGCCACCATGCGCGGCATGATTTCAATGCTTACCGACCGCAACTATCGTCAGAAAGTGGTGGAATATATTGAAGACGATATGGTTAAACGTTTTTGGGCCATTGAATTCGCCGATTGGTCGGAAAAATTCGACACCGACGCTATTATTCCACTAGTAAATAAACTTGGCCAATTTCTCTCCGACCCATTACTACGAAACATCTTTGGTCAAAAAGAAAATAAAATTGATATAGAAGAAGTAATGAGAAAAAAGAAAATTCTCTTTATTAATCTCTGTAAAGGACGACTAGGCGAAGAAAACTCAAGTTTTTTGGGTGCGATGTTTATTACTAAAATCAAGCAAGCTGGAATGGCCCGAGCTGGCATGCCCGAAGAATCCCGAACGGATTTCTATCTTTACGTTGACGAGTTTCATAACTTAGTCACTGAAACCTTTGAAAACATTCTCTCTGAAGCCCGCAAATATGGTTTATGCCTTACTGTCGCCCATCAATACGCCGCTCAGTTAATTCCCCGAGTTCAGGCAGCTGTTTTAGGCAATACCGGCACTATCATTATTTTCCGCGTCGGCGGCGAAGACGCAGTCAAACTCGAACCCGAAATGGATCCGGTTTTTAAAGTCAAAGATATGATTAATCTTGGTATGCAGGAATTCTATATCAAAATGACCATTGACGGTGAAACCTATGATCCTTTCTCGGCCGAAACGTTAAAGGTTTTGCCTCCCACTCATGAAACATTTAAAGAAAAAATTACGGAATTATCGAGGACTAAATACACTATCCCAGCTGGCGCCGCTAAAAAACTAATTACTGAAGAAGAAGCCACGATTTTTAGAAGCGCTCAGGAAAAAGCCATTATTGAAGGTAAGCCCCGAACCGCTGACTCCGAAGAACCAAATCCTCCAGCCACCAAAGAACCTGAACCACTTATTTAAAATCATGATTGTCCGCGAAAAAACCATTTTACCAAAAGACATCTCATTTATAAAAGTGGTGGTTGATATTGAAAAAAGAATTTTAAGTATGAACTGCGAACTCCATATTGACTGCGCCGAGGAACTTCAAGCTGATGGCTCAAATTTCAAAAATCTATGGGGCTCAAACATCTATCCACTCGAAAAGCGCATTGATTACGTTTCAATGATTAATATTCGCCCGACTATTGGTAATCGCTCAATGGAAATTCAGGACTCCGCTATCAAAGAAAAGGTTAAAAAAGTAGTTGAAAATTTGCTTTTTTAAATGACCCAAAAGAGATGGAATATTTTTTCCAAGAGCCAGCAACTCCTTATGATTGGTTCTGAAATTATGCGAGCCAAAACTTGGCAAACAGAAAACGATAAATTATTTAAGGAGGCCCTTGAACGGGGGATTGAACTTTTGGATTTCGCGCTCGAAGATCCAAAGTGGAACGAACAAAGATATTCCTTACTGGTTCTAAGACAGGAATTTGGAAAGTTTTACATCGATGCACGAACCGATAACATAGAAACCCTCTATCAAATCCTTTAATCTCGCTTCACGATTCATGATCCAAGATTCAAGAATTTGTCAGAATTGCAAAAATGGGTTCACCATCGAACCCGACGACTTCACTTTCTATAAAAAAATGGGCGTTCCGGCGCCTATTTTATGTCCTGAATGCCGCTTTAAAAGAAAGGCCCAATTTCGAAACGAATTTGTTTTATATAATCGTTCCTGTGATCTCTGCCATGAGCCGATTATTTCAATGTATAGCCCTTCCTCAACTTTCACGGTATATTGTCCCGATTGCTGGCATAGCGATAAATGGGATTCTTTTTCTTACGGCCGAGTTTATAATTCAAATCGGCCTTTTTTCGATCAATTCAAAGAATTAACCCATTCAGTTCCTAAATGTGCACTTTACCGCAGCGACGTAATGAAAAGCGTAAACAGTCCGTATGAAAACTTTGCTGGCGGCAACAAGGACTGCTATCTCGTCGCCAACTCCGGACCCAATAATGAAAACTGCGCCTATTCTCGCGGAATGCTCCAGTGCCGCAATGTCTTTGACGGCTACAATATTGATAAATCAGAAAACATTTACGAAGGAGTAAATATTCACAACAGCAAAGGCGTCTCTTGGTCTCAAAATGTTTCCGAATGCCTCGATTCCTCATTTCTCTTAAATTGCGTCGGTCTTCAAAATTGCTTCGGTTGTGTTAATCTTCGCCATAAAAAATACCATTTTCTAAATGAACCGCTCTCTAAAGAAGAGTGGAAAAAGAAAGTCGAACCAATTATCGGCAGCTATAGCGCCATAAAAGAATTCGCGAAAAACTTTGATGAATTTTCTCTTAAATTCCCACGCCGCGAAAACAACAATCTAAAAAGTGTGGCTGTAACCGGCGACTACATTTTTGAATCAAAAAATTGTCGCTCCTCATTTGAATTAGCCTTTTGTGAAAACGTCAACTACTCTTTCTCGGTTAAATTAGCAAAAGACACCTACGACATTATCGGCCATGGCCGCAACTCCGAATTGTTGTTGGAAGCAGTTGCCACTGGTTATAGCGCCAGAGTCATCAGCTCTTGGTGGGTGGAAAACGCTCAAGATGTCGCTTATTGCTTCGCCACGCGTAATAGCCAAGAATGTTTCGGTTGCGATGGCATAAAAAACTCCAAATTTTCAATTCTAAATAAACGCTACGACGAAAAAGAATATCGGCAAATTACGAACACAATCAAGCAGGAACTTATTCAGGCGGGGGATTATGGACTCTTCTTCCCACCAGCTCTTAATCTCTTCGCCTATAACGAAACTATTGCGCAAGACAACTTGCCGCTCACTAAAGACGAAGCCCTTGCCCAAGGTTATCGCTGGGAAGATAATCTTCAAATAACAACCGGAAAAGAAACTCTGAAATCAGAAAAGATTCCAGATGATATTAGCGAAATTTCAGAAAAAATTATAGACGAAATTCTCGCCTGCGTTTCTTGTAAACGAAACTACAAAATCATTCAAGCTGAATTCCAGTTTTATAAACTCATGTCCATACCTCTCCCGCGGCATTGCTTTTACTGTCGCCACCAAGCTAGGATAAATAGAAGAGGACCAATTAAAATATTTGATCGCAATTGCGCGAACTGTCAAAAACCAATTAAAACAAATTTCGCTCCTGACCAACCCGAAATTATTTTTTGCGAAAGTTGCTACCAACAAAAAGTTATCTAAATATGACTGAAAACAAAACGTGCCGAAACTGCCAAAAAGAATTTCAAATAGAAGATATCGACAAAGAATTCTATAGTAGATTCGATTTGCCGACGCCAGACCAATGCCCACTCTGTCGATGGAAATATCTTTTGTCCTTTTGGATTTTTGGCCGCTTTCGAATCACCAATTCCGCCCTAAGCGGTAAACGGCTCATTACCGTCTTACCCGAGAGCGTGCCTTTTCCAATCTACGAACGGGAAGAATTTGTCTCAGACGCCTGGGATTCTTTAGCCTACGGCCGCGATTATGACGCCTCCCGGCCTTTTATTGAACAATTAATGGAACTTCAAGCCAAAGTTCCTCATCCTCATCAAACCGGTCTTAGAAACACCAATTGTGACTGGACCGACGATGTTTGGGAATCAAAAAATTGCTACCTCACCAGGTCAGCTTGGAAAATCGAGGATATCAGTTATGGCTACAGGGCTTTCGCCTCGAAAAATTCTCTGGATATAACTTATTGTTTTGAACTAGAAAAATGTTATGACTGCCTCTATTGTTTTAAGGGATTCAAACTGCGACACTGCTTCAACTCACGTGACTGTATAGAAGGCGCTTTTCTCTATGACTGCCGCAACTGTCAAAACTGTTTTATGTCCTGGAATTTGAGAAATAAACAATATTATATTTTAAACCAACCTTATTCAAAAGAAGAATATTTTAAAAAAATAAAAAGTTTTGAACTCAATTCTTATTCCGCTGTCGAAAAACTAAAAAAAGAATTTTGGAGCCATCTTCAAAAAGACACGATTCACCGCGCGCATTTTAATGTCCAAATTTCAAATTCCAGCGGCAACTTTTTATTGGAAAACAAAAACTGCCATAGCTGTTATTTTTTGGAAAGATCGGAAAATTGCCGCTATTCTTTAAGGGGAATAGACGGTAAAGACCTCATTGATGCGGTGGGCTGCCCATCGGAAAAATGCGCCCGGAGTTCCCTGGACCAATGGGGATATGAAAATTTCTGTAATCTCTATACCGGCTATTGTCGCTACAGCGCTTATCTGGATAACTGCGAAGAGTGCGAATATTGTTTTGGCTGCGTGGGATTAAGAAAGAAAAAATATTGCATTTTAAACAAACAATATAGCCAACAAGAATACGAAACGCTAAAGAAAAAGATAGAAACAGATATGAAGCAAAGAGGGGAGTGGGGAAAATTTTTTCCACTTAGCGCCGCCTATGCTGGATACAACTATTCTCTCGCTCAAATTATGTTTCCCGAAACAAAAGAGGGCGCTTTAAAATTCGGAGCTAAATGGGAAGAACCTAAAAATCCGGAATACGTTGGAGTTAGGTCGGAAGACCTACCGGATAAAATAGATAATGTTAAAGACGACATTACTAAACAACGCATCATCTGTCCAGAAACCAAATTAAGCTATAATATTGCCCCGTCAGAACTTCAGTTTTACCGCGAGCATGAAATCCCTCTACCAAGACAACATTTTGACTGGCGAACCCTAAACCGCTTTCACCCCTTAACTCTAATGATGGAGCCGCAAAAAGGAAAATGTGTCTATTGCCAAAAAGAGATTGAACATTACTATTCACCCAAACTTACTTTTCAAAAAATTTCCTGCGTTGAATGTTATCAAGCCGAAATATCATAATTAAGGCGCTTCTATCCAACTATTCTCTAATTCGCGCGAATTAGAGAATAGTATCAAAAAAACAAAAATCATCTATGACTCAAGATTCGCGAATTTGCCAAAACTGCAAATCAACTTTCACCATCGAACCCGATGACTTCGCTTTCTACGAAAAAATTAAAGTCCCACCGCCGACTTTTTGTCCTAAGTGCCGAATGATGCATAAACTCATTTGGTCGAATGAAGGTGCGCTCTTCCGCGTCAAATGCCAGGCACCCGGCCACAGCGAAGAACTCATTTCTAGATATCCTTCGGAAAGAGGACTCAAAATATACGATTCCGACTATTGGTGGTCCGATGCCTGGGATCCGACCGAATATGGCCTCGACTACGATTTTTCAAAGCCCTTTTTCGAGCAATTTCTAAAACTCTTAAACTCTGTTCCTTTAGCGAATGTACGTTCAATTAACTCAATAAACTGCGATTACTGCACCTGGGCCTCAAACTCAAAAAATTGTTACCTCGTCTCCGGAGCCTATCTCTCTGAAGACTGCATGTATTCAGACACGCCTGCCGTAAGCCGCAAATGCATTGACGTCTCAATATTAATTTTTTGCGAAAACATGTATGAATCCTGTTCTTGTACTCGCTGTTTCAATCTTTTATTTTCTGAACAATGCAATGAATGTTTAGATTCAAAATTTCTCTACGACTGCCGAAATTGCTCCAACTGTTTCGGCTGCGTCGGTTTACGAAACAAACAATATCATATTTTCAATCAACCCTACTCCAAAAAAGAATATGAAAAAAAAATGTCGGAGCTAAATCTCGGTAGTCATAAAACTTTAAAAGATGCCAAAAAAGAATTCGAAAAACTTAAATCGAAAATCCCAAGAAAGTATATGGCGGAAAAAAACACCGTTGGTTGCACCGGCAACGACATCGAAAACGCCAAAAACTGTCAGCATAGCTTCGAAGTTAGAGACGGCGCGGAAAACAGCAAATATCTCCTAATCTGCGGCCGAAGAATCAAAGACAGCTACGACGTCTTCGCTGGAGGCGAAAAATGCGAGCTTATCTACGCCAGCAGCGCGTTTAATTCCCAAAACATCAGATTCACCAACGGCGCCAGAGAAAGCTTAGATTTACAATACTGCGATACTTGCCAATCATGCGAACATCTTTTCGGCTGCGTTGGGTTAAGAAAAAAAAAGTACTGCATTCTAAATAAACAATACACGAAGGAAGAATATGAAAAAATAGTGCCGAAGATTATAGAACAAATGAAGCAAACACCCTACATCAACGAACTTGGCCACATTTACAAGTACGGCGAATTCTTCCCGCCGGAATTTTCAACCTGCGCCTACAATAACTCCTTAGCTCAGCGCTATTTCCCGATCACCAAAGAAAAAGCTCAAAAACAAAAACTTTGGTGGCGAGACGCGGAACTAAAAACCTACGCGAACACCATAAATCCCGAAGATCTGCCGGATAACATAAAAAACACGGACGACAAAATATTAGAAAAAATTATCAACTGCTCTCATAGAGGAGATTGTGCCCACCAATGCAAAAGAGCTTTCAAAATCGTTCCCAAGGAACTGGAGTTCTACCGAATGATTAACGTCGCCCTTCCGCGACTTTGCCCCGAATGCCGACGCCATATCAGAAATAACGGCCGAGAACGCTATAATCTATCTGAAAAATTTTGTATGTGTGGCGGAAGAACTTCAGAAAACTCAACTGGAGAGATAATATACGAAAATCGAACCGCCCATCTTCATGGCGAAACAAAGTGTCAAAATAAATTTATGACCAGCTACTCAAACAATGATCCTGAAATAATTTACTGTTCCGAATGCTATCAAGGTGAAATTCAATAATCCATGAATCCAAGTATCAAAATACGCATTAGAACTATTAAGCTTATCGTAGGGGCTTTTTGGACCCTACTTAAAAATCACCTCTCAAATTTATTTCGGAAAAAATAAAATGAATTCAGAAACAAAGATTTGTCAAGATTGCAAATCTGAATTCACCATCGAACCCGAGGACTTTAATTTCTACCAAAAAATTGAAGTCCCGCCACCGACTTTTTGTCCCAAGTGCCGCTTTCAAAGGCGCCTGGCTTTTTTTAATCTTTTAAAAATTTACAAGCGGAAATGCGATCTTTGCGGCAAAAACTCTCTTTCCATGTTTTCTCCAGAGTCCCTTTATAAAATCTACTGCCCTAAATGTTGGTGGTCTGATGACTGGGACCCTTATGAATATAGCCGCGACTATGACTTTAATCAACCCTTCTTTGAGCAATTAAAGAAATTTTGGCTGGAAGTACCGACCATCGGACTCTCGAATGCCTTGCCCACGATGATCAACTCCGAATACAACAATCATGTTGGCAATCTCAAAAATTGCTACCTCCTGTTTCATGCCGACTTCAGTGAAGATTGCAGCTATGGCTTCTACGTCACTAACTCCAAAAATACGCTCGATTCATCACTTATTAGTCACTCCGAACTCTGCTACGACTGCGAACATTCTTTCAAAAATAACCGGTGCGTTGGCCTGCGTAAGCAGGTTACTGAATCGCTTAACTGCCATTTTCTTCGGGACTCCGCAAATTGCCAAAATTGTTTTGGCTCGACCAATCTTAGAAATCAAAAGTATGTATTTTTCAATCAGAAATATACCCCAGAGGAATATGCTAAAAAATTAAAAGAATTCGACTTGGGCTCGTATCAAAACTATAAACTGGCTCAAAAATTGAGTGAAGAAAATTGGCAAAAACATCCGCCTCTGCCATATTGTTCGGAATTTGTGACGAACTGTACCGGCAATTATGTTTTTGAGTCCAAAAATTGTAAGGAGTGCTACGAGGTCGCCGGAGCGATTGATTCTAAATATTTATTTATGCTCGCCGTTGCACCCATTAAGAATTGCTATGATATCACCAGTTGGGGCAACAATATGGAACTCTGCTACGAAGTAAGCGTAACCGGAGAAGGAGCTCATCGAGTAAAGTTTTCCACTCAAAGTGGAATTAATTTAATCGACGCCGAATACTGCAATACCGTGCTTGGCGGCGCTAACTACTTTGCCTGTTCATCGCTCAAGAAAGGAAAATTTGTGATTTTCAACAAAAAATATCCGGAAAAGGAATATTGGCAACTCCGTGAAAAAATTATCAATCATATGAATGAGATGCCTTATAAAAACAGCCGCGGACAAATTTATAAATACGGCGAGTTTTTCCCAATCGAGATGAGTCCTTGGGCCTATAATGAAACTATGGCCAATAATTTTTTTCCGCTTACAAAAGAACAAACACTAAATGCCGGCTACGCATGGAAAGAAAGCGAACCCAAAAATCATCAAATCTCAATTAAATCGGAACATCTTCCGGATCATATCAAAGACGCTCCACGCGATATTTTAAATGAAATTATTGGTTGCGCTAAATGCGACCGCGGCTTCAAAATCATTCAGTCCGAACTCGACTTCCTAAAACAAATGAATCTACCTCTGCCGCGCGAATGTCCCTTTTGCCGAATTGAAAAAAAATTCCAGGACTGGGTGAAAGATTTAACTTTAGTGGAACGAACCTGTTTTAAATGCCAAAGTAAATTCCAAAGCAGCTATACCCTAGAGGACTACAAAGAAATTCTATGCAAGGAATGCTACTTAAAAGAAATTATATAGAAAACATTCTGCAGTCCGATTTTCTGCTTTCTATTTACTATTTTCTACCATCTTCGGCCTCTCTCCCTCAACTTGAATTTTCTTAAGCCGTAAATTCACTCCCACAATTTCCGCCTCCAAAAGTTTAACTCGCTTCCCATCTCGAATCGTCCAGGCACCCGGCTCCGCCACAAAAGCCCGAATTTTTCGGTCAATCATTAAAGCTAAATTGAAATCACCATTCTCCGCCTCGAGTAAATCACTGTAATTCACAAACGCGTCTTGAGTGGTAAATTTCTTGGTGAAAGTTGCTTCATCCTCATTTTGAATCTCGGGCTTGATTTCTCCCTCAACAAATTTTGGCAACACTTCAACCAATAAGTCTCCTCCTAACTCCGCCAGCTGCCTCTCGAGTTCTAAATAATTTATTCTACTTTCTATTTTCAACTTTCGACTTTCTAAAATCGGCCCATGATCCACCAAAGCGTCCATCAAATACAGAGCAGCGCCTGTCTCCTTATCGCCGTTTAAAATCACTGACTGAATCGGCGATGGCCCTCGATGCTTAGGCAGGAGTGATGGATGAACCCCGATTACCCCAAGACGCGGAATTTTTAAGATCTCCGCTGGAATAATCTTAGCGTAAGCCGCCACGACAAATAAATCGAATAAAGAATCATGAATCGAGAATGATGAAGGATTTAATTTCTCTGGTTGCAAAATCTTAATTTGATTCTTAATTCCTAATTCATAATTCATAATTCGCGTCTTCACCGGCGGGGGAGTGATAATCTTTTTTCTGCCAACTGGCCTGTCTGGATTACAAATTACCGCCGACGGAATATAACCGCCTTGAATTAATTTATCTAAAACAATTTCAGCAAATTCCGGCGTTCCAAAAAAAACAAATTTCATTTTCGATATTTAGCAGCTAAACGTTCGTCAACTTTTGGTATATCATAAATTTCTTTGGCTCTATCAATAAAAAGCTTACCATCTAAATGGTCCACCTCATGCTGAAATACGTGCGCCAAAAATCCCCAGGCCTTGATTCTAAGGGCTCGGCCACGCTTATCTAATCCAGTTAATTTCGCGCTGGTAGCTCGCTCCACAAAACCGTATTTCCCAGGCACGCTCAAACACCCCTCTTCCATCTTTGCCTTCTCCTTACCAGAAAATTCAAGCCGAGGATTAAAAATCGCATAAAACTTCAAATTACCGTCAGCATCCAGAACCTCCGCCACAAACATCCGATAGGGAAGACCGACCTGATTAGCGCTTAGCCCCACGCCGCTGGCCTCCTTCATTATTCTCCGCATCTTTCGAATTAAATCATCAAGTTCTCTAAACGAAAATTCATCTCGGCCAATCACCAAGCCTTTCTTCAAAAACTTAAAATCTTGAGTTCTTTGCCTCAAGATTTTTTCTTCTTTTTTATTTTGAATCACTAGAATCTTTTCGTCCATTTCGATTTTTTTGCACTTTTTTCTCCTCGCTCAAAATCTTCATAAAATACGCGCCTTTATTTTTAACCTTCACGTTTTCCGAAATTCGTTTAGCCAAAGTAAGTAAAATCTCGGGATTATTCTCTTTAGCGAGTTTAATATAAAGCGCTTTATGCTTCTCATCTCCTAAAATCTTAGCTATCTCAAGCCCTAAAAGCTGATGTCGGCTGTAAACCCGCGATTCCTTGGATCGCCTCCGCAATTCCTCAAAATAATCCTGATCCACCCCTCTATTCTAGTTTTTTTAACCAGCATTTTCAAATTTCGCCATATTTGACCTTATCCAATCCATTCGGTATCCTAGATATCACTCAAGCTCATTGTCAATCGAAAACAAGGAGGTTTTGGTGAATATTCTGTCGTTATCATGGTGGAAACAAAGACAAATTCAAATCGCTGTAAATGGAATTATTCTATTTGCTATCGTCGGACTTATTCCCGTAGATGTGGTGATTTTGTATCTAGCTCCAAGACTAGTCGAACACCAAAAACTAACTTTTCTCGCAATCGTCATCTATCTAATACTTTATTTTTTGGGTTCTCTTTTTCTCCTTCGAATAATCTTATTAAAATCAGCCGCGCAATCCCAACTTAAAGAAAAACGCCGCCGTTATGAGGAAAAACTCAAGAAATTAAGATGGAGGTGGCTAGGACGAATCATAATCAAATTCACCAATTTCATGATTAAAACTCTAAGCCACAAACCCGCCGAAGATTGTCGCGGTTTAAAACCTTTGGCTCATGAATCGAAACGCCACCTCAAACTCCTAATCTTCGGACTTATACCCCTGGGCGCGAAATTCGGAACCTGCCACTGTGTTTTCTATCCACAACCAACTGCGATTATAGCTGTACTCCTTGGAGAAATTCTCAAATCATACATAATTGTCTACTATCCCACCTTGTTTTAATCAAAAACAACAAAGCCGTTCTGATTCTTCAGAGCGGCCTTTTATTTAACCCAAAACTATCTTGTGGAAAAAAGATAAATCCGATAAAATATATTCAAGTGAAAACTAACTTCCGAAGAATCATTTTTATTGCCGTGATTTTGGGGCTTTTAGCCAGTGTTTTTTCTTTGGGCATCGATTTCGGCCGCAACATTCCCAAAAATATCGTTATCAAAAACCTCTCCGGTACTGAATCAAAAAATCAAAAAGATGTTGACTTCAGCGCATTTTGGCAGGCCTGGAGCGTTATCGACGAGCAATTTCTAAATGCGGAAAAAATTGACAATCAAAAACGGGTCTATGGCGCTATCGCAGGATTGGTTCATTCTTTAGGCGACCCTCACACGGAATTTTTTAATCCCGAAGATGGAAAAAAATTTGAAGAGGATATTCAAGGAAATTTCGGCGGTATTGGAGCGGAAATCGGCACCCGAGACGATCACCTCACGGTTATCTCCCCACTCAAAGGCAGCCCAGCTGAAAAAGCCGGCCTTAAACCCAAAGATATAATTTTAGCCATCAACACTTCCTCAACCGAAAATTTAAATGTTGAAGAAGCCATCGGATTTATCCGAGGAGAAATCGGATCGAAAGTCACTTTAACTATTTTCCGCGACGGTTGGGAAAAACCTCGCGATTTTGCGATTGTCAGAGAAAACATAGTTATCCCAACTCTCGAATTTGAAATGAAAGAGGGAAATATCGCCTACATCCGCCTCGATAGTTTTAACGCCAATGCCAATCTTCTTTTCTATAAAGCCATAGTTCAGGTCTTATCCAACGGTAGCAAAGGCATAGTACTTGATTTAAGAAACGATCCCGGCGGCTATCTCCAGGTCGCAGTTGATATTGCCGGCTGGTTTTTGCCTCGCGGCACCCTTGTTGTTAAAGAAGTTTCTAAAAAATCAGAAGAGCAAAAATTGTTCTCAAGCGGCAACGCTTCTTTAAAAGATTTCCCGGTAGTCATTTTGGTTAATAGCGGTTCGGCTTCGGCTTCGGAAATTTTAGCCGGAGCTCTAAGAGATCACCGAGGAATCAAGCTTATAGGAGAAACAACTTTTGGCAAAGGCACAGTCCAACAAATCGAAACCCTAAAAGACGGCTCTTCCATTAAAATCACGGTTGCCAACTGGGTTTTACCTAAAGGTGGAATCATCGAAGGCAAAGGCCTAACTCCGGACTACGAAATCAAATTAAGCGATGACGACATCGATAAAGATAAAGACCCTCAATTTGATAAGGCCATTGAGATTTTGAAATCTGAAATCAAGAAAAACAACGACACTCTCTTTAAATTAGACGATTAAAAATTATGAAAGTCATCCTCCTTGAAGACGTAAAAAATATCGGAAAAAAATACGAAATCAAAGACGTCTCGCCAGGTTATGCTAAAAATTTTCTTTTTCCCAAAAAATTAGCTGAACTCGCCAATCACATGGCCTTAAAAAAGCTGTCCCAAATCAAATCTTCCAAAGAAAAAGAAAGTAAGGAATTGGAAAGCCACTTAACTCAAATATCCGAACTCATCCAACAGAGATCCCTAATTTTTGAAATGAAAACCGACAAAAACGGCAAAACTTTTGGTTCAGTCACCAAAGATATGATTTTAAAAGCGCTTCGTTCCAATAAATTTATAACCAAAGAAAGAGTGGAAATTAAACTTGATCACCCCTTAAAAGAAATAGGGGAACATCTAATTGAAGTTAACTTAAAAAACAGAACAAAAGTTAATTTAAAAGTTATACTACATTCACAACCGTAATTCGCCGTCTTTTACCGGCAAAATTAGATTTAAAACGAGTGGAGAATTTAACAATCCCATCTCGTATGGCAAAGAGAGTATCGTCTCCGCCTATCTTCACGTTTCGTCCGGGAAAATACTTGGTGCCTCTCTGCCTAGCCACAATCTGGCCAACCTTAATCGGTTGCCCGTCAAAAATCTTAATACCCAGCCGTTTTGAATGCGACTCTCGCCCTAATTTTGTTGATCCACCCGATTGTGTATGTGCCATTTTTTCTTAATTTTTTTATTGAAAATTTTAACTATTCTATTATATAATCTATAGCGATGTCAACGGTAGGGGACTGGTATCAAAACCACAGAAAGGAAGTTGTCTTTAGCGCCATTATTTTTTTGGTGGCCTCCTTAAGTTTTGCTTTAGGTTATCTGGCTAATCACGAACTCTCACATGCGCCGATTATTATTGAAAAGTGTAGCCAAACCGAAAAGTAATTAATCACTTCTTGTTTCTTCCTCTCTCCTATAAGTCCAGTCAATAATACTAATGGTCCCACAATGGTGACGCTCATTGACATTCACTCGATCCGCATGGAAAATCTCTTCACAGCTAGGACAATAATATTTCTGTTTCATTGGTTAAAATTTAAGATAATCCTTCAATTTCCTCAGGATTATTTTTCATCCGGCCGGATGAAAAATAAAAAGAACTCCGCTATGCGAGTCCTTCAAGCTAACCTTGAATTTCGCTAACTGCGACTTTCTTTTTTATAATTCGAATCATCAACCGACATTTCCTCTACTATAGCACAGAAATTTTAAATCAAAAACACTTTTCTTATCCCCAAGCCGCTCAAATAAAATAGCGATAGAAAATATTTTTATTTTAAGGAACTATCGGACTGAAGTTAGAGCTCGGTCTCCGTTTTAGCGAAGTCCAACGAAGGAGATGCAGGCGTGTGATTGCCGCTGGAGCAATCACGACGCCGGTCCTTAAAATAAAAATATTTTCATAAGTAACCTATTTTATTCAACCAATTTTCATTCTCCCACTCCCAAAGTTTTTTAGCCGCCAGAAAAGCTTCGAAATCCGTCTGCCAGTAGGGGAATTCCTTAAATTCAATCTCGCCAGCAACTTCCGACCATTCATGCTCCGGACAATTTCTCATCGCCGTAAATTGACCGTTCACTGGTCGAATTTTCTCTCGGCCGCCCTTGGTTCGCTTGCGAGAGCCGCAACTCTGACAGGTCTGGATCTGATCCACTCTTAAAATCCACCGCGTCTGAAGATTCTGAAATTGGTTCTTTAAGGCGGCCATATAAGCCGCGGTCTGAATATTATAGTCACGATAAATCGCCTGTGAGGTTTTAATGTCCAGTACCCCTAACTTGCCGTCAATTAAAGCTATGGCGTCAACTGTGCCGGCATAACGATGGTCAAAACTCACCACCCGACGCTCAACCAAATCTGGCGTCACTTGAATATTTTTACTCTCCCAAAAAATCTTAAAGGCCACAATTGCCGGCGCAATTAAAGGATCTACTTCTTCTTGTTTGTTTAAAAGCAAATTTTCAATCGCATTGTGAACCAAAGTTCCCTCCACCGCGGATTTTTGAGTAAAAGACAGGCCCGCTTTATAATTTGCCGCCTCACCATAAAAATAAAGTAAGGCCGGCTTAGCCTTAATACTTACGATCTTGGTCACCCGGGGATACCAAACACCATCAATTGTATAACCGGAGACCTCTTTAAACGCATTCTCATCCTTATAAAAATCCATAGAAAACTATGATAACAAGAGAGGAGTATATTTAACAATATCTCCCGCGCCCATCATCACCAAAATAGGGGAGTGGGTAAAGCCAAAATGCTCCACGATATGCCTCAAAAATCCCTTCAAAAGCTTTGGATTTTTTAGATAATACACGTGCTTTCGAGAATATTTCTTGGCAATCGCTTTGGCCAATCGTTCTGAGGTAAAACCGCGATTCACCCGATCGCGGCCCGCCACTTCATAAACCGGCAAAAAAATTAAAACATGCGCATCTAAAAATGAGTCCACAAACTCCGAAAATAAATTCTTAAGTCGTTCGGCCTGATGCGGCTGATAAACACAAACAATCGGAGAAGTCGAAAATTTTTCATGAAAAGCCCGAAGTGTTGCTCGAATCTCCGTGGGATGATGAGCGTAATCGTCAAACACTAAAATTGATTTGCTATTTGCTATTTGCCATTTGCCCTTATACTCCATTCTTCTCCACGCTCCTTGAAAATTAGCGAGTGCCCCAGTTGCAATCGACTCTTTAATTCTCAAAACTTTAGCCACAGTGAAAGCCGCCATCGCATTTGAAATATTATGCTCGCCCGAAATTTTTAAAATCTTCCCTAAACTTTTCGCTTTTCGTTTTTCACTTTGAGTTTTACTCACTGAATACCAATGAACTTTCAATTTTTTCTGTCTTGTCAATTTTAAAATAGAGGACTGGAGCGAAAATAAAATTTTGTCGTCGCGATTCAAAATCAAAAATCCGCCATCTTCGGTATTACCTAAAAATTTAAGAAATGTCTTTTTGACGTTGCCAAAGGTTTTGTAATAATCCAGATGTTCTTTATCGATATTAGTAACCACGGTTATAAAAGGAAAATAATTTAAGAAAGAGGCCTTCCACTCATCCGCCTCCAAAACCAGCCACCTTGATCGTCCTTGCCTAAAATTAGTTCCGTGAAATTCTTTAAGATTAGTGCCTAAAATCACATTCGGGTCGAACTTCGCCGCCGAGAGAACAATTCCAACTAAAGCCGTAGTCGTACTTTTGCCATGACTACCGGCAATGGCAATCGTTTTATAAATCTTTGTAAGACACCCGACTGCCTCCCCATATGAAAGAGGAATAATGCCCAATTTTCGCGCCTCAAGCAATTCTGGGTTGTCATGGTGAATGGCTTGGCTATAAACAACCATCTTAAGGCCATTTTGAGGTAAATTAACTCTTTTATGGCCAATTTTGACCCTTACGCCAACTTTTCTTAAACTATCAGTAATCTGGCTTTCTACTAGATCAGAGCCCGATACAAGCCATTTTTTAGCTAAAAACCAACGTACCAGAGCACTCATTCCTATGCCGCCAATACCAACAAAATGAACTCTATTTAAGTTAGGGGAGTGCTCTTTTTTAGTCATTATCTTATATTACATCTGTCGCACATTATCCGTTTTACGACATAACATTTCCTCTTCCCACTTACTACCTTCTATTTTCTAAATTCTAGATTCTATTTATGCTACTTCTGCATTATAACATTGTTCGTCCACCGTCGCTTAAGCTATGGCCGGACTTCAGAATGTTTGTCTATATTATTTCTTGTTGATAGCATTCCTCGCAATAAATAATTTCTCTTCTCTCCGGCGCGTAAGTTGTTTCAAATTCATTGGGGCAATGATCGCCGCCATGAAAATGTTGAGCCACGTTTTGATAACTATTTTGCGCCTTGCTCTTTACGCTTTGCAACCCCTCACACCCACACCTGCGATGATAAAATCTCATAGGATTATTATTCCTTAATCGCTCGTAATGCCGGCAATTCGAACATAATCGAGGCACTGGGATATTCTCGGCCCTATAAAATTCCAATTCTCGAGGAGTAATTTTAAACGCCACTGAGCACTGATCTTTGCACTTACCAAAATGTTCGCAGCCAATTATCTGGCCTAAAATTCCATCCTCAACTTCCTTAATATTATCCGCCAACTGGTCGCTTGAAATCGTAATTTGATAATTCTTATCTTGAGCATCTTTCCAACGAAAACCCTGGTCTATAGCTTCTTCCTTAGTCAATGGAAAATATTCCTGTGCGATTGTTTCATTATAAGCAAAAGAGTGGATTTCAGGCGGGAAAAACTCTCCATATTTATATACTCGGCCCTTCTTATCGATATAAGGCACTTCATCCATTTGTTTTTTAATTTTCGGAATTAAATCATTATATTCTTTCTCAGAATACTGCCTATTTAGAATACAGAATTTTTTATTTTTCAATCGGCTGCACCCAAAAAGGTCTGAGTTCATAACCAAAAGATCGAAACAGTACTCAATATTCATAAGATTTGCCCAACAATCAAAAGAAAATTTAATCTGGTCCGCTCCTCCGCCAATACCCATTGAATCATAAGAGTTGGTAAGTCCCCCACCCCACATCGTCACATCTTGACAATTCTTCGCGGTTTCAATAAAAAGAAATTGGCAAAATTTACAATCTTCGGATTCGGCCATTTCATAACTCAAATAAGTATTTTTGGAATTAAACACATAATCTCCCGAGACGTTTAAATTCTTAAATCCTTCCGCAAATTTTCTTGGAAATTTAAGATTAAAGTCGGCCATCTGCTGACGTAATTCTAAAACCGTCTTTCTTGACCCCAAATCGAATTGTTTCAATTTTCTAAAATACTCTTCTTTGGAATAGGGCTCATTAAAAATGTAATACTGTTTATTGGATAAATTAACGCAACCAAAACACTTCGAGCAACCTCGCAAATTTCTTGAAAAATAAACATCGATGCAATTATTGCAGTTACTCGAATAAAAAACGTGATAACATTTCTCTAAATTATTGCTCTCGTAACAAATCTCCGCGTAGTCAGCCATATAAAGATCAAATGAACGCTTACTCCGTTCCACATAAGTTCCATAATAACAATCCTCGCTGTAATCAGAGTTAAACATTAAATAACAGTCCTTTAGATAGGAAGCGATATTGCAATACTCGCTATTTACCATCGTGGTATAAACTGTCTGGAGCGCTGACCACGGAACTCTATCTAATAATTCTCTAAATTGAGCGAAAAACGGTTTGGAAAAATCATATTCCAGCCCATATTGAAACGGGTCCCAATTATCCGACCACCAACATTTTTGGCAATAAACAGTATCTCGCGCCTCTGGCGAGAAAAAAGTTACCATTTCATTTCCGCACAAATCACATTTTCGTTTATATAAAGCCCGTTGATTCTGAACCGACATTCGCCGAACTATCCGACACTCCGGACACCACGTCGGCGGCGGAACCTTTATCCTTTCATAAAATTTAAAATCCGAAGCGTCTATTTCAAAATTAGTTTTGCAATTTTGGCAATTTCGAATTTCCCGATTCATAAATTCATCTGAACTTCCCTACATTCTATATCCTCAATTCTAACTCTAAAACGGCCACAACTTCGTAAAAAATGCAATCAACCAATTAAAAATAATCACAAAAATATTTCCGATTGCGGCTAAAACTTCACCAATATCCATTCCGAAAATTTTATAAAACCAATCATTAATTGTACCGAAAACCGAGAGCAAATTATGTTTTATCCACTCAACATCCAGCAATCGAGTAAGGACTAATTGGAAAAAATTAAATAGCTTACCGAAAAAATTAATAACCGGATTAACAATTTCGTTGAATGTCTTCTCCGGCGCCTGCCCACCAGTAATCAATTCCACACTTTGCGCCTTAACCGGCACAACCGTAAAAATTAAGAAGAATAAAATACTAGCCGCCAATAATTTCATTTTTCAATTATATCTCAATTGTATCGCCATTGTATTACTATTGTATCTCTATCACCTATAACCTAAAACCTAAAACCTAATCTAGAGATAATCCTCCGGATTCACCACCACTCCGACTGGCACCAAACCCAAAGCCGGTGGCACCGCCTTCATAAGCACGCTCGCTGCCCAATAAACTCCAAAGTGTAAATGCGCTCCAGTTGAATAACCGGTATTACCGGAATAACCTATCACCTCTCCCCTCTTCACGGTCTGACCCTTAGCCACTGATTGCCTGGAAAGATGCGCGTAAAGAGTGGTCAGATTATTTTCATGCCGGATCAGAACATATTTTCCGTACTGATATTTTCTCCACTGACTCCGGTCATTATCATCCACCGCAATTACCGTCCCGTCTTCAGCCGCCAAAACTGGCGTGCCCACTGGTGTACCGATATCCAGTCCATTATGCGGCTTACCCTTATAGAGCCGGGAGACCTCACCCATATGCTGAGTGATAATACCCGTGCCGCCATCTTTTTTAAGTTTAACCGGCCAATCAAAAACACCCGAGCGTTTAGTTGGCAAAAGCCCCACGTCAAATTTAATCCGCAACTCTTCTTCGAATTTCGAGATCTGCTCGGCAATTTCATCCTGCTTTTTTCTTAAATCATCCAATTCCTTCTGATAAACACTCTCTTTATTTTTGGTCTCTTCCAAAATTGACCGTTTCTCACCCTCTTGGTCTTCAATAATAAATTTTTTACTCTCAAGATCTTCCTTCCGCCGTGAAATTTCGACTTTCTTATTGCTAATTTCAGTGGCTTTCTTAACTTTCTCCCCTCGCAATTTCTCTAAATTTTGAATATCAGTCCCAAGTTGCGATCCGGTGCTAGAGAGCGCTTGAAGATCAGAAACGCTATCTGCTAAACTATCGCCGCTTAAAAATACTGTTAAAAAATTAACCTGATCATTCCGATTAATGGCTTTTAGAAGTTCTGCCACCGAATTTTTCTTGTAATCCGACAAGACCTCAATATCCTGAATATCAAAGTTTAAAGAATCAATTTCAAGTATCAGCTTATTGACCGTAGCTTGATCCGTTTTAATGCTTAAATTTAATTGAGTAATGGAATTTTTAATATTGCTCAACTCTTTCTGTAGAGTTAACCGCTCGTTTTTTGTGCCTTCAAGTTTAGTTTGTGTCTCCTCTAACTGACGATTCAATTTTTCCAACTCTTCGTTTTGGACTTTAATTCGCGCCTCAAGTTCACTCCTCTCCAAGGAAACCCCGCTTGGCTCCGCCGCCACCGTAAAATTAACCAGAAAAAAAACCGGAACCAAAATTCCCAAAACTAAAACTATTTTTTTAAAAGTTATCATAATTTTTTTGCCTAAATTTTACCAATTGCCAGTTCAATTCGTCTGACTGTCTCGATTTTCGCTAAAACTTCAGTAATCATTAAAGGATCGGGTGAAGCGTTTTTTCCCGAAAGAGCGACGCGAAGCGGCCAAAACACCTCTCCTCGAGGAGTTCCATTAATTAATGAATTTAAAATCTCACCCAACTTCTTAGAATGAAATTCCGAATCCGAAACACCGGAAAAGGCCTCAAAAATTTTCTCGAGTATTATTTTAACATCTGGCAAGGATTGATCTTTCCACTTAAGCAAGCTCACGTCATATTCCGGTAAATTAAAGAAAAAGTCGGCCAACTCAAAAAATTCAATCAAGGTTTTCATTCGTTCTTTCAAGACCTCGATAACTTTCTTTATAAAACTAGGGGGTGATTCAATTTTATTTTCTTTTAGAAACGGCTTCAAGCATTCATAAATTTCCTCCGCCGAGAGTTTTCGCAAATACTGATTATTAAACCAATCTAATTTTTCCTGATTAAAAACCGCTCCGCCTTTCTGAATTTTAGCGATGTCAAAAAGCTGAACCATTTTCTTTAAATCCAAAATCTCGTCATCTCCTTCCGGGTGCCAACCCAAAAAACCTAAAAAATTTACCATTGCCTCCGGCAAATATCCTCTTTCTTTGTATTCTAAAAGCGATACTTCATTTGAACGTTTGGATAACTTACTCCGATCCGGCGCCAAAATTAGAGGAATGTGAGCATAAATTGGCATTTGAAATCTGAGCGCCTGCCCAATTAAAATCTGCCGGGGCGTATTTGAAATATGATCCTCACCCCTGATTACATGGCTAATTTTCATCTCCTCGTCATCCACCACCACCGCAAAATTATAAAGGGGATTTTCCAAGTTCTTAGCAATTACCAAATCTCCAAAAAGACCGACGTCAAACTCCACCTTGCCTCGAATCAAATCCTTAAATTCAATTTTTATTTCCGGAATCTTAAGTCGAATAACACTCGGTTTTTTAGCATCAACTTTATCAAGGGAACGGCAACGACCGTTATATTTAGGCACTAACCCTTCGGCTATCATCTCCTGCCTCTGGGCCTCAAGTTCTTCTTTGGCGCAATAGCAATAATAGGCCTTATTCTCCTCAATTAATTTCTTAAGATATTTTTTATAAACTTCCCTCCGGTCACTCTGGCGATAAACCTCACCATCCCAATTCAAACCTAACCAACTCAAACCCTGAATAATCTCATCTTCGTACTTTTTTTCCGAACGCTCGATATCAGTATCTTCAATTCTAAGCAAAAACTCGCCCTCCGCCTGCCTCGCAAAAAGCCAGTTAAAAAGCGCGGTTCGTGCCAAACCCACGTGCATATGGCCAGTTGGCGACGGAGCAATCCGCACTCGAACCTCTTTTTTCGAAATTAAGGCCATAAAAACGAATTATAGCACAATTTTCCTTGATTTTAAAGGCATGACCATTGAAATATCATTGAAAAAATTCGAATCGATTTACCAGATTAAATCAAATTTATTAATTCTTGAGCCAACAATTCTGCCGCCTCGGGCTTAAAAAATTTAGCCGAAGACAATTCCATTTTTTTTCTCAAGGCCTCATTTTTTAAAATTTCCCGAAATTGACCCAAAAATATTCCCTTAAATAAATTGTCTTCTTCAATCACTACTCCCCCGCCGGCCTTAGCAAATTCATATGCATTAACTCGCTGATGACCTCCGGCTGATTCCGGCAAAGGAATTAAAAGTGCTGGCTTTCCAAAAGCAGCCAATTCAAAAATTGCTCCGCCGCCAGCTCTTGTCACCACTAAATCCGCAGCGATTAAAACCGTTCTTAAATTTTCTAAAAAATACGGTACTACTTTGTAGCGATGTTCTAATTCGGTTTTCAAATCCAGGTCCAGTAGCGCAGCTCTTGAAAGTTTCTCAATTTCCGAAAAATTATCCCACCCCGCCTGATGCAAAATCTGCGCTTCAGAAAGCAAATCCCTAAGGTTTAAAAGCACAAAATCATTTAACCTTTTTGAACCCTGCGATCCCCCCAAAAAAACCACTAATGGCTCTAATCCCTTAAAACCCAACTCCTCTTTGGCAATATCTTTCGCGTATCGGTCTCCTAAAAGTTCTTCTCTTACCGGATTACCTGTTAAAATCGCTTTATTGGGATCAAAATATTGAAGCCCTGAATCAAACCCCACGGCAATTCTTCGAGCAAATCTGCCGGAAACCAAATTAGTTAAACCCGGCACGGCATCTGACTCATGGATTACAATCGGCACTCGATAAAACCAACCGGCTAAAACCACTGGTAAAGCTCCGGTTCCGCCTTTTGAAAAAATAACATTCGGCATAATCCAAAAAACTTTCCATAGAGCCTGTGCGAGCGCCAAAAAAAATTTTGGAATATCAATCAAATTTAAAAGAGAAAAATAGCGCCGAAACTTAACACTTAAAAGATTGTGCATTCTAACTCCGTAATTAACCGAAAGAACAGCATTAAACTGATTCATTGGCCCTAAATATTTAATTTGCAATTCACCACTCCCAAAACCCACCTTAATCAGCTTTTGAGCAACTGCCACCAATGGATAAATATGTCCACCGGTTCCGCCTCCAGTTAAAAGAATAATTTTTCTAGCCATTAATTTTGAGAATATTTAGAAACATTTAAAGCCACGCCGCTCATCACCATAAAAATCGCGAGCGCCGTTCCGCCATAACTAATAAAAGGCAAGGGCACTCCGGTTAAAGGCAAGAGTCCTGACATTGCCCCAATATTAATTATAGATTGAATTCCAATTAAAGCTCCGAAACCAACCAGCAGCAATCGGCCAAACTGATCTCTTAATTTATAAGCAATCCAAAAAAGACGGAAAGTCAGGAGTCCTAAAACCGCGATCAAACCTCCAGCACCAATAAATCCAAGCTCCTCTCCAATCACCGCGAAAATTGAGTCGTCAACCGCTGCCGGCAAATAATTGGTTTTGGTTCTTGACTCGCCAAACCCAACCCCGCCCACTCCACCCGACCCGAGCGCAATTAAGGCCTCATTCAAATGATAACTTTCCTCCTGAATATTTTGAGGACGAAAAAAACTTACCACTCTCTTTAATCGATAGGGAGTAAAATACACTACTAAGCCAAAACCAATTAATCCTAAAGCCATCAAAATCGCCAAAAATTTGATTTTGGCGCCGCTCAAAAAATAAACGATTAGTCCTGATCCGATTAAAACTACCACCATGCTGGTTGCTGGCTGCAAAATTAAAAGCACCGCCATCACCGCCGAAATAGCTAAAAAAGGAACAAAACCCTGAAGAAAATTCTTTCCTCGCTGAACATTGGGGTTATTAAGCCAAGCCGCCAAATACATAATAAAAGTCAGCTTTAAAATCTCGGCCGGCTGAAAAATCACCGGCCCTAATTTAATCCATCGAGTGGCTCCACCAGAAGAAACTCCCAACGGGGTAAAAACCAAAGCCAAAAGGCCCAAACTGGCGATAAAAAGAATCAACGCGAACTTTCGATAATATTGATAATTCAATTTATAACCCAGTAAAAAACCCGTCAAACCAATTACAAAACCATTTAAAAGTTGATGCTTTAAATAATAATAACTATCATCAAACTTAATTTTTCCCAATTCCGAAGAAGCGCTTGATAACATTACTAAACCAAACATAACTAAAAGAAAAATAACCGCCAGAAGAAAATAGTCGGGGCGATGTCCAGTTTTAACGCGAACTCCAAACATATTTAAAAAAATTAAGCCCTGTGCTTCAAAACTTTCCCGGCCGAATTATCAATCCGTTCGCCGTTTAAAACGGCAATCCGACCATTTACGACCACAAACTCAATCTTATCTTCCCGAAATCCGACTAAATCGGCGAAGTAACCGCTACGAATCACTCCCCTCTCCCGCATTCCAAATTTCCGAGCCGGCTCGTAAGTAATTTTTTTAATGCCGTCTTCAATTGACATTATTTTATCCTTGAAAATTAACGCCAGAAAATTAGTAAAGGTCGACACAGCCCGCTCGGGCTTCAAAGCTTTATGCCACAAATCATCTTTAAAACTGGCGGCGTTTGACGCAATCAACGACTTAGAATTTTGAATAGCTTTTTTAATCAAATCATAATCAATATTTTTATAAAATATCGTGGCTTTTAAATTGGTGGTCAACATTAATTTTATGAGCGCCTCCTCATAAGTTTTAAAAGAATAAATTTTTCTAAGTTCCTCAAGTGAATAACCAACCACAAATTCATTATCCGGCGCCTGAGCCACCACAAATTTTTTCGGATCGATTTTTGGTAAATCTTGAATAATTTTTTTACTTAACCACTCATCCTTAAGCCCCAAAGCCATAACCTTTAAATCGTCTTTTTGAGCCCAAGGCGGCAAAAAAGTATAAAGTTTTAAAATCCGGCTGTCCGATGGATAAATACTAAAATTTAAATCAAGCTTATTCGGCAAACCCTCAAGTTGTCTAAGTGCCTGCTCATATTTAGATTCATAACCTTTAACCGGCACAAAATGACTGATTAAGGTTTTACTGCCGGTCTCCTCGGTAATTTTAATTGTCTCAGCTAGTGATTCGGTTAGCCCCTCCGCGTCATCTCGAAGATGAGTAGCGTAAACTCCGCCTAAATCCTGAACTATCTTCACTAAAAATTTTAACTCCGAATAAGGCGTCTCGCGACTCTGAACATAACCCAAACCAGTTGACAATCCCAAACCGCCTTCTGATACCGCTCTTTTTAAAACCTCACCTAAAACCGTCAGTTCATTTTTGGTTAAATTCCTTGGGGTTTTGCCAATAATGGCTTGACGCAAAGTTGTGTGGCCCACCAAAGTTCCAAAGTTAACTCCCAGTTTTTTTTGGCTAATTAAATTCAAAAACTCGCCCATGGTGTGCCAATCCACATTCACGCTCCGCACATCCACCCATTCCTCAATCGACTCCAAACTACCATAGAGAAGTGGCGCCAGTGACGCGCCGCAAAGACCGCCAATAATACTGGTTACGCCCTGCTTCAAAAAATCATCCTGGCCAGGATTATTTAAAATGCTCAAATAGTGGTCGGACTCAGTATCAACATCAATAAAACCCGGAGCTAAGTAACAACCTCGGCCATCAATAATAGTATCGGCCTTCTTCCCTGGAAAAAGTCCGATAGCCGCAATTTTCTCGCCGCTTACAAAAACATCCAAACTATCCGGCAATTTTTGATCGCTCCCGATAATCTGAACGTTTTTAATCAAAAGATTCATTACTTTAAATTATAACACGCCAAAACCCCTATTAAATAATCCCCGATTTCATTGCTCTATGCCCAAAAAAACCTTTAATTTGTCATCAATTTCCCGAATAACAATTGTTCCATCTAAGTCAGTTCGAAAAATTTTAGCTTCCAAATTAGTAAGCCGCTCAAGCGTCTGAGGCGTCGGATGACCATAAGTATTGCTTGCCCCCACTCCAATTAACGCGATTTTCGGCGCTACGGTTTTTAAAAAATCGTTATTGGATGAAAATTTTGAGCCATGGTGGGCAATCTTAAGAACTTCAACCCGCAGAAATTCAAGCTCATAATTTTGAATTAGAAATTTTTCAATACTCTCGCTAATATCGCCTAAAAATAAAGCTCCAAAATTTCTAGTTTCTAATTTGCCGACTAAACTGGTATCATTCATCGCTCCAGTACCCAAAACTTGAACACTTGGAGAAATAATTTTAAATTCATTATCATTGTAAGAAATTTTATCCCCAGCTCCTAAAGTTAAAACTGGAATCTGATGGGTCTCGGCCGCCGCTAAAAACTCGGACCACTCGGCCGTCCTTCCTCTCCGACCGTTAATTATAAAAGCCCCAAAATTATATCGGCTCAAAAGATAATTAAATCCATTGAAATGGTCTAGTTCCGGATGAGTTATTACTCCTAAATCAATATACTTATCCCCCAACATCTTCGCCCCTAACGACTGAATTACTTTTGAATTTGGGCCCGCGTCAATCAAAATCTCGGCTCCACCAAATTTAAGCAAACTGCTATCGCCCTGACCGACATCTAAAAAATAAATCCCGGATTCACTTGAGGCATTTGAAAAAAACACTAAATACCAACTTCCTAAATTAAAAACAATCAAAATTAAAAAAATTATCAAACTTAAATTATTTTTTTGGTTCATAAATAAAATTAATTGGCCTAACCGAAGCCTGTTCCTTTCTTTTTTCCATAATAATAGAAAAATACGCTAGACGCCAAAATCAAATAATATCCGATTAAAAAAAATTTAGGGAAAAACTGACCGCCTATAAACCAAGGTATACCGGCAAAAAATTTAATAACCCATATCTGATACGCCAAAATCACTGCCGTAAATTTTGCGGCGAGAAATCCCAACACGCTCCAAATTGAAGCAAGAGTTCCAATTAAAAAACCGAAAAACATGGCCAAAGGAACGACTTCCAAAATTAAAATATTACTAAAAATGGAAGTTAAAGAGAATTGGTTGAAATTTTGAATTATAATCGGCGCCACAGCCAACTGGGCCGAAAGCGCAATGATTCCATTTTCCCGCCAGCTTAAAAAACTTGGGGGTTTATCTTGGACTTTAAAAAATTTCGACACTACTGGCTCAAGATAAACTAACCCTAACAAACTCAAAAAAGAAAGTTGAAAGCCAACGTCGTAGTGTAAAATATTGGGATTAAGTATCGCCATCAATACCGCCGCCAAAATAATCGCCCGAAAAACATCGTAAGGCCTTCCCGCTTCTCTTGCCAAAAGCACGAGGAAACCCATGAGCGCCGCCCGCACCACCGACGCCTCACCCCCAACCATAATTAAAAAAAGCAGAATTACCAAAATAATCAGCCAAAATCGCTTTTTCCTAGACATAAAATTGGTGAGTGTTTTTTGAATCGCCAAAACCAAAATAGCGATATTATATCCAGAAAGAGCCACGATATGCGTAGTGCCGCTTAAATTCATCGCCGATTTCAATTCTTCGGTAAAATCTCCTCGAAAACCAAAGGTTTCACCAGCTAAAAGCGCGGCCTGATCGCGAGATAAAAATCGCCGAAATTGAGCCAGCTGGACTGCTTTAAAACGCAAAAGTTTTTCCTTAACCCAAAAACCTTGATGTTTTTGAAGTAAATTCGCGTCCGGAAAAAAAACTGTTGGTTTAGTTCGTCTATCCACGCCTCTTTCAATTTTTCCATTAAATTTAACTTGGTCGCCATATTCAAATTTCGGCGACAAAGGCAATAAAACCACAACTGTGCCTTGATCAGATTCTTGAAGTTTTAAATCAAACACTTGAGTATTTTCAAAAAAACGCGGATCGCTCACCACTTTTCCGACAAATTCGATTTCCTGATTAAAAATTACTTTGGTTCTAACTTCAAAAAAATTGGTAAAAAAATGATAATAAAAAAATCCGAGAGCGAAAAAAATAAAAATTAGCGCTATTCCCTTATAAAATTTTTCTCTCTTCTTATACCAAAAAAACGCAAAAAGAAAAATAAGTATCAAAAAACTCGTCCCGTAAAAACTCCATCCTGAAGAAGCGGCAAAAATACCGATTAGTAAAAACACTCCCGCAAAAGTCACAATCTGCGATTTAAACATAAAATAAAATCAAATTTAGACGTTTTATCTAAGAAGAAAATACTTACACCAATCAATCAAGATTTTGCAAGTAAGTTTCTGACTTAGGCCTTTTGGCTAGGAAGAAAATTACTTGCAAAATCTTGATAGCTTTATCCATAAACAATACCAATCCATTTAATTAAACTTAATTGTTAAATTTATCCCGCCACGCTTTTATTTTCTTATGGTCTCCAGACAAAAGAATTTTTGGCGCGCTCAAAAATTTTATTTTCCCCTCCGGTTTAAAATCTCCGGGCCGAGTGTAAACCGGATAAAATCCCTTAACATCCTCAAGGGATTCATATTTTCCGAGAAAACCGGGGATTAAACGAGCTACCGTTTCCACTAAAACCAAAGCCGGCAATTCACCTCCAGATAAAACATAATCCCCGATTGAAATTTCTTCATCCACTACATATCTCACCACTCTTTCATCTACTCCTTCATACCGGCCACAAATTAAAATCAACTGATCATAACTCAAAAGTCGCCGCGCCATTTTAACATCTAACTTTTTTCCTCTTGTTGAAAACAAAATAACCCTGATTTTCAACTTTTCGCTTTTCGCTTTTCGTTTTTCGCTTAAAAACGATACTGCCCGATATATCGGCTCAATTTTTAAAACCATTCCCGGCCCGCCCCCAAACGGCCGATCATCAACTTTATGATGTTTGTCTTGCGTAAAATCTCGAAGATTCCAAACTTTAAATTCAATTAATTTATTCGCCAAAGCGCGCTTAAAAAGCGATTCTTTCAAATAAGAATCGAATATTTTAGGGAAAATCGTAATGGCGTCAAACCGAATTTTTCCGGATTTGGTTTTTATTTTCATTCGTTCCCCTCTTGACTTGATTCGCTTTGGCTTTCAAGCGCCCGTTCGATGGACTTTCTCAACTCATCAATACTAACTTGGTCTGATTTCTTGTCTCTCGGCACTGTATCCACTTGTTTAAGCTCACTTAAGGAAATCTTTGGTTCGGTTGACCGCGAAATTTCGTGGAATTCAGAAGTTTCTTTTGTCGGTGGCGCTGCCAGTCCAGATTTTTGTTCAAAACCATCTTCCCTCTTTTCTTCCGGCTTCGATTGTTTAAATTCAATGCCCAAAAACGCCAAATCCGACGGGTCTTTCTCAGACGGCCTTAACTCTTTAATTTTCCCCACCTTAACCCTAGACATCTCTCCGGATTTAATTTTCTGGAGACAATCTTTACAATAAACCGCCCGGCCCTCAGTGGGAATAAAATTTAATTCAGTTCGCTTACCACAAGAAGAACAAGTGGCCTGAACTTTATGTCCCGCCGCCAAAACATTTTCACCTCTCCTCTCTATACTGCCAGAATCTGAATCGCCCATACTGCCACTCCACTTAATTATCGCCTCCTCAACCTCCTCTTTGGGCAAAGTATAATTTAATCGAGAAATATCAACTACCCGCTCGATTGTGACGGCTGAAGTTGGAATCTTAAACGGTGGTAAAGTCGCGGCCGAGAAAGGCCGGGAAGTCACGCCATCCACCATTAATTTAAGGTAAATTGCGTAATTGGGTAAATTTACCAAATCCTCAATCATAAATTCCGGTGTAAATTCTTTTTCCAAAAATTCGGCGTCAGTGGCGCCAACTCTAAAAACCATCATTGTTCCACAGTTACCGAAAACCGCGTCTCTAACCTTAGTTGAAACATCTGTCACTAACTGACCGACATATTGATGGGCAATAATTAAATTTAATCGGTATTTTCTGGCTTCCGACAAAATTCCCGCAAAAGAATCGGTCGCGAAATTTTGAAACTCGTCCACGTAAAGATAAAAATCAGCCCGCTCCTCTTCCGGAATTCGAACTCGCTCCATCGCAGCCAGTTGAATTTTAGTAATCAACATCGCCCCCAGAAGCGCGGAATTGTCTTCACCAATTCTACCTTTGGAAACATTAACTAGAAAAATCTTTCGATTATTCATAATGTCAAAAACATCAATCGTGCTTTTGGTCTGCCCCACCACGTTTCGAATTAAATCCGTTGACAAAAACTGACCCACTTTATTTTGAATCGGAGCAATGGCCTCATTCCTAAACTGATCTCTCCAGGCCTCAAATTCATTAATCCAAAAAGCCCTGACCACCGGGTCTTTAACATTCGCCACAATCTTTTGACGAAAATCTTTATCCACTAAAATCCGATTTATCCCAAGTAAAGTTGAATTAGAGTTTTCTAAAAGCGCCAAAATTGCGTTGTTTAAAATATATTCCATCCGAGCCGACCAAACATTAGACCAAATTTTCGTAAAAATCGCCATCAACCCCGATGCGGCCAAATGTCGGTATTTAGGGTCTGGCAATTCAAGCGGGTTGAACCCAATTGGATGGTCAATATCCGCCGGATTAAAATAAATAACATCATCAATCCGCTCTTCCGGGATTTTTGCGAGCAAACTCTCCACAAACTCACCGTGAGGGTCGACCACGCAGACCCCCTCGCCATTGGTAATATCCTGAACCACCATATTATGAATCAACGCTGTTTTACCGGTTCCGGTCTTACCAACCACATAGTTGTGTTGCCGACGATCCTTACGTTTAATTCCAAAAAGCCGCTTAGTATTCCTAAAATCCGTTCTGGCGAAATAAACTACATCTGGTCTTAATTTAGGCATAAATAATCTCTATTATTTTACTTTAAAAACAGGAACTTGGAAATACCAGTGAGATATTGCGAAACTCTAACTCAAGTTATATAATTTAACCGAAGTCATTTTCAATTTTTCATTGTTATTTTCCACTTTGATTTTTAAATTTTACACTTTTAAATATGCCTAAAACCCTGGATTTTTTGTTCAACCTCATCATCTGGGTCATAGTGCCGTTTATTCTTTTAGTTATTGTCTTGACCACCAAACAAACCGCCAAAGATCCGGATTTTGTTAAAGAGGTAAAATCCATTAAAGCCGGATTTTGGGGAGGAGTAATTTTAGTGGCGATAATCGTAGTTTATAAAGCCGGAATGTTCACGAGCGTCGGCTTCCCTAATAACCCAATTTTCCAGGGATTTAATCTCTGGTTGGCCTTTGCTTCAAGTTTAATCACTCTTATTCTTTTCAGCGCCAAAAAAACAGTGGCTGGCTTAAAAACCATCGGTCTCACTGTACTTTTAATCACTACGCTCTCACTCTACGCCTTGGTTGATTACCTTCTAATTAGAGAACACAACGACCTCTTACTCTCAGTCACTCTAGGCGCGACTTTCGGCATCCTACTCCATTTTGCGAGCTCCCCTAAATCACTCAAAGATTTTCTGGAACGCACGAAAAAAAATTAGGATACAGAATTTAGAATATAGGATTTAGAAAAAGAAATTTAAATTTCGCCACCTATAATCTATATTCTCAATCCTAGATTCTAATTTTATGCTACTTCTTGCTGGTAGCATTCCTTGCAATACACAATTTTTCCTTGATCTGGACTATAACTCGTTTCAAACTCATTCGGACATTTCTCTTTGCCGTGAAAATGATTGACCTGATTTTGATAAATTCCGCCGGTGGACTTCTCACCCAAACAATTACAATGCCCGCTAAAAAGTTTCATCGGAGTCATCTCCTCTGATCGTTCAAAATGCCGGCAATTTGAACAAAGATTAGGCAAGGGAATATTAAAATCTTTATAAAAATTTAATTCAAATTCAGTAACTTTAAAAGCGCCGCTACAGGTATGATTACACTCCTCTTTATGTCTGCAACCGATAACTTCTTTTAAAATATCGAAATTTAATTCACGAATGTCATCCGGAATATCCTCGGCCTTCAAAGTAATACTGTAATTTTTATCCCCTGACTCACGCCAATCAAAACCTTGATGTAATGCCTCTTTTTTCGTAATCGGAAAATATTCTTGAGCTGTTGTCTCATTATAACCAAAAGGCATTATCTCGGGAGGAAAAAATTCACCAAACTTATAGCTCCGTCCCTTCTCATCCATATACGGCAAACTATCCATCTGTTGTTTAATACTTTCTACTAATTTCCTATATTCTTCCTCTCTATACTGCTTATTTAAAATACAATATTGCTTCTTTCTAAGACCAACGCAACCAAATAAATCCGAAGAACTATGACAATTTGAACAATACCTTGAATCAATCAGTTCGTCCCAACATTCATTTGAAAAAGCGACATTAGAACACTGACGGCCAACATTAACGCTCTCATAAATCAACTCCGAATTTTTTCCCCAATAAGAATAATCCATCACGTCTTTAGCTTGAAAAACATCAAAAAGATATTTTCCGTCTTCCACCTCACTTGTCGCAAATCCCTGATGAACATTTTTACAGGCCTCAATCCAATTTCCCGACACATCATTGCTTCGATTTTCTATTATCGCCGGCACAATATACTTTGCCTTTAACTGCCTAAATTTCTCCCTAATTTCATTAAGCGTTTTCCGTGAACCAAAATTAAATTTTTCCAGTTCTTTTAAATATTCCTCCCGCGAATAGGGCTGATTAAAAATATAATATTGTTTATTTCTTAAATTAACGCAGCCAAAACAACTAGTGCAATTACGGCAATTCTGAAGAAAATAAGAATCACTGCAATTATGACACTCCTGTGAATAATAAAGATTACTGGAATTATAACAATTAATTAATTGATAACTCCTTTCACATTTTTGAGGATTATAACAATCAATAACCTCCCGATTTCCCCAAGCCATCGATGAATAATAACAATTCTCATCATCCGTACTCCCGAATACTAAATAACAATTTTTAAGGTCGCTTACGCGATTGCAGTATTCGCTGTTTAAAATATTACCCTGCTGAATTTTACCCAGTCGAGGAACCTTTAAGAAAAGCCCCCTGAATTGTTCAAAAAATGGCTTATGGAAATCATACTCCATCGCGTATTGGGCCGGGTCCCACCTATCTGATAACCAACATTCCCGGCAATACACTGTGAATTTAGTGTCGCTCGGAAACATCAAAATTTTCTCCTCTTGGCATAAATCACACTTCCGTTTATATAAAGTTCTTTCATTCCGACAATTCAAACGCCGCCGAAACCGACACTCCGGACACCAAGTCGGCGCCGGCACCTGGATTTTCTCGTAAAACTGAAAGTCCACGGCATCAATCACAAAAGAATTGCGACAATTCTGGCAAATTTTCGACTCCAAATTCATTCTCCTTATTCTAAATCCTAAATCCTAAATTTTCAATTCTAATTTAAAATTTCCTCAAAAACTCCGTGAGCAGCCCTACTGGCGCGCCAGTTGAACCCTTAGCCAAAAATTCGTTTTCAGTCGCGGTCATCCTAGGTGCCATATCAATATGCACCCAAGCCGAAGCCAAAGGCGTAGGTCCCGAGGTGACAGAGGAAGAACTTTTAATAAACTGCCACAAAAAAATCGCGCCATTAATCGCCCCGCCGTATCGGGTTTTACCGGAATTGGCCACATCACCAAAAGTGCCTTTCACATCCTCCTCATATTCCTCCCATAAAGGCAAAGGCCAGACAAAATCCCCCACACTCTCGCCAACCTCAACTAATCGATCACGGATTTTATCGCTGGTTGAAAAAATCGCCGATGCCCTCTGGCCCAAAGCCGACATGGCAGCGCCAGTTAAAGTTGCCACGTCAATTACAAGCCGCGGCTTATATTTTTTAGCGTACTCCAAAGCATCCGCCAGAATTATTCGGCCTTCAGCGTCAGTATTTAAAACCTCGATGGTTTTACCATTCATTGTGGTTAAAACATCCCCTGGGTGATAACTGGAACCAGAAGGCATATTTTCAACTGCCGGAATAAGTCCCACGATGTTTTTCTTGACTCTAAGCCGCCCCAAAGCCACGAGTGTATGAATCACTGCCGACCCCCCGGACATATCCATATGCATCTCATAGATTCCGTTCTCGGTCTTTAGATTCAAACCACCAGTATCAAAAGTCACTCCTTTGCCGACTAAAACCACCGGCTTTTCACCTCGCCCTCCGCGTAAGTATTCCATAATAATAAACTTCGGCTTCTCTGAAGAACCTTTTGAAACACCTAAAATGCCGCCCATCTTAAGCTCCTGAATTTCTTTCTCGTCTAAAACATTCACTTTGATTCCGTATTTTTCACCGGCCTGGATTGCTTCACTCGCCAAGACCCTGGGCGTCATATCACTCCCCGGAGTATTCGAAAGCGTTCGCGCCTTATTGATTTCCTCGCCGATAATCTGTCCTATCTCTACTCCTTCTTTTATGCCATTTTGCTTTTCGGTTAAGATTTCAATCGCCTGCACAAAAAACCAGCCCTCGGGTTGAGGTGTTTTATATTTCACAAATTCATAATTAGCCATTTCAAATTGAGTTGCCAAAACTTGGGCTAAAAGTTTTTGATTTTCCCGGTTGTCTCTCGCCAAAAAATCGTCAAAATTCACGGCCAAATTTCTCACTTTCTCCGCCCGCGCCACCGAAACCAAACGTCTCCCCGTAAGCATTGCTTTTCGATTATTAAATTTTACCCTCTCCCCTATTCCCAACACCAAAACTTTAATTCCGGACGGCAGAACCAAAGGGTGGCTATGCTCTTTCTTAACCGGAAAATTTTTCTGAAAATTAATTAAATACGTTTTATCTTCGGCGTTTAAAAATTTAAAAAGCCGATGCCGATCAATCCGATCTTCATCTTTAAGTAAAAACACCGGCGCCATTCCTTTTGAAATTATTTTATTGACTCTTATTTCCATTTCTATAATTAAAGAAAATAACTAAAAATCCACAAGAAAAACTTTGATTCTGAAACCTTAAGCGAAGGCGAGTTAAAAATTAACGAGTGAAACGAAAATTTTAGAGTTACAAATTGAATGGTCGGAGACCCGAGCGTAAGCGAGGGACGACGGGGATTGTTCAATTTGTCTCGAAAATTAAGTTGAACGAGTATAATTTTACGAGCCGAAGCGGGTTGAAGAATTTAAAGTTTTTCTAACCTCACGCCACACAACCAGTCAGCCACTCCTTATATTCCCGATTCAACCGATGAAGCGCGAAAGAAGCGATGCAAGGCGTTTTATAACTGTGCAAACTCCGAACAACATCTTCCACCTCTTGAACTTTAGAGTCAATGGTCTTTATCAGCATCGATGTTTCCTCGGTTTCTTTGAGTCCGCCGTTATCAGCGTAGATTGAGTTAATGGGAAAAATATTAACGCAACCAGCGGCTTTTTGTTTAATCACCTGCCTGCCAATTCTAACCGCCTCCTCCCGATTTTTACATGTAACGTATAAAAAAATCATTTCTTTGAGTAAAAATCGACCTTTGCCTTGAATTTACCATCAAGGTCCAATCCCTATTCTCATCCTCTTCTTACCACATTTTCAAAAACTTAGCAAACAAAAATCGGGTTCTTTAAAAACCTCGATTTTCTATTAATTTTATAAATCCTCATCCACGAAACTAACCAGCTTTTTTCTCAATATCCCAAACTTCTTTACCTATATAGGTATTCACCCATTCCAAATCCTTTATTAATTTCTCCTCACGCAACTTTTCCTCAACTGCCAATTCCTTACTCATTTTAATTTTTCTAACCAAATTCAATTCTTCTTCGATATCTCGCTTAAGCAATGTGAACCCTCGCCGAATCGATTCCTCAGCCTCATAAATTTCTTTGAGTAATTGTTGGTTTTTTCGCCGGTGATGATAAAAATGATAACTGATAAAAATTACAATCCCAATCAGAGCAACCAAAACAATCAGCATAATAACCAAATAAAGCTCCTCATAATTAATTCGCTTGCCTCCTATCTGAATCGCGGTCGGACTGACTTTCAAATCCAGTTTGGCGCTGGGCGGACTAAATGCCTCACCAATTTTAAGTTGAGTCCAGACCAAATATTCGCCCGCGTCAAAAAAGTTAGATGAGGTATAAAACCAAGCGCCGGTTTTATCGGTCTTAATACTCTGACTACTCGCCTCGCCGGTAGCTTCCTCTTGAATATAAACAATCACCTCCGCCTCCGGCGCTCCAGCCCGGCCACCAATGTAGAAAATTTCATCGTTGGATATCTCGGTAGGAAAAACCGAAACAATCGGCGGCTCCACTGGTAAAATTGAATTCTGATTATCTGCTCCCAAAACCGCTGCCGGCTGGAATAAAATCGCGCCGCCAAAAATTAAAATCCCTAGCCACAACCATAATCCCAAATCAGCTCTAGTTCTCTTGCCATATTCCGAAATTTTATTTTTAAGCGCCGAAACCCGATCGGCTATCTTCGGATGAGTCAAAACTCCTGAAATAATTGCCTCATCAATTTCCTTATGTTTTTTCCAGATTCTTCGTCCAAGATAACCTAAAACTCCAAAAACTAAAACCAAAAAAACCCAGATATAAATCCAAGGAATAGTGAAGCTGCCCTTAAAACTAATACCAGCCCCTTTAATAATTTCAAAAATCGCTCGAGTAATAGTTAGTTTCTGTGAGGTCTGAAAATAATTTCCCGCCTGATCATAAGCCCGCACCAGCACGTCATATTTTCCTAAACCAAACTCTCGATAATAAGGCGGAGTCACCTCAAAAAAGAAGGATTCTCCCTTTTCATCTTCTGGACCAAATAAAGTATCTTTAGCGCCAACATCAAGGGGAATGATTTTAAGTTCGTAAAACTGAATACCGGAAACTGAATCTGTGGTGCCAAAATCAATCACCGGTTCTCGTCTTGCGGTTCGATTACTGGGCGAAATCGTAATTTCAAAAGCCGCTGGCGGCGTATTATCAATATTAACCGCGAAATGAGTCACTCCCCCCCACCCGTATTCACCCAACGCCTTAATATGAAAATAACGAACCCCATCAGCTAAATCTTTATAAATCACACTCGATCTCAAACCCTCGGAAATGTCATCCGGCATGTCCACCGGCTGTTCACTTAAAACATAACTAAATCCTTTTACGTTCCCGCTTTTTTCCCATTCAAAAGTCACATCTTTACTTTGATACCACCTGGTCTGATCAGAATGAGTAGCCGAAACTACCTCTGGCCCGGCTGGCGGAGGCAAAATCAAAGTATAGACCCCACCAGCGGTCTCGCCTAAAATATCCGTTCCTTTCCCGTCGTTTAATAACACTTTTGATTTATCCAGCACTCTCACGATTGCCTGGCCAGTATTTTTTACGCGGAAAGTAACTGTTGAAATCAAACCGCTATCAGTATTAATACCCGGCGTTGGCACTGTCCCTTGAAATTTAATAGTTCCTTGTTCATTCGAATAACTCGGTTGTGTTACCCAAAACTGCATCAATGACTTTCCGGTTGAAGGCGAAACCACCTGCAACTTGTCCGGAGGAAAAGATAAATTGACTTCAATAGCATTCACCGAGTTCCCGCCGGTATTCACGTAAACCGAAACCGTAAAAGTGCTCCCCACTGTAAAAGTTCCATTTGAAGGTCCTAAAAAAATTGAAGCTCCGGTCGCGGCTTTAGCAAAATTAAAAAAACCCAAAAAAGCGCCCGCGGCAATAGCCAACACAATAACTCCAGAAAAAAATCGCTTCATCAGAACTTAATTATAACTCTTTTTTCTCCTAAAAATTATGTTTATAACCATAACCACGAAAAACGCGAATAATGCCAAGATTGGCAACGTAAACTTAACAAAAGCCCACCAATCATAAACCACTTGCTCGCTGATATTGCCGCTATTATCAATCACTTTTAACTTGACCGACCAAATGTTTTTAGCCAGCGCGGTTGGATTTTGAGAAACCGCTTCCTTCTCCCACCAAAGCCACCGCCGCATTTGAACTAAAACTTCTTTCACTCCTGATTCGTTGTCATTCACCAAATAACCCAACAATTTTTGCTCCGGCGAAATCGGATCCGCAATTAAAGAAATTTTCTCAATGCGCGGCAAAACCTCATCCACGCCATGAATCACCCCGCTATCGGTTGGACTAATCTCCTCGCTCAAAATTTCAATTTTCCGATTTTGAAGTTTAGGAATAGCTTTCGTGCCCTTACCGTTGGCTAAATAAACTCGTGCGTCGCTAAATCCAATTTCCACCTCACTAGATTTAAATGCCTTAAATTTTAAAGTTAAAATCAATCCCTTTAAGCCTAAAAAAGGATGTAAACTCGCGCCTTCAATTTTTATTTTTCCGTTTTGAAAAACCTTTGGCCCTTCACGGGATATATCAATAATCGAACCAGCATTATTAAATCCTCTAAATTCCAGAAAATCCGCTGGATAAAAAACATTCAGGGAATAGGCGTTGATTGGCTGATCGGAATCAATCAAAATTTTCACCTCAAAATCGCTATTTAACCCAATTTCCGAAGAAGGCGCCTCGATATATAAACCCGTCCCAGCCGCCAAACCAACGCCAGAAAATAGAAAATAGAAAATAGAAAATAGAAAAGCAAGCAAATATATTAGTTTCATTTTAAAAATGAATTTAGTATTTTCATAACCTCCATCAGTAAATCAAAACTTTCCGCGTAATCTAAATTAGGAAAAAGCTCTTTAGAAATTTCCAATTGACTCTCTAATTCGGAACCAGAACCAAAAGCAATCCATAAAAATTGCCGCTTCTCCTTTTCATGAATTCTATGATAACTTTCGGCAATATTGGACGAAATTGAAATAGCCGCTCTTCTCATTTGATTAGTTAGCCCATAAAGCTCCGAATGAGGAAAATTGCTGGTTAACTTATATATTAAAACTGCCAATCGTTTAGATTTCTGCCAAACCACTAAATCTTTAAACGATTGTGTTTTTATGCTTGTATTCATATCTGTTTTTTTCGCTTACTCTTCTACTTTCTATTTTCTAAATCCGGTTTCTACTTTCTAAATTCTATTTTCTATCCTATCCCGTCCAATAAAACATCATCACCGAGACATCTGGAAAATCAACCGTTCCGCTCTCGTCAAAGTCATAACGATAAATCGCCGAACCACTCTCTTCATAATAGTAAAGCAAAATTGAAAGATCGACTAAGTCCACCCGACAATCAATGTTTAAATCAACTTTTTGCACCAATAAATCGTCGCAAGCTGAAGGCAATTTTTTAATCGGCGGAAATGGCTCACCCGGCCGCATCGACGTCGTGGGTAAAAGCGCCCCTCCTCCAGTCGAAGTTGAACCGCCGCCAGGCGTTGAAGAAGTGGCCGCGGCTTGGCCTGTTAGCGCCGGATAACGCGTATAAGCGTCTAAAACGGTGCTTGATGAAAAAATCATCCTGAAATACCAATTCTGTTCTGTACTTGCCCCGTTGTTTTGGATCAACCAATCCCACTCGCCCTTGGCGCTAGTTACAATCGCGTTCGGACTCGCCGCAGTCGGATTCGACTCACTGTAAGATTCACCAATATTCGAATCGCTCAAAACCGTGGTGGTGATAATCGCTCCATCCGCCACGCCTGAATTATCATAAAAAATCCAAGCGGTTGAAGTGCTAAGATCAGCAAAGCCGCTCGAGGTTGAATTGGAAAATTGAAGTTTAAGGGTTAAACCCGTTGCCACATCTATTCCAGCTGCTAAATTCATTCTTAAACGCAAAACACTACCATTTGAAGGAGTGCTATAATTTGTATTTTCAGACGCCAAGGCTGAAGTCGGAATTAGAGCGTCAATATTGTCATACCACCGATAAGCGTTCTGAGTAAGCTCGGCTCCCCCTTCCACCACCGCTTGAGTTGAAATATCCACGGCTAGAACTTGAACCACAAAAAAAACAGGAAAGATCGCGATCATTCCCATAAAAGTTAAAAAAATAATCCATTTCATTATCTCTGCCAAAATTTCTTCCTCTTTCTAAAAAAGAACACATAACCTAAAAGTAAAGCTAACACCCCGGCTCCATAATAATCCTGATTCTTTTGAATATGCAGAAAAATCAACTTAAAAATTCCGGGCGAAAGAGAACCCTTTTCTAATACCTTAAAAACCGTCCTCTGGGTTGCTATCACCTTTTCATCTTTCATTAAACTAACCGATCCCCAGTAATTCCCGACTCCAAGATGAAGATCAATTGGAAACTCCACTATAAAATCCCGTATGGTAAAAGGTTCAATTTCGGGAAAACCATCATTCTTCTGGATATAAGCTAAACGCACTGCCCCAAATTGATCATAAAGTTCATAAACTGCCCTATCTAAATTCTCCGCAATATTTCCTTCATTATTAACCTTCACATTCATTCTTGGTGACCACCCCTCCTCAATATCCAAAAATTCAATCAAAGGTACGCTAAATTTCCTATAAATTCCGGTTCCCACTATAATATTAATTGTCACCTCTGCTCCTAAAGCAATTGTCACTTGTCCCGCCCTCGCTGGAGCGCCCACAAAACTCATTGTTCCGTTATATACACCCAAGTTCGCGTCTTTGGGAATCTTAAGCGTCACATTAACTGGAAACTGACGCACACCTTTTGGAATAATTATCTCTTTACCGTCATTAATCACAAACCAGCTTCTAATCCGATCATTAATATCCAATTTCGCCGCGATATTCAGCTCCTCATCTGCTTGATCTCGAACTAAATAAATTATCTGCGAATAAGTTGAACCCTTAAGAGCGTGTTCAGTTCGAAAAGCCGGCGGCGACACTCCAAAAGCCGCGTAAGTTGTCTGAATTTCTGAAAATAAAAAAAACGCCCCTAGAATACTACCAACAACATAAAAATTACGCCAAATCATCATTTTTACGATTATACCGCTAAAATCGCAAACCGCCAACTTAAATAAATTTAAGCTGCGACGCAAAAAATGCTCTCTAAAAATTAACCTGCCGCGATCAATTAGCCACATCAATATATAGCGAGGTGAATAAATTCACGCCACTATATGTTCCAGTTGCTATTCCCGCCACAACTTCAAGCCCCCAATAAGTTGATTTCGAAACATTAGTAGTTGAAGTTGGAGTCACTAGTGTAAAACCGAGCACTGTAACTGGACTAGCTGTTAAAGCCGTACTAGTTCCTGAAAAAGTAAAGCTTGAAGTTGAATACCGCTGGCTAGAAGTTGTTATGAAATCTGCGCCCTTAGTTAGGGTAGAATTCGCGCTCAACCGGATAGTTGTTGTTGAATTACCGGCATTGGTTGAAGTTGCTAGTTGATTAGTGCTCCCAGTCGTGCTTGACGCCGAAAGAGTTCCGTAATTAATTGATGAGGTTGTCACATTTATCGCTGTTAAAACATTCAAATCCACTCCAGAAGAATCAGCAGTTCCAGTTCCATTATTAGCATCTTTAAAAATCACGGTCGCCAACCAATTTTGAGATGGAAAACTTGAAGTAGCAGAACCCGCATCCTGAGTTGAATCAGCAAAATAATAAACTCCAAAAGTAGTAGTCGTATTTTGAGTATTGGCAGCACAAGTGCTTGAAGCCGTAAAAACTGTTGCTTGATAACAATTCAAATTATTAGCCGTCGTCATACATGTTGAAGAAGTAATGCCAGAACGATAAAGCAGAACTGTGGTCGTGCCATTAGTAATATCACCGCAACCATTATTATCCGTAATCGTTGCGACAACGTTAATAGCAGTGGTTGCATTAGCAGTTAAGGTAATAGCGCTCCCGGCATTCACCGTCACTGCTGAAACAACTGGCGTAGCATTGCCCACTATAACAGTGGAAGTCGCAGTTACTGTGCTCCCGGCTCCAAAAACTGGAGTTGCAACCCCATTATTAAAAATACCGACGATCGCTCCAAAAAAACCTACGCCAAAAATTAACACAACTACTCCGATTCCAACCAAATCAGCTAAAAAATATCCGCGGAAAAGTTTCATATAGATTATTTAAATTATACCCTAAAAATTTGCAAAAAACTCTGTGGATAACTCATTTTTCCACCCAAACTAATTAGCTGTAAAAGTAATCGTCCCAGAATAAGTACCAGTTGCTTTACCAGTATCCACTCCCAGACCCCAATTGAGGTCAAGAGTGGAAGTGCCATTAGTTATGGGAGCAAAACGAACTGTGGTAGTAACTGTGGTGCCACTGCCGGGATTACCGCCGACAACATAAAGATAACCGTTATTAACGAGAGAGGCGTGCGAGCCAACTCCCACGGGAAGCACAGTGGTAGAGAACCAATTACTAACCGAGCCATTACTATTTATTGGAGCGTAAAAAACACTGGAAGTGCTAACCTCTGTTTCTCCAATTATTTCAACTCCACCGCTCACATAAAGATAGTTATTTTTAGCGACCATAGAACGATCGAAAAAATTTGAATTGCCGGGAACGCCAACGGCGGTGACCCAAGAACCAAGCGTTCCGGTTGAGCTAATTGGAGCGTAGTAAACCTTAGTCGAAGTTGAAGTTGTGTCTCCTAAAACATAAAGATAGTCATTATTTACCGCGGCAGAATCGGGATTGAGGTTGATGGGGGTCGGAAGAACGGTTTGATTAGACCAGCTGCCAAAAGTGCCATCAGAGCCGATTTGAGAGGAAATTACTGTTGAAGTCGCGTTTTCGGCAATATCAGTGCCGCCAAGAATATAGATAATTCCCCGGTAGACTGCGGCCGCGTGTAACTTAAGGCCGCTTGGCAAAGGTTGGGAGGATAGTCCCCATAAACCTAAAGTTCCATCTGAATTGATGCTCGTCGCACGAGCGGTGGTTTGAGCAGTGCCGTTAGCTGTCCTGCCGCCTATAAGATAAATCCTGTCGCCGGAAGCGATGATTCTATGATTAGTGCTACTAGCAGGCAAAGGAGTGGTGTTTGTCCAGGAACCGATAGTGCCGTCAGAACTAATTTGAGCGTAACGACTAGTAGAGGTTGGCGCGCCTCCTCCGCTTGTTGTACCGCCCAAAACATAAATATAATTTTTATAAACAGCGGAAGCTATACTATTAAGAGCAGCGGGCAAGGCGGTGGTGTTAGTCCAGGCGCCGACGCCCGAAGAACTGCTTTGGACAACTGAAAGATTGCCGCCAGATATGACAGTAGCGGTTTCCGGAAGTTGGGGCTCACTGCCGCCATAGATAAAAGTGCTGGTCGCGTAATGTTGAGAAGTAGTGGCATTTACATTAGAACTCATCACTAAAGCCGTACCTGAAACTTTAGGCGTTGTTGTGGCATTGCCGGCGTTTTTAATGTTGTGGGTTTGATTAATAGCGCCGGAATTAGCATTAGGACTAATCGTGCCGTAATCTAAACTGCTCGTTGAAATCTCAAGCGCCGCAAGCGTATTTAACTCCTGAGTGCTTACTGTTGAAGTCGTACTTGTAGCATGAGCCGCCGCATCCCGCGCAAAAACCGTGGCATACCAGTTTTGAGCGTCATACGGCGCGCCAGAATCTGTTGGCTCGGCAAAATAATAAATATCAACTGTCGCCGTGGCATTAGCCGAAGTCCCAGCCAAGCAATTATGAGTCGAGGTCGAAGTTATATAACAATTCCTCGCGTCAGCCGAACAGCTTGACCCCACCCCAGTTCTATAAACCGTAGTTGTCGCATTACCACTCGTAAAAACATCACTACAGCCATCACTATCAGTTACTGTAAAATTTACATAAATAGAGGTGGTGGCATTAGGCGTGAGCGTTATATGGCTGGCGCCATTTAAAACCACGCTGGTCACACTAGGATTTGGGTTAGTTGCTATTTGTAAACTCGGGTAACTACAAACAATAGCACTCGCGCAAGGCGTGGCTGGCCAAGTGGTCTGTTGCCTATAAACCGGAGAGACCTGCCCCACATCATACATTCTAAAATAATAAAGTTGGCCCGCGGTCGCGCCATTGGCCTCAATTGGAAATTCAAGTTCCGCTACTGTAGTTGACGCGTGATCCATTGCCGTACTGGTCGCCGCGTTCCAACTAGTAATCCAAGTGCTGGTGGCGGTTGAACTTGAAAGTACGGTAGCCCCTAAGGCCGTCCCATCATTACAAACCGAACTGCCGGTGTCGCAATCAAAGTACCGCCACTCGGTGGAACTTGAAATATTGCCCACATTCGTCCAAACCGTTGAGGAAGCATCGGGGGCGGTACTGGTGGTAAACTGGAGTTTTTTGCGGCTGTCGGTTTGGCTGTTGCCGCCGAGTTCGGCGACGTTGAAGCGCAGTCGAACTTGACCGCTCGCGGCATTTACATTAGTGGTGGAGGTGTTTTCGGCGGCTAAGGCGGGAGAGGGGGTGTCGGCGGTCGAGGTGCCAGAGTACCAGCGCCAGTTTAACGACCAGGCAGAGTAAGGCACATAGGCAAAATCAAAGGCGTTGTTTTCTTGAGGAGTGCCGACGTTTGTACTAGTGCCGACAGCAGTGCTCAATTCAGTTGAAGTTGAACCCCAGGTACTGCCATCCCACCTTTGAGTTCTTAAATCATTATCGCTATCAACTCCGAACCACATTAACTCATCATTATTGGGTGAAGCGGTGAATTTTCTAGTGTTGCCGTCATTGGTCCAGCCATCCGGAATATCAGCTGTAGCAGAAAATCCTGTCCCGGAAATCCAGGTCTCATAATCAGCCGTATCCGCGGTGGCTTGAATATTAAATGTAAATAGAGCCGAAGAAGTGCTGTTGCCACTCCCATATCTCTCCCAACCAGTCACCACCCCTACGGCCTGGCGCGCTTCTAACGAAGTAAACCCGGTGCCTAAAGTCCATCCGGCCGTAGAATTATCTGTCTTCCAGATAGCCGGCCAACCCATTGTGTTAACAGCCGCAGAAGTATCTTTAGAACTTAATCCCACTGCCAACCGATTGCTATTAGGGTCAGCCGCCATCATCACCCAATGTCCCACTGAAGAAGAAACAGTAGCCACCGCAGTCCCGGTTGAATCCCAAACGCCATCTACCCGTCGCTTGTAAAAAAACGGCTCGGTAGTATTCGCGGTTGAAGAAGAATAAACTACCACAATATCACCGGAATTCGTCTCCCAAGCACCGTCATAGCCCCTCCCTCCGGCATTACCTAAGTTGGTGGCGAGAGTTGTGGTGCTTAAAGGATCGAACTGGGTACCATCCCAGATAGCGGCTTTTAGCGCGCTTTGGTTATTCGAAAAAAGCAATAACATTTCATTCGATCGTTGATCGGTTAGGCGATCTCCTCTTGGTACCAGGCGGATCCAGTTAACTGGCCCAATATTTAGCGCGCCTCCGGTAAAGGCGAAACTGGATTCGCTGGAACTGGCGTTGCCATCCCATGTTTTATAAAGAACTGTTTCGCCATTGCCAGAACTCGAAGCATAGACCATTAGCGCCCGACCAGAGAGTTGTTCATAGGCCAAATCAAAGGCCTGATTACAAGAACCAAAAGTGCCGTCGCAAATTTGATTACCAGAGGAAGTGGCTGTGGCAAGATTTTTCCAAGTATTCCCATTTGACCGAGTTCGTATATCCAACCGGCCATTAGCCATAAGTTGTCCGATGATAAATTCATTCCTGGTAGGCGCGGCCTTTACCACCACATGTTTTATATCCGATACATTACCAGTTACGCTTGTAGTTGCCGCCGCGGTCTCTGCACCCCAAGTAGAAGTTGAAGTTAAAATCCTATAATTTATAGCTGAATCATCCGCCGCATCTCCATAAGCCAATAAACTGCCGTCATTTAAAACCGCGTCTGCGGCAATCTGCCACTTTCTCACTTCTTTAAAAATTTCCTCGCCGCCTTCGCTAAAACTGGCTGGTCCTAATTTATAAAGCCAAGGACTTATATCCGGCGCTTTAAAATCGTATTTTAGTTCTCTTATTTCTCCGGCTTTAAGCTCAACCTTCCACTTAATTTCTCGGACATTGCCGTAAACTTCAATGTCCGACAAAACTTCCGTGGCCACGTTAAAAACCGACGGAGTAAATTCCCGAATCTCACCGTCAAAATCCTGATTCGCCTTAATTCGTAAAACCATCCCATAGCTCGCCGGTGGAAAAATCCTGGTAGGGCCAATCCGCTCCACTTCAAAAATCGGGTTCGCTTGAACCTCAAAATCATCTTTAACCTCCCGCTCATCTATTCCCAAAATTACTTTAGCCGTCACGTGGTAAATCCCCTCTTCTTCCGCCAAGAAATCAAAATAATAATCCGGCTCTGAAGTAATATTATCCGGTCCGCAAGTTGAACTTTGAATAATTGTTCCGTTATGGGTTGAAAAATTAAATTGCTTACCCGAAGGACTCTCTAAATTAACCTTAAGCTCCGCGTCACACACCGTATGCCCTCCGTCATCCAAGACCACCATGCCCGCCCGGCCCGTATCGCCAATTTTATAAATTGATTTATTAAAATTTATCGCTAAGACCCCCCAAATAAATTCCGTTTCAGTGAGATACACTTTATTATTTTTTAAAATCCAAAGCTTAAGCTTATATTTCCCCGGCTGGAAACTTCTCTCTGGCTCCGGCGCGCTAATACGCACCCGGTTATTAACCGTAAAAATCACCGGACTAATTAATGTTGGCTCATTACGATAATTCAAAATCTGCGCCACCACTGGCCGCGAATCATCCAAAATAATCTTGCCCGGCAAAACTCCATCTTCAGCTCGAGCCGCTCTAAGACCAGCCCAACTTAAAAAAGCTCTACCGAGCTTCTTCAAAGAAAAACTCTGTTCTAAAGAATCTGGAGGAGAAAATCTGGCTATCTCCTCTCTTTGGAATATCGGCTGCATATAGCTTGACGGTTCCCCACCCGGCAATTTTTCCAAATCAAAATCAAAACTGGGCGTCTCTCCTGGTCCGTAAGATTTTCTATCCAGGTCAACTGGCTCTGGCACCTGGTCTGGCGAGACAGTAATCACCGGCAAATTATCGGGGATAACAACCTCTTGGGCCGGCTCCTGGGTAATTCTATTTTCTTTAACCTCAAAAATCGGCGCGGACTCATAATCCACTCCCAAAACCAAGCCATCTAAAAAACCCTCGGGTAATTTCTGGAGCGTCGAAGGAATACCATTCACGCTTATCTGTAAACGCCTTAAATCCTCCCAATTTAAAATTGGCAACTCCACGGTTAAATATTTCCAATTTTCCAGATTTACTTTATTAAGCAGAGTCCAAGTTTGGCCGTCAATGCTATAATTTAAACTCAGAAAATCTTTACTCGGCTCAAAAGGAAGAGTATGAATAATCGGAACCGGCAAATTTGTCTCGGGGTCCAAAATAGAATTAGAAGAAGCATTCGCGGCCTCAGAATCCGATTCAGGACTACTCGGCGCGCTCTTCAAATTTTCACCAATTTCTACCTCATCACTTTTTGGCAACTCGCCCACGGACTCTGAAATATCAGCCGGAGTATCAACAATAATAACTGAATCGCTTTTTAGTGAAGCATCGCCTGAAATTGCCTCGCTCTGGGCTAAAGCTTTTGGCCACAAAAATTTTCTAATTTGAGAAAATTTCAAAGAATCGCTCTTTTTTAAATAAACGCTGGGAACCGCCTCGAGTATCGGTTCTTCAATATTATTTACTCCATCGCCCGGAGGAACATCAGGAAGAATCAGATTTAAATTTTCTTTCAGCTCGCCGCTTGGTGGCGACTCGAGAATCGGATTTTCAACTGGAACGGAATTTTCCTCTGGCGTTACGCTTGGTATCTCTATTGGTTTTGAATTTTCTTCCGGCGCCACGCTTTTTTCATCCTCAGGTTTAACAAGTAGCTCCTCTGAATTCTGGATTAAAGGAGTTATACCAACCTGTTCGCCCTTAAAATCCCAAACCAATGTTAACTTCACTCTTTTAATTTCACCCTCCCCTTTAAAATCGGAACCTAAAAAATTTCCGCAGAAAATTTTTGCCTCCGGAAAACTAAAATAAGCCGCATTGTCAGCAGAAAAAACCTGCGATTCCTTCTCCCAATTTTCAGGTTTCTCTTGCGCCCGAGTAGTCCCCTCCCACTCTCCCAAACAACTGCTGGGATAAAAATAGCTTACCTCCGCGTGACTAAAAAACTGATTAACGAAAAAAATCAAGAAAAACGCCAAAACCAGCGCTCCTCCAGCTAAAAACCAACCTTTTTTAGAAGACGGCTGCCGTAAATCCACTACTTGCTTACGCGAAGAACGGTTCAATCGCTGCTTAAAAATCTTAGTTCTAAAAAAAGCCGCCGTTAAAAATAGAATAACCAAAAAAACACGTTTTGAAATCGTTCGCAAAATCCTCATTCCAATTTAATTTTAGCACAAACCGCGCCTAAATTAACCAAAATCTGTGGATTAAAACATTCACACTATTGCTGAAACGCCCCCCCTAAAATAAATCAAGAACAAACTGGAGCTGGCCCACCTTGAAAAATATAGTCCATTAAGTACACCACATCGCTAATTGTAACTAGTCCATCCCCGTCAATATCCCCGGCCGTAATTGGCGAAGGCGCCGGACCTCCACTAAAAATATAATCCATAATATATACGCTGTCGCTAATATCAACCGTTCCATCATTATTTACATCCCCGCAAGTAACCGGATTTGGCGGAGAAATCACTGTAATACTCGTAAATTCCGAATAACCTTCATTGCCAGCCAAATCCACGGCCCGCGCGTAAACTAAGTAACTCCCCTCGCTTGGAAAATTAACCGCCGCCTCATAAGGATAACTATTATCGGTTGCAAGAATCGTGTTCTCGCCAGGCGAACCCAGGCGCCGAAACTCAACAAAATCCACGCCACTGCTGTCAGTCACGGTTGCCTTAAAAACCGAACCATTAACCACCTCTTGATTAGGTGTTGGGCTCACCAATGCAACCGTCGGTGGAATAAAATCTGTCTGACCCATTATCACCTCCACTCTCGCGAATTCAGGATTCGCCGAAATCAATTTCACTTGGGTCTGACTAGCCGGGTCAGTAAAGGTCTGCCCCGGCAAAAGCGCCACATTTGAACTCTCTCCCGGCGGCGAAGTATCTAAAAGTAATGATTTAGAATTATTCTGCGAATAAACCGTATGCAAAATCACACCGTTAAAAACATTGCTTCCCGCGCCGATACCCGCATCATTCCCAATCGGCTGCCTAAATTCCACATACAAATAATCGTTAAGCTTGCGTGGAATTTTCAAAACCTTAAGTCCGCCAGTCAAAGCTCCCATTGGCTCTAAATCATAAACGCCGTCACTGGTAACTTGGGTCATTTTGCCAGCGCTAAGCCAACCTGAAATATCTTTATGCAAACCATTAAAATATCCGCCCCGGTATAAATTACCCATAATACTAAAATTATCTCCGTACTCGACAATCGAACAACCAGAATCAGCAATCGAAACATCATCGCAATCATAAAAACTAGCGTGCTGACTGCCAAAATTATGACCCAGCTCGTGGGCGAAAACGTGCATCCCTCCGGCATATGAGGCCGCCACAAAAGAAATCCCCATTGTCCGTATTCCCTCGCCAGTCGAAATGCTGGTTTTTCCAAGCGTAGCTATTCCCGCCCACCCACAAGTTGAAACATTAAACGGAGCCACAATGTTTATATAATCGTACCCGGAAAAATCCACATTCGGGTCAGCCAGAGCCACGGCTTCAAGTAAAGCCGCGTTATAATCACAGGTCTGGGGCATATTTATCTGATACCAATCGTTTTGGGGCCCGGCTAAAACATCTCCACTAATTGAGGCCTGACTATAAGAATTGGCTTGATAATAATTAGCTGTTTCAGTAAAAACATATTGCTCAATTTGAGAACGAGTAACTAAAGGCACCGGTGTATTGCTAAAATTCACCATCATCACCACCACTTTCTGCTCACCTAAAGTCGGTCCGGTATTCCCTGACCCGCCAATAATCACCCCTTGATATTCACCCGACGGAATAAAACCACTGAAAACTACTCGGTCGTCCATCGCCGCCCCGGCTATCTTCACTTGACTGCCTGAAATAGTTGGCATCGCCGCTGATTCAAACAACGGCATCACCTCAACACGCGTTCTACCGCCGGTTGAAACAAAATAATGTTTGCTTGATTTTAGCGCTGACCCGTCAATGCTCTCGTCAATATACGCCTCCCATGTTCCTTCAATTGTTTTATCTTCCTCAATGCAATTTTCTGAAATTGAAGCGATTTGATTTCTCTCCTCTTTTGGCAAGCGGCTAGTCAAAAAAACACTCGGATTAGAAGCAAACTCTTTCATCACGGCCTGCTTTCTTTCAATCAAAGCTTGTTTTAAACTGTCGATATTTTTATTTTTAGCAGTGTCGCTGTTAAAAGCGCGAAAAACAGCAACCAAATTATTGTTTAATAATTTAATTTGCTCCCCTACCTGACGCCCATCTGACTTTACTGCCGAAACATCTTTGATGGCATCACACACTATAAGCGGTTCTCCACCTCTATTAAAAAACGATCCCAAACCGCCGGTCGACTTAGCTTTTGATAAACTCACTCCCCCTGCGTAAACCAAAAAGAAACCAAACAAGGCAAACGCCGTCACTTGGACTGCCGAGCGCGACGCCTTTTTTTTATTAGATTTTCTAGGCATGAATTTATACTACTAGAACCAATCCAAAAATCAAGAGTGGATAAATCCCCATAAAGTCCCTGTTTCAGCAGCAAAAAATTGCCTCACAACTACTATATATGTTAAATTATTCCTAATATCTTGGGGAGTGGTGTAATGGTAACACGCCTGCCTTTGAAGCAGGAGACTTCAGGTTCGACCCCTGGCTCCCCAGCCGCTTAGAAAATCTTACGCTCTGAAAGAGCTTAGATTTTCAAGCGCTCAGAAAACGAAGTTTTTTGAGAACAATTATTTTAGCGATTCAATCACCCCGAAGCCTTTTGGGTCAAGGGACTGCAAGTGTAATAAAAATTATTTTTTAGCAACTTTGCGAGCAGGAGTTTTTACTTTTGTCGCTTTTGCCACTTTAGAAGTTTCATGAACAACAGGAACCTTAAAAACGGAACTCTCCGTCTTTTGACTCACGAGCTCAAGAATGCGATTAACCTTTAATTCAAGTGCGGCCAGTTGTCGTTTAAGCGCGCCGATTCCATCGTCACTTTGCGCTCTTACAGGTTCAGATTGATATTCATGCTGCGGACGAACATCTCTCCTAAAATCTCCGCTCGGACGATCGCTTCCGCTAGAATTGCGTCCTGGTATATGTTCTTGTTTGCCAAAACAGTCACGGCAGTAAACCGGCTTATCTCCTGTAGGACGGAAAGGAACTTCACAATTCTTTTTACACTCGAAACATACCGCGGGAAAAAGCTCCATGCGCCCCCCGGGTCGTCTATCATCTCTGCCTCTCCCACCCCCAAACTTATTACCAAATTTTGAACGTCCACCAGAACCACCGCCTCCCTGTCGAAAACCACCTTTTTTAAAGTTATTCATAAGAGTATATTTATATCACAATTTTTTGACTCTAGCAATAGTCCACGCGTTATCTATCTTAAATTAAAATATAAATAAACCCTTCTACCTAAAACCCTCAAGCATCATCTTAATCGCCGAAAAACCGTCATCTCGCTCTGAAGAATCCTTCGCTCCCTGCTCTTTTTTGGTTTCCAAAATCTCTTTTATTTTGCTCGCCATCTTATCATAAATTATAGCGATTTTTTCTTGACCAATTTTTTTCGCATAATCACGGAATGTCTCGGCTTGAAGCAAAATCTCCTCTAAAATCTGAAATTGAATCCAATGCTTCCCTAACTCGTCTTTTTTATTCTCGGTCCATAAATCAACCAACTCTCTGGCTGTTGACCCGTTAACTCCCACCACTACCCGTGGAACATTTGAAAGCTGCCCCTTAAAATTCATGTCCTCTGATTTAAAATATTTAACCTCGCCAAGTTTGCCTTGATCAATCTCATCTTTAATCCGAGTAAATTTCTTCATAACATAATCACCAAAAGTAATATCAATCGCCAAAGCTAAATACGACGCCGAGGATTCATTCTCTCTAAACTCAACAATCTCATCCACTCCATTTTTAAAATCGTCATAACTCGAGGCCTTAATAGTAATTGCCTCTTCACCCAACCAGTTAGAAAGCTCCGATTGCTCGTGGACTATTGCCTCAAAAGTTTTAGCTAATTTTAAGGCCTCTTTTTCCTCTGGATTATCTTCATTCGCAAATTTTTCCTCGAGCTCTCTTACGTATTTTTTATCACTTGAAATATTCTCCTCTCCATAAAGTTCTCGAAAATCATCCAAATCAATCTGGTCTTCTTTTAACATCTTCTCCGCTCGCCTATAAGCCCGATCCGAAGAAACTTGTTGAACAATTCTTTCTCCAAAATTCATTTTTATTTTTAAATTCCCTCCCCACCCCGTAGAAAATTAAATATTTTTCGCAGATAATGATTTCGCACGCACAATAAATAATAATATCTACTTTTTTGGTGACGCATAATTGACTCAAAAATATTTATATTTTCTCACCATTTCCTACGGGGCGCGCCACCCAGCCCAAAACCAAAAGCGCGGTTGAAGTTAAAAACGAAAAAATGCAATAGACACAAATAGCGTCAATTACAAAAAGCTGTAAATATAAAAACCACAGCGAAAATAAAAACCCAAAAACCGTGGCTAGAGTTGCTAGTTTAAAAAATCCGAATTTTCCGGTTTGTAAATATAAAACCGATAAAACAAAAACCGCCAAATAATAAAACGAGCCCGCAAGCGCCACTGGCACACCTAAAACCACCGCATACTTACTAGTGGTCACTTGCTCGCATCCCTCCAAGATAGTACACGGCGGCGCCACGCCCCGAAAGTGTTCAATTGTTAAATACGTCGCGTCTAAAAAACCCAAAAACGCGACTAAAAGAAAAATGAAAACCAGTTTTTTAGAAACCGGCATTTATAAGCTAGGTATTTCTTCTGGAACATTAGGAACCAGCGACGTAGCCGCCGAACTACCTAAAACCAACTTCTTAAACTCATCATAACTCGAAGGATTGGTTATCTTTTTTCCATTCACAAAAAAAGTCGGCGTTCCCGTCACCTTAGCTCGAAGACCCGACTGCAAATCCGCCTCCACTTTGCTTTTTACTACATCTGAATCTCTATCCACAATAAATTGCTCAACATTCAAACCCAATTGTTTGGCATAATCCTCAAAAATTTTTCCTGCTGTATCGGATTTTTCCCAATCTTTTTGATTTTTATAAATCATATCGGACATCTCCCAAAATTTTCCTTGTATGCCAGCTGCCTCCGCCGCCCAAGCTGCCTCGTCGGCGTTTTTATGAATCGTCCTCAAAGGAAAATGCCGATAGGCAAAAAAAACTTTATCACCCTCTTCTTCAATTAATTTTTTAACAAAAGCATGATAAGAAGCGCAAGCCGGACATTGAAAATCTCCATATTCAACCAGGGTTACCAAAGCTCCCGCCACTCCTTGCGTTCGATCATTGGCGGAAACCGCGTCAATCAAAACTGCTCCTTCGCCGTCCGTATTTCCCTTCCCGCCAAAAGCCGCCAAAAGAAAAATCGCTCCGAAAACCAAAACAAAAATACCGCCCCAGATCATCAACCCACTCAAAGCCCCTGCTCTTAAATTATTTTTAAATATATTTTTCATGAATTTCTATTATACCAGATCCATAGAAAAAATCAACCCCTCCACCCCTTCAACACCTCTCAACCACTTCAAAAAGTTTCTATCTTACTAAAACAATTTAATAATATCTCTCACAGTAATTACGGCCATCAACGCCAAAAGTAACGCAAATCCCACTCCATTGATAATGCCTTCCACTTTAATCGGTATCGGTGATCCTTTTATCTTTTCAAATAAAATCATAACAAATCTTCCGCCATCCAAAGCCGGAAAAGGAATCAAATTTATGACCGCCAAATTAATCGAAATTAAAGCGATTAAATTTATCAAATAGGCCAAGCCAAATTTCCCAATTTGATTGGCAATGGAAAAAATCCCTACTGGTCCGGTCACGTCTTTTGAAATCGAACCGGTCTGCACCAAATTCAAAATCAAAAGCCCAAATCCCTTTATCGTTCCCCAAACCACAAAAATCGTCTGCTCAAATCCAGAAACAAACGACCGGAAAAAACCCTGGACCTCAGCTCCGGCTGGCTGAAAACCAATGCCTAGTGCGCCCTCGCCCGGATTGGTCTCCACTCTCGGCGTCATTTTCAAATTCAATTCTTCGCCGTTTCGCAAAACCGCAACCTCAATTTCTTTACCGCGATTAGTATTCACAAAATTTATAAACGAATCTGAATCCTTATAATTTTTGATAATATCGTTTGGTAAAACTCCGGCTACCTCCGACGGTGATCCTTTTTGAACATCCGTGATAATTAAAACCTGCGGCGTGCCAATCATAAAAACCGCGGAAAATAAAATCCAACCAATCACAAAATTGATAAAAACCCCGGCCAAAATTATAAGCGACTTTTTCCACGCTGGTTGAAAAAGAAAAATTCTTTTTTTCTCTTCCTCCGGCAAGTTTTGAAGTTTCTCGATTTCCCCGCTTATCCGATCATTCTCTCCGGCAATCTTCACAAATCCACCGAAGGGCAACGCATTAAAGCTATATTTAGTTTCTCCAGCGCTCCCATCTTTACGCTTCGGCCGCCACGCGAAAAGCTTGGGCGGAAACCCAAACCCAAATTCATCCACTTTTAATTTAAAAAACTTGGCCGCGCCAAAATGCCCCAGCTCATGCCCCACAATCAAAACCGATAATCCCACAATCACCAAAAATATAATCATTGTTTATAAAAGTATACGGAAAAAATCCCAAAACGCAACCACCAAACCAAAATAGCCTACAACTTACCCTACAAATAGTTGAATCTGACCAAATTTTTTGCCACAATTAAAGAAATGTTTTCTATATTCCGTGAATGGTGGGTATTATGGCAACTTAAAAAAGAGTGCCGTAAAATTGATAAGTATTTACTTAAATCTAGGAGAACGGTAGATGAGGTTGGTTATATTGGAAAGGATAAGTTTTTAAGAGATATTTCAAAAAACTTCCTTTGGTTAATACCAAGAAGTAAATTTTGGCAACACAATCGTATCTCAAAAGATGGTAAAAGATTAGATAGAAGTAAAAAAAGAAACCCGCCATTCGTTGAAGAAACAACTGCTTATGACCTAAATATAAAATTTACTGGGAAATATCCACCAGAATATGCTGTAGATATAGACCCGGAAGAGTTAGCAAAAAAACATCTGCAAGCATTTAAATACATTCCACAGTTAATTATTACAGGGCATGGAGAGTCTTTTACTTTTTTTACAGCATTTACAGAAGTTTGGGACAAATACATCAAAACATACTGGGTACTTATAGTCGCAATTATGGGTGCGGTTGCTGGCTCACCTTATTTACTACTCGTGCGAGATTGGATAAAAAATAAATTATCTGGAAGGTAAAATTAAACACACGATTAATAAAAATAAATCTCAGTAAATATAAAAAGTTTTTTCTTTTTGAAACCATAAGCGTAAGTGTGAGCTAAAATTTACGAGCGAATAGAAAAAATACCGGGTGCCCGTGAACGAAGTGAGGAGGGCGGTATTTTTTCGTATTATGAGCGAGTATAAATTTTGCGAGCCGAAGCGGGTTGAAAAAAGAAAATATTTTCTATATCAAACCTCACCCACTTATCTCCCTAATCTTCCCCTCCATCATCCCTTCAATTTTCTTATTCTCCTCCTCCACTAGTTTTTGCGCCTTCTCCTTGGCCTTAAACGCCACATCTTCACTCAACTCTTTATCGTCTTCCGCTTTTTTAATTTTTTTCATCACCTCGTCTCGCTCGCCTCTCACCCGAATTCGCGCCTCTTCAATTGTTTTTTTAACTAATTTTGAAAGTTCCGCTTTCCGCTCGTCGGTTAAAACCGGCAAACTGGCCCGAATCACATTGCCATCCGTTGAAACCGAAAGTCCAATCTTGGCCTCCTCAATCGCTTTTGAAACTGCCCCGACTGCCGCCCTGTCCCAAACCGAAATTAAAATATCACGCGGCGGCTGAATCGAAATCGAACCCAACTGCTGAATCGTCATGTTTTGCTCATAGATATTCACTCGAATATTTTCGATAATCTCCACCGACGGCCGATTGCTTCGAATCATCTTCAAATCCTCGTTAAGCTTAAAAACCGCCGTTTTTAACGCCGCCTCAAATTCTTTAATCAACTTTTCCTCAATCATGCTATTAATTGTAATTCATAAATCCCTGGTCACAAGTTATCTGTCATGAGTCATCAAGTTCATAATTTGCAACCTCGGATTAAGCGGAAAAAATGAAACATTTCGCCTTAATTCTAAAATCTGATGCCATAAAACAAAATTTTTCTCGTCCAGCGCCTGACGGATTCGTAACTCTTGGGCCAAAACCATAATCACCGCATCCAAAAACTCTAAAATTTTAAAATCTTCATGACTAACTAATTCTTTAATAAAACTTCCCCGCTCTGTATCCTTAACCTTCAAAAATTTAACCGCTTCTTTTAATAGAACCGCCAACTTTTCATCCTCTAAAAGCCGTCGCGCCAAACCCGGGATTCCAAAAGACCTATTCGCCAATTCTTCTGCCTTTTCGCCATTAACCGAAAATTCCTTAACCAGCCAATTTTCAATTTCACTGTTTTTAACCGGCGAAAAATATATTTTTTGCAGCCGCGAACTTAAAGTCGCGGTGAGCATCTCTGGTTCACGCGCAATCAAAATTAAAAGCGAAGAAGTCGGTGGCTCTTCAGTGATTTTAAGCAAAGCATTTTCGGCTTCACTGGTTAAAAACTCGCTCTCATCAATAATCGCCGTTCGCCTTAAACTTTGGTTTGGCCTCTGGGACAAAAAATTTTTTAGCGCCCGAACTTGGTCAATTCCCAGCGAACTTTCTTCTCCCCGAGAAATAAAAAGTAAATCACCCAAAATCTTATGAGAATCCTCATCAAAAGAAAATTCTTTTTTTTCTAAGTAATTAGCAAAACCCAAAGCAAAAATTCTCTTCCCCACTCCCTTTGGTCCAAAAAAAACATACCCATGAGATAATTTATCCCCGTCCGCGAGTCGCTTAAAATTTTTAACCAATAATTCGTGTCCTAACATTTCTACTTTTCGCCTCGCGCTTTACGTTTAACATTTATCTCTTATTAAGCAACGTCCTCTTATAAGAATCCAAATGACTTAAAATCAAACCCGTGCCCTTAGCCACGCAGAAAAGCGGATCCTCAGCCATATAAGCCGACACTCCCAAATAACGCTCAAAAAAATCCGGCAAACAATGCAATTGCGAACTGCCGCCTGATAAAACAATTCCCTTCTCCATCACATCCGCCACTAACTCCGGCGGCGTCTCATTAAAAACTTTTTGCACTGCTTTCGCCACCTCAATTAAATAACTATTTAACGCCTCGGCAATCTCACCACTTGAGATATTAACATCTTTTGGCAACCCGGAATCCAAGTCCCGCCCGCGAATCTCAAACTCCATTTTTTCTTTAGTAGGCAATGCCGCACCGATTTTAATTTTCACCTGTTCAGCTGTCTGCTCACCAATTATGAGCCCATATTTTTTCTTCACATAGTCCGAAATCGCCTGATCAAATTTATTGCCCGCCACCCGCAAACTCACCCAAGAAACAATTCCCCCTAAAGCAATCACCGCCACCTCGGATGTCCCGCCACCCATATTCACGACCATACTGCCGGACCGAGCGTTAATTGGAATTCCAGCGCCCAAGGCCGCCAAGACTGGCTCTTTAACAATAAAAACATTATGCGCCCCAGCTTCACGTCCGGCATTAATCACTGCCCGCCGCTCGGTCTGAGTAATTCCAGCTGGCACTGAAATCACCACATCCGGTTTAAAAAAATCATACCAATTCACCGCTTTAGAAATAAAATACTTTAGCATGATCTTAGTGATGTAATAATCAGCGATCACGCCGTCTTTAAGCGGGCGATAAGCCACAATCTCCTCCGGCGTCCGGCCAATCATTTCTTTAGCTTCCAACCCCACCGCCAAAACTTTATTATCCGGTTTGGTCAAAGCCACAATGGTTGGCTCGTTAATCACAAATCCCTTACCCGGCACAAAGACGATTGTATTCGCCGTTCCCAAATCAATGCCTATTTTTCGAGTGAACATGAATTTCGTATTTATAGTTTAGCCGCTCTAAACCCAATAATCAATATCAAAACTCCGATATATTAGCCAAACCCAGTACGGCCTTTTTTTATTTACCTGGCAATTACAACACTTAGAACAACTAGAGCACCCTGCGCTTTGCCATCTGCAATTTGCAAAATATATCACATATGCTATACTAAATCACGAAACACGCAACATGAAGCATGTAACAAAAAATAAAGAGCAGCAAAAAATTGGCCAATTTATCACTGACCTCCGCGAAGAACGCGGCATCACCCAAGAAGAACTCGCCGAAGCGCTAAACACCAGCCAGAGCGCTGTGGCCCGCATGGAATCCGGCAAGCAAAATTTCACCACCGAAATGCTCTCCAAAATCAGCCACGTCTTAAACCGCGACATCATCACTTTAGGCACCAACGCCATCAACTTCCAAATTGAAGGTGGCCACAAACTCTCGGGTGTAATCACTACGAATACCTCCAAAAATTCCGCTGTCGGCCTCCTCTGCGCCTCGCTTTTAAACCAAGGCAGAACCACGCTTAAAAACATGCCTCGAATAGAAGAGGTTCACCGCATTATCGAGGTCATTGAAAGTATTGGCGTCGCCGTCCGCTGGAACGGCAACGATATCGAAATCAATCCGCCGGCCAAAATCAATCTTGAAAAAATAAATCTTGAATCAGCTGTTAAAACCCGAAGCGCGCTCATGCTCATGAGCCCTCTCGCCCACTATTTAAATAATTTCATCCTCCCCCACCCCGGCGGCTGCAAACTTGGCAAACGCACTGTCCGCCCTCATCTTTTCGCGCTTGAAAAACTCGGCATCAAAATCAAAACCACTAAAACCGATTATAAGGTGGAGGTGAAAAAACTTCACTGGAACGAAATTGTTCTTTATGAATCTGGCGACACGGTCACTGAAAGTGTTTTAATGGCCGCCACCAAAATCCAAGGGCCCACCATAATTAAATTTGCCTCAGCCAATTATCAAGTTCAAGACCTCTGCCATTTCTTGGAACTCTTGGGTGTTAAAATCGAAGGCATTGGCTCAACCACTCTCACCATCCACGGTCAATCTGAAATTAACCAACCAGTTGTTTTCTATCCCAGTGAAGACCCAATTGAGTCCATGCTCTTTCTATCTCTCGCCGCCACCACCAATTCTCAAATCAAAATTGAGCGTTGCCCAATTGATTTCTTGGAACTCGAACTCTTAAAACTCGAAAAAATGGGTTTTAAATTCAAACTCTCAAAACGTTATAAATCTCGCAATGGTTTTACTGATTTAGTTGATATAACCACCCTTCCCTCCAAACTCACCGCGCTCGAAGAAAAAATCTACGCCCGCCCTTTCCCTGGATTAAACATCGACAATCTCCCCTTCTTCGCGCCCATCGCCACTCAAGCTAAAGGCACTACTCTAATTCACGACTGGGTTTATGAAAATCGCGCCATCTATTATTATGAACTTACTAAACTCGGCGCGGATGTAATTTTAGCTGACCCTCACCGCGCCTATATCACCGGCCCCACCGAATTGAAGGCCGCCGAAGTCATCTGCCCCCCCGCCCTCCGTCCCGCTGTGATTATTCTAATCGCTATGCTCGCCGCAAGTGGCACCTCTATTTTACGCAATGTTTACTCCATCAACCGCGGCTACGAAGACCTGGTCACCCGCCTAAATCATTTAGGCGCCAAAATTAAAATCTTAAAAGGTATATAATTTGACAATTTAAGTAATACATAATAAATTATCACCAGTATCGGCAGGAAATAACTCCTGCTACAACAATTAATTTCCAGACCCAGCAGGGTCAAAGGGCAGAAGCCCAGGAGGAATTATGCCTAAGCAACTGGCATGCTCTGCGTTTATAGAGAGAGCGCTCAAACAATTCCCTCAACTGTGGGGAGTGAAAGATCGATGGGAAGTCTATAGGGGTAATATCGATCGCATAAAAATCCAACGTGCTGATCGAGATCAGACTTTCAGATTTCTCTTGAAAAAAACTGCACGTGGCGGTCAAATGTGGATTTTTCTACTCCTAGCAGACGAGCAAAGACTTAACTGGCGGAAAAGAATCTGTGAGCTACCAGAAGACGACAATTCCACTTGGCATGATCAGGTTGCTGAAGCCGCATTTCATAGTTTGCCGGGAGCGTACTCATATGTGGAAGCAGTCGTCTACTACGACTACCAAACATTCACCATTTTTCGACCTCCGACAGGACGAAAGTGTCTAAACGCATACATCGGCGAACTTCGCTTTGACATACCCTTGGCTGATCTCTGCGATCCGGTATATTCGTGTCCGTGAAAGAAAGTCCAGACACACATAACGTGTGTCTGGACTACATTTTTTCCATCCCCCTCACTATTTGAGATACGGCGAAAGGTTAAGAGAAAAAATTTTTTGTTTCTGAAACCATAAGTGGAGGCGAGGTAGAAATTACCAAGCGAATAGAGAAAATAGCCGGGTGCCCCCGAGTGCAGTCGAGGCAGGGCGGTATTTTCTCGTATATAAGCGAGTTAATTTCTTGAGCTGGAGCGGGTTGAGGAAACAAAAAGTTTTTCTCAAACTAATTTCTCACTCAAATAATCTTTCAACTTCCCAATCTCAATTCTCTCCTGTTTCGCCGAATCGCGCTCGCGAACAGTAACACTTTTATCTCCCAACGAATCAAAATCCACTGTTATGCAAAATGGCGTGCCGATTTCATCTTGACTGTAATACCGCTTGCCAATGTTGCCTCGGTCATCAAAATCCACCGCCAAGCTCTTCCGCAAATCATCATAAATCTCCCGCGCCAACTTTACCAACTCTGGCTTATTAGCCAGAAGCGGAAACACTGCCGCTTTGTAAGGAGCCAGTTGCGGCTTCAACTTTAAAACCACCCGCATTTCGCTACTTGCCCCGAGCTTAGTCGAGGGGTCTTCGCTATAGGCATCAAGTAAAACCGCCAGCACCGTTCTATCCACCCCCAAACTCGGCTCAATCACGTGCGGCCAGAATTCCTTGTCCCCGCCTCCGACAACTGCCGGATCCGAATCCCGATATTTCAAATTTTGCTTGGAAAACTTTTCGTGATTTTTTAAATCAAAATCAGTGCGATAAGCCAAACCATAGAGCTCTTTCCTACCAAACGGAAAATCATATTCAAAATCAATGGTTTTCTTGGAGTAATGGGCTAGATTTCTCTCTGGATGTTCGTATTCATGAATTTTTTTTAAATCAATGCCCAGGAATTTAATCCACTCAAATATCTCTTTTCGCCAAATTTCAAAATATTTCTCCCACTCTTTCTCGTGAACAAAATATTCGATTTCCATCTGCTCAAATTCACGCGTTCGAAAAATAAAATTTCCAGGTGTAATTTCATTTCGAAACGCCTTGCCAATCTGCGCCACCCCAAAAGGCAATTTCTTTCTCATCGTATCCATAATATTTTTGAAATTCACAAAAATTGCTTGGGCTGTTTCTGGCCGCAGATACACTTCGTCCACTTTATCTTCCGACGAACCCACAAACGTTTTAAACATCAAATTAAAATTCTTAGGCAAAGTAAATTCGTTTTTTGCGCCGCAATTCGGACACTCTTTAAGCATCTCCTGAACCACTTGCTCTCTCTCCGCCGCCTTAACGCTTTCCAATTTCTTAGCTAAATTCCACCAAACTTCATCTCCCCAAAAATCGTTTATCCGAAAACGGGTATGGCATTGCTTGCATTCTACTAGTGGATCGGAAAACTCCTTCAGATGCCCGGAGGCCTCCCAAACTTGCCGGTTCATTAAAATCGAGGCATCGAGTCCTACCGTATCGTCGCGCTCCACCACGAATTTCTTCCACCAAAAATATTTAATGTTGTTTTTAAGCTCAACGCCCAACGGTCCGTAGTCCCACGAATTAGCCAATCCCCCGTAAATCTCCGAACCCGGAAAAATAAAACCCCGCCGTTTGCACAAGCTCACCACTTTCTCTATTAAATTATCCATTCTCACTTTTGTCATTTTCCTATTATCTATTTAAATATATTTTTCGCCGAAAACTAAAACCGGACAGAAATCAGAAATTTGTTTTGAGAGAAACTCTCGGAAACGCAAAAAGCTCGGACCCTGAACTCCACCGAAGGGTTTTTGCGTTGAGAGGTAGAACCGATTCGCCGCAGGAGCGAATTGAGCTCGGTTCTCGTAAAATAAATTTCTAATTTCATGGCTGCACAGTTTTCGGCGACCCGGCCACAGTCGCGTCATCCGGTAAATTTAAATCTATCTTATCATCAGTATCGCTCAAAACAACTCCCGCAAACATATCTTCTCCCTTAACGCTCGCCTCACCCAGAAGATTCACCACTTGTCCAACTTGAGAAATTGTGGGTATAAATTCAATCTGAAAAATCGCCTCAATCGGCTCGCCGACTACGCCTTTATTGGCCAAAACCCTATCAATCTTCCAACTCACTTTATTGCTCACGGAATCATAGATCGGATCCCCCCCGCTATTACTCTTCACCACTCCCGTCCACTTAATTCCAGACGCCAAAGGAACAACCGCCTCAACCCCTGAAACATCCGCCGCCAGACCCAAAACCTGAAGATGAACTGTAAATTGAGTAGCTCCTCCAACTTTAGGCGGAAAATTACCTTTATTTAAAATCCCAGAAGCTGCGTCCCTAAAATATCCTTTGCTTTCGATCGAAAGACCTCCCGCCACTTTCGTTTCTAACTTATCCACCGAGATTAATTTGCTTCCGCCAAAACCTTCCGGCAATGACGCCGAATCAATTTGCGCTTCCGTTTTAAGCGTATAATTCTTATCGCTCAACCGTTTAATATTAAAATTGTCTTTAACTTTGATATCAAAAAAAACTTCGCCCCCGTCGCCCGGTCCAATTTCTGAAAGTTTTGCCACATTACCCGATGTCCAAGTAATCGTCTTATCAAAAAAATTAAAACTCCCGTCTGATTTAAGAGAGGTAAAATCAAACATTTCTCCCGCCAATTTAACTTTCAGATTCACATTTTTAAAAACCGCCTGCGCGTTATTTTTATAAGTTAACTGATATCGCAGTGAATCAGACAATACCGTCACGTACCCGCCCGGAGAGTTCTCAGAACTCGGAATAGACACACCCCCAACCCCTACCACTGAAACCGAAACTGTAAGCGGCGCTTCCGACACCTTAATGGTTGCCAAATTTTCTGTCATCAAATAATTCTGCCCGGAAATATCAGCCAAAACAGAAAACTTTAAATCAAAACTCGATCCCTGTTCGCCAATCATGCTACCCTTAATCACAAATTCTCTTTCTTCATCCAGATTTAAATTAATATTTTCCCAAACATTATTACCTTGGTCCGGCTTAACCGTGCTTTCATCAAATTTAAACACTGCCGGATAATCCGCCCGAAGAGTTAAGCCCTTAAGGTTTTTACCGGCCGCATTGCGATATTTAACTTTCACCTCAAAATTCTCTCCGCTAAAAACGCTCTCCGGCGCCTCAAATTCCAAATTCACCGCCGACCGCCCAGTTTTAAATTCCTTTGAAGATAACGTCTCAAACGCCACACGTTCATTACTCACCGCGCTATAAACTAACCTGGCCTTAATTTCCCGCACTGATTCATCATGATAAGTCGCTACTAAATTAAAACTTTCCTTGCCCAAACTCGCCGGCCCAATATCACCCACAATTTTTTCAATCACCCTTTGTTCCTCGGATTCACCCACAAAATAAACATCGTCCGGCAAAGTAATCGAAAGTCGCGCGTTTTTTAAAACTTCGTCGGTGTTATTAGAAAAAGAAACCTCAGTCGCAAACGATTGACCAGCCACCACCTCGCCTAAATCGCTAAATTCTAAACTTATTCGCGAACCGCTTGGTCCGCCAAATAAAATAAATCCCACAATCGCGGTCACCAAAAGCAAAACCAGAATGGCGTAAAGTAGAAATTTCATTTCTTAATTATCTTCATTTTACCATCAAAAAAAATTAAAAAAAGAGCCGTGGCTTTTTCTCAAAAGCCACGGCTAAATTCATCGATCTTCATTTCTTAATAATAACTTCAAAGTATTGCAGTCCAACGGTCAGTTCCGGCTGGCACCACTGAATTACAAACTTTTTTCCCCGAAAATGAATTGAAGGAATTCCCCCATCGCTCAACTGACTCCCAGGGCATATAATCCCTTTTTTATGAAGATGCAAGTAATTCACTAAATCATCCACCTCATTACCCATCCGAAAGCAATGGTTAAAAAACGCCAATGCTTCAGTTAAAGTGGAATTAGTACGAGGGCGAGAGATATCTGTCGCTATCTCTCGAGCGGAAAGCTCTTGGTTGTTTAAATTTAATGACATAAATTTAGCTTTATATCCCAAAAGCTCCGGACTCTGCCTCTCTGAAACAACAAGATGATTCAAAGATTCTCCGCTCCATTTAATCCACTCGCCTCGCCTCGAAAGAACAAGCGCATCAAAAAATAAATCAGGCGACCCTCCTCTTTCAATCTCAATTTCAATCGGAAACGTAATCACAGAAACCTCCAAATATCTAAAGTTAATTAATTTCAATCTTCTTTTCTAATTATATCACCAAAATATAATTTGTCAAACCAGCCCCACACTCTTCACAAAAAAATGTCTGATTCCGAATAAAAAATCGGCTGACGTTTTTTTTCTGACACACCTCGCAAACCGCCTCCTCCGGATCCCAACCCAAAATTTTCAGAACTGTTTGCCAATTAAAATCTTCAGAGCCGCTATTTGCGATTAGCGATTTGCTACTTGTTAATATCTCCCAAATCTGAAAATCAAAATCCCCTTCTGGCAAAAGCTGATTTAAAGAATAAAGGTCTGGCGGCGAAATTAAAATCTTGCCGTATTTTAAAGCATCGACTAATTGATACCCGCCGTTTCCCACCACTCTCACCTTAACCAAACTCCCCGGCTCAAGATGTCCCACTAGTTTAGAAGTGATTTTCCGAACGCTCTTTGATTTAGTATAAAATTTTCCGATCGGCTTGGCATAAATTGCGTATCGAGAATCAAAATCATTCGCCTCCTCCCTATCCAAAACAATTGCTTCGCTATAATAAAATTCCTGCATCAACCAAAAAACTAATTTCTGGAAATCAACTTCATTAATCTCTCTAGTGCCTCTCGCCCAAATTCAACTAATCGCGCCACCAAACCCATAAGTCCCATCGGCAACCAACCAACCACACCCATAACACCAATAAAAAGAAAAATAAAATGATAAAAACCTATTTCCTTCATCCCCGACCCCCTAAAATAAATAAATAGTCCCAGCAAAATCAGCCACCCCACAAACGAACCAATAAAATTAAACCAGAACTGATGGAGCCGCCAACTCTTGGGTCGCTTTATCCAATCCTCTTTGGGAATTTCACTAAAAATTTCCCGCGCCTTCCAACCCAAATAGACAGACAATAAAAACCCTACACCAAAAATTATATAGTCGTATGTTTGCATAAGTTGAATAATAACTAATTTTTAAAACCATAGCAATTCTAAAAAAGAGCCCCGCGAAAATTCGGAAAGGCGGCGGCTTGTACTGAGCAAAGTCGAAGTGAGCCGCACCACTAACAATTTCAAGTTTTTCAATGAGTTAAGTTTAACTCATTTCAGTAAATTTTTCAATTAAAAATGGATTGAAAAATTTACTGGTTTGGCGGCAAATTATTTGTTCTTTGAAATCCAAAAATGAAAAGGGTCCCGAAGCCGAAGCTCCGAGACCCGATGGTGTGGCTTACGCCACTTGTTTTTCCTGAACCGCCTGCTTGGCGAGCCAGCGCGAGAGATACCACGCTCCGTAGAGCGCAATTCCTACGCCAACCCACTGAACGAGCGTGAGGTGTTCGCCGAGCAGAACGCTCGCGCCGAGGATAACCGCAGGGGTTTCTCCTTGGGCAAGAACGCTCGCCTCTGTTGTGGGCAGATTCTCGAACGCCATCAGGTTCGCAATCCAGTAGAGGAATCCTCCAACGAACGCGAACCCGAGAACAAGCAGAATCAGTTTCGGCTCTGCGATGGCCGACCACGACGCACCGGCGATTAGCACTAGGCCGAGCGTTCCCATGCCCATGCAGGCATAGAAACACTTCTGGAGCGATGTTGCTTTCGCGCGAGCGAAGAATTCGTAGAGGATACCGTTCATGATTGTGCCGAACAGCGTCCATGCGAATCCTGCCCACTGAAAGTGTCCGCCCCATCGCGCCATCACTACGCCGCCGAGCACCAACACCAGTCCGACGATGGACGCTGGCGAAATCCGTCGGCCTAAGAAAGCACCGATGACGAGATTTACCAGCGGAGTCGCGGTAATGATGATGATTGTCGGTCCCGCGCCCCAGTGCCGGATACCCTCGAACAATCCGAGTGTGGCGAACGGCAGGGTCA